>NZ_CP152023.1:15000-880000 GCF_038627835.1 Bacillus sp. FSL M7-0307 | reverse complement strand
CGGGAACGTATTCACCGCGGCATGCTGATCCGCGATTACTAGCGATTCCAGCTTCACGCAGTCGAGTTGCAGACTGCGATCCGAACTGAGAACAGATTTGTGGGATTGGCTAAACCTTGCGGTCTCGCAGCCCTTTGTTCTGTCCATTGTAGCACGTGTGTAGCCCAGGTCATAAGGGGCATGATGATTTGACGTCATCCCCACCTTCCTCCGGTTTGTCACCGGCAGTCACCTTAGAGTGCCCAACTAAATGCTGGCAACTAAGATCAAGGGTTGCGCTCGTTGCGGGACTTAACCCAACATCTCACGACACGAGCTGACGACAACCATGCACCACCTGTCACTCTGTCCCCGAAGGGAAAGCCCTATCTCTAGGGTTGTCAGAGGATGTCAAGACCTGGTAAGGTTCTTCGCGTTGCTTCGAATTAAACCACATGCTCCACCGCTTGTGCGGGCCCCCGTCAATTCCTTTGAGTTTCAGTCTTGCGACCGTACTCCCCAGGCGGAGTGCTTAATGCGTTAGCTGCAGCACTAAGGGGCGGAAACCCCCTAACACTTAGCACTCATCGTTTACGGCGTGGACTACCAGGGTATCTAATCCTGTTCGCTCCCCACGCTTTCGCTCCTCAGCGTCAGTTACAGACCAGAGAGTCGCCTTCGCCACTGGTGTTCCTCCACATCTCTACGCATTTCACCGCTACACGTGGAATTCCACTCTCCTCTTCTGCACTCAAGTTTCCCAGTTTCCAATGACCCTCCCCGGTTGAGCCGGGGGCTTTCACATCAGACTTAAGAAACCGCCTGCGAGCCCTTTACGCCCAATAATTCCGGACAACGCTTGCCACCTACGTATTACCGCGGCTGCTGGCACGTAGTTAGCCGTGGCTTTCTGGTTAGGTACCGTCAAGGTGCAAGCAGTTACTCTTGCACTTGTTCTTCCCTAACAACAGAGCTTTACGATCCGAAAACCTTCATCACTCACGCGGCGTTGCTCCGTCAGACTTTCGTCCATTGCGGAAGATTCCCTACTGCTGCCTCCCGTAGGAGTCTGGGCCGTGTCTCAGTCCCAGTGTGGCCGATCACCCTCTCAGGTCGGCTACGCATCGTCGCCTTGGTGAGCCGTTACCTCACCAACTAGCTAATGCGCCGCGGGTCCATCTGTAAGTGACAGCCGAAACCGTCTTTCATCCTTGAACCATGCGGTTCAAGGAACTATCCGGTATTAGCTCCGGTTTCCCGGAGTTATCCCAGTCTTACAGGCAGGTTACCCACGTGTTACTCACCCGTCCGCCGCTAACATCCGGGAGCAAGCTCCCTTCTGTCCGCTCGACTTGCATGTATTAGGCACGCCGCCAGCGTTCGTCCTGAGCCAGGATCAAACTCTCCGAGGTATGCAGGATGCATATCACACATGCGTTGCTACACGATGTAGCGAACTTAGCATGTGATCATTTCCTGCCTCGTCAGTCTGACTGACTACCTATGATGTATCATAGGATTTTTTTATAAAAACTCGAATTAACAGGTACGTTTTGTCTTGTTTAGTTTTCAAAGATCATCTTCATTGTCGCTCAGAGGCGACTTTCTTAATATAACATTTGAGCACCGTGTGCGTCAAGTGTTTTTTTGAATTTCTTTTTGTCCGCTTTTCTTTCAAAGCAACTCGGTTGCTCATTAGCGACGTTTAATAATATACCATCATAATATTCATGCGTCAATATCTTTTTTAACAAAATATCCTCGGTGATAGATTTTTTGCCCCTTCGTCTCAATTGGCTCTACTAGCACAATTCCTTTTTCCACAAAGAAATCAATCATCACACTAAGATCAGGTGTGAAATGCTTGAGATCAGGATGTGCAAGAAGCTCGCCAAACAGCCAAATTTCCTGCTGTTCCATGACTTGACGCAAATGAGCCGCACCAATTTCTGCTTTTGAATGGATCAAGAAATCATTCGCTAGGAATAAAAGTTCTAACCGCTTATGAAGACTTTCGTGGCTTTCAATCAGCTCTGAATAAAGTTTATATACTTCCGGCTCCATATGACGTACTTGGTTCCAAACGGTCACTTCTGGGTGGAAGCCTTTATCAATCACTTCAATACGCGCCAGATGATGCAGGGCATGCACAATGGAATTATATGCATCGAGGAATTGATTTGATTCAAAAAATGCTTTTCCTTCTATATATCTGCGAATGAGCTTGCCATATTCTAAACCAATTTTGAGCTTGCGGTTAGAAAACGGGAACGTACTCAGTTCATCAATCAAGTTGAAAATATATTCATTTCGATCAAACAGGACTTTTCCGTTTAAAATCCAATCAATAATCCGTCTGTTGGTACCTAAGGTAATCCATTCCTTCAACTGATCATCTGTGACAACATTTAAAGAAGCTGTTTGGTGACCGGATTCATAGTGCTTAATAAATAACGGTTCTTCCGCATCCTTTACGATGACTAGAAGCGCTGCATCAAAGTTATCCGTCTCAGAAGATACTTTATGTCTTCTTTCTACTATAATCACAGCTAATGTATCTGGATGACTTGCTCTCTCTTGATAAATAGGACGGAGAAGATTTTCCATAGTGATTCCTCCAATACTCGGGTGTAAGGTTCTTCTCTAATGCTATGTATTTCTCCTCATAGAATCAAAATTCCTTCAATACATGAAAAAAGATCATTGAATCATTATAAGCAATTTATTCACAAAACTCTATAACTAATTCAAACAGAAAGGTAAAATGTGCTATATTGGAGATAAGGGGGACTAGGGATGGCGAAATACTCCAGTAAGATTAATAAAATCAGAACATTTGCACTTAGTTTGGTTTTTGTTGGTTTTTTGATCATGTATATCGGTGTGTTCTTCAAGGAATCGGTCTGGCTGTCGACCTTCTTTATGCTACTCGGCGTGTTATCGATTGGATTGAGTACAGCCGTTTACTTTTGGATCGGTATGCTTTCTACAAAGGCTGTACGAGTAATTTGTCCAGGCTGTGAGAAGGAAACAAAGGTGCTCGGACGAGTGGATATGTGCATGCATTGCCGAGAACCGCTTACACTTGATCCAGCATTAGAGGGTAAAGAGTTTGATGAATCCTACAATCGAAAAAAGTCATAAAAATAAGCTGACCATTCAACTGGTCAGCTTTTTCATTAATGATTTTCTTTTTTTGCACATTCTTGACAAGTGCCATAGATCTCCAAGCGATGATGACTTACTGTAAAACCTGTCACATGGGATGCAAGCTGTTCTACTTCATCAAGGCCAGGATAGTGAAAGTCAACGATCTTTCCGCAATTTTCACAAATCGCATGGTAATGGTCAGATGTCGCAAAATCAAATCGGCTTGAGGAATCCCCATACGTTAATTCTTTTACTAATCCAGATTCCCGGAAGACTCGTAAATTGTTGTAAACCGTTGCTACACTCATATTAGGAAATTTTCCTTCAAGTGCCTTATATATATCGTCCGCGGTTGGGTGTGTCATAGAATTTACGAGAAACTCCAAGATGGCATGGCGCTGCGGAGTAATTCGAACACCGGTTTCTTTTAGAGCGTCTAAAGCATCTTTTAGTTCGTGAGCAGCCATTTCATCATGCACCTCTCTTTTCAAAAATATTCTTATATTATAATCTTTATAAATAGTGTACCCCCAGAGCCGAAACTTTGTCAATTACAATCCTCTTTTTTACCTATTCTTCTATACAAAAAAGACCGGCACGACTGCCGATCTCATCTCGTCAACATATTAAGCGTGAGCTTTCAGTTCCTCAAGCGCTTCTTCCACATGATCTTTCACCTTTACTTTACGCCACTCTTTCACAAGCTTTCCTTCTTTATTAATAAGAAACGTTGAGCGTTCAATCCCCATGTATTCCTTACCAAAGTTCTTTTTCAGCTTCCATACACCGAAAGCTTCAGACAATTTTTGTTCGTCATCTACAAGAAGCAGGAAAGGTAAGTCATGTTTTTCTTTAAACTTTTGGTGCTTGTCTTGACCGTCTGGGCTTACGCCGATGATGACAGCATCTAATTCGGCAAAGCTTTGATGGCGGTCACGGAAATCACAGGCTTCCGTTGTGCACCCCGGCGTCATATCTTTTGGATAAAAATAAAGGACAATGTGTTTCCCTTTAAAATCAGAGAGCTTTACTTTCTCTCCATTATCACCAAGTAATTCAATATCAGGTACTTGCTGCCCCACTTCGATTGTCATGATACAATCCCTCCAACCTATTTTTTCATTAGCCTATCCAATTTCGAGAAGATATTCAACTAAGGACGCTTGCATCGGCATGTTAAAATAATGATAGACGACGTGATACGTTGAGATAGGAGGCTATTTATGAAATTCACCGAATCAGAAAAATTACATCAAGAGGCGCTGGAGCATATTGTTGGAGGGGTTAACAGCCCATCTCGTTCATATAAAGCAGTAGGCGGCGGGTCACCTGTTGCAATGGAAAAAGGCGAAGGCGCTTATTTTTGGGATGTTGACGGAAACCGTTATATCGACTATTTGGCAGCATACGGTCCAATTATTACGGGACATGCTCATCCTCATATTACAAAAGCCATCACGAAAGCAGCAGAGACAGGTGTCCTTTACGGAACACCAACGAAGCATGAAGTCACTTTTGCTAAGATGCTGAAGGAAGCGATGCCTGCTTTGGATAAAGTTCGTTTTGTCAATTCAGGTACAGAAGCTGTGATGACGACAATTCGTGTCGCTCGCGCTTATACAGGCAGAACAAAGATCATTAAGTTTGCCGGATGTTACCACGGTCATTCTGATCTTGTGCTAGTTGCGGCCGGCTCTGGACCTTCCACTTTAGGAACACCAGATTCAGCGGGCGTGCCTAAAAGTATTGCCAATGAAGTCATTACCGTTCCATTCAACGATATAGACAGCTACAAAGAAGCATTAGACCGCTGGGGTGATGAAGTAGCAGCTGTTCTTGTTGAGCCAATTGTCGGGAACTTTGGCATCGTAGAGCCTAAAGACGGTTTCCTGCAGCAGGTTAATGACCTGACTCATGAAAAAGGGGCTCTAGTCATCTATGATGAAGTCATTACAGCTTTCCGCTTTATGTATGGTGGTGCACAGGACTTGCTTCAAGTAAAACCTGACCTCACTGCATTAGGTAAAATTATCGGCGGCGGTCTTCCAATTGGCGCTTACGGCGGCAAAAAAGAAATTATGGAGCAAGTCGCCCCGCTTGGACCAGCCTACCAAGCTGGTACGATGGCAGGTAATCCCGCCTCCATCCTTTCTGGTATTGCATGCTTGGAAGTGTTAAAAGAAGACGGAGTCTACGAACGTCTGGATCAGCTCGGGGCAATGTTAGAAGAGGGAATTTTAGCCCACGCAAAAAAACATCAAGTAGATATTACAGTGAATCGCTTAAAAGGTGCTCTCACCATTTATTTTACAAAGGAAACGATTGTGAACTACGAGCAGGCTGAAAATACGGATGGCGAAATGTTCGCCCGTTTCTTTAAATTCATGCTCGCACAAGGTATTAACCTCGCTCCTTCTAAATATGAAGCGTGGTTCTTAACCATTGCACATACTGAAAATGATATTTCTGAAACGCTAAAAGCAGTAGATCATGCGTTTGAACAACTGAAACAATCATAATGAAGAGAAAAACAGACGTGAATTCATGCGTCTGTTTTTTTATTTACCAGCTCTTGATTGTCAAAAGCGAGTGAATCTGTTACATTTTTTCTCAATACCTTCTTTTGATGTTTTCATGAACTTTCAAAAATCACTTGAATATTTCGGAAGACCGCTGTATATTACTTAGTTGTTTCATCAAAATATTTATGATATATGACAAATGGTCATCTATTATCGAAAAGAAAGGAATGCAGGGACAAAACCAATGAAACTTGGAGCCCGTATTTTAAAAACTGGTATTGCCATTGTACTCGCGCTTTACCTGGCAACATGGCTTGGGTTGCCGACACCCGTCTTCGCGGGAATTGCAGCTGTATTTGCTATCCAGCCATCTATTTATCGATCATTTTTAACGATTGTTGATCAAGTGCAAGCCAATATTATTGGAGCAGCACTTGCCATTACGTTCGGTCTGCTTTTTGGCACAGGACCAGTCATCATCGGCTTAACTGCCGTCATGGTCATTGCGATTAATTTAAAGCTGAAGATTGAACACACGATTCCGATTGCACTCGTAACCGTCATCGCGATTTTAGAAAGTGCAGGGGATCATTTCCTTTCCTTTGCCTTAATTCGAACAGCAACTGTGGTGTTAGGCGTACTTTCTTCATTTTTAGTGAATTTGATTTTCCTGCCGCCAAAGTATGAAACAAAGCTTGTTCATCACATTATGGAAAATACGGAGGAGATTTTAAAATGGATCCGTCTGAGCTCCAGACAGTCTACTGATCATTCCACTTTAAAGGATGACATCGATCAAATAAAAGAACGCATGATCAAATTAGATCACATTTACTTGCTATACAAAGAAGAACGAAGCTATTTAAAGAAAACAACTTATGTCAAATCTAGAAAGCTTGTTTTATTCAGACAGGCAATCATGACGTCTAATCGAGCGCTGTACTTGCTGAAAAAGCTTCATAAGTTAGAAAATGAAATTCATTTGATGCCAGAGCATTTCAGAGAGAGCTTAACAGATGAGATTGATTATTTGCTTTATTGGCATGAACGTACCTTGATGAAGTTTGTTGGAAAAATGAAACCGCAGGACGATGATTTTCAGAATGAATGCTCTCTTCGTCTTGAAGCATTAACGAAATCATTTATTCAGCACCAGCAAAATCAAGAAAACGACTTGCTGGATTACAATATGCTGAATGTGATGTCGAGTATTATTGAATACCGTGATGAATTGGAGCATCTAGATACTTTGATTACAAGCTTCCAAACGTATCACCCAAAAGATAGTGAGATTGAGACAGAAGAAAAAGAAGCTTAAATACAAAAGCCCGATTCTTAGAATCGGGCTTTTCGATTTAACAAATGTCTAAAATGATCTTTATTTTAGACATTTGTCTTCATTTCAGCGTAGTTGAAAACTCTTGCAGTCTAGGAAGGACGAGTACCGGAGCGGAGCGAATCTGACATTCGTGAGCACCGGCACGCAGGACTAACAACGAATGCGAGGGTTTGCCTACACGCTGAGACCGATTCTTAGAATCGGTCTTATTTTATTTTCTTCATTTTAGGATCAAGGGTGTCCCTTAATCCATCTCCCATCAAGTTAAAACCAAGAACCGTCAGCATGATCGCAATCCCCGGGAAAAATAAAGTCCATGGCGCTTGTACGAGATAAGGTCTCGCATCTGCAAGCATTTTCCCCCACTCTGGACTTGGCGCTTGTGCACCTAATCCTAAAAATCCTAAAGCCGCCGCTTCGATAATGGCTGTACCAATCGCAAGCGTCGCTTGAACGATCACCGGCACCATACTATTTGGTAGAATGTGACGAAGAACGATGCGGCGGTGTGACATCCCAACTGCCTTTGCTGCTAAAACATATTCTTCTTGCTTAATGCTCAGCACCTTTGAACGAACCAGCCGGCCAAATGTCGGGACATTAATAATTGCTATGGCAATAAGTGCATTTTGTAAGGAAGGTCCTAAGATGGAAACGATCGCAATCGCTAATAGAATGCTAGGAAAAGCGAGTAAAATGTCAAATAGTCTTGAGATGACAGCATCCAGTAATCTACCGCCGTAACCTGCCATCAATCCAAGCAATGTCCCTAAAATAACCGACCCGAGAACGGAGAAGAAACCCACCCATAATGAAATCCGAGCTCCATGCACGACTCTAGAAAATATGTCTCTCCCAAAATCATCCGTACCAAACCAATGTGCAGCCGAAGGGGCACTAAATCGTTCGCCTAGTGACTGCTCGTTGATTCCATAAGGAGCAATGAGCGGTGCAAAGATCGCTAGGATAAGAAATAAAAAGACAATCACAGTGCCAATGACCGCCAGCTTGTGCTGAAAGAACAGTTTCATCGATTCAAGAATCAGTGATTGAGAGCGTTCTTCCTTTTGTTTAGGTGCTTGAAGCTCTTTTTGCGCTTCCATGTCGTCACTCTCCCTTCTCTAGTATTTAATCCTCGGATCAATGACTGCATACAAGATATCCACAATGAAATTGATCAGCACAAATATGAGCGCAACAACAAGAATGCCAGTTTGAATGACAGGATAATCACGATAGCTAATTGCATCGTAAATATACCGCCCAATTCCCGGCCAAGCAAAGATCGTTTCTGTTAAAATGGCTCCGCCTAGCAAGAGACCTGTTTGAAGACCAATAATCGTTAAAATCGGAATGAGCGCATTTTTCAGCCCATGCTGATAAATGATGAAAAATGAACGTACCCCTTTTGCTTTTGCTGTTCGAATAAAATCTGAATGAAGAACTTCCAGCATACTTGCCCTCGTAATCCTTGCAATAATCGCAGCAGGAATCGTTGCGAGAGCGGTACTTGGTAAAATTAAATGCTTGATGCTGTCAAAGAATTGATCAAATCGTCCTTGCAAAAGCGTGTCCAGCGTATGAATATAGGTGATCGACTCTACCGGATTTCTTACGTTTTCTCGTCCTGTAGTCGGCAAAATACCTAATTCAATCGAGAATAGCCACTGTCCCATTAAGCCTAACCAGAAAATCGGCATGGACACCCCAATGAGAGCAATAAACATGGCCACATAATCAAAGAAAGAATGTTTAAACCACGCACTAATGATTCCGGCATTCACACCGACAATAATCGCCAGCAACATAGCGAAGAAAGTCAATTCTAATGTAGCGAATAAGTAAGGCTTCATTTCCTGGGCAATAGCCGCTCCTGTTCGTATGGAAGTCCCTAGATCACCTTTTAAAAGCCCCAGCATGTAGTGACCATATTGTACGTACCACGGCTGGTCTAAACCAAGCTGAATCGTCAATTGCTTTACTGCTTCTTTCGTTGCCCGCTGTCCTAAGATGACCTGCGCCGGATTTCCAGGGATAAACCGAATAATAGAAAATACAACTAAGGTCATTCCGATCAGTACTGGAATGAGCATTCCTGCTCGCTTCATACAATAAGCAAACAAACAGCTTTCACCGCCTTTTCATTGTTTGGATAAGGGAGATCGAATGATCTCCCTTATTTGCTTATTCGAAATATACGTCAGTCAATGCTTCGGAACCAGTCGGATGCGGCTGGTAGCCTTTTAAATCTTTAGATGCGGCGAGCATTGGAATTGAATGGACTAATGGAATCCAAGGCGCTTCATCATGAATGATTTCTTGAGCTTCTTGATATAATTCATTTCGCTTCTTTTGATCCGTATCGGTCTGCGCTTCAATGAGGATGTCATGCATTTTATCGTTTTGGAAGAATGTATAGTTGTTACCGCCAATACTGTCTTTATCTAATAATGTATAGATGAAATTATCAGGATCGCCATTGTCCCCTGTCCATCCTAATAAGAACACATCTGCTTCGCCTTTACTTGCTTTATCTAAATAAGTCGCCCAATCATATGTGACGATTTCGGCTTTGACACCAACTTTTTCAAAGTTTGACTGAATGACTTCAGCTACCTTCATCCCGTCTGGCATATATGGACGCGGCACAGGCATTGCCCAAAGCTTGATGCGAAAACCGTCAGGGAAGCCTGCCTCTTTCAATAGTTCTTTTGCTTTTTCCGGATCATATGGATATGGCTCAATCTCGTCATTGTAGCCTTCTAATGACGGAGGAAGTGGATTTTTTGCTGGTTCAGCAAGCCCTCCATAAAACGACTCGATGATTGATTCTTTATCAACTGCATAATTGAGTGCCTGACGAACCAACTTGTTATCAAGCGGCTTTCTAGTCACTGTCAGCCCGATATAACCTACGTTCATGGATGGTCTTTCAATCAACTGGAGCGCTTTGTCTGTTTTAATGCCATCTAAATCGGACGGATTGACGCCATCCATTAAGTCGATTTCGCCTGTTTTAAGCGCATTTAAACGAGCAGAGTTTTCAGGAATAGAGCGGAAGATGATTTGTTTCAGTTTTGGTTTATCTTTTTGCCAGTAATCTTCGTTCTTTTCTAAGACAATACGGTCGTTCTGCTTCCATTCTTTAAACTTAAATGGTCCTGTGCCCACTGGGTTTTCTCTAAATGAATCACCGCTTTTTTCAACTGCTGCAGGACTAGCGATACCAAATGGTGACATGGCGATGTTTTTCAGAAATGTTGCTTGCGGGCGTTTGAGTTGAAATTCAATTTCATGCTCTCCTTTGACGATGATGTCTTTAATGACATGCCCTTTATCTTTTTTATAGCCGCCAAACATGCCGTAGTAAGGAAATTTTTCGGCATCTCCATTCATCCAGCGGTCAAAGTTGAATTTTACTGCTTCTGCATTAAAGTCTGTGCCATCGTGAAATTTCACACCTTCTCTTAAGTAGAATGTGTATGCTTTTCCGTCCTTCGCAACATCCCATTCTGTTGCGAGGCCCGGATGGATGGTCGTGTCTTTTTCACCGTAATTCAAAAGTTTTTCAAACATATTCTCTGTGACCTTAAAGGTTTCGCCTTCTGTTGTTGTAATCGGATCAAGTGACGTAGAGTCCCCTCCTCTGCCGAATACGAGAGTGTCTTTTGTGGCTTTTTCTTCTGATGTTGATGAAGATGAACAGCCCCCTAAAAATAACGCAAGTGCCAGCACAAAAATGAAACTACTGAATAACCATGTCTTCTTCATTGTGTTCCTCCTTTTGATATAAATAGCACGCAGCTGCATGGCCTGTTTCCTCCTCATACAAAGGCGGAACAGCTTGCAAGCATTGCGCCCACCTTTTTGGACATCTTTTATAGAAAGGACAGCCATCTTCTGACACCAGGGTGGATTCTTCCGCTGACACATCCTGCGTTTCCAGCACGTGATCCATATGTGGAATGGATGTCAGAAGAAGCGATGTATAAGGATGAAGGGGCTTGTGAAATACGTCCTCCGCAGGACCCATTTCTACAATACGGCCAGCGTACATCACTGCAATTCGGTCGCTCATATACTTGACAACGCCTAGATCGTGAGAAATAAACAGATACGTCAGAGAAAGCGTCTTTTGCAATTCGAGCATTAAATTCAATATTTGCGCTTGAACCGATACATCTAAAGCGGAAACTGGCTCATCGGCAATCACAAGACTTGGATGAGTAATCAGTGCCCTAGCAATTCCAATACGCTGCCTCTGGCCGCCGCTGAATTGGTGCGCATAACGATCTCCATAGGATGGGTCAAACCCAACAATGTGCAGCATCTCTTTTACCCGCTTTTGTCTTTCTGCTTTAGTTCCATGTTTATGAACAATGAGCGGTTCTTCTAAAATGTCTTTGATTTTCATTCGTGGATTTAAGGAAGCGTATGGATCTTGGAAAATCATTTGAATGTCTTTTCTGAAGGAACGCATGTCTCGTTCTTTCAGAAGCGTCACTTCTTTTCCTTTCATTTGGATTGAGCCAGAAGTCGGTTCGATTAATCTCATTAAGCTTTTGCCAAGGGTTGATTTCCCGCAGCCAGATTCGCCCACAATGCCGAGCGTCTCTCCTTCTTTCACGTGAAAGGACACTTGATTTAAAGCCAAAGTCGTCTGTTTGTGTTTAGAAAAAAATGCCGATGTGTCATAACGCTTCGTCAGTTGATTCACTTGCAATAGTGGGTGATTCAGTGTCTTCTCCTCCTTCCATTAGAAAACATGCGACGCGGTGATTGTGTGAAATGGATTGTAAAGATGGGTCTTTTTCAAGACATTGCGTCATTTGATATGGACAGCGTGGTGCAAATTGACAGCCGGACCGAATAGCTCCTGGCTTAGGTACATGACCCGCAATAGACATGAGTTTTTCTTTTTTCTCTTTAAATGATGGAACAGAGGCGAAAAGACCTTTCGTGTAGGGATGGAGAGGTTTTTGGAAAATACGGTCAACGGTTCCTTCTTCTACGATTCGACCAGCATACATAATCATGACACGCTGGCATATTTGCCGCACGACGCCTAAATCATGAGTAATAAATAAAATAGCGGTGTCCATCTCTTCATTTAACTTTTTGAGCAAACGAAGAATTTGTGCTTGGATGGTGACATCAAGTGCAGTCGTTGGTTCATCTGCAATCATGAGCTTTGGGTGACACAGCATCGCCATCGCAATCATCACACGCTGACGCATGCCACCCGATAGTTCATGTGGATATTTTTTGAGTAATGACGCTGCTTGTTTCAGGCCTACCGTTTGAAGCAAATCTACAGCCTTCACTTTTGCTTCTTTTTGGCTGATAGTCTGATGTGTGAAAAGGGCTTCTGTCATTTGCTTGCCGATGGTCATGAGTGGATTGAGAGAAGTCATGGGTTCCTGGAAAATCATTGAGATGTCATTCCCTCTGACCTCTCGCCATTGTTTCTCCGAAAGTGACAGAAGGTTTTGACCTTCAAATTGTATGTGACCTGTTGTTTCTGTTTGGTGATTCAGCCCCATTAAAGACATCGATGTGATGCTTTTCCCGCAGCCAGATTCGCCCACAATACCTAAGGTTTCTCCTTTTTGAATAGAGAATGAGATGTCATGGACGATCGGGACTCTCTGCTTTTTTTGCTGAAAAGCAATGGACAGCTGTTTGACATCTAGCAATACTTCTTGTTCTTTCACATCTTCACCACCCCGTCATACTTTTTAAAATTGTATTGAGACAAGCTGGGAAATATGTCATGTTTTTGACAAGCATAAAAAAGCCTATCCGCTAGAATCGGATAGGCTTCTACTAATTTAATGTTTGAATGGTAAATAGATGGCGATAGTGGCTGTCTCGGTTCATTAATTCCTCATGTGTTCCTTTTTCCACAATCTCACCTTGTTCCATGACCACAATGAGGTCCGCATGTGTAATCGTTGATAAACGGTGCGCAACAATAAAAGTTGTGCGATCTTTTGCCAGCTTCTGCATCGCTTCTTGAATGTAATGTTCACTTTCTAAATCAAGTGCAGACGTCGCTTCGTCTAAAATAAGCAGCGGTGGATTTTTAAGAAATACCCTCGCAATTGAAATTCGTTGTTTTTGACCGCCTGATAGCTTTACGCCACGTTCTCCTACTTTCGTGTCATATCCTTCAGGAAGAGACATGATGAACTCATGGGCATTAGCCGCTTTGGCAGCCGACACAATTTTCTCAAAGGATGCTTCCGGGTCTCCCACAGCGATATTTTCTTTAATGGTGTCACTGAATAAGAATGTATCTTGGAGGACCATCCCGACTTGATTACGCAGGCTTCTTGCCTTGAACTCTTTAATATCAATGCCGTCAATTTCGAGTGATCCGCTTGTGACATCATAAAATCTTGGAATTAGGCTGACGAGTGTCGACTTCCCTCCGCCGCTCATTCCTACAAGCGCAACAGTTTGACCTTTTTCTACTTTCAAGGAGATATTGTGTAGAATCTCTTCCTGTGTATGTTCGTAACGGAACGACACATCTTTAAATTCTACCTCTCCTTTTAAGTGATTGGCTTCTTTTGCATTCGGCTTGTCTGTTACTTCATACGGTTCATCAATAAACTCAAAAATACGATCCATTGAGGCTACTGACTGAGTTAAAGTCGTCGATGAGTTAATGAGACGACGAATCGGGTTGTACATCCGGTCAATGTAGCCGACAAAGGCAATCATTGTCCCAATTGAAAGCGACCCGTTAATGACGGTATAGCCAGCAAAAGCAATAATGAGCAGCGGCGCAATGTCTGTGATCGTATTGACGACGGCGAATGTTTTGGCATTCCAATTCGTATGATTGATCGCTTTGTTTAAGAAATTTTTATTTTCATCGTGAAAATTCTCTTGTTCGTATTCTTCAATCGCAAAGCTGCGAATGACAGGCATTCCTTGTACTCGCTCATGCAGGTGCCCTTGCACCTCAGCGAGTGCCTGCGACCGCTCTTTTGTCAGCTTGCGTAGCCGTCCGTAAAAATACTTCACTGCTAACGCATACAGCGGAAAAATAATGACAGACACAATGGTGAGTTTAAGATCCAGTGTACACATAATGGCTATCACAATCAGGACGGTCATCAAATCAAGCCAAATGTTCATAAGCCCTGTGATGACAAATTCCTTTGTTTGCTCCACATCGTTGATGACCCTTGAAATAATTTCCCCTGTTCTCGTGTTGGCGTAATAACGAAGGCTTAGCTTTTGAATGTGCGAGAAAAGCTTTTCTCGAATATCAAATAATACTTTACTGCCTGTCCACTGCGCATAATATTGTCTGTAATACTCAACAGGCGGTCTCATCACTAAAAATAATACAAGCATGATTCCCATAATAATAAAGAGAGTGGATGTTTTTTCTTCAGCCGATCCAGAGCCTTGAATGACATCATCAATGACATACTTTAAAAGCAGAGGCAATGTTAAGGGGATCGAGAACTTAATCATTCCGATCACCATTGTCAATGCAATCTGTTTTTTATACGGTGTTACAAAAGCCATGTAACGTTTTATGACCCCCATGTAAATCTCCTTCCCAATCTATCAGTGCCTCTTATCCGTACGCAGTCAAAAACCTGTTGGCTTTGAAAAGCCAAACAGGTTTTAGCTGCTGTTACTTATTTTGTATAACGCAAAAAACGTTCATACCACATATCCACAAATTCTGGAGCAAACGGTCCCTTCCGCTGGTGAATCCAATGCAGTAATGTATTTAGATGCTCTCGTAAGATACTATCGATTTCTTTTGGATAATTCATCTGCCTCTTATGATCTGCATATTCATCCTCATCCAAAATATTATACGTCATGTCCGGAAAGACTTTGACATCTAAGTCGTAATCAATATACTTAATCGCCTCTTCATCTGTCGCAAAAGGAGAGCTGATGTTGCAGTAATAATACACCCCATCATCTCGAAGCATCCCAATGACATTAAACCATTGTTTTGCATGAAAATAGCAAATAGCCGGTTCTCTTGTCATCCATGTTCGGCCATCGGATTCAGTCACCATTGTTCGATCGTTTGCACCAATGATACACAATTCCGTTGCTTTCAGAATGGTGGTTTCATTCCAAATCCTGTGGATCAAGCCATTATGTTTATAGCTTTGAATTTGGATGGTTTCTCCTTCCTTGGGATAGCCCATATTTTCTCCCCTACTTTCTATAACAAACAAACCTAACAGTCCAAAGACCTAATTTCCCAACTAAACATGTCTCTATTATATTATACCGTTACATCATTAAAAAATGAAATGAAAAAGCCATTCAACCCAATTGAACGGCACACTCTTTTACATCACGGTTGAGCTCTTCTCCATTTGTTTATACGAATTGATGACTTGTTCAGTCTGTTTTGTAAATAGTGTTTGGACTTTTTGCAGTTCCTCTCGTTTCTGTTTGATTTGATCACGAAGCTTATGCCGCTCTTCCTTTTTTTCACCTTGCAGCAATCGTTTTTCTGTCTCTAAGTACAGATCGAGTTCTCCTTGTACATCGAGCAGCTGATCCATAAGCTGCATTTGTTCTCTGACAAGCTGATCGAAATCAGACATCTAACTCCTCCCTTTCATTCGTATCGACTTTTTGTATCTATACCATTTCTTGAAAGAAGGAAGAAGTCCTTTGACTGTTTATGTAGAGGTTTTATAGGTTTTGTCGGATAGTGGTGACAGGCAAAAAGAAAAGCACTTCATTCGTAGATGAAGTGCTTCCCTTTGTTTCAGTGATTAGCTGTTTTGTTGTTTGTTTTGCTCAGCTTTTTGGTTGTATTTTTTTACGTGCTGTGCGTCAGTCTCGCTAGCAAATTCAGTGCCATATTGACCGCCTTGTGCAGCAGCTTGGTTTTGTTTTTTCACTTGTTGTGCGTTTGTTTTGTTTTGTTGTTTATCCATCATTATCACCTCCACGCACATTAATTTGTGCAGAAGGTGTACATCTTATTCATCATTTTTTTAAACAAGCAAAGAACGTCCGCCATCGACGATAATCGTCTGTCCTCTAATCATATCTGCTTTGCCTGATACAAGGAATTCTACACTGTCGACCATGTCTTTAATTTCCACCATGCGGCCTGCTGGTGTATTTTTCTTAGCGTCTTCTAATAGCTCTTCACGATTCGGGAAGTGCTTGAGTGCATCTGTATCGATGGCGCCGCCTGATACGGCATTTACGACGATATTTTTTTGTGACAGCTCAACGGATAAGTAGCGTGTCAAAGCTTCTAGTGCTGCTTTAGATACACCGACCACCGTGTAGTTTTCAAGGTAGCGGATAGAGCCTAGTGAGCTAATGCTGACGATATGTCCGCCGCCGTTTTTCTCCATTAATTTGGCTGCTTCTTGTCCGCAGAATAACAAGGCCTTCGCATTGATATTCATAGTCCAGTCCCAATGATTTTCTTCAAGATCCATGATTGGGCGCTGAACGCCAGATGCCGCATTGTTCACAAATACGTCTAAACGGCCAAACGTTTCGTCAATTTGCTGGAACATGTCTTTGATTTTCTCTGGCTGACCAACGTTGGCTTTGACAACTAATGTTTTAACACCCATCGCTTCAATTTCTTCAGCTGTTTCAAGTGCTGCTTTTTTGCTTCTTGCATAGTTAATGACAATGTCATATCCTTTTTCAGCCAGGCGAAGGGCTACTTCTTTCCCGACACCTCTACTGCTGCCTGTAATTAGTGCACATTTACGCTTGTTCATTATGGTTCATCTCCTGATTTGAATAGTTTTCGTCCATTCGCTTCACACTAATAGGAAAGTTCCTATTAGGAGGTTACATTCATGTATGTCGGACGCGATTTAAGCCAGCTTGGCATGATGTCAAAGGATCAATGGAAAGATACTGAGCTTGCTTTTTTTCATCATGCTTTCCAACAAATTTTACCTTATTTAAACGAAGAAGGGCAATCTAAGTATCGAGAAATCATTTCTGAAATTGAAAACCGCGGGGGTCTGCACCGAAATGAAGCCGATTATACCCATGGTACAACGGTTAAATATGACTAGGCTGTTCAAGTGCCATCTTCCATATTTTTTGATGTGAGACTGGCAAAGCATATGCCTCAAATTCTTCTGTTGTGACTTTTTTCAGCATCGTGTCATCAGATACAGAGGTCACACGTCCAAAGAAAACAGAAATATTCCAGATGAGGTGGGTAAATACATGTTGAATGGTGCCTTCTAAATCACCAAGTTCTGCTTGTACACCCGCTTCCTCTTTTAAGAAATCAATCAGCTGCTCTTTTTCCGTTTTTCTTCCCTTCATTGTTTCCATGTTTGGGAACTCCCATAAATTCGCAAGCAGACCTGTACTTGGACGCTTATGAATATAGAGGTGGCCTGCATCATCAAATAACACCACCGCTGCCATTGATTTCGCAGTCGGCTTTTTCTTTTTACTTTTCACCGGCAGCTCATGCTGAACGCCTTCCTCAAGTGCTGAGCAATGCATGTTTACAGGACAAATGAGGCATGCAGGAGAGGTTGGGGTGCAAATAAGTGCACCTAGCTCCATTAGCCCTTGATTGAATTCTGACGGCTTTTCCCGGGAAATGAGCTGATCAACCGCAAATTCGAAAATATTTCTCGTTTTTGGTTTTGCAATATCATCCCATATGGACAAGCTACGGGAAATGACCCTCATCACGTTGCCGTCTACCGCAGGGTATGGCTTGTTATAGGCGATACTCAGCACTGCGCCGCTCGTATACGGACCTACACCTTTCAGCTTTGAAAATTGTTCTTTCGTATCAGGGACAACGCCCTCGTAGGATTCATATACTTCTTTCACAGCAGCCTGTAAATTACGCACTCGTGAGTAGTAGCCAAGACCTTCCCATGCTTTCATGACTTTTTCTTCATCAGCTAGTGCGAGATCTTTCACCGTCGGGAATTGCTCCATAAACCGGTTGAAGTACGGAATGACCGTATCGACTCTCGTTTGCTGGAGCATTACTTCTGATACCCAGACGCGGTATGGATCTTGATTTTCACGCCATGGAAGGGTACGTTGTTCTTTTTCATACCAATCAATTAAATCATGCTGAAAACCCGCAATATCTTTGCGGTCCAGCTTTTCTTGAATGTCTTTCATCTCTATACTCCTTCTTATCGAACCGAGAGCTAACGTTCTGAAAAGAACCTTATTTGTTGTATACTGTTTGTAGATACGTTAACATGTTACATTAAATCGGGATAAAGCAAAAGTGATTTTGCACATAGTCTTGTTGAGAAACGTATACTTTGTATGATTGTTCCTAAGCATGACAACTAGGAGGTAATCAATTGGACACTGGTACTCATGTAGTAATGGGCATTTCTCTTGGGGGACTTGCGCTTTTAGATCCAGCCGTCAGCGCAGATCCACACATGGCTCATGCCGTGATGATCGCGACTATTGCCGGCTCCCAAGCACCAGACATTGATACTGTGCTAAAACTAAAAAATAATGCAGTTTATATAAGAAATCACCGAGGATTTACTCATTCCATTCCGGCTGTAATGTTCTGGTCATTGCTGATTCCGGCTGTGATTTTCCCATTTGTGCCGGGGGCAAATTTACTTCACCTTTGGTTATGGACACTATTAGCCGTCGTGCTTCATGTGTTTGTCGATATTTTCAATGCATACGGCACACAGGCCATTCGGCCATTTTCAAAGAAGTGGGTAGCGCTAGGGATCATTAATACGTTTGATCCGTTTATCTTTTTTACACATCTTGTCGCCATTGTCGTTTGGGCGATTGGCGGGCATCCCGGCTATACGTTTATTACGCTGTATGCCGTGATTTTCTGTTATTATATCGTCAGGGTCATCATGCAGCTTCAGATTAAACGCCAGCTGCGTGCACGATTCAATGAAATTGAGGACATTATTATTTCGCCTACGATGAAGTTCAGACAATGGCGCATTGCCGTGAAATGTAAATCCTCTTTCCATGTTGGACGCAGTATGAATGGTGAGATCATCATTTTAGACACCTTTAACCGTGTGCCGGTCCCTGATACTGAGATTATGAAAATTGCCAAACAAGATGAAAACATTTCAGCCTTTCTCTCCTTCTCCCCTGTCTACCGGTGGGAAGTGGATAAATACAAGGATCATTATGAGGTACGGTTCATTGATTTGCGCTACCGCAGCAAAGGTCATTATCCTTTTGTCGCGATCTGCCATATCGACATGGACCACCAAATCAAAAATTCCTATACCGGCTGGATTTTCAGTGAAGAAAAACTGCAAAAAAAATTAAGACTCGGCTCTGTGTGAGCGAGTCTTTTTTTGTTGTGTAGGGCTTGAATTATTCATATGTGTAGATTTTGAACTGGATAGTACTTGAATTTGTATAAAACGCAGAAACTGTGATCTATGCACTCATGGAGAGTGCGACAAAATACAATGTGTTTGCGAGCCTTGTCATCGCTATTTCAATCCACGCACTCTTGTAGAGTGCGACAACTAAACAAGAATTGATTATTCAAACAGAATTATTTCAATCCACGCACTCATATAGAGTGCGACACAAGCTTTCATATTGAGTTTTATTTCAACTATATTTCAATCCACGCACTCGTATAGAGTGCGACGGCTTACCGCTATGACAGCCAAGTTCACAGCTAAATTTCAATCCACGCACTCATATAGAGTGCGACATAGAGGAATTAACCTATTGCTTCTAGAAAGTGGCATTTCAATCCACGCACTCATATAGAGTGCGACGCCTTCTAAAGCGATTGAAACGATCAATCTTTTATTTCAATCCACGCACTCATATAGAGTGCGACTGCGATTTTCGCCCTAATTATAACATTTTTCAGGAAATGATCGTCAAAACCCACAAGTTTCTATATAGAATTTTGTTTTCATCCTTAAAAAATATACATTTTTTCTCATTTTTGTCGAATGAATAGGTGCGAATGTTCCAGGGATTTTATGTTCACCTCACATTCGCACCGACTTTTTCTTAGTATGAAATCTATTGAAACTTGTTAATCATACTTATTTATATTTCAGCAACAATTGAATTCAAGTAGATTCATGACTACTGAGGCAGGAGGCAGAGTTATGTTAATTCATGTAGAGTGCGACTAAGCCAAAAAATTGTCATGGATGGAGGGAATTATTTCAATCCACGCACTCTTGTAGAGTGCGACTGCGATTTTCGCCCTAATTATAACATTTTTTAGGAAATGCTCGTCAAAACCCTTAAGTTTCTATATAGGAATTAAGTTTTCACCCCTGAAAAATATACATTTTTTCTCATTTTTGTCGAATAAAACGGTGCGAATGTTCCAGGGATTTTATGTTCACCTCACATTCGCACTTAGTCTTATGAAATGACGTCGTCCATTTTAAGTCTTCCATAACCTGCATTTGTTTTAGCACCGATTCCTTCGTGTTCTAAAGCGCCTAGTAAGATGGTTTTGGCGAGTTCGAGCCATTCCACTTCTTCTGGTAGATTCTTTTTTGTTCTCAATAGAAGTTGAAAGCGGCCGTTGACCACCGTTAAGAAATGAATCGGTGTTGGTGAGTCATCGTCTCGAGGGGCTGGAACACTTTCCCCTTTGTTCATCTTATCTAGCTTGACGCTGTTGTAGTCTGAATGATGTGGTGTCATCACATCCACTTTAAATGCTTCTCCTACCGTCTCAGGCATCATGAGCGCATCATGAAATTCGATGATGCCAGCACGTTCGTTTGTTCCAAACAATGTGATGTAATCACTACCACCTTGTTTTAGTTCTGGAAAGTTTTCACCTAATACAGAGTGGGCATAATGAGAGGCTACGCCTTTTAATGCTGTTCCTGGTAAATAAGGAACGCCGTATATCGGGTGTAATAATAATCCCGTTTCCAGTACACCCTCTCCCCCATGTCCAATGACTAACGGCGATATGGACTTGACTAGGCATGTGGGGTTCGTATCGGCATAATATTGCTCCACAAATCTTTCATACAATAAGCGATTTTCCCCCCACTGTTTTCGATGGAGACTAATCACATTTTCATAAAATGACTGCTTCTTCGCACTGTCCTTTATGATGTCCGACAATGTAGAACCACCAATCTCCCATTTGCTTTTGTTTAAGGTTAATGACAGATTCATTGGATGTCCTCCACATTTTCCGCCCCTTGTTCCACCTTTAAAATAGATTCCGCATATCTTTTTAACCAAACAGATGCACTTAAAGCTTGTCTTGATTTGATTAAGTAATCTCGATTGGAAGCTGACCAACTTTCTTGTAAATCTAGTGTTTCTTTTATATCTTGAACGAATTGTTGATAAGCATTTCCTTTTTTTGATTTTGCTTCAAAAAATGTAATGGTGAGCCTTAATCCATTTGTTAAGATCATTGAGGCGAATCTGTGACAGAGTTGTCCATATTGATTTGAGAAATTCTCCTCATTCGTTTTGGCATTCATCACATGTTGATACGCTTTCTCAGCATAATGATGTTGAATGAGTTTCATGATCCCTCCCCTCCTGTCATGCGCCAGGATACTCTTCCTTTACCTACGTTTGTGTTTCCACCTAATTGAAGATACATCTGTTTTTCTAGTTGATTTAAAAGTTGGTGTCTAACAGATAAATCATTGCTTCCATCGACACGATCACACCATATGAGCCCATAAAATATGGCTTCTGCTGGTACATACTCTTCATACCAGAGAGCACCTTTACTAACTGTTTGGGTTTCATGATCAATTCTAATACGAGGTGTCACTTCAGAATTCATGGTGACAATGTATTGAAAAACGTCATCACTTACAATTACAAATCGTTCTATCCAAAGAGTTTGTGATTGTTTATCGTCGAATAAGAGTTTGGCCATCTGTTCAGCAAAATCGGTTAGTTGTTGAGATTTTTTCGCAGCCCCTTGGAATTCACCTAGGTATAATTCGTCATTCTCTACTAATGTAGAATTCATTGTGACTAGTGTGCTTGATTCTTCTATGAGATCAGGGATATCCAGTGATACGCCTAACGCTTTTGCATCGCGGGCTAATCTTTTCAATATGAGTGGACTTGCCACATATCCAAATGTACCGTATCTACTCGCCACCGGGAATGAAAATAACCGGCCATCTGTCATGACGACTGCTCCTGCGCTTCCATCTTGATCTCCTTGTGTACCAAATACTTTTTGTACGAATGTGTCTTGTCCTTTCGCGCGATAATGTTCACGCTGCACGCCTTTGATACTGCTTCCAGGTATAATTGGCCATTCTGTGACTTTTTCTCGTTGAATGGGCATATCAATCACGCCAACTCCTTCACCCGCTCCAATATGGAGGGGGGATAAACAATGTATCCAAAACCAACGGCTTGCTTCCATCGTCTCACTCCTCTTATTCATTCGGTTTCCATGTTCCCCAAAGTGCTAACCCGCAGCCATCTTCACGATCAAACGCTTCTTTGCGCCGGTTACGATCAGATACTGATTGAAGCCACATTTTTTCGGCCAGTTCTGCTGGATCTCCTTCTTCTACTGTAAAGAAGTAAACGCTACCTGCGGGGACTAAGCGGCGTATTGCTTTTTCACGCCCTTTGTCTTTATTTGTTAAGCTCCATCCAGAGATTGGCTGCCAATGTGGAACAGAGGCCCAAACCAATTTCAGTCGTACATTTGTATCAAATAGTGGTTTTGACATGAGCTGTTCATCCAGCCATCCGGGCTGCCATCCTTTACTGAAATAAGCAGGTGTCGCCAATATCATGCGAACATACGGCTTGTTTTTTAGCGATTCTTTAATAGCAACCGGACATGTCCAATCTTGTTGGTATACATGTGGCCGGTCTTCTATATGAGCCAGCCGCCGTTCACCACCGATTGTGTGAAGACTTGAGAAAGGCTTTAATTCTTCTGACTCTTCAGTAGATAACTCTATTCCTGCCTCCAGTTTAAAGTCATCTGGGAATAAGAGCGATTCTGTTGAAAATAGATGCTGATCTTTTGCCTTTTTACTGCCAGTTTCCACCTCAATTTGTGTTCGTTCCTGACGCTGTAATGCTGGAATAAATGCCGGTGGTGATTCCTTTTTGAAAGAATGATTTTCTTTCTGCATATGTTGGTATTCAGTCAAGGCTTCCTTTACCTGACTCTCATCCACTGCGTCTGTCAGCCAGTTCACCATCCACTTTAGTGATACAAAAGCAGGCGACGATTTCATTTTTTTACGAGCACCAGCTCCAATTGGTGGCCATAATGCCTCACTAAAACGGCCTGTTTTTCCTGTACCAAAAAAGCCCTGTCCTTCCGACATCATTGGCTTTGGTCTCACTTGATACATGCCATACTCATCATCAAATAACTCAAGGTCATGAGGCATTGGCACATATAAATGATCATGCCAACGATATAAAGGACCTCGCACAAGAGATTTTGCATAATAAGAAAGTGGCGTGGTGTGTTTGATTGATTGTCGTTTCTTTGCTAAAGCTGTACGAAGTGTTCCTGCGACCACACTTGGCGGAACATCGTTTAGTGAACGCGCCCGTATACCTGGTACACTTTGAAATGGGCGTGCATCACGAATAAGCAGCGGATCAAGCGGTTGAATGTGAAACCATCTTTCAGGCATGTCCACTTACCTCCTCCAGTTGAAGAGTAATGATCATACATTCAGCGATTGTATGTAATTCTTCTAATGTATTCTTCTTCGGTATATACTTCGCAATCAATTGATCGATCCACTCTTTCGTTTCTTGCTCTGTTTTTGCTTCCGTTTTCTTTTTGATTGCAAGACGTCTTATCTCTAGTGGAATGAGTTCATCTAAAATTTCCGGCTGTTTTCTAAAAGAAGACTGTTCGTATGTTTGATACAACTCTCGTAAGCCATATGCAAAGCCAGATGTGAAATAAGACTGTTTTAACCACGTCGTCATCTCTTGGATAGAGGCAACTGGATCTATTTGAAATGAGACTGAGATATTCATTGTGTCTCCTCCGCCTCGCTTTTGGAAATGAATCGCTAATGAATTTCGCTCTTGTTTTGCATATTGTTCAGCCTGACGTGCCATACTTCTTACTTCTTCAAGAGGCTCAAGCATATGGACGATGGCGATTCCAATTGAAATCGAAGGAGGTGCCTCACTATGTTGATGAGCCTTCATCGTTGAAACAAATTCTCTTTGTAATTTCCCAGCTGCTTCTAAGCATTGATGCACCGGTACATAAGCCATGACATCATCTCCACCGCCATAGATCAATGTACCTTCACATTCGGAAATAATCCCACGAGCCTTTGAAGCAAAAGTTGAGAGTGTTTTAGAAAATGCAATATGACTTTCTACATGCTGTATATTTCGCAGTTGGCTGCCCATCTTATCTCCATCGGCCATGAGAAAGGCATAGTAAGGTGAAGGTGCTGATGGTTTAACCGGCTGGCCGTGATGCTTGCTGTATTCGCCTTTGAAATATTTTTCGAGCAGCTGTGTGATGTCATTTTTCGCTTCTGTTCGTGTGGTCCCGACAAGTCCACGTTGTTCAAGATAATCTTCTATTCTTCTTTCATAAAAAAGCGATGCCTCACTCAAATCAATAGGGGCTACTGTCAGATTCATATTCTTAAGATATGTTTCTACATCTTTCACATAATGTGTGGCTGCTTTCTTCATCTGTTCATTTTGGTCCAACATATTTTGATAGGGAGCAAACGCTTTATCACATACAGATGGAAATGTCATACTCGGATGCTTATGTAAGGACAATCGTTTGATCACTGAAATCGCATCTAATAATTCATGTTCACCAATTCCCCATTTCGCTAGTTGCGCCACTTGCTGAGGTGTTTTTTGCTTTTGGAAAACAGACTCTCGTCCACCGTCAAGTGATGATTTTGGTTCACCGAATAACGCCCCTGGCTCATTTTGTTTAAAATCTCTTAAAGTCTTCCGTGCCGCCATTAAACCTTCGACTTCTTGAAGAGCCAAATGATATGGACTTGCGGACGCATTTGCCGCTCTGTCTTGATTTTGCACCTCAGTCCACACAGCATAAAATTCCAATAAATCATCTACTTGTCGATTCCATGTGCCTATTTGAATATAAGGATCAACTATTTCTCTAACAAAGTCTGCGTATTCCTTCCATTTGTCATATATTGCTTTTTTCACTTGTCTTGCAACGGATGAAGGCTGTTCGTATGAGATTTCCCCCAGTATTTTATTTGGTGCGTTGTTTGGTTCTGCAGATGATTCGTTGAACACAGGGAAAATAAGCGTTCCACCCAGTTCTTGAAATTTCTTCGCACCTGCTTTACTTAATTCAGATAGAAGAAAAGAGCCAAACCATAAATCACGCGTCCGCCTTGCTTGCGCAATAAATTCTTGAACAGGCCCTATCGAAAATAGCATTAATGTTTGTTTTTGTGATTCTTCTGACAAAATGTTTGCACCTCCTTGCTATGTAAAAAGGCTTGAATCGCCGATGAGTGCGTACGGCCACTCTCGTCTTGTAATGGGTTGTTTGAGTAGGTGGCTGTTGGGTAGATACTTTGTTCATCTGTCACATCGGGCAAAGGCTTTCTGTCCCCTAAAAGCGATAAAGCTTCGATCTTTGGTTGCTGCAGCACCATCACCATGCCTACCGATTCCTTTTGATTAATAGCTAACGGTTTTAGGATGAGTGGTGAAGCCAAACGATCCTTTCCTTTAGGTAGGAGCGTTACAGGATCTGGATCTTTCCCACTATCTTTAGGAGCAAATCGGAACTGAATAGGCAAACCAAATTGAGCTCTAGGAAATGCTTGATATTTAAATGGTTTCTCTTTTGGATAAGGGATGTGATGACCTGATTTAGCCTTACCTGTTAACAGACGAATAGTATCTGCTTCCGGCCAACAACTTCTTCCCCTTTTTTTGTTCGGGTTTGATCTTCTTCGAAATGTTTCATATGTCTGAATGACGGATTGCCAGCTTGAGATCATAGATGATGGAAATGCCTGTACTTTGAATTCACGACTAAGCGTCGGCCATTCTCGACTTGATACTGGCAATTGAATGTCATATTCTAAAAGCTTTTGCTCAAACCATTTTTCCAATTGGCTTTTTGTCCTCTTGTTGTATGGTGAAAATTGCTTGCAATATAAACTGCCACACCCACGTCTCGTTCTTGACCCAAGTCCACCGAAGTTGATCCAAGCCCATAATGCTGCTTCAACTTCTTTTTTGATTAATTCAAAATCAGTTGTTTTTTTAGATAACCGGATATTTAAAGAAAATTGCGCCTTCATGAGGTATGGTGTTTCATCTTTCATATTTGAAAGAACATACCGTGGAAAAGGATGATTTTTCTTTTTAAAAAATACTTTTGAATTTCTTTTCACTTCGTCTTTTTCATAATGGGTTACCACTTGAATCTGGCTCGCTTGTTCTGTATGACCAAATATCTCTGCTTCTCGTTTAGATAATTCATTCGCATTTTTGCAAACAGCTCCTCGAGTTGCACGCCACCAGAAACGAAGATGGCCACGAATCGCACTTTCTCGAATCGGTCTGTCTTGATCAATTGAGTTTGATTGGGGCCCTCCGCCAAACATTGGCGTAACCAAATGAATAGTAAGCGGCTCTTTAAAAAGTCTTTGGTCTTCATGAATTTTCGTGTCAATCGCATGTTTCACATCATGCCAATTCGTTTTGGGTTTACTAGATTCCCTTGTCATGTCGCTCTCCTTTCTTCACTTTGTTATCTGTTTCTGAAACAGCTTGGCATATGCATAGTGAGGGAAAAACATGGGATTATTGATGAGCATCAGCAATTGATTTAATTGGAAGTTTAGCGTTAACAGCTCATTGTGATCAATACGTAATTCACTGAGTTTGTTCGAAATCACTTTGTCTTTACTATCATCTTCATTATTTTCAATATTTTCTTTCTTTTCTTCATCCTCTTGTTCCTTAGATCTTTCTGGATCATAACAATTTAATTCATTAGCCCACCATACTAGGCGTTCACCTTCATTAGGAGCTCTTAAATGAAATACACTCTTTTGTTTCATAAGTATAAAGTCAAATGCTTTGTCTAATTTTTCAAACATCCCTGAAGATGAGTTTGCTGTTTGCCTTTTTAAATTACTTGCTAAAATTAAAATAGGACGTGTTCGTTTCTGTGTATCATTTTCAACCATGACAACCCCTTGGGCGGCCATCCTAGCTATTCCTTTTGTTTTCGGTACTAATTTTTTTATATTGTCAGACCAAACTTCTAATTTATCAACATCGAAATTTGAACTTTTACATTCAATAGCAATCGCAACCGCCTCAATCGGTATAAACTTCAACGAATTGTGTTGGAACACATACGGCGTATACTGCTCATCAAAAACGGCAATATCGACTTCGTTAGAATGATTTCCTTCTGAGTCAATAATGATGACACCTTGTGCTAATGAATATTTTTTAGGAATGATTTTCCGAAAAAACTCCAACCACATCACTTCTCTAGAATCTCCTGTCAGCCCGCCATGATTAGAAGCAAAGTCGACTTCTTCTGATATCATGCTGTTTAATCTTTGATAATTCTCTAAGATCAGCTGCTCAACTTTACCGGTTCGCTCCGTTTCACCCAAACCAATTCCTCCTTCATCATTCACTACGAATGGATAAAATTTGAATCTAAATGACTACTTTTCATTTCGACTTATTTTGAGATTTTTTAAGGTTTATTTAGGAAAAAGAAGAAGAAAAAAACATGACTGCAAGGAGTCATGTTTTCACTGTACAAATGAACAGTATATTTGATGGCTATTTGAAAGAGGAGATTGTAAGAAGATGGATTTGAGGTGGCCATACCCGTTTAAGAGACAATCATTTAAAATCGCGCACTCTTGTAGAGTGCGACTTCCCTGGGATTGATTAAAAGCTTTGCATGGGTATTTCAATCCACGCACCCATATAGAGTGCGACAATATACAGTAATTTCCATAGTTACAAATAACCATTTCAATCCACGCACCCATATAGAGTGCGACTGCGATTTCTGCCCTAATTGTAACATTTTTTAGGAAATGATAGGTAAAATCCTCAACTTTCAATAAAGAATTTTGTTTTCTCCTTCATGAAATATACATTTTTACCCATTTTTGTCGAATAAAAAGGTGCGAATGTTCCAGGGATTTTATGTTCACCTGACATTCGCACCGAATCTCTCTTAATCCTATTTAATTAAAAACTATTATTGATGATAATCATACTTATTTCGCTGTTTCATCAACAGCTTTGAATTCATTTAAAACATGGACTACTGGGCCAGTCCGGGGGTGCTTGGTTTATGATGCTGCCAATTCAAATTTTCAATCCATCCACTCTTGTAGAGTTCGACGACTATGACAGCCTATATGAAAGTAAAGCGTCAATATTTCAATCCACGCATTCATGTAGAGTGCGACAACACACTTTGCACATACCCAACTATCTACACATTATTTCAATCCACGCACTCATGTAGAGTGCGACCTATTCACTTCAGATGAATTTGCGGAGCTATTCGATTTCAATCCACGCACTCATGTAGAGTGCGACTGCCAGGCGGTTGATCGGGTACGGCGGGATCTTATTTCAATCCACGCACTCACATAGAGTGCGACTGCGATTTCTGCCCTAATTGTAACATTTTTTAGGAAATGATAGGCAAAATCCACAACTTTCAATAAAGAATTTTGTTTTGCCCTTTATAAAATATACATTTTTTCTCAATTTTGTCGAATAAAAAGGTGCGAATGTCCCGGGGATTTTATGTTCACCTCACATTCGCACCATCAGTTCCTCTTACATCTTCGTCATATATTCCACAATAAACTCCCAAAAGCCAGGTCCCTCTTGGTAAATCAGCCAGTCTACTTTTTCGATGAGTTTGATGTAGAGTTCTTGTTCGAGGTCTTCTCTTTCTTGATATGCCGTGTTTTGTAGTTTCTTTTTGATCATGGGTGTGAAGGTTTCAATGAGTTCTTCCATTTCTCCATTGGTGATTTTGTCTTCGTGCACGGACATCTCCCCCTGTTTTTTCTTTTAGTTTGTTGAGCGCTTTTTTGTGAATGTTTGAGATGTTTTGTCTTGTTTCACCTAGCTGATCGGCTATTTCTTTCATTGTTTGGCCTTCGACATAAATTTGGGTGAGGACCATTTTTTGTTTGTCTGTGAGCTGCTGATAGGCCTTGTACAATCTTGGGTCTTGCAGGTGCTCCCCTAAGTCTTGCTGGTTGAAGAGCACCGCTTCATACGTATCTGTTTGAACAGGGTCTTTCACTTCTTGCGTATCAGGATGATCAAGTATGAGCGGAAAACGCTGCTGCTTTTTTTTCACTCGTTTGTCAAAGTCGACTGAAAAAATGCGGATCATTGTGGAAATATACTTGATGATGCGGATTTTTTGATAAAACTGCTTGAACTCGGAATCTAGTTTTTTCGCATTTTCCTCGTTTGGCTCTTCCATGACTTGCCTAAGCAGCTGCTGGTTTTTAGGGTTGCTTAAAAATTGATGAATGAGCGGGTGATCAACGATTTCCTTCCATTTTGCTTTCAATAACAGCCGATAATCCATGTGCATCCTCCCCTTTGTTCTCTCTACTTGCATTAAGTGGACAAAAGTTAAAAAAAGTAAACTTTGTGAAACGGGTCTAATGGTTCATTTTCTCCCCTTTTGATTTCCTATTTCTTCTTTCATACCACTTATAGAGAAGACGAGCATCCGCTGGGAGGTGAGACAAATGGAGACCTTTTTTTCGGAGGAATGGCTGAAGCAGCTTGGTCAGGCTGGTTTCCCTGCCATTTTAACGGTTTATTTGCTGACACGTTTTGAACGAAAGTTTGATGAATTAAGCAAGCTCATCCAACGATTGGTCGCTGTTCAAAAAAATGATGAATCAGATTGACATCTTCTTGATTCGTTTCACCTTATGAAAACGAGGGCGAAATGAAAGGCCTTTTGTCACCTCACACAATACGATGTTGAAAGGGGATTTTATCATGAGTGAAAAGCAAAATGGGGTACCGCAGCCGATTCGAGGAGAAAAAGGAGCAACGGTCAAAATTCCACGTAATCTCGAGCGAGACAGACAAAACCCAGATATGCTCACGCCACCAGAAACCGATCATGGAACGGTTCCCAACATGAAATATTCTTTTTCTGATACGCACAACCGTTTAGAAAAAGGCGGCTATGCCCGCGAGGTAACGGTACGTGAACTGCCAATTTCTAAAAGTCTTGCCTCTGTGAACATGCGGCTAAAGCCTGGTGCGATTCGCGAGCTGCACTGGCATAAGGAAGCGGAGTGGGCGTACATGATTTATGGGGAAGCCCGAATTACATCGGTTGATGCAGAGGGGCGGAATTTTACAGAGGATGTGACTGAGGGAGATTTATGGTACTTCCCTTCTGGCTTGCCGCACTCTATCCAAGCACTTGAACCGGGAGCGGAATTCTTGCTTGTGTTTGATGATGGGTCTTTCTCTGAAAATAGTACGTTCCAAGTGACTGATTGGCTTGCCCATACGCCAGAGGAAATCGTTCTCCAAAACTTTGGAATGACAAAAGAACAATTTAACAAGCTGCCAGAGAAAGAAAAGTATATTTTCCAAAAAGGAATTCCTGGTTCCCTTGAGTGTGACAAGGTGCAAACAGAGCAAGGAGAGGTCCCGAATTCCTTTAAATATGAGCTGTTAAAACAGGAGCCAATTACGTCAAGCGGCGGACAAGTGTGGATTGCGGACTCTACCAATTTTAAAGCGTCTAAAACGATTGCATCCGCTCTTGTGAAAGTTGATCCAGGTGCCATCCGTGAGCTGCACTGGCATCCAAATACGGATGAATGGCAATATTTCATTTCTGGAAAAGCTCGAATGACGGTATTTGCTTCTGATGGACATGCAAGAACCTTTAACTATCAGGCGGGAGATGTTGGCTATGTGCCATTTGCGATGGGGCATTATGTAGAAAATACAGGTGACGAACCGCTTTATTTCTTAGAAATCTTCAAGAGCGACCATTATGCAGATATCTCGCTCAATCAGTGGCTTGCGGTCACACCGAAACAGCTTGTTTTGGATCATTTAGATCAAGGCGAAGAATTCTTGAAATTGCTTGATACAGAAAAACACCCTGTCATCGCTGCACCTAAAAAAGAGGATTAATTCCACCTTCCTGCAAAAAGGCTGTCCTTTTTGCAGGTATCTTCATGTAAGGGAGTGTTGTTTATCCATGCAGCAATCTATTCACGCTTTATGGCAAGGGGTGAAATGCCTGATAGCGCTATCAGCTGTCTGTTACATATTTTTGTTGTTTTGTGTGCTGTTCTTTCATTTGACGGGTGCTTTTTATCAATCGGTTTTATCGTTGCTTCTGTTTATGGGCATCTACGTTGTACTCGGGATCTCTTTTGAACATCTGGAACACGTGCTCATGTGTTTTGTTCGTAAGTGTCGGTCCAAAAAACGATCCATTGTTTTCTATACCGTTTTATTTCACCTTTTGTTTATTTGGGGTGCTGTCTACTTATCAGATGAATTAGTTGACGGCATTTTGCTGACTACTTCTGAAGAAATTCTCTTTGCGCTTAGTCTTTGGCTATTTCATTTTTTGTTTGATTATGCGACGTTTCCATTTGAGAAAGAAGCTTCGTGACGCTTTATCGTCTTTCTGTAGAGAGTACTTTTTTAATCTGCTCCATATGATGGAGATCATGCTTAATCAAGCCTTCAAAATAACTTGATAACGTCAGCTCTGTTTGACCGATCAAAAAGGATGCATTCCAGCGAGATGGTTCGATTTTCTTCATTTCTTGAAGTAATTCTGTTCTGACAGCAATAAATCGCCCAATCGTCTCGCTTCTTTCTTCCTTTCTTGCTCTTTCGGCTGACTGCTGATTCATTTCATGCGCATCAGGTGCCTGCGGTAACGCTTGCTCGTTCCAAAATTCCTTTAGACGGTCGTGTAAAATAAATTCATCCAACGGAACGAAATGAGCGATGATCTCAGCAATACTCCATTTTCCCTCAGCGATGGCGCTACGCCATTCTTCTTCTGTTACTTTCGTTAGTGACTGTACCCATTCAAGGGTGTGTTCATAGTGTTTTATCACGGTGTCTTTGTTCATGTTTTGTTATCCCCTTCATGTTTTTAAAAGAAGTTGATCAGAAATTGGTTAGTTTCATTCTTGCGAAATCATTTATAACATATTATCATATACTTTAATTACCAAATGAAGAGGGGGAATTGTGATACGCTGTCCTATATGAAAAAGCTTATTTTTTTGCACTAAAATAAACCGACCGGTCTGTTTATAAAATAGGAGGGGAAATAATGAAATCTCAAAATGTGATCATTATCGGCAGTGGTGTAGCAGGATTGGCTACTTCTTTATTCTTAAAAAAGGCTGGAATGGAAAGTACGATTTATGAAAGCAGGTCAGATGAAGAATTAGAAACAGGAGCAGGTTTTTTACTGTCTCCGAATGGGGTAAAGATTTTGGATGAAATCGGGTGTAAAAATGAAGTGATAGCAAATGCAACAGTGATAAAGAATATCCAGCAAATAAACAGTGAAAATGAAGTAGAAGCGATCTTTCACAATTATAGTGAAAAATATTATGATGCTCCTTTACTGAACGTCATGAGAGACCAAATCATCAAATCACTTTTAAAAGAAGTTCACCGTCAAGGAATAGAAGTGAAATACAACAAAAAGTTAATCTCAATCAAACAGCAGCCTCATACCGTTCAGGTTCTTTTTGAAGATGAAACTGAGATAACAGGTGATATTGTAATAGGAGCAGATGGAACTTTTTCTAAAACAAGAGAGGCTATTGCGTTTAATGCTAAATTAGACTATAGCGGTTTTTGGGGACTACAAGGAGTATCGTTTGTGAAGGATTTTGTATTGGATGAGGCAACAAGTTATTTTTACAATGACGGAAACTTTCAATTCATTTTTGGGAAAGCGCATCCAACAAATAAAATGAATATTTTATGGCAAGCTTTCTCTCAGTGTCCTGAGAAGTTACCTACAAAACATTTTGAGAAAGCCAATAAAGAAACCATCCGACAGTTATTATATAAACAAATGGAACATTCCTAAACACCTTTCTGACATCATCGATCATACAAACATGTTCTTTCCAAGAAGTATCTATGAAATAAAGGATCTTCCTGTGTGGTCAAAAGGACGAATTGCTCTTATAGGTGATGCTGTTCACACAGCAAATCCTTTTGTTGGTCAAGGGGCATCGTATAGTCTAGAAGATGCCATGATCATAGCAAAGATGCTAAGGGATCATGATTATCGAGATGCGTTCTATTATTATGAAAAGGATCGAAGAAAGAGGACAGAAGAATTGAATGCGCTATTTCAGCACATGAGTATTCAAAACGATATTGATAAAAAAATGAACGAATACACGATTGAATGGGATGAAGAAACTTACGTATGAGATGAAAGATAAAAAAACACCACTTATGCTAAAAAGTGGTGTTTCTTGTGTTGTCTCCGTGCATAGAGGATCGCACCGATCAAACTGACGAGTGAAATCAATGCGAGAATTCTGATATAAGGCGGATAGTAGGTTAGCACAATCTCGTTTTTGCCTTTTTCTATTGGAAAACCGATAAAGGCGTAATTGGCTTGTTCAATATCGGTTTGCTGTCCGTTCACCGTGAGCTCCCAGCCTTTTTCATATGGAACAGGTAGAACCATGTAATTATCGCTGCGCTTGTTATTATATGAAATCGTAAAGCGGTTATTTTTAAGCTTTACTTGCTGGCTACCGTCATCCTGTTTTTCTTTTTCATATGCTCGCTCAAGGATGCGGTATGGCTCATGATACAGCTTTAATTGACTCAGCTCATACGTCCCTTTTGGCACTCGAATGGAAAGGATTTTTTCAGCTGGGACTCGAATCGTCACGTCATTAACGCCTGTTTTGTAGATAGACGTATTGCTTTTCCGTGATGTGACGTAGTCATCCACAGATAACTGAAACCCTTCGTTACGGTCGGTCCGCTTCACATAAAAGCTCACATACACATCCCCCACGCGAGCGATATCATCTGGAAGGGTGATATTCAGCCCGCCCGTTTCCCCGTATACATCAAGCACGCCATTTTCGTATACCGCTTGTTCAGTATGAATGTTTGTATCCTTTATTCGATCAGGCGATTGGTCGATTTCAGCATTTCCTTTTTTGTTTAAGATCACACCTTGCAACATCGCATGTTCTTTATCAAGTGCTGACGCATGCTCTAGTGACTTTTCTGAATAGACGGTACTCGTTGTTCTTGCAAATGGGAGCGGACGTGTATTTTCATACACTTCATAATGTTCGCTTTCCAATATTGGCTTAAAATAAACCGGCGGTGAGAAAGACATCGATTTGTCTCTCATATAATACTTCCCGTAGGTCAGGCTGTATAAATTCGCCCTGTCCCCCATTGTTGCATACCGGCTGACACTTTCCCGTCCCATATCAATTTGCAGGTCATTCCAGTAGAAATGGAGCAGATGCTGATTCAATATACTTGAATACGCACTCATGCCTTGAAAGCCTTCAAATAACGGGGTGTTGTTGCGCACGCCGTTCATCCAATCAATCCGGGCAAGCGGATCTTCTTTTGAGCGGTTTTGAATCTGCTGAATGAGCTTCATTTGCTCATGTCCAGCATACGCCTCACTATTCAGATACGTATCTGATACGCTCTTAATATTGCTTCTTTCAAATAAGTAGCCCTGCTGATACACGCCTGCTGTCAGTAAGCTCACAACGATGAGCGCAGCTGAAAAGAGACGAAGGTGCAGACGTTTCCCCGCATGTATCGAGAGGAAGAACAAACTGATCACAAGCAGTCCTATTCCGGTAAATACAACAACATCCATATTTCCCTTTGCTCGTTCTGAAAGGGCGACTGCGAGAAGGAATACAATCCAAGCGCCTAAAACCGCACGTTTTTTCCACTTCCACTCGATTTGCGAGAAATGCTTGATGGTGATGGCTACGACCGCTCCAACTGTAAAAGCAAGAATATATTCGAATCTGTACTGCGGTGCAGAAAAACCATTAAACACGCTCGCCATCTTTGGACTGTAGTGAAAAATGATCAGCAGAACACTGATCGATGTGAACATGAAAAACCATCTGTTCCGGTATAGCGGAACGAGGAACAGACAAATCAAAAAGATAACAGGCAATAAGTACACCCTGCTTGTAAACAGCAGATGATCATGCAGATCGAACCAAGGAATCGCCTGTTCATACGGCGGTCTTACATTATTGAGAAAGCCGTAAACAGACGGGATAAAAAAGGCAGCACTGATCCCAAACGATAACAGCGTAGAGATCGCAAGGGTCCAGAACACCTTCCAGCCTCGCTCCTCGCTTTGAAGCTTAATCATATATCTGAAGACAAGATAAATGGCTAAAAAGATAAAGTGAATGTAAGCAAAGTAAAAATTATTGATCAGCATGAGACTGCAAGCCGCAATAAACCAAGCCGGCTTGCCTGTTTTAAAAATCCGTTCAACCCCGAGCACAAGCAGCGGAAGCCACATCATGCTGTCGGTGAAAAACTCCCAAAACGTTTGATGTCGAAAGTACACAATAGACAGTCCGTAAATACCGGCACCTGTCAGCGCCCCCAGCCTATGCTGCACAATCGAAAGGAGCACACGATATGCGATGAACAGAATGACTGTCAGCTTGATCACACTCAGCCAAATAACAGCATTTGCCCAAAAGTGAATGTCTGTTGACTGTACAAGGTGAAGCGCATTCAACAGCCAGACGACAGCGACTGTGACCATAAAGACCATCGACGTTGTAAAATAATAACCTAATTGCGTATATGTACCACCGCCTAGACCAAATTGATAGGAATAAAAGAAGTTTCCTTTGACGTATTCATCATACAGCAGCTTTTTAAACGGGAGCATTTGCGAAATGCCATCCCCATCTCCCGTCATATATAGGCCTTGCGTATATTCATATAAGAAAAAGGAGTGTCCTAATAAAGCAAGAATGAGGCACATTCCAATGAGTATCCATCTACGTTTCATCATCTAAATCCTTTCTCCAAAAGATCCACTGTTCATTGAAACAAAACAACCCAGCAAGCGATTCGTGCTTGCCGGTTATTTGACTCCACGTTATTTAAATAACTGCGTTAACACTCGGTCTTGTTCTTTTGAGCTTGTCTCTTGTTCCATGACATTTGATTCTTGAATTAAGTAATGCGGCCTCTTTTTCGTTTCATAGTAGATCCGGCCAATGTATTCTCCGATCACGCCTAGACTCAAGAGCTGGACACCACCGAGGAAAAGCACAGCTGAGATTAAAGTGAAATAACCCGGTACCATGATGCCCGTTCTGACGATTTGAATAAAGGTCGCCACGATGTAAATCAAAGAGAGAAATAAGATCAAAATACCCGTATAAAAACAAATACGCAGCGGGCGGTTGTTAAAAGAAATAACGCCATCTATGCCATAGTTAAATAATTTCTTCAGTGACCATTTTGTATCACCGTGCTGTCTTTCCACATTTTCATAATAGATGACCTTTTCTTCAAAGCCAATCCAGCAAAAAAGCCCTTTTGAAAAACGATTTCCCTCTTTCAGCTGAAGCAATGCGTCGATCGCTTGACGGGAAATTAAGCGGAAATCTCCTACACCATCACGCAAGTCCACTTCGACCACCTTGTTCATCACTTTATAATACATCGATGATAGGTAAGAACGAAGCTTGCTGTCCCCTTTACGATTTCGTTTGGCAATGACTTGATGATAACCTTCTTCGTAGCCTCTAACAAAATCCTGAATCAAATACGTTGGGTGCTGTAAGTCGGCGTCCATAATGATCGCAGCTTCCCCTTTTGCATGCTCAAGACCTGCTAAAATTGCAGCTTCTTTCCCAAAGTTACGAGAAAAGGAAATGTATTTGACTTTTGCACTTTTGTGAGAGAGCTCTCTCATGTATTGAAGCGTATTATCTTTGCTTCCATCATTCACAAAGATGATTTCAAAGTCATAATGAAAATCGCGAAACTCTTCCTCGAGTGCCTCAAAGATTCGTCTGATGTTTTCACCTTCATTGTAAGAAGGAATTATAACAGAGAGCAGTTCCCGTTCCATATCGCACCTTCTCTTCACTTTTTTCACATAGTCTGTTATGTTCATTATTCCTTTTTTATCAGAAAACGAAACCCTTTTTTATTATCCATAAATTTCATGTATCCTTAATCGTTACATTATATCAGAGTTTTATTTCCAGTGATTTTCACCAACATGAATTTAATGTAATTTTAAGTTTATCCATTGTAAAAAGCCTGTAATTTTGATCACAGACTGGGTATTGTTTCATAAAATTGTTTAGTTATTTATATATTTTCCTGTTTATTGAAAAAGATGAGTAGAAGTGAAAAGGGCAACCCTTTTAATGCAGTAGCCCTTTGTTGTTTTGTTGCAAATGCTCATTTGCCTTCGATTGTTTATTTTGAAATAAATGCAGCTGAGCACCATAGCTTTCGATCCATTCTTGGACAATCCGTTCAGTCGTTTCCTGTCCTTTATATTTGCGGCCAGCCTTTGCATAGGTTGTTTCAAAATCACTCCAAAGGAGCTCTACCCATGTACGTGCTTCTTCATATGTGAGCATATTGTTTTTTTCCATTAGTTGTTCGGTTAAGCGCTCAAAATATTGTTCCATACTGGTTCCTCCTTCATCTAGCAGAAAGTGCCTTTTTAAAAAAATCTCTTTTTTCATATACTACCCTTACGTCTTCAAAAGACGCAAATGATTTGTATTGTTTGGAGGGAATCAGTATGCGTAATAAAGCAAAGGGCTTTCCAAATCAAGTGAATCACAAGTTTGAAGGCGAACCAGGGGCCACAGATGCTTATGCATCTAAAAGGCCGAACGGTGAGACGAATACACGTCCACAGGAACGTATGAGGGCATCAGGGAAACGCTAATTTTTCCAAAGGGAGTGCTTGAGATATGAGTTCAAATGGGAAATCGTATATGGAAGACTTTGTTCAATTAAGAACAACCGCTTACCCTCAACCATGGGCGAATGCTAAACATTCTGCCTCTCAGGTCAACGGAGAAACGCAGCAAACGCAGCACGACATCGTACTTCAGAACAACGTCCGTAAACAACGTTCGAAGTAAAAAAAAGGACTGATCTCTAACGATCAGTCCTTCAGATTGTTGACAAAGGGCTAAAATGAACTTGATTTTAGCCCTTTGTCTTCTTTTCAGCGTGATAGAAAACCTTTGCAGTCTAGGAAGGACGAGCACTGGAGCGGAGCGAATTTGTCATTCGTGAGTACCAGAGCGCAGGACTGACAAAGAATGCGAGGGTTTGTCTACACGCTGAAGGACTGATCTCTAGGGATCAGTCCTTTTTCGTAAGCATTGAAATCGGCAGGGCATCTTCTTTATTTGGCGCTGATACTCTGTAGCCCCAAGCAAAAACACCATTTAAATACTCCACATAAAACTGCTCGTCTGTATCTTTGATGTGATAGGTCGTTTTGGTCTGAATAGCAGCTGGATCTAATAAATAGGCTTTCGCCATGTCAATTTTCCGCTCCAACACGGCATATTCATTCACAATGCCTAGCTGCTCAGCCTTTCTTGCTTTTTCAGAAAGAGCGGCAATCTCCTGCTTTAATTCGTATTCTGTCATTTCACTATAGCGTTTTTCCATCTGTCATTCCCCTTTGTCTAAAACGTGATCAATTGTATCAAGATCAAATCCTTTTCGGTAAAGGAATTGCTTCACTTTCATTTTTTTCTCAAATGATCCGTCATATCCTACCTTGCGTTTTGCCTTCTCAAGCATATAGTGAAGGGCTTCTTCTTCCTTTTCCTCTTCTTGTCCATCATAGGCTTCTTGAAGGGCTTTATCAATGATATCAAATGAAAATCCTTTTCGCTGAAGCTGCAATTTGATACGCTGTTCAATTTCTTTTGCGGACCGGTTTTTCTCTTTCTTAACCATCTTCAGCACTTGTTTCACTGCTTCCTCTAGCTGCAAATCATTCGGATATTGCGATAGTGCTTGTTCGATGGTGTCATCGTCTATGCCTTTCAGCTTTAATTCTTTTTTTAGCACTGACGGGCCTTTGCTATTCGTTTTTCGGTGGGTGCTTACATACGCTTCTGCAAATTCAAGATCATTTACATACTTATAATGCTTTAATTTGTGTATAATTTCACTAATAGCAGGTGCTGGTATGTCTTTTTTCGTCAAATAATCGGTGACTTCTTTCACTGATCTCATCCGATACGATAAATAATCGACGGCCTGCTGAAATCCTTTTTTTACTGCATCACCGAATTGAATCTCTATGATATCGGCTTCGTCCAGCTCTTTTCCCTTTTTCAAATCATGCTGGACGAGCACATCTAGATCAACGCTAAAAGCGTACTTTTCATCAAGAAAGATGTTCACGCGTTCTGTATTGTTTTTCTGAGCAGAGATTTTCGTAATATAGGGCATCCTGTGATCACTCCTTTTTTCAAACAGTCAGGATGTTTCTTCTGATTCAAAATCGTGAAAGATATAGGTATGTATATGAGAGGAGAAGATGTCAATTGAATATCGCCATTACCGGAGGAACCGGGTTTATCGGCCAGCATGTCACAAAGGTGCTCGCAGCTGAAGGACATCATCTATATATTTTAACAAGAAATCCAAAGGAATCCGAACAAAATCATTTACACTATGTGCAGTGGCTGACAGAAGGTGCTAAGCCTGAACATGAATTGCCTGCGATTGATGTATGGATTAACCTTGCTGGAAAATCCATTTTCACACGCTGGACGGACAAAGCAAAAAAAGGCATTCTTTCCAGTCGTCTTCAATCAACGCAAGAAGTAAGACGCATTATAGAAGCGCAGGAATCGAAACCATCTGTGCTCATTCAAGCAAGTGCTGTCGGTATCTATGGCACTTCCAAGACAGAGGATTTTACGGAGGAGGCCCCTCCAGCCGATACAGATTTCTTAAGTTATACGTCAAAACTTTGGGAAGCTGAAGGTCAAAAAATTGAGGCGCTCGGTATTCGCACGGTTTATACACGCTTTGGGGTAGTACTAGGAGAAAAAGGCACACTTCCTCTTATGACCTTGCCATACAAGCTGTTTGCCGGTGGAACGATTGGCTCTGGCTCGCAATGGGTATCATGGGTTCACGTGGATGATGTAGCACATCTCATTGCGTATGCCATTCACCATGAACACATATCAGGTCCACTCAATGTCACGTCTCCAAATCCTGTTCAAATGAAGCAGCTGGGGCAAACCATTGCATCTGTCCTTCATCGCCCTCACTGGCTGAAGGTGCCGTCCTTTGTCATCAAAACCGCACTTGGCGACATGTCATTGCTTGTTCTAGAAGGCCAGCGCGCCCTGCCGAAAAAGGCACTGCTGTCTTCTTATGAATTTTTACACCCTGAGCTAAAAGAAGCGATTTTGCATTCAGAGGAATAAATTTTGTCAAAAACACCCATCCTATTAAAAATGAGATGAGGGGGCGATTTTGATGAAGAAAAAAGAACACCAGCCGACTTCAAAACTGAAGAAAACCCAGGAAGTTCTGTATCAGCAGGAATTCAAAAAAGCGGAAAGAGCAGCAGAAAAAAGAAACAAATAAAACGGATATTCCTCTTTTACAAGCACATAACTAAGATGATCTTGTAAAGGAGGGAAAAGCTTTGAAAAAAGACCAACACAAAAAATCCAACCAACAGCTTGCGGCACAAGAGACGGATGGCGAATATGTTGAATTTTCCAAAGAACTTGCAGATCCGAATGACGTAAAAGCGATGGCACGTATGAAAGCAGCCGATCAGCGTGCCAAAAAACAATAAGTAAAGAAACAGACCTTATCAAAAGGTCTGTTTTTATTTGATTTCAGTTAGCAGGCTTGATGCCTTCTGACGTGACTTTTCCTCAGGCACCTCTTCTGGATAACCAATGTGAAGAATTGCGGCAAAGCGCTCGTTTTCCTTTAATCCCACATCCTGTTGAAACCCTTTGTCGTATAAAATACGGCCGCTCTTCCATACCATACCGATTCCTTGATCCCAAGCCAACAACTGGAAGTTTTGAATGAGCGCACTCACAGCGGCAAAATCATCGTTTCTCACAACTGGGTTTTCGTCTTCTTTTAGAACAACAAGTAAAAGTGCTGGTACTTTAGAAAAATAATCTCTGTACTGATTGATCTTTTCTTCTTTTGCGTCTGGGTTGTTGCGTTTAAAGAAAGCAATGAACCGCTCAACAAATACCTCTTTTGCTTCATCCGTCACTGCATATAAAAAACGCCACGGTTCCGTGATTTTATGATTAGGTGCATAGACTGCATCCTCTAATAATGGCTGAAGCTGCTCAATGCTCACCGGTGTTTCTTTGAATTTTCGAATCGATCGTCTATATCTGACAGCGTCTCGAACCGTTAACGCTTCTGTTTGTTGTTTTGTTTCTGGCATATATGTCATCCTTTCAATCAACCTTAATTGAAATTGATTCTCATTCACATTATAAACATGATCATGTGTTGTTTGCAAATAGGACCTCGCCTCTCTGCTAAAAAGTTGTTTGACTTTTTCAAGTAATGTTACAATCATATTACGTTTTAAACAAATTTTGAGAAAAAAGCCAAGATGATGAAATGATATCAGGTATTTCCACTTTGTCTCATGCGGCTATTTTTTCAAAAAGCTTTCAACCCATGATTGGAAGGGAGGCTTCTGGATGGAATGAAAATCAATATTGGGCAAATCATCAAACTCTATCGTTATAAACAAAATATGACCCAATCGGAGTTGGCAGAAGGAATTTGTTCTGTCTCTCATTTAAGTAAAATTGAAAATGGCTCAAAAGAGGCCAATCAAGATACGATCAATCTTTTGCTTGAACGGCTTGGAATTAGTCAAGAAACGCTGTCGCAAAAGGCGCGTCACCTGCTGTCATTGCTCGATGAGTTTCAAATGAACATGTATTTCTATGCGCTCGATCAAGCAGAGCAAAATGCAGAAATGATCATTCATCACGAGGAACAGTTCTTTTCGCTAGATTTAGGGATTCAGTATCATTTGTCCTTATTTCAATTTTATTTATTAACAGAAAAACAGCAGCTTGCCTTAAAAACGCACCGCGTGCTTAAGAAGTTTGAAAAAACCTTTATTGACACAGAAAAAGAAACGTTTGAATATCTAGATGGCATCCATCTTATTAAAATCGGTCAGCTCGAAGAAGGATTGAAAAGACTTGAAAGCTGCTTTTCTTACGCTTCTGTTGAACAGAGCGACCTGTATTATCACTATGCAAAAGCACTTGGAGCCATGGGGCATCTCGGTGATGCGCTTGAGGCCACACATCAAGCAATGGATTTGTATAGACAAAAAAATAATTTCAAGCGGGTCATTCATTGTACACTCATTCATGGGGTCATCTCACTGGAATTAAAGGCCTTTCAAACAGCTAAAAGATATTTAAAAGAAGTGATTTTACACACGTCGCTTCACCCTGATGCTTATATTAAGATGACAGCTTATTTTTATTACGGGGTTCTCTTAAAACGCCAAGGCGATTTCTCATCCGCTGTGCCTTATTTACTAGATTCACTCAATTATTTTAATCAAGAACAGATAGAAGATCGTTACTGTGAAACGCTCTATGAAATCGCGACATTGTATGCGGAATATGATCGCAAAAAGGCGCTTCCATACATACACGAGCTGCTCAAACAGCCTCGTATTCAACCAAACTGTTTATATATGATTAAAATCTATAAATTGATGATTGAAGAGAATCCTCATGATTTGAAAACTTATTTAGTAGAAGCAGCGATTCCTTACTTTGAACACAATCAGCTCCACAATGAGTACTTGTTTGCTCTTAGAACCTTACTTTCCTATGCGGCTTCTGAGCTTGATAAGCGTGCGTATATGTCTTACACAACGAAGCTACTTGATCACTTAGCATCATATATCCCATATTACAAAAAAGCATGACCTTCTGCCGATCGAAGGTCATGCTTTTTCTATGATTAGATGGTTTTTTGTTGATCTGTATCGGGACGGGTGACTTGTTCGACAGAATGAATGTACCGTTTTCTCGCAAAATAATCGTAAGCATGCTGCCCAAAGCCAAGCCAAATGCTGAGTACAATGAATGGGACCGTTCCCCATAATGCAGGGATGTGACAAGCCATTCTCAGCCACGTATAAATCCCTGAGTTTTTTTGATTTTTCGCTAAGGAAATAGACACGATTCGTTTCTCTGCCTTCTCTTCACTAATTTTATTCAGTCTCAGCAGCTGTGAGTGTCTAAATGATTCAAAGTGAATTCGGTTTTTCCAATCGAGTGATTTCAACAGGTCAATCGCTTTTGCACATGAAGGACTTTGTCCGTCATAAAACACAAGCAGTCTGAGTGATTTGATGGAACGCTGTTCTCTTTTCTTTGATTCAGCGAGCTTCTTTTTTTCTTGATCGAGATAGATGATTTTTTTCATAAATTGATCGCCAGCCCTTTTCCTTCATTTATTTTTTTTAGTTCGTTCAAAGGAGATTACAACTAGATTACTATAGTTGCTGGGCCTCTTGTATTGGGAAAAAGCCATCCGACGTGCGTTATATGAGCCTTTAGATAAGGGCAAAATAGCTGTTTTCATGGCATATATGAGGTTTTTCAACTAAAAGTGGTTGGGAAAATCGTGATGCTTTGCGGTTTTCTGCGGTATTTGATAGAATTCTGCGGTTTTTCTACATCTTTATGCGGTGTTTTGTAGGTAAAACGCAAAAACAAGATAAAAAAAGACTACTTCCCATTGCGGCGAAGTAGTCTTTTGGTTTATATTTTTGCCAAAACTTCTACTATTTCTTTCTCAATATCTTTCCATAAGTAACGATCTGTCGTATAGTGATGTGCGGCTTCTTTCGCAAACACTTTAAATGCTTCCTCAAAATCGGGTGCATCTTTATCCGGCTTTTTCTCGTCGACAAAGCGCTGAGCTTCTGCTGAGCGAGGTCCCCATTTCCCCACTTCTTTCCCGTCCTGATCAATGATGACGATAATCGGAATCGATCTTGCGGTCCCGTTCGTTAAATACTGATCCATCAGGTCTAGGTGCTCGTCCCGAATGAAATAGCGCGCATCAATCAGTGCTTCATTTGCAATACGCATGAAAATAGGTACATTGACCATCGCATCGCCGCACCAATCTGCCGTGATCACAAGCGCTCTCAGTTTTTTCTTTTGAAGTTTTTGAAGCAGCTCTTTTTCCTTTTGATGAATTGCGTACTGGTTGTACACCGTGAGTAAGTTTTCACGATTTTTCTCCATGTTGTGTACATATGTACGTTCAGCTAATCCCTTTGTAAACCATTCATTTAGTGTCATGTGAACATCCCCCTTACCCTTCAACTTTACCACTTTTGCTATTCTTTTGTCTAAAAAAACCTTCACCTAGTGAAAGGTAAAGGTTCTTTGGACTTATGGACGCCGTTTTCGATTTGGGTCCATTCCTATCAGCTTAGTGACGAGCACCATTGTGACAGGCAGTGATGTATTCTTTTTATACGCTAAATATTTTCCGCGCCATTCTGGTTTATATTTCTGTTTAAACGACCGTAAGCCGCTGAAACTATACATATATCTGACGTTATTGAAGATGACACTCGCCAAACGTTCTGTCAGAAAGGACTGGTGGAACGTGCCTACATTCGATAATGGCGCCATTCCCATGTTAAAGGATGTGTAGCCTTTTTCTTTCGCCCATTGAAAAAGGTGGATAAAGAGTGCATCCATCATCCCGTTCGGTGCATCATGCATATGACGCATGAGGTCGATGGATATCTCTCCTTTTTGGTACATCGGCATTAAGGACACAAAAGATATGATCTGTCCTTGTTCATCCTTTAAAATCGCAATCGGTGCTTTTTGAATATAGTCTTCATTGAAATAGCCTAATGAAAATCCTTTTTCTTTTTTCTTGCCCAGCCAGCTGTCAGAGATTTGTTTTAAGGTTGAGATCAATTCCTCTGAAAAGGGCGGCTCCAGCATTTCAAACGTATAGCCTTCTCGTTCAAATTTATTTGCGACAGCCCGTAAGTTTGATTTTTTCTTTCCTGACAAAGAGAACGTTTCTAAATCGACCATGGCTTCTTCCCCAAGCTTAAAGAAGTGAAAACCTAGGTCATGATAAAGCGCCATTCCTTCACGTTCTACTTGGTAAAAAGCGACACGATAGCCTGCTTTTTCTGTCTGTTCCAAAAATTCTTCCAGTACAAGCGGATAAGAGGCTCTACGCCCAGAAGGATCTCCAAGCACAATAACGCAACGGCCAATCCGGCCAAACTGAAGCATCGCCTCTCCATCACTTGAGAAAAACAGCTTTTTGTCTCCCAAAAAACCTAGATGACTCAGAGCATTTCCTCCCTTTTCTTCGAGAAATGTTTTTAACTTTTCTTCATCGGCTTCTTCACCGATTGGAACTGCTTTTTTATTAAAAATCAATTTACTAATGAAAAAGAAAAGAGGTACGCCAATTAAAGCAATCATACTGGTCATCGTGATATGCCGTTCATTATGAACCAAATAGTCCTTGCTTAGGAAATGACCAATTTTCATCCAAATGAAGTTCCCAATGACATTATAGTTAAACAACACGAGTAAATATCCGGCGGCGGCGGCCACAAACTGATTCAAAGAATAAGGCGCCTGCTGCTTCACAAATTGATTTCGAAGCGAGAAAAATACCACCATGATGACCGGCAATATAAAGATCAAACTCAGGTTAAACCCTTTTAGTAAAGTAAACACAAAGCCGCCTGCTAGGGCAATCATTGTCAATAGATAAGACCGTTTCGTTCTTTTATACACTTCAATGGACAAAATCATTAAAATGATCCCGAACATTAAAGAAAGACCATTAAATCCTGATAACAAAAAGCGTGGAATGGTTGTAATCACACCTAAACGATCAACAGGAAGCACAACGGAAGCCATAATGAGCAAACCGCTTCCAAACGTTAAAATGGACAAAGATCCGTACAATAGACGGATGAGCAGAGCTCGGTGCAAAACAATTAAGACGTTCGTTGTTTCAATAGCAGGCGCCATTCTCGGATTGCCTTCAAGACGCCTGAGTGTTGTTCCAGTTAAATCGTATGCCGCTAGACAAAGTCCAAGAATAAACGGGAAAATGGAGTAAACGAAGCGGTACAATACAAGCGCTGTCAGCACCATCTCTTTATCAAACCCAATGTATTGCATACTGAGTAAAAAGATCAGATCAAACGAACCAAACCCGCCCGGAACCATACTGATTAAACCGCCGATTGACGCAATCGCAAAGACGCCTAATACAATACGGACATCAACGTTCATCCCCATAGAGACAACAGCCATGTACATGACAAGACCAGCTGCCAGCCACTCTAAAAACGATGCACCAATATAAGCATAGATCGGGTGCTTCAGTCCGTTTTCACCGCTCTCAATCGAGCTTTTTCGAATGGACGCCATGATGATGTAAATGGGCACAATACAAGCAAAAATAATGACAAATGCCCATAACCACGGCTCCTGACTAATAATACTTTCAACTGGCAGGACCCTAACTAAAATCAAATCACTGAAAATAGATAAGCCCAGCAGAACAGAGGATGTTAAAAGGGCTATACCTTTCAGCAGTTTTTTCGTATCTGTTATGTATTCCTTGTATAGAAGCGTTCTAAGCCCTGCTCCTGATAAACCACCGAATCCAAGTACACTGTTAAAGGAGTTGGCGATCCAAGAAATACGGATCGTTTTCCAGCCGCTGATGGGCATATCTAGGCTTTTTCTTAAAATAAAATCATATAAGGACATGGATAAAACAGCGACAAGTCCAAGAAAGACAAGAATAAACAAGTCCATTCGATTCAAGCTGTCAATAATATAAAACGTCTTTTTAATGGAAAGGCCGCTCAGCTCCTGCTTGGCGACAAAAATTAAGACAAGGATGATCACGATCGGAAAGAGCATTTTTAAGATCGTCATACCCGTTTTTTTGTTCCACATGTTTTTCCCAACTTTCTAAGTTGCTTCATTAATTTCAACTGACCATTATTATACAACAAATACCACTTAATTCATGCAGTTTAACATTCAAAAGCTTCATGATACTTTCAATTAGAAGTAAAAATCAGTAATATAAAGAAAAGAGCCGCTTAAAGGAAGTGAACAAGCGTGGAATATAATATTCATGACACCACCGTACTAAAAGAGGAAATCCTATCTCCTGAGGAAAAAAAGACATGGGTGCTGTATATGAAAGTGCTCACTGCTGCAGGACTTGGAGATGTTTCTGAATGGATGAAGCTTGATATGAGTATGCCTCAAATGAAGGTGCTCATGCTGCTCAATAACCATGGCTCTCTTAAGGTGTCCGAAATTGCTGAAAAAATGGGGGCTTCTTTGTCCAATATGACAGGGCTGCTTGATCGGTTAGAACAATCGAACTTTGTGGAACGAAAGCATTCTGAGCGTGACCGTCGAATAATTGTCGTAGAATTGACAGAGGAAGCGAAAAATATTTTCAGAAGTATTTATCAAAAAGGGCATGAAAAAATTAAAAATTCCCTGCAACGGCTCAATGACGAGGAAAAAGAAAAAGTCAATGAAGGTCTAGCGATTTTAGAAAAAGCACTTCGTCCCGAACGTGGCTAAAAAAGGAAAAAAGACGGTCACTTGAGGTCCGTCTTTTTTATTTCTTCTTTTTCTTGTTTATCTGGGGTGAAAAGATATTGACGAATGACTTCCCGGTCATCCCACAGGAGATAACCTAAACCGATAATGAGAAAAATGATGCTGATCCACGTACCGCCTGGGAGTATATCTTTCAGTTCCTCGATCGTTCTTTCTCCGCCTACATTTCCACCATAACGAATCTCAAACAAAACGAATTTTGCTATATAAAACAATGCCGCCGTGCAGATAAACATAGCGCCGACAATTCTTCTACTAGACATGTGTTAACTCCTTTACTTCCACTGATTTCTTTTGATTAATTCCGTGATATGGGCAAGATGATGCTGTGAATGCCAGACGTACATTCCTGTTGCATCATATAAGGACACCGTTTGTTGATCGGCTGGATGGTAATATGCAGCGTTGAAATCTTCCTCTGTCATCTCGCGAAGTAATGTGACCCATCGGCGATGCAGACTGCTGATTAACGGCAGCGATAGACTGATAGACGCCTTACTGTCAGGAAGTGAAGCAAATGCTTCCTGATCATATGGACGTATGTGCGGTGTTTCTTCTGTCAGCGCAAGTTTAAATCGCAAGTAGGCGTTCAGATGGCTGTCGGCTACGTGGTGAATGAGCTGACGAACGGTCCATCCACCTGGCCGGTATGGGGTATCCAGCTGATCATCTGTCAATGGAACAACTGCCTCTTCATACTTTTGAGGAATGAGTGCCAGCTCATCAATCCATGCCTCCAGCTGCTTTTTCGTTTGTTGGTCCACCCGTTCATATAAGCCAATCGGATATTGTAATGACGTCGTCATTTGCTGCCCCTCCTTAAAATCCTTCTAGAACAAATTTACCTATCATCTTCCCTTGCTCAAGTGTTTGATGTGCCTGCTTCAAATTAACTGCATTGATGGGGCTGAGCACCTTTGTTAATGTATGTTTTAACTTCTTCTCTTCAAATAATGTACTCGCTTCTTTTAAAAGCTCGTGCTGCTTCATCATATCCGAGGTTTTGTACATCGGCCGTGTGAACATGAATTCCCATACAAATGCAGCACTTTTATTTTTGAGTAATTGAATGTCTAAATGGTGCTGATTTTCAACAATGGTACAGATCGTACCTTGAGGTTTAATCGCTTCTGCCATACCTTTGAAATGGCCATCTGTATCATTTAAGCATAAAATGTAATCCACTTCGCCAATCCCTTTTTCCTGAAGCTGCGCTAAGAGCGGCTCGTGATGGTCAATGATATGATCAGCCCCTAATGAGAGACACCATTCATTTGTTTCAGGTCTTGAAGCAGTGGCGATCACAGTTGCTTTCGCTAATTTGGCGAGTTGAATGGCAATGGAGCCCACTCCGCCTGCACCACCGATGATCAGCAGGGTCGAGCCTTCTGCATTCCGCTTCATATGCATTCGGTCGAATAGCGCTTCATATGCCGTAATTGTTGTAAGAGGCATGGCAGCTGCTTCGGCAAAAGAGAGATTTGCAGGCTTTTTCGCCACAATTCTCTCATCCACAAGCTGGTATTCACTATTTGAGCCTTGTCGCGTGATATCTCCTGCGTAATAGACGTGGTCACCCGGCTGAAACAACGTACACGCTTCACCTACTTCCACCACCGTACCGCTTGCATCGTAGCCAAGAATTTTCAGTTCTTCTTCCTTCTGATTCTTCGGTGACCTCACCTTTGTATCCACTGGATTCACCGACACAGCCTCTACTTTCACCAAAATATCCCTGCCAGCTGCTTTGGGCTTTGCCACCTCCTGATCGATCAGGCTTTGTTTATGCTCAATTGGCAAATACTCAAATAATCCAACTGCTTTCACTCGCTCGCACTCCCTTTCTCCATGCTTCTTTTCCACATTTTATCATACATTTCTGATGCTGATGGATCAGTCAGCAAGCGATTGCACATTTAGGATTTCTTCAAAGCCTTTCGTTCCCTCACTATGTAAGAAGGACGAGCCTTTTGTAAAGAGAGGACATAGGTGAACCAGCCGCTCGATTTAAAAAAGTACTGAACATAATAAAACTGAATGTGCTGCAAGAAAACGACGATGAACAGAAAAATTGTGAATGATAGCGTTACAATGTCTCCCTGCATCCATCCACTGATCAATAACATCACAAAACCGAGCATCATGAGCTGTTCGAGCCTCTGCACGATCTGGACAACGAGATGTCCCCGTTTGGTTAGGTCACCTGATTGGCGCTTTCGAATGTTTCTCGATTTATAAAACCATACGATACTTGTCACTAGATGATGAATGATAAAAAGAGCGATCATGACCATAAATAAAGGAGTTGATTCAAAAAGGTCTTTTATAATGAATGGGATCACCAAAAAATAAAATGCGGTAAATACGTGTCTAGCTGATAAGAGAAATAGTTGTTTTTCTATGTATCGCTGCATGTGTCTCACCTCTATATGTAGTACGTCTCATTTGTCATAAGGTTCCTTCTGCCTATCAAAAAAGGATGCCCTGAAAAAGGCATCCTTCATGAATCAAGCTTAAAATGCAGCACTCAGTACGACAGGACCTTGCGGAAGCTTGTTATCCTTTTTTGGTTCAAGGGTGACAGCCACAGTATCCCATGATTCGTTTGCTTCTTTTTCAGATAACGCATAGGTGACGGTGCCCTCCCCTTTGCTATCTGTTTTAAAGGCACCGGCCGGAACAGGCTGATCTCCTTTAATGAGCCATACTTGATAAACAGCTGATGAATCAAGCTGATCTTTTAATCCGTCGGCACTCACGACAAGCTCTTTTTTGCCGTGATGCTCAATCACTGAAAAAGCACCCGTTGTTTTTGCTGATTCGGCAGATGCCAGTGATTTTGTCGCAACAACTTTGATAGATTCTTCTGCTTGATCTGTTCCATTTGTTAAGAAATACACGTTCCCAGCTGCAGAAATGAGAAGCAGTGCGGCAACGAGAGGCAAAAGCCATTGATTTTTTTTCTTCATTGGCGGTTTCATCTCATTTGCATCACGAACTATTTTGAGATCTTGAGGCGGGTTCGATGTTGCAGCGATTGTTGTCTCTCGTATCTCTTCTTCAAATACCCTGGATAAAATGCGGTCTTTCATCCCTGCGGGAGGCGTTTCGTCCTCTGCTAGAAACGGAATATCAGACATGAGCGATGTCAGTTCTTCAAGCTCTTCTTTGCAATCCGAGCAATGTTTGATGTGCTCTTCAAACTGCGCCTTTTCTTCTCCTTGTAAATGCCCGTTAAAGTAATCAATGACTTGATGTTTACACTGAGTCATGCCTCTTCCTCCTTTCCTCCGCGAGACAGTTTCGTTCGTAAATGCTTCAATGACAATCGAACTCTTCCCTTCACCGTTCCAATAGGAATGCCAAGTTTTTCCGCAATGCTCTTTTGTGTCATTCCTTTAAAATAGACATCTTCGATGATGGTTTGCTGTTCTTTCGACAATGTTGATACTGCTTCACGTATGATTTGTTTTTCTTCGTTCCATTCTACTTCTTTTGACACATCTTCTTGATGATCTGCCAAGTATTCAATATGCTCATCTTCAAGAGCTGTTTCATTTCGGTGTTTCCTTAATAGATCAATTGCCGTGTTTCGTGACATCATAAATAACCATGAGGAAAATTTCCCTTTATCTGTATTGTATTCTCCTATGCCGCGCCAGAGCTTGATAAAGACTTCTTGAAGCACTTCCTCCGCTAGCTCACGGTTTCCAGTCATTTTATAAATAAACGAATATAACACACGTTCATAGCGATCATACAATATTTCAAGCGAGGGCTTGTGTCGATCATGTTTGATCTTGTGATACAGCTCAAAATCCTTCAGTGTGTCCATGGTCATCTCCTTCCTTTTTCATGAGAAAGAGCATTATGCATTCATCATGAAATCTTCACGTATGGCTCATCACTCAAATTGCTGAGATAAGCCTCCTTTGTACTTTACTCTTTTTTCAAGGAGAAAAAAAGAGCGCTGAAAAAGGAAATGTGTTCCTCATGAGAATGTACTTACTAAACGGATGGATTGACCATTTGGATCACCCACCTCAAGGAAAGTCAAGAATGCATGTGTTTCATTCACTGTTCAGTTGATTTTAGCAAACTCTCGTCAGGCTCTCAATTTACATCAGGTAGAACGCATCCTTTCATCATGTCATAATAGAACGAAACAGGAGAACTGGAGTGTCCGAAAATGATTGTAACGATTGTTCTTTTTTTATTAGCTGGTCTGGCTGAAATAGGCGGCGGTTATCTTGTCTGGCTGTGGCTGCGTGAAGCAAAACCCGTCAGCTACGGAATCGCAGGTAGCCTCATCTTGGTCGCTTACGGCGTCATTCCTACATTCCAGCAGTTCCCGACCTTTGGGCGGGTTTATGCGGCCTATGGCGGTGTTTTTGTCGTTCTCGCTGTGTTTTGGGGCTGGTGGGTCGATCGCAAAACCCCTGATCTGTACGACTGGGTGGGTGCTTTGATCTGTTTAGCTGGTGTCAGTGTGATGTTATTTGCCCCCCGCAGTTAATGGTCGGATGATGATCACACGCTAAAAAGCCGGCAATATGCCGGCTTTTCCTCTTTTACATTCTAAACTGTGTTTCATACAAACGCCGGTACATCCCGTCCATTTCCAGCAGGTCTTCATGCCTGCCTTGCTCCTTGATGCCCTCTTTTGTTAAAACTACAATCCGGTCAGCATGCTGGATGGTCGCTAGGCGATGCGCAATAATAAACGTGGTTCGTCCTTCAGATAGTTCTTCAAGTGAGCCCTGAATAAAGGATTCTGTCTCCGTATCCAGAGAAGATGTGGCTTCATCTAAAATAAAAATTGGCGGATTTTTAAGAAAGATACGTGCAATGGAGATACGCTGTTTTTGTCCGCCAGATAACATCATTCCGCGTTCACCGATGATCGTATCAAGCCCATTTGGCAAGCTATTTACAAGATCCTTCAGTTGGGCTTTCTCCACTGCCTGCCACACTTCTTCATCAGATGCATCGAGTTTTCCGTATAAAATGTTTTCTCGGATGGTCCCATGGAATAAATAAATATCTTGCTGGACGACACCAATTTGTCTACGCAGCGAAGGCAGTGTCATCTTTCTTGTCTCTATGCCATCAATTGTAATGATTCCCTCCTGCCATTCGTAAAAGCGTGGCAGTAAACTGCAAAGCGTCGATTTTCCAGCACCAGAGGGACCTACGACCGCAATGGTCTCTCCTTGTTTCACCTCAAGATTGATGTCATGAAGAACCGGTTTGTCTGATTCATATTGAAAAGACACGTGCTCAAAAACGATATCCCCTTTCAACTGATCAACTTCAATGGCATCATCCGCATCCTTTTCATCAGGTGATTGATCGATGAGTGATGCAAATCGTTTAAAGCCCGCTGCACCTTTTGGATACATTTCAATGACTGCATTGATTTGTTGAATGGGTCCTAAGAAGATGCCTGTTAATAGCACAAATGATACAAATTCCCCATACGTCATATTTTTTTGCAGCACAAACCATGCGCCGCATACAAGGCCAAACACTGTCACACTCTTAATAAGAAAATGACTGACAGCGGTATGCACAGCCATCATTTGATATGTGGTTAGCTTTGTCTTTCTAAATTGCTCGTTATGTTCAATAAATCGGTCCATTTCATGTGATTCATTTCCGAATGCTTTCACAACCCGTATGCCACTAATATTGTTTTCCACACGTGAATGGAATTGACCAATACTCGAGAACATTTTATCAAAAGCAGCAGACATTTTTTTCGTAAAGTAGACGGATAATCCGATCAAGAATGGAACGACAATAAATGTGAGAACTGCCAGCTGCCAATTAATCGACAGCATCAAGCCAAAGGCACCCGTGAGTGTCATGATCGCGATAAATAAATCCTCCGGGCCATGATGCGCAATTTCACCAATATCCATTAAATCATTTGTCATACGGGACACGAGTTTTCCCGTTTTCTTTTTGTCAAAGAAGCGAAAGGACATTCTTTGCACATGAGAAAATAGCTGATTCCTCATATCCGTTTCTATATTAATGCCTAATTTGTGCCCAAAATAGGTCACGACATAATGCATCGTAGAGCTGATCACGTATAAACTGAGGAGCAGAATGCCCCAAAACCAAATGGCATCCCAATCACCATTTGGCAGCAAATCGTCCATCACTTTACTGATGGCAAGGGGAAAGGATAATTCGAGTAAGGCTGCCAGTACTGCACAGGAAAAATCTAATATAAACAGCCCCATATATGGTTTGTAGTATGAGAAGAAACGCTTTAACAATTGACAGACCTCCTACCGATCAGACATTTCTGTCAATATGTCAGCAAACTCTTCCGCCTGATTTGCTACTGCAATCGGATCGTAAGGCCAGAAGAACTCTGTATCCATTTGATAGGTCTGCTCTTTTTTGACAGATTCTAGACTCTTCCAAATAGAGTTGTTTTTATCAAATGTTCCGCCGTTGCTTTCATCAATGAAAATGTAATCTCCTGCATATTCAGGAAGGGTTTCATAAGAAATGACTTCATACCCTGTCTTACTTTTTAAAATCGTATCTCTGACCTGTTTTGGCGGGTTTACCTGTAATTGCTGATATAATGCCTGCCCGCCTCGGTAAATTCCGTTACCATATACATAGACATCATTTTTAAAAGCGCCCATGATCGAGACCGTTTCATTCTCTTTTAAAGCAGACTTCACTTTTTTTCTAGCAGCCTCGATTCGTTGATCGAAGGCGGTAAGGAATGCTTTTCCTTCCTCTTCTTTATTTAAAACTTTTGCCAGTGTCGTCAATTCTTCATGCGCATCTTTGAAAGAGCCGTAAGGATACACGATGGTAGGGGCTATTTTTTTGTACACATCATAGACTTTTTCATCCTGTACTGCTGTGATAATCAGATCAGGCTTTAAGCTAAGTGCTTTTTCAGCTGAACGCTCGTCACTGATGTCCTCTATTCCTTTTATCTTGTCTTTCAAGTGTACGTTCTTTAAATCCTGCGTGGTCGATCCAACAGGCTGAACGTCAAGTGCAATCACACTCCCTAAATATCCATCTACGAGAATTCGTTTAGGTTCAGCTGGAATCTCTATCTTTCCTTTCACTGTTTCAACCGTTTTCGTTTCTTGCTTTGATTCTGCTGTTTTGGCTTGTTCTTTATTGCCACAGGCCGTCAATATCATTAGAAGAATGACAGCACATATCCAATACGTCTTTTTCATCTCCATATTCCTCCTTCATTTTCGCCACTACAAATGAGAATAGTTATCAATTACTAGTCTCATGTATTCTATCAACCTCACCCGTAGTGGTCTATGGAGGATTCTCGCAACTTACATATGGACAATTGTTGGATAGGCTGGCTGTGTCAATTGAGAGACAAACCGGTCCATCAAAAGAAGTGCACGCTCTCCTTCATCAAATCGAAACTCCTCCAGTTTTACTGGATAAAAGGTACCATTTTTCACAGCCGATAATTGACGAAGAACATCACTTTCTTCCATTCGCTTGTCCATTTGCTTATACCACCCATATTGGTCAGAGACAATAAAAAACATATGATCCGCCTCGTATTCTCCAAGTCTCTCTAAAGGAATGACTGTATGTTGATTAGGAAGAAGAACTTCTTCTAAAATGGCTTTTGGAGGTTTTAAGCCAAGCGTTTCGTAAAGATAGAAGGCCCCTCTTGCCTCATAGGACCACATATACACTTTGTCATGTCCTCTCATTTCATAGATCGCAACGGTCTCGCCTTTTTCTCTAAAGGAAGACAGGTTGTTTCTTGCCTGTTGACTAAGCTGTTCAAATCGTTTCACCCAATCGTTTGCCTCGTGTTCTCTTCCTAAAAGGCGTCCTATAGACAGTACCTCTTGTACAGCATGATGACCGACGTATGGCAGAACAAGAACTGGTGCGATTTGCTCCAACCGCTTGATCAATGCAGGTTTTGAATAGTAATAGTTAGGGACGATGATGACATCTAATTGAAGTGATTTGAAGACGTCATCAGGCGTGTGTTCATTTATGACGAGCGAACTGGCCAGATGTTCTTTGAGTATATCTGAATGGAGATAGGTTTCTTCGTCAATACAAACAGGCTCAATGCCTATTGCGACCAATGACCCGACAAATTGAAAAGCAGCAATCCGCTCTGGTCTTCGGTTCATTCGAAACTGACTGGGCGTTCTTCCTGTTTTTTGACGGAACTTCCTGCTGAAATATAAACTGTCTGCATACCCGACTTGCCGTGCTATGATTTGAATTTGATCGTCTGTTTGTAAAAGACGTTTTTTGGCTTCGTCTATTCGAATTTGTGCAATGTATTCTGTCACACTCATCCCCATACTTTGTTTGAAAAAGGTAGAAAAGTAACTTTCATGAAACCCCATCTTATGAGCTAAGTCTTTTCTTGTTAGTTTTTGATTATAATGTGCAGTCATATACTGCAAGATCATGTTAATCGAATAATGCACTTTTTCGTTGTATGGCTTGGATTGTTTGCGGAAAATGAACATGATTTCTTCCAGCCATTTCGCCTGTTCTTGTACGATTTGGCTCGTCTGTATTTGTTTGATGTAAGAAAAAAGGACGGCAGAGCCTTTCACCACTTCACCGTTATCAGGGAGGTCATCGTGATTCACCTTATAGACCAATTCATTTTGTGCATCATGTGCCAGAGTGAATTGGTCAAATGTGACAGTATAGATCACCACTTGCTCGCTGGACAAAGATTGAATCATGACATCTATACCTGAGCGGATCAATACACTGTCTTTGGCGTTTAGCTCATATCGAATTCCTTCCATGTCAAGGCTCACCGCACCGTCCGTTGTCAAGAACATAAGTGAAGATGTTTGCCATGAGTCCGTTTGTTTCACAGAAAGAGATCGTTTACTGCTTTCTTTCATGCGAAGAATTGTATGAGTATAGGCGGTCATTTTCTCTTTCTCCTTCCATATAAAAAAGTGCTAAAATAAACCATTTTAGCACTTCAATGTCTGACTGAATGGTGATTATCGCGCTCCAGCCGTTTGTAATTCTTTGTTTTTCTCTTTAAAGCGTTCATTATGTGAAGACACGTACGCTACTTTTTCTGCTTCTGGTTCGATGTATAGCTTTGCGCTATTGAGTGCATTAACTCCATCAACAAACGTACCGGCAATTAAACGCACTTTACTTTTATGTGTGCATAAGTCGCCAACTGCATAGACACCAGGTAAATTGGTTTCCATCTTTTCATTGACCTCGATGAGTCCCCACTCACCTTGCTTGAGTCCCCATTCTGATAGAACACTTAAATCACCTTTCATGCCATGGTTGACGATGACAGCATCGGTTTCGATTCGTTCGATGTCGCCTGTTTCTAAGTGCTGAATGGTGACGGCTTCAATTTTGTCACCTTGACCATGAAGCTCTGTGAGTTCATGCGGTGTGAGAATGCGAGCACTAGATGCTTTCATGTTGGCGACGTTTTTTTCATGTCCGCCAAACATATCACGACGATGCACAACGGTCACACTTTCAGCAATTGGAACGAGGGCATTTGCCCAATCAACAGCTGAATCTCCGCCTCCAGAGATGACTACCCGCTTTCCTGCAAACGTCTTTAGCTCCTGCACGGTGTAATAAAGGTTTGTTACCTCATAACGGTCTGCATGCTCGATTTCAAGTTTTCGCTGAACTGGAATTCCGTGACCCATGGCTAAGATGAGGGTCTTTGTCAAATGACGATCCCCATTTTCAGCCGTCAGCAGGATATGACCATTCTCATCCCGCTCGAATTGCGTGATTTTTTGATTCAACGCAATCTCTGGTTCAAATGTTTTCGCCTGTGTTTCTAGCTGCTGAATCAGCTGTTCACCTCTTGTTGGCGGCAAACCGCCCACATCCCAAATGACTTTTTCAGGATATAGAAGGATTTTTCCGCCAAGACTTTCGTTATACTCCAGTACCTTCGTCTTTAAATCCCGCATCCCACTATAAAAGGCGGTGTACATTCCTGCTGGACCGCCACCAATAATGGTGACGTCAAACAATTCAAGCTGATCTGTCATTTGAGTCCCTCCGTTTTTCATTGAATGATCTATTTATCATTGATATTGATTCTCATTATCATATGTATCTATTGTAGTCTACTGTAGCAAAGGGAATCAATAGCTTTCTATAAAAAAAGAACAGGACGAGCATTTACTCGTCCTGTCAGCGTGTAGACAAACCCTCGCATTCTTTGTCAGTCCTGCGTTCCGGTGCTCACGAATGTCAAATTCGCTCCGCTCCAGTACTCGTCCTTCCTAGATTGCAAAGGTTTTCTATCACGCTGAAACGAAGACAAAGGGCTAAAATAAAGTTCATTTTAGCCCTTTGTCTTCGTTACACAATCGTTAAACCGAGGTCCTTTAATTCAAGAGAGACAAGCCTTGCAATCGCATCTGCCCCTTCTTTCGTAAAATGTGTGCGATCCTCAATGCCTGTCGACAACATGAAGAAAGACGTCGTTTTCTCTATGCCGGAAATTTGATAAAACTGGAGACTAACTGTATTTAAATCAACGAGAAGAACTTCTTCTTCATCGGCTAGTTCTTTCATCGCGGCACAGTAATCAGGAAAATCGTTGATATATTCTCCGTCTTTCTCATGAAAACGTCCGACAGGGGTTAACAAAAGCGGTGTTGCCCCTTTTGCCCTTGCTCCATGAATATATTGTGACAAGTAACTTTTATACGTTGTAAAAGGCTCTGTATGACGCTCTGGCTTCTCCTTAGAAGCATCATTGTGTCCCATTTGTGTGAAAAGCCAGTCTCCCGGCTGAATGACGGACAATATCTGATCAAGGCGTCCTTCTTCAATGAATGTCTTTGAACTTCTTCCACCGATCGCCCGATTCTCGACTTTGACATCATGCGCTGTATAACGGTGTAAAAACTCTCCCCATCCTCCTTGAACAGGACGATCCGGGTAAGATGAAACGGTTGAATCACCAGCTAAATAGATGGTTGTCATGTTCATACGCCTCCTTTTTCATTGAGCCACCTCGTCAAGAGCGATGCAGACGCTAGTGGCTACTGAAAAGATATGAAACCATTCACATCGCTTATTCAATGATTCTCTTTTTTGTGCTAAAAACCCTGCTTACGAGGAGATATGAGTGTATGAAATATGCGGCGGAAGTTCTATTTTTGTCTCAGTCGCTCTCTTTAATGCCTGAAGCATATAGCCAATGCCTTGATAGGGAGCGAGCGGATAATTCGCCTTTTGGTGAGGCTGTAATAAAGGATCGATCACTTTCCGATATTTCTTTCCGCCTAGTATGACTAACTCATCATATGCGGCGAGATTTTTTTCATCAAATTGATGACTCAGTTCTTCTCGTGTCACCTGTTCCTTGTGCGGTTTGCCAAATGCCACATCATAATTTTCATGAATCATGTCCCCCGCCTTTAGGAATCCGTGCTTTGCGGATAAGATCATCCAGTCTGAAAAGAATGTTTGAGCATAGATTTTTGTTCGCTGATGCAGCGGACTCAAGTAGACGAGACCCGCTGGCTGGCTTCCTGCCTCTGGATTCACGTCCCATATTTTCTTGGCGCCGCACGGGATGATACATATTCGCTTCATCTCTTATTCTCCTTTCTTCGCCGGTACGTTACATAGACGATACAGCCTAGTGCCGTTCCAAGTGTATTTAAGATCATATCATCTATATCACTGCTTCTTGTAATCATACCAGATTGTGAGAATATCCATTGAAGGATTTCGATGATCGCTGACAAGATCAACCCAGCCAGCACCGCCTTTTGAAAGCGACATGTCCGAAAGGCTTGATATAGAAAAAAACCAAGCGGCACAAATAAGAGAATGTTCCCTGCCAAATTTAAAAAGACAAGGTTTGGATAGCCATGCTGAAAGGCGTGTAGGTTTTGTTGAATGGAGTGGAAGGGAATCAGATTGACGCTCACTTGATCTTTTGGTGCCGAAAAGCGATTCGGAAAGACCGTTAAATAAAAGAGAACATTCGTATATACAAATAGAAAAGCAAGGACCATTTCTGTTCGTAAATAGATAAAACGTTGCTGTTTTTTTGCCAGTCTATATCTCATATTTAGATAGAACGGGACGAGCAGAAGAAAATAAGCCATTGAAAACATAGCACTGGATGTCATACAAATAGCTGCCCCTTTCTCACGTCATGCTTGACCATATTACAGGTTATTCAAGCTTTTCTGTATCTATTCATCACTTATTCTCACAATCCATGCGATATTGACAAATCGTCATTTTCTCGGTATACTGACTGACATTCAGTCATTTTAAGGTCGGTGATCCTGTGTCAAAACGAGAAAAAATTATGCTTGCTGCGATTGATGCCTTTAAAGAAAAGGGAATTGAAAAGACGACCATATCGGATATTGTGAAAACAGCAGGTGTTGCGCAAGGGACTTTTTATTTATATTTTCCTTCAAAGCTGTCTGTCATGCCTGCCATCGCTGAACATCTGATCGCACAGATGGTACCTGCCATTGAAAAGGAACTCACACAGCATGCGGATGTACTTGATCAAGCAGATGCGCTAGTTGAATTTATTTTCTCTTTCACAAGGCAATACCGTGATGTCCTTGCCCTGACGTATTCAGGTTTAGCTGCCACCGAGCATTTAAAGGAATGGGAAGATATTTATGAACCGATTTACAAATGGGTCGCTTCTTTTTTAGAAAAGGCAAAGCAGGACAAAAGAGTACGTGCGAACTTGAACTGTCAATATGCTGCGAAATTCATTATCGGTTTACTTGAATCATCAGCTGAGCAAATGTACTTATTTACAGAAACAGATACAGAAGAGGTTCTAATTCAAAAGCGAGAGGTCAAGCAATTCCTTCTTTACGCACTCGGCATAGAAACACCTTAACTTAGTACAGCACTTGCTGTACGCTCTTTTTTGGCTTCAAAATGACGAATCGTCAGTTTTAAGTTTTAGGAGGAAATACGATGAAAAAAAGCTGGATGTATGTCGCACTCACATGTTTATTTGAATTACTTTGGGTGTTTGGTTTAAATAAAGCAGATGCTGTGTGGGAGTGGGCGATCATTATCTGCCTGATCCCGGTTGATTTTTATTTTCTAATGAAAGCCTGCGAGAAGCTGCCGACAGGGACCGTGTACGCCGTGTTTGCCGGAGTTGGAACGATTGGTACGTCTTTGATGGATTATGCGCTGTTCGGCGGTTCGTTTTCATTAGAAAAGCTCTTATTTATGGGCATTTTAATTCTCGGAATTATTGGACTGAAGGTGTCTGATGGAGATGCACATGAGCAGAAAGGAGAAGCGGTATAAATGGGCTGGTTTTTTGTACTGTTGGCCTCTGCCTGCGAAATTGGCGGAACCATTGGCCTCAATATGTTCAGTAAGAAAAAGCAAATCACGACAGGCATGTTATTTGTCGGCGGATTTGCCTTATCCTTTTTGTTTTTGTACGCCTCGTTCTCTTCCGTTCAAGTCTCCGTTGCCTATACGGTCTGGATTGGACTTGGAACAGCGGGCTCTGTCTTGTTTAATATGATTCTATTTAAAGAACCGAAAAACATGATTCGTATCCTCAGCTTGCTGCTGATTGTGATTGGCGTCGTTGGGCTGAAGTTGTTTGCGTAATAGAAAAAGCAATGGAAAATCTATTCCATTGCTTTTTAAGTTAATTTATATACTTTTCTTGGTACGCTTTAAATTGTTCTTCGTATTTTTGTAACTTTTTCACATCGACTTTTGAATTTAATTTCGGTTTCCGCTTTCCAATTACCATTACATCTTTATCTACAATAGGACTTGATAAAAAGATGTATGGTGCAAAACGATCACACTTCGTATTTGGAAGGGTGACGGATAATCTAGCATATTCTTCTGTCGGGAATTGGTTTGAAATGTCAAGTTCCTTGAGTCCCTCTAATGCCGATATTGGCTCTAAAGACTCGTCCTTCACTTTTATATTTGATAAGCACAGATATTTTAAATTCTTGAGGTATCTTAAAGGTTGTAGAGTATTTAAGTTTAATGAATTCCAAATCCCACCTGACAATTGCAACCATTCTAAACCAGTGTTTTTTTGCAAAGGAGCTATGTCATTCAACTTTGAAAAATCTGTTATGGATAAAGATTTCAAAAAAGTATTTTTTGATAAATCCCATAAACTTTGTGCCTTTGTATTCCATTCAACTGCCAATACCTCAACATCTTGAAGAGAACTGATGATTGATAAATCTTCTACTCTCAGTTCACGCATATAGAGCATTTTAGGGTTAACTAAGCTCAAGATCGTATTGAATTCCTTTTGGCCCACTTTGTAAATCCACAATTTCGTCAGGTTAGAAAAAGAGTTCAACCTTTCAATATTTTTTGTTTTTCCTGTGATTAACAACTCTGTGGAATTTTCATCTACGTCGGCTAAATCATGAACAGCTTCTGGTCGTGCATCATGACGAAAAATATATTCAGGGTCTTCTTTTAACATTCTTTTACCTCCACACCTACTAATGATGGATATCTAAATGAATTTTATCAGAGTTTTTCCGAAGAAACAGGGAAAGGGATAAAATCGAGATGGTCTTCTTTGGTCCGTTTAACCACAATCCGCCGATGATTACGTCTGTTTTCAATCCATTTTATAAAATCTTTTTCATCTAAAATATGGAGCAACAACATATCAACGACTTCGCTTTCACTATACTCCATATATTCTGCACAGGTCTTGACGATAGCTCGTACTCTTTCATATAAACAAATAAAAGAACTCCAATTCATATACGAATTAGAGTCCTCATTATATGACTAATACAATTTTCCCACCTTAAAACCGAACCCGTTAATCAAAGCCCTTCCTTTTTTATTTCTCGTTTAATGCGGATCATGCTGCTCAAGCAAGAGATCCATTGCGTAAATCGATTCGCCTTTTTCATCCAATAAAAAGTACACAATCAAAGGCTCTCCAAAGGACCCTGTCTGCTGCGTGAACAAAACACATGTGAATTTTTCAATACCTATCGGAAGCTTTCTTCTTAATAAAGGATGAAGAATAGGCGAAGTCCGAATTGTATCTATATCCACATCCCAACATTCGTTTTTTAAAGTGGGATAATGCTCTGATAACACTTGGTGTAACATGTCGGTCGTGAACGCTGCTTTTCCATCGAACCCATCATCTATTATGTTGGTGTTATACATCCGACGGTTGCTTATCCTTTGAAGCATTGATTCGTATTCCTTTTAAGACAAAGCGTTTCTGGCCATCAAGTGTACAAGTGATCAATGTCAGTTCTTTTATCCCGCGATCCTTTAATACATCTACATCCGTCGGTTCTATCGTAGCAGAGCTGACAATTTTATATTCGTATGTTTCAGCTTGATGACGTAAGACGGCTTTTGCTCCTTTAGGTACCTCTGGAAGCTGCCGGAAAAGCCGATCGCCTCTATACCCTCTATGGCCTGCAATCGTGAAATTTCCTTCACCTGGCATTTGATGAGATTTAATTTGAGTCAGTGCAATACCTAAATTTTCTTTTGATGTAACAGGAAGCACTTTTTCGTTTAAATCAATTGACGGGATCTCAAGCTCCATCGTATCTCGCAGGTCTTCTTCTGACACAGTTAAATGTGGAATAGAAGAAAGGGCATCACTGTCATTTTCTTCAATCATTTTCAATGCCTGTTCCATGGCTGCTGTCTCCTGAGAAGTTCGCCACTCATATAGAAAAGGAACGGAGATTAGCATTAGTCCCGCGACCACCAAAAAGCTGCCTAATAAGGTTCTTTTTTTCATCAATACACTCGTTCCTTCCTTTTACTGAATGGTTCTTCTTCTGACAACAAGAAGAACAGTTCCAGACACTACTAGTAAAATCCCTGCATACATCAAATAACGAAGCCATTCTTCCCCAGTCTTTGGCAGCTCCCCGTTTGAGTTTGAGCCATGAGGTGGATGTTGATCCCCTTGATCTGAGGCTGGAGGATTCGTGTGGTCCTCTTCATTCTTCATTGGAGCATTTTTTACAATCAATGTCTTGATCTCCACTTCGCCCATTTGAATTGTAAAAGCGAGTGGTTTCTTTAACGCTACATAACCATTTGGAGCTTTCGTCTCTGTGAGTGTATATTCACCAGGTTTAAGCCCTTTGACAATGGCTTCTCCGTCTTTTCCTGTTGTCACAGATTTGATGATTTTCCCGGCTTTTGTACGAATGTCGAAGGCTGCACCTTTTAAGGTTCTATCAGTCTGCTGGTCTACCTTTATGATACGCAGACTTCCTAAAATCAAGTGATTCTTCGCTGTTACTTGAAGAGGCTTCTGCTGATTTTTCTCAATCGTAAACCGGATCGGCTGATCATCTAATTCATAGCCGTGAGGCGCTTTCGTTTCAACGAATTGATATTCTCCCGGTTTTAGTTCGTTGATGTGAAGCTTTCCTTTTTGATCCGTTACAAGTGATTTCTTCAACGTTTTCCCGTCTTTACTCTGAAGAGCAAACTCTGCGTTTTCCAGCGTGTGTCCTTCAGCATCCACTTTGGTCAGTTCCACTGCTCCCGGCGTCAGTTTGTTGATCATTTCTACTTTTGCTGGTTTGTCTTGACCTAAACGAATCGTAAATGAGACAGGTGTCTGATCCAATTCATAGCCGGCAATGCTTGCTGTTTCGACAAATCGATAGGTTCCTGGCTTCAGTTGATCGACTGTCAGTTGACCGTTTTTGTCTGTCTTTAAGTCTTTCTGAATACGCTGATCATGCTCATCCATCAGATCGAAGGTCACCCCAGCGAGCAACTGACCATCCTCCCCTTTTTTCTGAAGCTTCACAGCACTTGTCGTGCGAATATTTTCTTTTGTCACTTTCACCAGTTGATTTGGGTTGAAATCAATCTGAAAGTCTACTGGTTCTGCATCAAGTTGATGTCCAAAAGGAGCCTTCGTTTCAACCAATTGGTAAGCACCTGGTTTCAAATCGTTGACAGTGATGATGCCTTTTTCGTTGGTTGTCAAACCTGACAGCAATTCTTTACCATTGTCATTGAAAAGTGTAAATTCTGCGCCTTTCAATCTTTCTTTTTCTTCCCCTATTTTTGTGAGTTCTACAGAACCTTTCTTGAGCTGATTGATCGCCTCCACTTGAATCAATTCTTTTTGACCTAATTCAACTTCAAAGACAAGTGGTTTCGCACTCAATTCATAGCCTTCAAGACTCTTTCTTTCAACAAATTGATAGGTTCCAGGTTTTAAACCTGTGAAGGTAATCTTTCCATCCTGATTGGTTGTAATCCCTTCTCCTCCTGCCACTATCTTTCCTTTGGCATCAGATAGATCAAAGACAACCCCTTCTAATGATTTCCCATCTTCACCTTTTTTGTGTAACAGCACTCCGCCAGTTGTGCGGCTATTTTCTTTTGTCACACTGACCAGCTTCTCAGGGTTAAATGGCATAGCAAAAGTGACAGGTGTTTCGTCAAGCTCATGACCGAATGGCGCCTTCGTTTCAACAAACTGATAGGTTCCAGGTTTCAGATCGTTGACGATGATCTTCCCGTTCTCATCTGTGACAAGACCTGTTTTTATCTCTTTTCCATTTGCATCTACTAGCTTGAATTCTGCTCCTTCAAGCACATCATTCTTTTCACCGAGCTTCGTGAGCTGGACAGCTCCAGTTTTGAGATCATTGATCACTTTGATCTCTGTCGGTGTTTTTTGTGCTACTTCGATGGTAAAAGGAACAGGTTTATTTTTCTTTTGATAACCATCAATACTCTCTGTCTCTACAAGCTGATATTTGCCCGGTTTGAGGTGATCGACCAACAGCTTTCCATCTTCATCTGTTGTCAAATCTTTACGCACGACTTTGTCATTTTGATTCAAGACTTCAAATCGAACACCTTGAAGCTTCTTGCCATCTTCCCCTTCTTTCATCACTTCTAATCCACTTGTTTCATAGAGGTTCTTTTGTGAAATGATGACTGGTTCTTTTGGATCGAGTGGTACTTCAAATGTGATGGGTGTTTCATCTAATACATAACCGTCTGGTGCGTTTGTTTCAATGAGCTGATACGTACCCGGTCTTAGTTCGTTTATCGTGATCTTGCCATTTTCTCCTGTGACAAGCGCACCATTTAGCTCATGCCCATCTTGATCTAAGAGCTTGAATTGTGCACCTTCTAGTCTCTCTCCACCTTCACCTATTTTGTTCAATTCAGCGGAGCCTTTGATGATGTCATTTACTGCGGTGACAACCGTTGTTTCTGTTTGATTTTCTTTAATGGTGAACGGCCATTTTTGCTGATTTAATTGATAGCCTTTCGGTGCGTTTGTCTCAACAAAGTAATAAGAACCTGGCTCAAGATGTTTGAAAAGGATTTCTCCTTTTTCATCCGTTTTCAAATGGGTTTGGACGGTATCTCCAGATTCATTTCTCAGTTCAAATTCTGCATTTTCTAATGCCGTACCCGTTTCTTTATCTTTTTTCGTAAGTTTCACATGCTGGCGGATTTCTTGGTTTTGCACCGTCATGCTATTTCCTGTTTTTGCTTGATCTCCTGATTCGTAAGGCTGATCAATCGTGACATTGATCGGTTCCTTCGTTTTCAAATAACCATCAGGTGCTTTCTCTTCTGTCACGATATAGTCACCATACAGAAGACGATCAAATCGAAGAGCTCCTTCTTCATCTGTTGTCTTTGTTCCAATGACGATACCGCTCGCAGCATCTGTCAGAGAAAAGCTTGCTCCTTTTAGCGCTTTTCCACTACTCGCATCTACCTTATGAATGGTTAAAGCGCCAATCGCTCCTGTGCCATCTCCCATGCCAGCGGTACGTTTGACCACAATTGAGGCTTCGGATTCCTTTTTGATTTCTTTTACATTTTCACCTCTAAACGTTACTTCGTTTTGAAGTGTACTTCCCACCTTATCTAAAATGAGAGATTGGTATTCTAAAATATAGGGTCTCGTGATTTCTTCTTTAAATTTGATTTGAAAAGAATCTGGATCGAATTCAAGGTCTAGTTCATAATCCTTCCCTTTTTCCAGCTCATCCTTTTTGGTCACTTGCCCCTTTTCATCTATTGTTGTCGAATAGAGATGAAATGAGTTTTCTATTATGGCTTGGTTACTGCTCGGATGGTCTATAATCGTCGCATCTTGGACTGTTGATTGACCAAAGTTGATATTCAGTTTCCAATCAATGACTTTCCCTTGTTGATTTCCTGATTTGCTCGTGTATTTTCCTCCATTTGGAATGGACACCACAGCATTCACGTCTGATTCTTTCGTCTTTCCATCATAAAGGGTCGCTTTATTTTCGTATGTTTTCTGTACTAAATCCATTCCTTCAACACTTGTTTGATACGTGATTTTGTATGGGGAATCAATGGCATGTTTGAAAATGACTTCGAAGCCTGATTCTCCCTTTTCATTTTCAAGGAATTTGATGTCATAATGTTCTTTTGCTAATACCTCTTTTTCTTCTGCTCCATTTTCTCCGCCTTGTAAATCAAGCGAGTAGACGATAATTGAATCTTTAAGCAAACGCTGATTTCCTTGAATGAAATCCTCGATTTTCGCCTCTTCTAGATGTTTCAAATTATAGTTCACACCGATATTCCATGTGATCTCTTTTTTCTTTGCATCATATGTTCCGTTCTTGAACCCATTTGACTGCGTGTATGTGTCAGGCGTAAAGACAGATTGGTTTTCCTTCGTCAAATCCTCGCCATCTTCATTTACCCATTCAAGTTTTACATGGTTACGCAGGTTCTTTTGATCTTTATCTGCTCTTTTTTCATAATCAAAAGACGTTGTATATGTGACGGTATGTTCGGTCTTGATTTCTTTCGTAAATTGAATATCAAATCCATTTGCATGTTCAACGATTTGATAATCTGTGCCTTCTTCAAGCACTGTATTACCTGTCGTCACTTTTAAACTATCTTTTTGCAGCGTCAATCCTTCGTTTGTGAACGTATCTTTTAATATTACGTTGTTCATGGTTTGTTGATCTTTGTTGAAGGTGATATGCCATGGAATGGTCTTGTTCTTGTAATTCGGTGTTCCTTGATTTTTCGTTAGGATTTGCTGATCAATTCTTTGCTTCCCTTGTTCGCTCTCTTTGCCAGCTGTTACAGTATTGATAATGTCTTCAGCTTCGAAAATTCGCTCGGTTGCTTTTGTTTGATATGTGATCAGGTAAGCCGATTGAATTTCTTGATTGAATTGCAAGGTAAACCCGTTTTGTTCATCCTTTGTTTGAGGTTGAACCACGTAATTTTCAAATGCTTTTGTTCCTGCTTCGTTACCATTTTGGTCAATTGTGACTTCTTTGACTTGAATTGAGTCAGATATTAGCGCCTGTGTGCCATTAAAGAAGTCTTCTATTAAAGCGTCCTTTTGAGCCAGCTTTTTTTCATTATAGTTATACCGAATTTCCCAAGTTATCGTTTGTGTGACTGGATCGTAGTGGGAGGCTTTTTTATTTAAAGGGCTGCCTCTTGTCACATTCACGGTTCCTTCTGCTGAACTAATCACTTTATCAGCAGAGACAAGGGAGGCTTTATTACGAAATGCAGACTGATCTTGATTCGTAATGTCCGTTTCATACATTAAACGGTAAGCGAGATGCACGTCATCTTTAAATTCGATCGTGAAATCTTGACCATCTGCTGTTTGGCCGATGGTGTAGTGATTTTCGTCAAGCAGCTGTCCAAGCGATGTTTCACCATTTAGCTTTGTATCTACACGATAAAGCTTGATTGAATCTTTTTTTAACGCTTGACCTTCTTGAATCGGATCTAACAGTTTCGCTTGTTTGACATCATCTAAGTCCATATTAAAATCGACTGTCCATTGAATGGTTTCAGCATTGTAAGATCGATTGGGTTCTCCCTTTTTAGAGACATTTGGACCATTTGGAATGTATTGAATCGGGATCGATATCGTATCTTTGCCTTCAATCGGGGTAATCACCACTTCTTTTTCTTCAGTGATCACTGTTTTTTTATCTAATTGTGTCCATACTTGAAGTGTTCCTTGGATATTTGAATATTGTTTAATAAAATCTGTGAACTCGATGGAGGCATTTCCGCTTTCATCTACAGAAAAATAACCGATGGTCGATTGATTAAATTTCATCTCGAGACGATCGATTTTTTCGTAAATCACTAATTCCTCTGGAACCTTGAAATGGAATTCATCCCCGCCATTATAGTTATGACCATTCGGGATGGCCCACTTATAGTTAATGGAAATCAATGAGTTGACGTCAGGCTTATCAACTGAATTACCTTCCTGATCTTCAAAAATTAATTTGGCATCAGTAAGGAGATTTTCTTGTATCTGCATTTGTTTGGAAACACTTTGCAGCCCTACACGCTTAGACACGTTCACTTTGTTTTTTAGTAACTCATCTTCATCGTTTTGTGTCGTTTGCGCTGCTTCTTGATTGTTAGCAGCATTGTCTTTCTGCGATGAGGTTGAATCGTCTTTTGAAAGATTTTCTTCACGCTCGTTTTGCTTTGTTTTCTCTTTTTTCTCAGCTATACTGGTGACGTCAATATCTATAGATCCTTCTAAATTCGGATCAAGCTCAATATCTTCATAAAATGTAACTGTCACTTCGTTTTGTTTAGAAACGGTATACTCACCAATAGGTATATCATCGACAGTCAATCGTTCTTTCTGCTCCTTCTCTACCTGAACGGCTGAAGGAAGAGAGAGAACATACGGATATTGCTTTTTGAGATCAATTCCTTTGATAGACCAATGCACAATGGCCTTTCTTACTTGCTGATCTTCTATGCTTGGTAACTTGTTGCCTTCGCTATCAGCAAACTCAATATTTCCATAAATATTCTCTTGAATGTCTTTAGCTTGTGCCCCTGATAAAGGCAAGACTCCTAATATACTAGACTGTATGACTAACACGGTCATCAGTACCAGCGACAATATTCTTTTCAATACATCCACCCTTTTCTACAATTAATTTTCAACAACGATTAAAAAATCATTTGTGTACTGTCTGATCAATCACTCCGCTTCTGATTAAATTTTTTCTAAAAATTGCACCTTAAGACCCTATGTATAAAATGAGTTGATCAATCATGAGTTTGAAAGGTCATCATGAGTAGTAGATATAGTAGCTGGATAGGGGTCTATAGCAATGGGGAATAGTGAGAGGGAACATGAAAAGAATAAATGTGAATTTTTCTATTTATACTGGAATGAACAACAAATGATTAGTACATGCATATATAAGCATGTATTCACATATAGAACGTTCATATAAAAAAAGCATGACTCATATGGTATGTATGGTGAGATAGTTCAGCATCATATAGATCGCATTCCTTCTACTCCCTTCCATATGGTAATCAAAAAGCCGATGCTTTTTATTCTTACATTTACCGTTTGAGCAGCAAAAAAATAAACAAAATGATCCATTTTTATAGGATTCATGGCATACTTATCACCTTTTAAAAGAAATATATGGAGAATCAGTGAATAACATTTGTTTTCGTCTAATTTTTTTCTCTTATATCATCAAAAGTGAAGACAAAACGATTTAGGCAAAACATTACAATCATTTCATGCCTATTTTGAGCTCAAATGTTCTTCATCTGAACTTCATAATATATAGAGGCAAGCCAAAGGAAGGAGTTAGTTGTTTGATGGAGCTCATTGATAATAAATCAAAGAGATGGATAAACATTTTAAAATTGCTTGTATCCAAAAATAAGTGGTGGAGCCTTCAAGAGATATCGAATGAACATATCGGTTCGGTTCGTGCCATTCAAAGCGATTTAGAACAAATGAAATCGTTCCAAACCGAGAACGGAGAACCGTTAATCCACATAAAGCCAAGACAAGGTATATCCATTTGTAATACGCAGACGATACGAGTGGATTACTATATCAAAGAAATTCTAAAGGATACGATTGAAATTCGATTGATTGACGGCATTTTTTTTGAAGAAAACAGATCTTTCTATGAATGGATGGAAACGCTTAATATCAGTAGATCCACATTGTATAACACGATTCATAAAATCAACTCGATCCTTACATCCTATGACATCGAGTTACGCCCAGATAGTATGCAGTTCCATGGGAATGAGAAGGAGATTCGTCAATTCTTTGTTGAATTTTTATTTGAAGTGTATGGAAGCCGCCTTTGGCCATTTGATGATATTCAAAAACAAGACGCAGTTCATTTATTACAAGAACTATTTCAGGTGCTCGAAGTCAATGTACCAGATGTCGCGATAGATAAATACTGCCTGTGGTTCGGCGTTTCCATTCACCGAATGCGAAAAGGTTTTACAATCAGCCGTAAATATACGTACTCAATGAATGAAGAAAAACAAACCTCTACAGCTAAAGGGATCTATGATCAAATCAAAAGATGGGAAGAGCACATCTGTCGAATGACCAAAGACGTATTTGATGTGACGCTGGATCACCATGAATTTGTCTTTTTGCTATTGATCGAACCAGCTATTGGGCACTTTAAATCAATTGAAACTGTCGAAGAAAAATTGACGTTCTTTCAGTCACATACACCACGCCTCTATGATGCCATTCATTCATTTATCACCCAGTTGGAGTCGATTTTTCATCAAGAAATAGCGAATCGTAAGGTGATGACACTCGTTCTTCTCCAATATTATGTGTATTCCAATGAAATTACCGTGAGAGATGGATTCCTTTTCAAAAAGAAATCGAGCTATTTATCAGAGGTGAAAAAACAGTTTCCTTACTTCTATTCGAGGATTAGTCATATCATCCAAGAGTTAAAAACAGACGATATCCTCGCTTCTTTTGTGAAAAATGAACGGGAATTGATTCGTATGATTACATCTTCATGGAGAGGACTTGTTCATTTGGAGATGGAACGGAGAAACGCGCTAAACATTTTTGTTACTTCAACATTAGGCTATTATCATAGTTTGTTTATTGCTGATTTAATTAAATTAAGTGTGCCTCCTCTCATTCACATTTTCACAAGTCCAGAAAATACGTTAAATGATGTCACGATGGATCAACTTGGGATTGATATGATTGTGACCGATACTGAGCTTCCTCTTCAGTTCGGGCGATCCACGCTGCTGATCAGCTCTTTTCCAACAAAAAAAGAATTGGACAACTTGCACCGCAGATTGGTTGATATGACAAACTAATGTTCATCATAAAAAAAAGCTGCTGAGACATGCTCAAGCAGCTTTTTGGTTCTGTATTAATGAAGCACGATTTGTTCATTCATCAAATCAATGGCGTAAAGCGATTGCCCATATTCATCTAATAGAAGGTATACTTTGAGCGGGGCAGTGGTTTGATCTGTTTGCTGCGTGAATAGGACACAAGTGAATTTTTCAATCCCATCTGGCAGCTTGCTTTTCAGAAAAGGATGAAGAATAGGAGAGATTCGAAGGGTATCAACATCTTTCAGCCAAAGCTCATCTTGTAACGCAGGATAATGGTCAACCAAAAACTGACGAAACACTTCCAATGTACTCAAGGTAGATATCCTCACTTTCTTCTAACTTGGCTTCAAACTCACCTAAAAACAAACGGAACCAACTCATCATATGATCTCGGTACACGTATTTTCGCATACGGCTTGAGACATGATCACTCACTTTTTAGACTTGATACTGTAGATCAACTGTACTGTCACGAATGTTTAATATGTATAACGTTTCCTATGTCATCTCATTGACTCCACCACGAATCCAAACAATGGACCTATGATCATATTCTTACCTGTTTTCTTTCGTGATGAAACGACAACTTCCTGCTACAATATTCCATTTTTCTGCAAAAAAGAGGGAGATGGGACAAAAAAAGAACAGCACCTCACTGTTCTTTTGGAAGTTATGAAAGGTCTGTCAAAGAGAACACTTCGCCGCTCACTGCATCAACGCCATCATGACAATCGAGCTTGCCGCATAAAACATATTGTTTTTGCACATCGTCATAGACATAGATGGGTGTAAGTTCGAGGCGTTCTCTCAATGTTTCAAAGGCTTCTTTCTGAGTTATGGTGATTTCACTAGCTGCTTGAGATGGATTGAGTATCCCACATACTTGAAACATCTCTTTTTTATCTATGTAATTAATGGCTTCAAAAGTGCTGGCATCAATGAAGACCTTGATTTTATCCATAAATCCACAGTCTTCTTGCTCATTCGTTTTTAATATCGCATGGATGTATCCATGATCACGTTGGAGTGTTTTTAGAACCCACTTCCCTGTATCCTTTGAATATTTTTGCGCCAAAAAGGTTCGAACCGCTTTGATACACTCATCCTGGTCTTCTTTTGATATCGGGAAGGAATCTGGTGACGGTTCCAATGAGAAAGCTTGTTCAGCTGAAATGTTCTCATGAATGTCCATTTCCTTTTTTTCAAAGGCATTGTTTATCGGTTCAATCCACTCAATGACTTCATTCATGTGTATACAATGCGTTTCTTCACGCCCAAGCTCAAACGGAAGAGTTCCTGTTCCATCGTTCTTCACATAGATTTCTTCTAACGCATAAATAGACCGGATTTGATTGTGCTCGAAGGAAGGCCATTGAAACAGCTGCACTTGCTGCTCAGCTAAGTTCTCCACCTGATCAAGGGAAAGCACATACTCCTCATCTTTCAGTAATGTTTTGGCTAAAAATGGACCGTGGTGTGTAAAGTACATGAGCTGTCCATGTTCATTCCATTTCACTTCGATTCTGCCTGAAGGTGCTACTTTCACACCATCTATTGCTTCTTCGAAAGAAAGTTCCCCTTTCTCCTTCTGATGCATATGAAAATGCTCTCCATAGATCAACCCTGTTTCTTGTTCGATCCATTGAATGACATGAACTGGATAAGGTCTCTTAAACGTGACACCATGCTGCGCATAGGTTTTGTCCATAACAAAAATAACTGATTCGGTCTGTCCTGTATTCAAGTTCACTTCAATGACAGCTGTGCCGTCTGGGTTTAGATCATCGTCCTCGGGTTCCGTTTCATGAGAGGGAAACCATTCCATATTCAATGTATACACCGTTTCATTGAACATATTGACGTAGCGATGAAAACTGTGTCTTTTTAGATAGTAAAGATCTAAGCCAAATGTCACCTTTGTCTGATCGATCAGTTGTTGAATGTTTGCTTTCAATAAATTCACCTCAAAATGATGATGTTTTATGGAAGAATAAAAATAACGATAAAGATGAAAATGACGATTGCCATAAAAAATCCTAAAGCGATTGCCATTATATTTGACTCTTTTGTGTAGCCTGTTAATTCACCTACAGTCGATCGGTCAATTTTTCTAAAACGAAAAAGCATGCTTATATTTAAAATGGCTAGAACCATCAAAAACAAGAAAATGATCAATGCAGGATCGACGTCACTGAATGCATTATCCACATTTTGTAAAGTGAATGATTGAATAAACATAATGACACTCAATATGATTTTCCACACATGATCTAATCGTTTTTCTTTTTCCCACTCTTTCCCTAATTTCTCTTTTTCATAAATAGCTACCTGCTCTAAAATAGGGATGAAAGACTTTGTTGTTCCTTTTCTGATAAAGCCTAAAATGCCTTGGATAAGGATTAAAATTCCTAAACAAAAAAGGAAATGTGTCAGTTGGATTTTAACAATTTGAATCAACATTAAAAAAATGATGATCATAAGTCCGACAAATAAATTAGAGATAGCGATTTGTTTTGTCCTCATCTTTTTTAGTGCAGCTTGTTCCATGTGATAAACTCCTCCTCGTTTCAAATTTTTCTGATAAACGCTCTATCCTTATTACGATTTTAACGAAAAAATGTTTCAATATTTTCCCTTTCAATTGTCAATTCGGCTTTTTCACAAATGAAAAGACGCCCACCATTCAATGAACGTCTTATCCTTCTTCATGAAATCAGCACATCATATTTGAGCTGTTCTGTCTTTTATTTGCTGGGCTGCCAAGTGTTTAAAGTCATCAATAGACAGCAGCTTTGACATTTTTTCTCCATGTTGTCTGATGTTCAGTGTTTTTTCTTGCATTTCTGTATCTCCAATGACAGCGATATAAGGAATTTTTTGCATTTGCGCTTCTCTCATTTTATAGCCGAGTTTTTCATCCCGTTCATCGATTGTGACTCTAATTCCGATATTTCTTAATTGCTGCTGCACCTCTATGCAGTAATCAAGGTGAACGCTTGAGACAGGTATGATTTGTACTTGGATTGGTGAGAGCCATAATGGGAAGACGCCGGCAAAATGTTCAATGAGAATACCAAGGAACCGGTCAAGTGAACCAAAAATGGCACTATGAATGACAACTGGCCGCACCTTTTCATTTTTCTCGTTGATATATGTTAAATCAAATTTCTCTGGCATTTGAAAATCCAGCTGAATTGTGGCGCACTGGTGGCTCCGCTTTAGTGCATCTTGAATATGAAAGTCGATCTTCGGACCATAAAATGCCCCATCTCCTTCATTTAAATGGTAGTCAATCTTTAACTGATCAAGCACATTTTTTAGCGCTTTTTCGGATATATCCCAAATAGCGTCATCCCCTAATGCTTTTTCTGGACGAGTGGATAGTTCGACTGTATACTCAAAACCAAATGTCCGATACACATAATCAACTAATTGAAAAATCCGTTTGATTTCAGCTTCGATTTGATCTTCTCTTAAAAAAATATGGGCATCATCTTGGCAAAATGTTCTGACCCTGAACAATCCATTTAATGCTCCGCTGAATTCATGACGATGCACCTGACCAAATTCAGACATTCTAATCGGAAGGTCTCTATAGGAATATAAGTTATTTTTGAACATGAGCATATGCCCTGGACAGTTCATCGGCTTTAAAGCAAAACTTGTATCGTCTACTTCTGAGAAATACATATTCTCATGATAATGATCCCAATGGCCTGACTTTTCCCAAAGTTCTTGGTTCATCATAAATGGCGTACTTACTTCTTCATATTGCGCTTGACCTCTCACTTCTCTAGAAAAGGTCATTAATTCATTTCTGACAATCTGACCTTTTGGTAAATAAAACGGCATGCCTGGCGCTTCTTCTGAAAACATAAAGAGGGATAACTGTTTCCCTAATTTCCGGTGATCACGTTTATTTGCTTCTTCCATGAAATGAAGATAATCAGCTAGATGATTTGGATGCTGAAACGCTACACCATACACTCGCTGCAAGACATCCTGATTGCTATCTCCCCGCCAATAAGCCCCTGCCACACGTGTTAATTTAAATGCCTTTAAATACCCTGTAGAAGGTAAATGAGGTCCACGGCACAAATCTATAAATTCTCCTTGCTGATAAATCGTGATGGCTTCTTGTCGAGGAAGACTTTTTAAAATATCCAGTTTATATGGATCATGTGCAAACATCACTTCAGCTTCTTTGTAAGAGACCTCCATTCTTTGAATTAGGTGATTCTCGTTTATGATGTTTTTCATCTCTTTTTCAATCATTGCCAAATCCTCTACGCTTAACGTTTGATTCAGCTTCATATCGTAGTAAAATCCATTCTCAATGACAGGTCCGATCCCCAGTGTCACATTGTCATATAACCTTTTCACAGCTTGGGCTAATACATGTGCAGCTGTATGACGTAATACTTCCAGCCCTTCTTTTGAATCAAGTGTTAGAATCGAGAGCCCCGCATCGTTGTTTAACGGATAACTTAAGTCCACTGTCTGATCATTGATCTTTCCCGCTACTGCTTTTTTTCTTAAACTTGGGCTAATATGGGAGGCAACCTCTGCGACAGTCGTACCTGCGGAGAACTCCTTGATCTTTCCATCTGGAAATTGAATTTTCACCATTTTTTCTCTCATCACTGACACACCTTTCTCTTTTTTGAAATAAAAAAACACACCCATCCCTCATAGAGGGACGAATGTGTAATCCGTGGTTCCACCCAAATTCCCATAACGCGTATTCGCTTTATGGCTCTGGTGCCGTAACGTGGCGTAGACGGTATTGGATACTGTAATGTTCCCCAATACAGCTCAAAGGTGGTAAGATAGCTTTTCTGCGTTAGGAAGATTTCACCGTGACTTCCCTCTCTGGTAACCGATAAAAGCTGCTCATGTCCTTTTCAAAGCAATCATGCTATAAAAGTAAACAAAAAAAACACACCCATCCCTCGTAAAGGGACGAATGTGTGATCCGTGGTTCCACCCAAATTCCCATAATGCGTATTCGCTTTATGGCTCTGGTGCCGTAACGTGGCGTAAACGGTATTGGATACTGTAATTTCCCCAATACAGCTCAAAGGTGGTAAGACCATTTTTCTGTGTTAGGAAGATTTCAGCGTCACTTCCCTCTCTGGTAACCAGTAAAAATGGCTCATGTCCTTTTCTTCGCTTTTAATTTCTCCATATCTTACATGATGATGATGGATCATGTAAAGGATTATTTTGTGCAGTGATAACGAAATTCATTCTTTAAATGTAATATTGTGTGTATTCACTTGGGCTGTATTCAATTTGAAACGCAGGAGATAAGGCTCGTTTCACTTCTTCAGTGATTCGCTCTCCTTCTTGATTGAACTTTCTTTCCATGTCTACACCATTTGGCAGCAAATCATCGGTTTCTTCGTCAAACCAGCGGCCATACTGTATATTCCAATTCCATAACTTTGAGAAAAGGGTATCACTCATTGGTACATCATCTCTTTCTAAATGACATTGACAATGCCCGCAATGAAAAGGTTCACCACCGTAATCTCCTTCAATTTTCACAAAAGGATGATCCTCAAACTCTCGACAGCACACCCATTTTTTGAAGTTCTGACCGAACTCTGTCAGTTTAATCGAGTAATAACGCATGGAAGTTCTTTTTCCTTTCATGTCAAACATCCCTTGATCAATTAATGTCTTCAATCGATATTCAATAAAATCATCGCCGATATACTGATCTAAATGACCAATGACTTCTCCTATTAAGCGTGGAGTGACGATATACTCCTCTTCTGGCGCGGACTGATGAAGCCGCTTAGCCATTTTCACTAAATAAGCATCAAATTCATCTTCTGGTACGCTGATCACTTGTCCTTTTTGCCATATCCGCAGCATATGATTTTCTTTAGCAAGTGAAAGCCATTCGTTTTGTAATCTTTCTCTTTCTTCTTTTGTCACTGGGTGAATATGCTCTTTACTCTCATACAAAATTTTAAATTTTTCAGATGCGATTTCTCCGGAATGTCGAAGGATCATTCTTCTTGTATTCGTATTGAACAGCTGATCAAATGCTGTCGTTATATTGATTACAGACAATTCAATGCTTTTCTCTTTTAATAAATAGATGGCATATCGCAAGGCAATTTGCTCATGTGCATTACTGCCTGTCCAGATGAGTATACGACTGCCAGCTTTTATTTCTTTTATTTGCTGAAGCATTCTATGCTGATCGTTGACCATGTCGTCAAAATAGCCAAATTCATTTGACATCACGTTACGCAGCCATTCTATACGGTTCGCTTGTCCTTCATGTTCGTGTAAATGTAGAAGTGGTCCAATTGAATAGATATCATCAAAAGCGATGACATCATCTATTTGTTTTTGCTTCATTTCACGTATTGCTTGTTTTAAACTACCGGCAGCTGCCGCCCCAAATATGATATGTATCATCATTCGTCTCCCTTTATCTTACATTTTATTTCATCTTCACCTATTCATGGTTCTTTCGTCAATTCTATTGAGTCAATTTCATTCAAAAGTATGACAAGGAGATGATTAGATCTTTACAGAAGTAATCATGGCAGAACAGTGGAAGCTAGACTTTTACGAAAAACAAAAAGCCCCACGAAATGGGGCCATTTGCGTACAACTCTCTGAGACTTTCTTTCCGATTGATTTATCGATAGAAATCTCCTCATAAAAGGAATGTAGATCATGCTCTAATTCACAAATTCCCCTTCACAATCGTTCTTTTGGCTTTCTTAACAATTCTGCTAGTCGCTTTTGTATCAGAATCCATTGACCACTGTTCGCACAGGTTTCGTACCCAATCAGGCTGTGTTTTACTAGCGTCATTCAGCCAGTTTCCTACAGAATCTTGAACATATGTTGATGGATCAGATTTGAGGTGATTTAGAATTGGCAGTGCTCTTTCTGGCTCCTGTTTTAATAACTCAATATGCTTTGTCCATACACCTCTTGGACGGATTGCCTCTACAGAGAATCGACGAATATTTTCATCCTCACTTTTTGCCCATTCTGTTAAATATTCTATACTTTGATCGAGCTGCTGACTTAGACTTTCTCTCACTGACATCCAAGCAATTTCGCGTACACCAAAATGATGATCAGCTGCAAATGGCTGAATGTACGCTAGTTTCTCTTCTAAAGAGGATGAATGCTGTTTGTTCATATAAGCAGCCCAGCAGCGGACGCTATCAGATATGTGACAACTGCATGCCTGTATGACTTCCACTCTTTTTTCCTCATTTTCTTCCTGCAGCATTTCATCTAACAAATGACCGATAAGACGAATCGCTTTCATGCCTGACTCCGCTTTTTGTTTGGCGATTTCTGCTGAAAGATCGATTAAATGTTTGTCTAAACCAATGGACGGCAAAACATGCTGTAATAGAGTCACATGATTGACAGCCAGCCATTCAGTTAAATTGACACTCTCTAACTCTCCCTGATTCAAAAGAATCAAGACGTCATGAGGAATGTCACTCCCCTTTCGAGCGCCTTTACGATTGATGATCTTCTCACTTATTGGCATTATGTATTCTCTCCTGTCTAGTAGTACTTTTGTTTGACATACATTTTTAAAATAATTTATTATTCACCCTTAAAAAGCTAGTGTGAAATTGATCCCTTCATTCTTTGGATATTTACTCCTATTGTAGCAAATAAACTTCTCAACTGGTGCATTCTTCAAATCAAAAAAGGAACTACCGAAATAAGTAGTTCCCTCAATACTAGTAAATCTATGTTACCTTCCTTGCTCGATCACCTTCAAACTCTTCTGCTGAGAGATTCTGTCAAACGCCACCATCAAGACGGTCATGAGTAAAGCGAGAAGAACCGTTCCAGCACTGATCCAGCTCAGGTGCAATATAGATGTCCTGCTCAATACAATCCCCCCTAACCCCGAGCCTAAAGCAAATCCAAATTGAATAAATGATGTATTAACACTTAATGCGATATCAGGAGATTTCGGTACAAGGGTTACAAGATATAGCTGCTGAGCTGGTGATGTACTCCATGTAGCGATCATCCATATCATGATAACAGCCACCATGACCACGAGATTCCCTGTGACAAATGCTAGTAGCATGAGCATCAAGATTTGCAAGATGATGCCAGAAAAAATCGTGAAGATGGGTCCTTTTTTATCTGCTGCCATCCCTCCAAGACTTGATCCTAAAAAGCTGCATATTCCCGCTAGTAACAAAATGCCACTGATTTCTGTGATGCTAAGGTTGGCTGATGCTTGCAGGAAGGGCGTTAAATAGGTAAATAACGTGGAATATCCACCTACATAAAATAGCGTCACTGCCACCGCAAGTAATATACGCTTGTCTTTTAAAATCGATAATTGCATACGAAGTGTCACCGGTTCTTGTTCTTTCATAGAAGGGATCCGCCTATACACCACAATCAGCGGAATAAGCGTGATCACTCCAATGGCTGCGAATAATGCTTTCCATCCGATCATACTGCTTAGAAATGTCCCGATTGGAACGCCTAAAACCAAGGAGCTGCTTAATCCCATTAAAATGATGCCAATCGCTGTTCCTCTTTTTTCTCGTTCCACAAGACGAGTGGCCACAGCCATTGCCACCACAATGGCCGTCCCTCCACTAATTCCTTGTAAAACCCTTGTCATCAGCACCATTTCAAACGAATGGCTGACACTTGTGATGATATTACTTAAAGTAAAAATGATCAGCATCCATGATAATATTTTTCTGCGGTCGATATTGATGGTTAGTGCAATGACAATCGGTGCGCCGATTGCTGCTGAGAGCGCTAAGGATGTGACCAATAAACCAGCAGCTGATGTCGTGACCTGTAAATCATCTGCGACCATTTGAATAATCCCTGTAATGATATATTCGATTGTTCCGATTAAAAAAGCTGCTAAAGCAAGTAAATAGACAACGGTTTTATTTTGCATCGTGACGTTTCTCCTTTGGGCCATGTTTACGATTTGATTTCATTTTTAATAGGAATTTGAATTTCAATGAGTCTGCCTTCTTCATTTTCTGACAATGGGTAATAGATTTCTCGGCCCGGCTGATCATCTTTCACGCGGTATCCGTTATGTTCGATCCATGTCGCCAAGTCAACACAAGCAGTTTGTGCGGATGGAGAATGTGAATGAGATAAGAGTGTCGCCATGGTGTCTTCTGCAGGTAACGTGCGAATTGTCATTCCCTGAGGAAGAGAGCACCTGAACGATTTGACGGAATACCCCACCTCAAATTCGAACTCACTTTCTTTATTCAATGATTCTCTCCATAGCACCACTTGTGGTCCCGAGATCGATTCTTGTTGATGTTTATGTAATAAATGATGAAACATTTGAAAGAATGAAGGGATTTCGTCAACAGTTCCGTTGGATTGAAAAGACATGATACGTTTGCTTTCAACCGATTTGATGATGACCTCCTGTTCTTTTTCAACACAGCCCTCTCGTTTGATGAGATGCATCCGCTCCTTAATACGCGCTAATTTCTGTTGTTCTCTCTCGATCAATTGCTGAATCTCACTCTCTTTCAAGAGAAACATGCCCTGAATCTGCTCGACAGAAATATCTTCACGAAGAAGCTGCCCCATTTGCTTTAACGTAAAGCCTAATTCCTTATAGAGAAAAATTCGATTGACCTCAAGTAGCTGCTCAGCTGAGTAATAACGGTATCCCGAATCTTGATCGATCTGCTGTGGCTTTAATAAATCAATTTGGTCATAATATCTTAAGGTTTTAACAGGCACTTTACTTAACATAGAAAAATCACCGATCTTGAACATCCTGCATCTCCTCCGATTTGTTGATCTGATCACAGTATAAACCTTTCAGTTAAGGGGAAGGTCAACATGAAGTTGATTAAATTTTTCAAAAGCACGAAAAAACCTAGATTTCTCTAAAATCTAGGTTTTGCTCATTATCCTACTATTTTTTCTAACAATCCCATCGCTTCAACAATCTTTATATCACCCATAAATCGTTGCAAACTTACTTTATGCTCTTTCTTTTGTAAATCTGTTGAATAACCTAAGCATATATTAAAAATACGATCTAACCTTTCTCCGTCTCCACTATAAAAATAATTCGTCACTACTCCATTATTTTCACTTGCAAGAACCACAACTGTAGCCATCTCTAATACATACTCAATGTCTTCTTTAGAAATCGTTCGATCCTTTTTATTAGCATTCTTGAATTCATGACTATGAATAGAACGAATCCTACCTTCAAGTAAATTGAGTATAGATTTCTTATAAATGACATACACACTGTGAATATGACTTTTATCAGGACAATAGGGATCTTGTAAAATGAATTTTATACGTTCATCTTCTTTTTCAATTTTTATTGCATCAAGATCATATAATAAAATTTGATCAATTTCTTCTATTTTCATAGGAGGAAAAGTATCTACTGCACCTGTTTTATTTTTCATATGATCACTCCAATAATTGAAATAAACCGCTCTTACTCCAAACAATCCAATCTTTCGAGACACTTCAACATGTTTCCACTTTTAAAGAAATTGAATATGGCTCCCTCACTAAATCGCTCAGCTCTCAAAACCCCCATGATGAGAGCAAGTACACACTGCGCATTTAAATTTGAAATGTCCACATGCTCCATATCGTTCGTTCCCCATTCAATGCCATTTTCTTTGAGGATTTCTCTATAGTGGGTAAGTTCCATTTCTTGATGCTGTTCTGCAAAGGTATAGACATCTTCAATAAAGCGTTGGACCGTTTCGGAATAATTCACAAAGGGCATCTGGATTGGGCGTTCAGCTGTTCCATCATTTTCCTGATCGATCACCCATTCTCCGATATGATCCTCCTGAAGCATCGGTATGTATTTTGTCAAAATCTCAAATTGACTCATCGTTATCCTCCTCTATTTTTTAGAATGCTTTCAAGCCCGACAATAATAAAAGGAAACATTTTCAGGCCATGTATCGTGCATTCAGGAGTGACATTAGTTCAGAATTAAGCTGGAGCCTTCAAATAGATCGAAGGCTCCATTTCCAACTAAATTGCTTTAGCTAAAATCATAAATCGGTGTTGTTTTGCGTCAAAATAACCCTTTTGTTCAATGGTTTTATGAATGGTGTATAATTCATCCTTGAAATTACTTATTTCAAAACCTGGCACTTGCCAAGGAATTGCTTTTAGATAATACACCAATGCTCCGATATCATAAAATCTTAGAATGGGGAACTCTTCAGCACTTTTCAACACCTCAAAATGATTCTCCTGTATCTCTTTTAAAGCTAGCTGTAAGTTCCAATCAATAAATTCTTCATTTATTGGTACCCTTAGATTCTCATTAATCTCTATGCAATCGAGTCCACCGACTTGTTGAGTTAGAAAAATACCTTCTTTCGAGATAATTCTTCTCACCTCTTGAGATGAAAATGACTCATGTTGATTGATGATAAGATTAAATTTTCCAGTCTCAAACGGCAAATTTTCATCATTAGAAATTTGAACTACCTTAACTCCTAAAGGGGTTAATCGTTCTTTTGCGACAGGTACATTAGGTAAGTAACCTTCTGTAGCATAAACTGATGTTGGAAAAGGTCTTAATTTTGATAAAAACTCTCCACCACCTGTTCCCATGTCCAGCATTGATTTTGCACTTTGAACAAGAGAAGTAGCTATACTACCATATGACCATGAAAGCAACTCACTTTTCATTCTTCCAGTTTCAGATATGAATGAGAAATCCCACCCAACAAAAGGTTCATCTGCTTGTTTTATAAATGAAGAAAACTGTTTGTCATTCATCATAATCCCTCCAATTATCATTTTGCAGTTTTAATGTTTAAATAATAGGTGGGCCTCTTACGAATATATAAAGTTGTTATATTTCATGTTCTTTTAGTCTCATATTCAATAACTCCCTGTAAGAATCTTGATTTTTGACATTCATTCCAAAATTCATTCAACTGATATTTGAGTAAGACATGATTTTGTTTGAGAATCGAGAGTTCATGATGGATGTCTCATTATAGAGGTCTAAGTACAATGATAGAAGAGAATACGAAAAAAGAGCTTAGGAAAAAATAGATTGTTAGTTAAAGTAAAACCCCTCCTGTTGGAAGGGTTTTTTCATTTAGTTACTGCCTTTTCTATTGCTGTTTTCGGTCCACCAATTTCGTCTGCTGTGGGTCCATATATAGTTGGAATCGTTTGAATGCATTTTGGTCTATCATAGCTGTCATTCCCTTTTTATTTAAGAGATAAAGACACTACACACTCCACATGCGCCGTATGCGGGAACATATCAACTGGCTGCATGTATTCGATTTTGTAGTCTTTTGACATGTATTCGAGGTCTTTTGCTAGTGTAGATGGGTTGCAAGAGACGTAGACAAAGCGTTTTGGTTTGACTTGTTTGACAGTGTCTAGGAAAGTGCGCTCGCAGCCTGTTCTTGGCGGGTCGACGACGATAACATCGGGACGGAAGCCTTCTTTAACCCATTTTGGCAGCCAGTGTTCGGCTGTGCCTGTCACATAAGTCGCGTTTTTCATGCCGTGTTTTTTGGCATTTTTCTTCGCGTCATCAATTGATTCTTTGATGACATCCATACCTCTTACTTCTTTTGCTCCATCTGAGAGCCACATTCCAATGGTTCCAACGCCGCAATACGCATCGACGAGCTTTTCTTTTCCTGTCAGTTTGGCCGCTTTTTTCGCTTCGTCGTAAAGCTTTAATGTTTGCTTCGGATTCAATTGGAAGAAAGCCCGTGCACTCAATTCAAAGGAGATGTCTCCTAAAAATTCTTGGATGACCATGTTGCCAGCTAGGTGCGATGTTTTATGCCCAAAGATGACTGACGTTTTTTCGCCATTGATATTGTGCATAATAGACGTCACTTCTGGCAGACGTTTTTGAATGGCTTCGGCGATTTCTTTTTTCTTTGGAAACTCAGGCTTTGATGTGACAAGGACGACTTGGACTTCACCTGTTTCAAAGCCGACACGCACAACAATCGAGCGCACGTCGCCTTTTCTTGTCCGCTCGTTGTAGACAGATACGCCGAATTTCTCTAAAATTTTGCGGACGACGCCTGTTGTTTTATTCGTTTTCGGATGCTGGACGATACATTCCTTGATCGGAACAAGTTTATGGGAATTCAGCCCATAAAGCCCTGCGATGATGTCGCCGCTATGTGATCTTCCGACTTGGAACTGACTTTTATTCCGGTAGTGCCATGGATCTTCCATACCGATTGTTGGTCTAATGTCGATCTTTTCAACCGACAGCTTTGTATGACGCTCCATTGATTGAATGACAATATCGCGTTTTTCCTTTAACTGCTGCTCGTATGCCAAATGCTGAAGCTGACAGCCCCCGCACTCTTCGTATACTGGGCACGGCGGTTTCACTCGATGTTCTGAGCGCTTGCGGACTTTCCTCACCGTACCTTCTGCATATTTTGCTTGTACATTCGTTGCTTCAACTACTACTTCCTCACCTGGAAGTGCACCTGGGACAAAGACCACTTGCTTTTTAAAATAACCGACCCCTTCCCCATTAATGCCAAGGCGTTTAATGGTAAGCGGGAACTGCTGTCCCTTTTGCAGAAGGGCTCCTTGCTGTTTTTCTTTCACGTTTATTCTCTCCGTTCTATTTAAACCTTTATCGGTTGTCCTCATTTTATTCCATCTGAATAGTATATCACGACTTGGACGAAGAGCGAAAATGCCTTTCAATTATTTATCTGTCTCTATACTTCTCCATAAATAAAGGGAGGCGTAGCTTAAATACGGTGCCCACTCCTTGCTTAAAACTGCCATCTCTTCTTTTGTTGGCTTTTCTGGCAGGTCAAAGTGACGTTTGATCGCATTTTGAATCCCGATATCTGCCATTGGAAAGAGATTTGGTCTTCCAAGTCCATTCATGAGGACATTTTGAACCGTCCAAGGTCCAATCCCTCTAATCGGAAGCAGACGTTCTTCAATTTCAATATCCGTTAAGTCGTGTAATTCTTCTAAATCCAGAGAGCCGCTCACTATTCGCTTTGAGACATCAATCACATATTCCGCTTTTCGCTGACTGAATTGCAGTTTTCTCAAATCATCGGTTTCAAGTGATGCAATGGTTTCCGGTAAAGGGTCAAACCAGACGCCGTCGATTTGCTCACCATACGTTTGAACAAACCGTTTTGTCAGCTCATAAGCAAATGCAAGATTGAGCTGTTGATGAATGATGCATTTCATCAAGCAATGATATAGATGGAAATCCAGCATAAGCGGCGTTCCGATATGACGTTCAAAAATGGGCGCAAGATTTGTTTGAGCAAAATGGTCATGCACGGCATGTAATTGATGCTCCATGCCAAATATCCGCTTCACCTCAGAAAGGATGGCTTCCTCCGGTCCGTTAGCCTGTACCCGGAACGAAGGCGCTTCTTTTGTTCCTGTCGCTTGAACGACTGCAACGTACGGTTTATGATTCAGCCTCATCGGTACTTTGATTTCTCTTTTATCCAGATCGACCGCCTTTAATGGATCGCTCGACAAACGTCTCAGCACTTGATCGAAGTGATAGGGCGGTTCAACCAATAGGTGTTTTTCCCACATGTTTTTCCTCTTCCTTTCTGCCAACACGCAGATGTGATTGTTTCACTTTGCATGAATGATTCTCTATATTGAATACTTTTAAATATAAAGAGTACAAGAATTTATCAGTTATATCTTCCTTATTTATGGTCATTCTCCTTTTGGATAGATGAAAATTTTTAGTCGAATTTAGCTAAAATTCGACAGCAATCTTCAACATTTTAGGATCATTTTCCTTAAATTAGAAATAGAACCTATGGGTGATATCTTCTGTTTCAAAAATATTTGTATAATTATGACATATCAAGGAGGTGAACAAAGGAATTAGCGGATTAGGCAATCATTTGTTTCATCTTGCAGGAACATATTTACCTCATTGATAACCGGCTTCACCTAGTTTCACGTTTTACTAAAAGAAGACCCAAAATTTAAAAACAAAGGAGATCCGACCAATGAAAAAAACAATTCTTTCTGTTGCCCTTGCCACTGCTGTTTCTTCGACACTACCAGTATTCGCTGACGCTGCTGAGCAAAAAACTGCTCCAGTTTCAACAACTATTCAGCAAACTGTGTTAAACAAAGCTGCTGAAGGTAAAGCAACGACAAATGCGACAAATGTTAACATTAACTTTGACGTACTTGGAATTGCCAATGCATTAATTAATGCTGCAAATGCTAACACAAACCGTGAAGGCTTTGTCAAAGGATTAATGGAGTCTGCTTTCTATGCTGCTGGCGCAAAATACAATGTTATGGTATTTAACTTAAGCCAAGGCTATGAGACTCGTTTCAACGGTGTTAAAACGTTTGCTACTGTTAAATACGGAAGCATTACGTACGGAGTTTGGGTATTTGAAAATGGATCTTTCACAAACAAAGGTGATGGCGGTTACATCAACTGGGCATTTAGAGGTTGGTTCGACCGTAACGGTGGTTTCGTCAACTTCCGTCGTCCTTAATTCTCGCTTTATCCATCAATCATACACGCACATTGGACCGATCTCAGCGATGAGATCGGCTTTTTTATGGTGAAAACGTATAAGTTCACCGCTGCTGCTTCATGATATAATGCAAGTCTGGAGGGGTGCACATGCTGAAAAAACTTGCAGTGACAAAAAACGGCGACTTGATTGAACATGCAACATTGCAGCAGCTTTCAAGCCCCGATATTGCCTGGTATTGGATTGATTTTTATGCGCCAACGGAAAAGGAAGCAGCACTGTTAAAGGAATTTTTTCAGTTCCATCCGCTTGCGATTGAAGATTGCTTCCATTATTTACAGCGGCCGAAGCTTGATTTTTATGAAGGGTATTTATTTTTCGTTCTTCATGCCCTCAATCAAAAAACACTTCGATCTGAGGAAGTCGACCTGTTTGTTGGAGAAAACTATATCGTTACTTTTCATTTGAAGGAAGCACCCTACATTGATCGAGTCATTCGAAAGCTCAAAGGGTCTGATAAAGCACGAGAGAGCGGTCCAGAGCATATGGCTTATATGCTGATTGACCAGCTCGTCGATGATTATTTTCCTATTATTTATCAAATTGAGGACAGGCTCAATGAAATCGAGGATGAAGAAGGGCATAAAACGTATGGTACATTAATGAACGAAGTATTCGGGATTAGATCCGATTTGCTCAAACTGCGCAGAACCATTATCCCGATGAGGGACCTCTTATATCGAATTGTGAACACGAATATGATGAAAAGCGATGCAAACCGGCAAGCATATTTTAATGATATTTATGATCATCTATTGAAACTAACAGAGATCGTTGAGTCAAACCGTGATATGACAGCCGATTTACGAGACAGCTATCAAACACTAAATTCCAATCGAATGAATGCCATCATGATGACACTGACCATTGTCTCGACGATTTTTATTCCACTAACCTTTATTGTTGGGGTATATGGGATGAACTTTGATAACATGCCTGAATTACACTGGAAATATGGCTATTTTGGCGTACTGATTTTCATGGGTTTGCTTGTCTCAGGGATGCTTTTGTGGTTTAAACATAAAGGATGGTTTAGGATTTTCAAATAGTTTTTTGAGAGAAGTGCTTGAAAGGGAGATATACTATGGAAAACTGGATTCCACTGACAGACAAAGAACTAAAGCACGCATGGAAAACATTTGATCAAAAGTTTAAATTTAAACCAAGCATCTCTCGCTTTCCTGTTTTTCAAGCACCATCTCCTTACATCACATATGATATCTCTGCTTATTTCGAGGACCCTTCTCTCCTAAGTGCGGATGAAGACCTTGAAAAGAAGGCACTGCTGTCTTTTCAGGAGAATATCACCGGAACCGGCGAATATATGCAGGTACTTGATTGGCAGCACGAATGCTATTGGATCACACCATACGGCTCATTTGAAAAAGATGAATTTGGAGAATGGAGAGTTCCTGTGCTCCCAAATGGAGATGACTATTTCTTTTTATCAAAAGAGATGACCTGGGGTTTACTAGGACATCCTTGGGAGCAAAGCATCACGATTTTCGGTGAGGGCTTGATTGACTCCTTTACTCGTCATCGTCCCCTTTTGTTCCAGCGTATAATAAGAGAAGGATAATTCAAAAAGCTTGCAGATGTCTGCAAGCTTTTTTCTATAGCTGAGGGAGATGCCATACTTTTTCAAGCATGAGATCGTCTAAGCTTTTAAAGGTATATCCTTGTTTTTTTAAAGCAGTGATGGCATCATCAAGTGCCTCAGCATTGTCCCTTGAGACGGTATGAAGTAAGTAAATGGCACCCGGATGCGCCTGTTTCATCATTTGATTGTACGCATACTGTTTTCCTTTTTGATGGTGGATATGCCAATCTACAAAAGCTACTGACCAGAAAACGCTTTGGTAGCCAAGCTGTTTCGTTTCCTTTAGTACCCTTTCACTGAACACCCCGCGCGGTGGACGAAGGTAGAGGTTATCTTGTTTTCCTGTGATTTTGTATACCGCTTCATTGACACGATCCAGTTCTTCTTTGATTTCTTTCGTGCTCTTTGTTGTTAAATCTGGATGGTGATAGGAATGGTTGCCAATAATATGACCTTCCTCTGCCATACGTTTGACGAGCTTGGGCTGGTCCTTTACGAAGTGCCCAGTCACAAAAAAGGTGCCTGGTACTTGATGCTTTTTCAGCACGTCCAAGATTTTGGGTGTGTACCCATTTTCATAGCCATTATCGAAAGTAAAATAAATCTCTTTCTTTTTCGTATTTCCTAAATAGAAAGCATCATATTTCTTTAAGAGTGTCGTCAGTTCCTTGCCGGCATCTGCTGGCTTGTGCCCTTTGCTTTTAGCAAATCCCCAATGAATAGGCTGATTAGACACGGCTTCTAAGTTTGAAAAAGGCATCGATACAAAAAGCGCACATAGACAGATCAGTATGCATTTTTTCATTTACGTCACTTCCCGGTTTTTCTTCTATTGTGCAGAATATACCGGGTACTCATACACTTTTTGACCTGCCAATTTAAAGAAAAAAGCCCGCATCAGCGCGAGCTATTCTTCCTTCCAATCGGTTTTAAACCGTTCATATTTCGCTTCTAGGTCGTCAATCATCTGGATGAGTCTGTCTATATCCTCAACGTCTGTGGATTCAGGATCTAATGAATCAATCACATTCATAAACATATCTAATCGGTTCTTTAAATAATCAACCTGCTGCTCTTTGCTGTCTGCTGCCTTGCCCATAGATACACTCCCTTTAGCATTTGTTTATAGCTTATCTTTTTTTCCTTTGTAAATCAATTGTGTCCCCTCTTGCGTATAACGGTGATGGGGCTTAAAATTAACTGTTGGCGGGTCTATGTTTGCCCGAATGAAAAGGAGATAGATACCATGAACCAAAAAACAGCACTTCGTCCGATTACACCTGCATTCGACCCTTGGGAAGCCTATCTCGATGTGCAGGATTACGGAGAAATGAAGCTGACAAATATTGAATTGACGACAACGACGTTGTGTAACATGAGATGTGAGCACTGTGCGGTTGGCTATACGCTTCAACCTAAAGATCCGAATGCACTGCCACTCGATTTACTGCTTCGCCGTTTAGATGAAGTACCGCTCTTGCGTTCCCTTAGCATCACAGGCGGAGAACCGATGCTGTCTCTGAAATCTGTACGGGAATATGTCGTTCCTTTATTAAAGTATGCCCATGAACGCGGCGTCCGTACCCAAATTAATTCGAATTTAACACTTGATTTGGCTCGATATGAAGAAATTATTCCATACTTGGATGTCCTACACATTTCACATAACTGGGGAACAGTCGAAGAGTTTGCTACGGTTGGTTTTGCAATGATGGACCGAAAGCCAACCTTTGAGCAGCGCGAAAAATTGTTTAACCGCATGATCGAGAATAGTCAGGCACTTGTGAAAGCGGGTGTAACAGTATCTGCTGAAACGATGCTGAATAAGCGTACGCTTCCTTATATTGAACACATCCATCGTCAAATCGTGGACGAGATGAAATGCCAACGCCACGAAGTTCACCCGATGTATCCAAGTGATTTTGCCAGCGCCCTTGAATCATTATCGCTTCCACAAATGCGGGATGCGATTCATCAGCTGCTCGATGTTCGTGATGAGAACACATGGATGCTGTTTGGCACATTGCCATTTTATTCATGCAGCACAGATGAAGAAGACCAGCGCCTCTTGTCTCGATTGCGTCAAGCGAAAAATGTGACAGTACGAAATGACCCTGATGGCCGTTCACGGTTGAATGTGAATATTTTTGATGGGAATATTATTGTGACAGACTTTGGCGATACACCGCCATTAGGAAATATTGAAACCGATACGTTGCAATCAGCTTATACACGCTGGATGAACACAAAATTGGCAAAAGAACTGAATTGTCATTGCCCAAGTGTGCAATGCCTTGGTCCGAATGTTCTTGTGAAAAACAGTTATTATCAAGATGTTGATTTTACTTCTCGTACAGCCAGGGGGTAACCGATAGATGGACGAAACATTTCTGACAGTGGTCAAGAACAAATACATTGAAATTCTCCTTGTTGGACTCATTCTTTGGCTTGCCGTCTTTATGATCAACAAAGCGCTTCAGATTTTCTTTAAACGCACTGAATTCATTGAAGACAAGAAGAAAAAAACGATTGAGAGCTTGGTCAAATCGGTTTCAAAGTATACAGCTTCCATATGTTTTGTCTTATATGTGATTTCTCTATTTTTTCATGACTTTGGGAAAATCCTTGCGGGGGCTGGTGTCGCTGGAATTGTCATTGGTTTTGGTGCTCAGACCTTAATTCGTGACATTTTAGCTGGCATCTTCCTCATTTATGAACGGCAAATTCATAAAGGTGACTATGTGACGGTCAATAATCTTTTTAACGGAACCATTGAAGAAATTGGTCTCCGGTCTTTGCAAATTAGAGAATGGAGCGGCAAGCTGTTAACCATTTCAAACGGAGACATTCGTCAAATCCAAAACTACAATATGCACTACATGCGAATCACAGAGTCAGTCTTGATCAGCGCAAACCAAAATCCTGACATTGCTTTCAAGGCGCTAGAAACAGCATGTGATCAGTTAAATCAAATGCATCATGATTTACTGAAAAAAGATGAATTCCAAAACGCCATTGAACCTTTTCAGGTTCATGGCATTATGGGGCTCAATAAATTGAATCGCGGGATTGAGATCACCGTAAAAGGAATGGTCGAGGATGAAAAATACTTTGAAGCCGCCCTCGCTGTGCGAAAAGAAATGATCACACAACTTCATCAGCATGATGTGAAATTGCTTGAGGATCTCGTCTATCCACAGCCTGCAAAATAACCTCATTTGTGATGGGGTTATTTTTTTTTAATTGTTTTTAGTTAACCAGTTAATTATAATGTTATATAGTTCACCGGTTAACTAAAAGAAAGGATGTTTACATTGAAAAAAACTGAAGCGATTTTTTTTATTAAGCAAATGTATCAAGAGGTGTTAATCCAATTAGATATAGAAAAGGTGGAGACTTATTTTTCTTCAGATTATCAGCAAGTCACTGATGGAAAGGTCTCTTCCCTTGAAGAATTTAAAAAGCATCTCTCCACATTAAAAGTCATGACCAAACAGCTCGACATCCCCGCCTTTCATGATATGTTGTTTGATGAAGAGACTCAGCAAGGGTGTTTTCGTTACACTGTACATGTTGAGCTGTCCACAGGAGACCACGGTCTAATAGATGTGATGGCGTTATTTACTTTATTAGATGGTAGAATCATTCGGTGTGATGAGCTGACTAGACCGCATGAGAAAAATAAGACGCTTGAACAACTTGGACATATCAGCTAAGGAATTCTTTTCTTTTCAGCCCTCTTACTTCTATCCTCTTGACTGATTCATGTATAATAGAAAGCAGATTGATTTCATGCAGCATGGGGACCCTCATACTGTGTATTTACTAATTGAAAGAGAGTGAATAAGATGGGTCGTAAATGGAACAACATTAAAGAAAAGAAAGCATCAAAGGATGCCAATACAAGTCGTATTTACGCAAAATTCGGGCGTGAAATCTATGTGGCTGCCAAGCAAGGTGAGCCAAATCCAGAATCAAACCAAGCACTTCGTTTTGTCCTAGAACGTGCAAAAACATATAGTGTCCCAAAACACATTGTGGACCGTGCGATTGAAAAAGCCAAAGGCGGCGCAGAAGAGAACTTCGATGAGCTGCGTTACGAAGGATTTGGTCCAAACGGATCTATGGTGATTGTTGATGCCCTGACCAATAACGTCAACCGCACAGCGTCTGATGTTCGTGCAGCATTTGGGAAAAACGGCGGAAATATGGGTGTCAGTGGATCTGTTGCTTACATGTTTGACCAAACAGCGGTGATCGGTGTCGAGGGGAAAAGTGAAGAAGAAACGCTTGAACTTTTAATGGAAGCAGACATTGATGTACGTGACATTATGGAAGAAGATGATACGGTGATCGTCTACGCTGAACCAGATCAATTCCATCAAGTTCAAGAAGCGTTCAAACAGGCAGGCGTAGAAGAATTTACTGTCGCTGAAATCACAATGCTGCCTCAGAACGAAGTGACATTAGATGATGAATCGAAAGCACAATTTGAAAAACTCATCGATGTATTAGAAGAGCTTGAAGACGTGCAGCAGGTTTATCATAATGTGGATTTAGGGGAATAATCAGCTAAGCCATCGTAGTTGTTGGATTCATTCAACTTCTGCGTTGGCTTTTTTATTGTCTAGGTAAGGTTTACGTTCTACTCAAGACCATGTAATATGAAGATAGAGTCATTCCCACAAATAACCAAGGGGTTGAGTTTCATTTTTAAAACATGGTGGTTTTCGTATTCTGGCTTTATGATCCTCCCTTATATTGGCCTATGCTTTATTTTCAACAATTTGACGATATTCACTAAAATCATTTTCTTTTTTTTCATTATATGGTATTTATATAACTCCTTTGATTTTTACATTCATGAAATGAAAAAGAAAAAAGATAGGACATCTTAATCAAAAAACAGTCATCTCCCCTTGGTAAGAGGAGATGACTGTTTTTAATTCATCCCTTGAAACCCAAACGTCAGGTGATCCTGAACAGGAATCCAAGCGCCGATTCCTTGTGAGGTCACATTTTTTACGACAAGTTTGCGTTTATTTCCCTTGAGCACAAGGTACACTTCTCCGTAAGTAACCTTTCCTTTTTCGTTAATGGCTGGAGCGTATGCATGCAGGGTTGCTGCTTTTTTCGGAGATACGTGGTAGGACTGATCTCGTTTTGTTCCTGCACCAATCACTGTGTCGAAGGCGAGCGGAAGTTTTGTTTTTTGGATGGCTTTTTGCATCATCAATGTTTTCACATCTTCTGGGTTTGGTACTTTTGCTGTGAGCCCTCCACTTACTTTTACTTGTTGCTTTTGCACATATTTGCCGATGGCTGTTTTGTTTCCGCCTCTATTATCAATGTGATTCGTGTTCACTTTTTTGTATTCCCAATTGGCGACGGTTTCGTTTGAATCATAGCTGAGTGCCCATCTTCCAAGAAAAATCGTTGCCCTGTAGCCAACTGCTAGCGGTGTACCTGAGATGCTGGATTCATTCAGCATTTTAATCAAATGTGTATTTTCAATTGGTACACTTGTTGTTTTAAATAATTCGGCCGTCAGCTCGCTCGGCTGGAGCAGCGGTTGATCCTGTGACGCATTTGGATACGTATTTTCCTTTGAGATACTGGCGACAGACGATGGCACCTTAAACGGCTTTGCTGCCTCGGCTGGAAAGCTGTATAGAAAACTTAAGGATAAGAGAACAACAAACATGATGCGGGGCATCTTTTTCATATCATCACTCTTTCTCATTCATTTTTCCATAGTATTTTCCCGAAAGACGTCCCTTATCCACAAAAGATTATAAAAGGAAAAATCCAATCGCCATAATGAAATAGGCAGCGAGCAATGTAGCACCTTCAAACCAGTTCGTATCCCCATCATTTGAAAGGATGACCGTCAGTAAAACAGAGGATGCCATGGCAATGAGCTCTGGTAATGAGAAGATCAGTGGCATTTGCTTTTCAAAAAACAGAGAGCTGATCACAAGGATCGGTGCGACCATCATGGCGACTTGAAGTGTGGAACCGAAAGCAATTTCCACTGCGACATCCATTTTGTTTTTATACGCCATAATCACAGCAGAGGCGTGTTCTGCTGCATTACCGACAATCGCAACAATGATGACCCCGATAAACAGTTCGCTCCAGCCAAACTGTTCTCCGACCGTGTCAAATGTATGGACGAGCCGCTCTGAAATATACGCCACAGCAATTGTCGCAAGGAGTAAAATCGCCGTGGCAAACTTCCCAGACCATTCTGGTGTCTCTTCTTCCGTCGCGGCTCCCCCTTTCGCAATTTCCTGCTTGGCAACATAAACACCTCTGTGGCTGACCAGTTTGAAATAGAGCGCTGCGACATAAAGCAAAATCATCACGATGCTAATGCCGATACTTAAAACAAATTGACGATCTTCTGCCATCCCCATGGAAAAGACTTCTGGAATGACAAATGCCACAATAATCGCAAACATAAGCAGCCCAGAGTTATGCCTTGCATCGTGTACATTGAACTCTTGTCGTTTAAATTTCAATCCGCCAACGAAAAAAGACAGTCCAGCCACGAGCAGTAAATTGCCGATCACTGAGCCAGTGAGTGAAGCAAGGACAATCGCGGTGAGTCCTTGTTTTAATGCAAAAAATGAAATGATTAATTCTACTGCATTTCCAAAAGTAGCGTTTAATAACCCACCAATTCTTGGTCCCGCTATAATGGCAAGACTCTCTGTCGCTCTTCCCATATAACTTGCAAGACCGATGATGGCGATACAATAGACGGCGAACATGACAGCCTGCGGAAAATGAAGAAAACTGCCAATTACAGATAATGGAACACCGATTGCGACAATCACTAGAAACAAACGATTCATACAGCCAATCTCCTTTACATCATATCTGACTGTTATTCTTTCGTGAGTGCCGGCATCATATACATTTAGATTCGTTCGTGTGAAAGGGTGATATCGATCGTTCCTTTCACGGATTGCACCATGGAGCAATGCTTCAACGCAAGTTTCATTACTTTTTCCAGCTGTTCATCAGAGGTGCTGATGCTTTCAAAGATCATATGTAAATGAATATGAGTGATTTTGTTTACAGTTCCTTCTCTTGTCGTTTCAGGCGTAATGGTCAGCCCTTGATAGGATATTCGTTTTTTCCGGCATACATGAATGACCATTTCTCCAAAACAGCCCGCAATGGCTGAGGTGAACAATTGAGATGGTTTGTATCCCGTTTCTTCATTTCCTGAAATATGTAGCTGCCTTTGATCAGCATTTGCGACCCACCGATCATTTTCGTATATCAGCTTCATTCCTTTTCCACCTTTCTATTGAAACCCCTATGGTTCCATTGTACGATGAAAGCATGAACTTGTAAGGAGCTTCTTATGTCGAGAATTCATTTTATGATTTTAATTTTACTTGTATCCGTATCTGGTTTTTCACAGGGAGCGTTACTGCCAGTTATTTCGATTATTTTCGAACATGCCGGCACTTCCCCGACGTTAAACGGACTGCATGCCACCGGCTTATATCTCGGCGTGCTGCTTGCGTCTCCTTTTATGGAAGCGCCGCTGCGTCGCTTCGGATTTAAACCATTGATCGTCATTGGGGGCGCTGCTGTCTTTTTAAGTTTGTTTAGCTTTGTCTTTATTGAATCTTATGTCGTCTGGTTCTTCTTGCGGCTGATGATTGGCATCGGTGATCATATGCTTCATTTCTCCACACAGACGTGGGTAACCTATGCCTCATCATCTAGAAATCGCGGGCGAAATATTTCATTGTATGGGTTATCCTTTGGACTCGGTTTTGCCGCTGGCCCTTTTTTAACACCACTCATTGAAATCAATCCATCTTTGCCGTTTATTGTGTCTGGTGCAGTTAGTTTGTGTATTTGGCTGCTTGTGTTTGTTTTAAAAAATACATATCCTGATACAGGTGAAATGCAGACGTCAGAGCAGACAAATAGTTTGAAGCGCTTCAAGAAGGCGTTCCAATTTGGCTGGGTAGCGTTTATGATGCCGTTTTGCTACGGCTTTTTAGAAACGACACTCAATAGTAACTTCCCTGTGTATGCGCTGAGAAGCGGGGTGACGATAGATGCTGTTGCGTTTATTTTACCTGCGTTTGCGATTGGGAGTATTGTTTTTCAGCTTCCTCTCGGGATGCTGAGTGACCGTTTCGGCAGACGCCGCATGATTTTAGTCGTGACACTCGTCGGTTCATTCTTTTTCCTTTTAGCAGGGATTTTCATTCAGTCCGTTTTGGCTGTTGCGATCTGTTTCTTTATCGCAGGTATGGCTGTAGGTTCCACCTTCTCACTTGGCATCAGTTATATGACGGACTTATTGCCAAAGCATCTGCTGCCTGCTGGGAACTTAATGTGCGGGATGGCGTTTAGTGCAGGAAGTATTCTCGGTCCGGTTCTTGGCGGATTCTTTGTGCAGACGTTCGAGGGTATGAATTTACTCTATCTTGTCAGTATCGTGATTTTATTTGTGTTTTGCTGTGTTCGATTTGGGAGGACGCTGGCAGTGGTTGAAAGTAACTAAATGGAGGATCTATTTTGTTTACATTTAACATTTCAAATGACTTAAAATTGGCGTGTTTACAAGTAGCCGATGCAGAGACATTATTTGCACTTATCCAGCAGAATAAAACTCACTTGGGAGAGTGGCTACCATGGGTGAATCACTGTTATCGCATAGAAGATGTTCAATCTTTTATTCAATCTGCCCACACTGCCTATGCTGAACGAAAAGACATAGAAGCGGGTATCGTATTAAACGATCAATTAATTGGGGTGTTCCGCATGACGTTTCAGCATCGGATAGGCAATATTGGGTATTGGATTGGTCAAGATGCACAAGGGCAAGGTATTGTGACCAAAACAGTGAAATGGATGACAGATACTTTTGCTCCTGAAGTCGATGGATTTGAAATCTTTTGTCCTGTTGGTCATGTCAGAAGTGAACGTGTTGCGATGAAAGCAGGGTTTCAGCTCGATCCTCACTATCAGCCAAAGCCTGATGCAACTTTTCTCCTGAAGCGTTATATACGGATATTGAATCATTAAAAACTCCCCTGCACCTATGCAGAGGAGTTTTTTCATCTAGTGATACCCATTTTGCCCATTCGCACTTCCACTTGTTTTGTGCTTTGGCTGATGGCCTTTGTTTTGTTTTGTGTTGCTTCCGCCTTTTTTCGATTGTTTAGACATTCGTTATTCCCCCATCCGTCAAGATTGAACATGTTCGTTCTCCTTTAGGATGCCCGTATTTCTTCACACCTTGCCTGGTACGATTTTACGCTTATGTAAAAGCGCATTGAGTTCGCCGCCGAGGATGATCATAATGCCGGTTAAATAAAACCAGATCATTAATATAATGATTCCCCCAATGCTTCCGTACATCGCACTATAGTTGGCAAATTCGCCTACATAAAATGAGAACAGCATGCTAACGAGAATCCAGCCAACAGAGGCAAATATGGCGCCAGGCAGCACAAATTTCAATTTCAGCCTGATATTAGGGGCAAAATAATATAGGGATGTAAAAACAATCAGTAAAATCAGTGGACTAATAATCCATCTCATGGCTGTCCAGATGGTGAGAAACGCATCTGACTGCCCTACTAATTTGGCAACGAATAAGCCAAGCTCTTTTCCAAAGACAGGTAGCATTAAGGCAAAAATAATCGTAAGCACCATCGCAATGGTTAAGATGATCGATGTTAAACGTACGAGAATGAAGGAACGATTTTCCTCAACTTCGTAAGCGTGGTTAAATGCTCTGACAACCGCATTAATGCCGTTGGATGCAGACCAGAGGGCCGCAATAATCCCGAATGACAACAATCCGCCGTTACGGTTATTCAGCGTCTCTTCGGCAATGGATTCAATCATCGAAAGCGCTCCCTCTGGCGCATAACCAGAAATGACGCTTAGAACATCCTTTGATGTCAGCGGCAAATAACCAACAAGTGTCAGCACGAAGATGAGAAACGGAAATAATGAAAGCAAAAAGAAATACGCAAGTTCAGCTGATTTTGCCGGTCCTTCATGCAGCAAAAAGCGTCCAATTAACGCTTTAACAAAACCCATACGCCTCATCTCCAATGATCAATCTTTCTGTTTCTTTTGAAAGTGATCCTTTGTTTCTTCAATAATCTCTAATACCTTTGGTGTTGTTTCCTTTAACTGATTCACCTGTTCATTCAGAAAAGACAAATCATCTGAGACCGTTCTCATCAATTGCTTCGTTTCTTCCATTTTTTCCTTCACGCAAGCAGACATCCTGCCAGGCTCCAGGCGGTATTCATCCAGCTTTTGCTGGCAGTGATTCCATTTTTCTTTCAGTGCAATTCTTGTTGGACGATGAAATAATGTCAGCAATATGCCGCAGGCTGCACCTATAACAGCTCCCCGAAGCACGATTTGATTGTTCTCTTCCATCTCATCTGATCTCCTTTCCGTTAAAGGTGTTTCTCTTTTTTTACATACGTCAAAAAACGATCAATTCCTGTTTCGATTAAATCATGTACTTCCTCAAAATTCCCAGTGTAATAAGGATCTGGCACATCGTCTCGATCGTCGTCTTCTACAAAGTCAAGAAGACGGCCAATAAAGTGATGTTTTCCATAGCCGGCTAAACTGCGGAGGGCGCCAACATTTTCAGCATCCATCGCAATGATATAGTCGTATGTGGTGATATCCTTATCCATGATTTGTCTTGCAGTCATTCCTTCATAGCTGATACCCTTTTCATCAAGCAGCTTTCGTGTTCCTTCATGCGGTGGACTGCCTTGATGCCAGCCGCCAATGCCTGCTGAATCAATCACAAAGTGTTCACTCAGCCCTTCGTCTTCGACTCGTTTTCTAAACATCGCCTCTGCCATCGGTGACCTGCAAATATTGCCGAGGCATACAAATAATACATGAATCATCCTTCATTCTCCTCCTATCTTTTCCCTAAGAATCCCTTTGGAAAACCTTTTCTCTATCATATCAAGCCCTTTTTCTTTTGGAAACTTTGCAAGAAAAACTTCCATCGGCATTGACAAATTACACAAAAACAGGAGAAACTTTAGGAGAATTACACAAACAAAGGGGGACATTAGATGGGAATCATTGAGCAGTTTGTCACGACGATGAACAATTTTTTGTGGGGGCCTCCCCTGTTGATTTTAATTGTTGGTACTGGAATCTACCTCACCTTTCGCATTCTCTTCATTCAAATTAGATTACTTCCTTATTCTTTAAAGCTCGCTTTTTCAAAACAAGACAAAACATCAGAGGGAGATATCTCCCATTTCCAAGCATTAATGACGGCTCTTGCTGCAACTGTCGGTACAGGGAATATCGTCGGTGTTGCCTCAGCTGTCATTGCAGGTGGTCCTGGTGCAGTATTTTGGATGTGGTTTGCTGCATTCTTCGGGATGGCCACCAAGTTTGCAGAAGCTGTTCTTGCTGTGAAATACAGGGTCAAAAACGAAAAAGGCGAAATGTCTGGCGGACCTATGTATTATTTAGAGCATGGCTTAAAGCAGAAATGGCTAGGGGTGCTATTTGCTGTTTTCGGTGCCAGTGCTGCCTTTGGGATCGGCAACCTGGTACAGTCTAATTCCATTTCAGGCGTCATGAATTCTACTTTTCAAATTCCAACATGGGTAACAGGTATCATCATTACCGCCTTTACGGCACTCGTGATTTTAGGCGGAATTAAAAGTATCGGCCGAGTGACATCTATTTTTGTACCAGTCATGGCTTTATTTTACGTCATTTGTGGGCTCATCATTCTTGTCATGAATGCTGATCTTGTTCCTGGCGCAGTCAGTCTTATTTTCTCAGATGCCTTTACAGGTCAAGCCGTGGCAGGTGGTGCGATTGGAACCGTTATTCGTTGGGGTGTCGCGCGAGGCGTCTTTTCCAATGAAGCTGGTCTTGGATCAGCACCAATTGCTGCTGCAGCTGCGAAAACGGATATGCCTGCCCGTCAAGCGCTCGTCTCTATGACGCAAGTGTTTATTGACACCATCATTGTTTGTTCTATCACTGGCATTACGATTGTCATGGCAGATATGTATTTAACAGAAAAAAGTGATGCGCTCACCTCTTTATCTTTTGCGTATTTCCTTGGACCAATCGGCTCAACCATTGTCGCCATCGGGCTGCTTTTGTTTGCTTATTCCACCATCATTGGGTGGTCCTATTACGGGGAAAAATGCTTTACATATTTGGCGAAGGATTCGTACGTCATGTATTACCGCATAGTGTTTGTGATAGCTGTCTTTTTCGGTGCCGTGTTTAAGAATGACTTCGTCTGGGGCGTAGCAGATATGCTCAATGGACTGATGGCCATTCCAAACTTAATTGGACTCATCGGTTTATCAGGTGTTGTGGTGTTTGAATCCAAACGAATCATTGATAAGATCAAAGAGGAGAAAAAGGAAAAAAACATTTCAGTGTCGTCATAATAGCCCTTTTATTCTTTTGCTTTTCTGTTAAAATAGACATATTATTCGACACATGCAGGAAAGGACGTGCCGCCCTTGTCACAGCAAAAAGCGGCTGAAGTCAATCAGCTGATTGAAGACATTTCGCAAAAGCTCAATATGCTGAATATTGGAGTCATCAAAGCAGAAGACTTCAGTCCAGATAAGTATGAAGATATTGAATTTCTTCACCAAATGGTGATGAAAAAATCTTCATTCAGCCCAAGTGAAATGCAAGCCATTGCAAGCGAGCTGAAAAGCTTAAGAAAATAATCGTGCACCTGATACTGAATTGCGGTTGACGCCGCTTTCTTATATCCATGCACAGAAAAAGCCAGCACCTCGCAAGGTGCTGGCTTTGTTTATCCTGTCAAAACTACTTATTTGGCGAGCAGTTTTAATGATTCACGGTTAAATGCTGGAATGTCATCAGGTGTACGGCTTGTGACAAGCTGATCCTGACAAACGACGACTTCTTCATCTTTGAATTTGGCGCCTGCGTTTTCCATATCTACTTGAATGGATGTATAGCCGGTCGCGCCTCTTCCTTCCAGCGTCTTCGCTGTAATAAGCAATTGCGGTCCATGACAGATCGCAAATACTGGTTTTTTCTCGTCCATAAAGGCTTTTGTGAATTGCACGTAGCGATCATCCGCACGCAGAATGTCTGGTGAGAAGCCGCCAGGAATCAGAAGTGCATCGAAGTCTTCTGGTTTCACGTTATCGATAGACGCATCGACTCTTACTTCTGCCTCTCCTTGCTTTCCTTTCACTGTTTTTCCTTTTTCGTTTTCAATGACTGTGATCTCATGGCCTGCGTCTTTAAAGGCTTTTGCAGGCTCGGTGAATTCAACATCCTCAAAGTAATCTGTTAAGACAACTGCAATTTTCTTACCCATGTAGAAACCCTCCTGCTTGATTATCGTTTACACTACACACTATACCCCCGCCAATTGAAATCAAACATCCTATCCCTATGAGAAAACCCCCTTTCAGAAAAAATAAGCATTTAGACTCATTCACATTCCCTTAACAAGGTAATTCGTATGATTTATGTTATCTTTACAATAATCTGCAAAAAATAACTACAAAAGTTAACGAAACATTTCTACAATAGGTATTGTGGTCAAAAAAATTAGAAAGGCGGAGATCAGGTGAAGAAGCAAGCACATAGGTCTAAACGAAGGAAAAACCTGTCTATTCTGCTCACTTCCATGATGTTGATTAGTCTCATTCTCCCAGCAGTACCTACTCATGCAGAAACAGAAAGCGGCAGTGCCGTAAAGGTCAGTATCTTAGCCACAACGGATGTTCATGCGAACATGATGAATTATGATTACTACAGTGACAAAGAAACAAATGAATTCGGTTTGGCAAAAACAGCCGAGCTGATTGACAAGCACCGTTCACAAAATCCCAATACACTCCTTGTTGATAACGGAGACCTGATTCAAGGAACCCCTCTTGGAGAATACGTTTATAAAAATGAAAAAGACAGCATCATCAATCAAACAAAGGTTCACCCCATTATTCATACACTCAACAAATTAAAATATGATGCAGGTACACTCGGCAATCATGAATTTAACTACGGTTTATCTTTTCTTGATGGTACCATTGCGGGCGCCAACTTCCCGATTGTCAATGCAAACGTCAAAAAGTTAAACGGAGAACACCGATTTACTCCTTATGTCATTCAGGATAAAACCTTTAAAGATGCAAACGGAGCCTCCCAAACTGTGAAAGTCGGTTACATAGGATTCGTACCACCACAAATTATGACGTGGGATAAGAAGCATTTAGATGGACAAGTTCAAGTGCAGGATATTGTGGAGTCTGCCAATGAAACCATTCCAGAAATGAAAGCAAAAGGCGCAGATGTCATCGTCGCTCTTGCTCATACAGGAATTGAAAAAACAGCTTCACCTAAAGGATCAGAAAATATGATCTTTGACCTTGCCACGAAAACAAAAGGCATTGATGCGATTGTGTCTGGCCACCAGCATGGCACATTCCCTAGCGCTGAATATAGCGGCGTAGACAAATTTGATGTCGCGAAGGGAACCATTAATGGCATTCCTGTCGTCATGTCAAAAAACTGGGGAAGCTACCTCGGAGTCATTGATTTAACACTAGAGCCAGACGGCAGCAACTGGAAAGTCACAGACGGAACAGGCAAAATTGAATCCGTTGCCGGGGTGACATCTCAAAACAGCACAGTGAAAAATGCCATTCAAACAACTCACCAAAACACCCTAGATTACGTCAGAAAGCCAGTTGGAAAAACAGAAGCAGACATTAACAGCTTTTTCGCTCAAGTGATGGATGACCCTTCTATTCAAATCGTGACAGATGCCCAGAAATGGTATGCACAAGAAAAAATGAAAGATACTTCGTACAAAAACTTGCCGATTCTCTCTGCGGGTGCGCCATTTAAAGCCGGTGGACGCAACGGTGTGAACTATTATACAAATATCGCAAAAGGTGATTTAGCGATTAAAAACATCGGCGATCTCTATCTTTACGATAACACCGTACAGATTGTAAAACTAAAAGGCAGTGAAGTAAAAGACTGGCTTGAAATGTCTGCTGGTCAGTTTAACCAAATCAAACCAAATACTTCAAATGAACAGCCTATTTTAAACGAAGAATACCGCTCATATAATTTTGATGTGATCGATGGTGTGACGTACCAAGTAGATGTCACACAGCCTGCTAAATACAGCACAACAGGCACACTTGTTAACGCTAGTGCGAACCGCATCAAAAACTTGTCTTACAACGGAAAACCCGTTTCTGACAATCAAGAATTTTTAGTCGTGACAAACAATTACCGTGCATCTGGCGGCGGAGGCTTCCCGCACCTCACACAAGATAAAGTCGTGCTCGCCTCAGCAGATGAGAACCGCCAAGTGCTGATGGATTATATTATTGAACAAAAAACCATTAACCCAAGCGCAGATCAAAACTGGTCCATTGCACCAGTAAAAGGCGCAACAGTCACCTTTGAATCTTCTCTACTTGCAAAACCGTTCGCAGAGAAATCAAGCAGCGTCGACTTTATTCGGAATGCCAGCACAGACGGACTTGGCGTGTACAAGCTAGCGTTTAAAGATGATGGTACAACAGAACCACCTGCAACAGACAATTGGCATTTAACGGTGATGCATACAAACGATACACATGCCCATCTGGATGATGCAGCAAGACGCGCAACTAAGATCAAAGAAGTTCGCGCCCAAAGCGAAAACAATATTTTATTAGACGCTGGAGATGTCTTCTCTGGTGATCTCTATTTCACAAAATGGCAAGGACTTGCCGATCTGAAACTGATGAACTTAATGAAATACGATGCCATGACGTTTGGAAATCATGAATTTGACAAAGGTCCATCTGTCCTTCGTCAATTCCTGACAGGTGATGCATCCAGTGTAGATGCTAAAAACCGTCACCAGTTTGAAAAACCGAACTTCCCGATCGTGTCATCAAACGTGAATGTCTCTAAGGAAAAACAGTTAAGCGACTTAGTGAAAAAGCCAGTAACATTTAAAGCTGGTGAGAAAAAAGAAGCTGGCATTTATCCTTACATCCTGCTTGATGTAAATGGTGAAAAGGTCGCTGTATTCGGTCTAACCACTGAAGACACAGCCATTACATCCAGCAGTGGTCCAAACATTCAATTTCAAGATGCATACAAAAAAGCAAAAGAAACAGTCAATACCATTCAAACTGAAGAAAAAATCAATAAAATTATTGCGCTCACACATATTGGCTATAACCGTGATCTAGAACTGGCTCAAAAAGTAGATGGCATTGATCTCATCGTTGGCGGTCACACCCACACCCTTGTTGAAAAATTAAAGGTCGTCAATAAAAAAGAACCAACGATTGTTGCGCAAGTAAAAGACTACGGACAATTTTTAGGAAAAGTAGACGTGGCCTTTGACAAAAAAGGCGTCGTACAGCCAAAAGAATCTTCTTTTGACCTCATCACGATCGACGACTCTGTGAAAGAAGATGCGGACGCAAAAGCGATTCTTGATCAGTACAAGGCAGATATCCAAGATTTAAAAACCGAAAAAGTCGGGACGTCAGATGTCTTCTTAGATGGACAGCGTGAACACGTCCGTGCAAAGGAAACGAACCTTGGAAACTTTATTGCAGATGGCATGTTAAAGAAAGCACAAGAATCTGCTGGGGCTGACCTTGCCATTACAAACGGCGGTGGTATTCGAGGCAGCATTGAAAAAGGAGATATCACATTAGGGGATATTTTAACGGTGATGCCTTTTGGAAACACACTATATGTCGCAGATTTAAAAGGCAGTCAAATTAAAAAAGCGCTTGAACAAGGTCTTTCAGGTATTGAAGAAGGCGGAGGCGCATTCCCTCATGTAGCCGGTATTGAATATACGTTTACACTGAGTAAACCGGCTGGCAGTAGACTGATTGATGTCAAATTGAAAGATCAAAATGGCAACCTGACTGACATTGATGATCAGAAAACATACCGCGTGGCGACTAACGCATTTGTCGGCACAGGCGGTGATGGCTACAGCGTCTTTACAGAAGCGTCTCATGGTGAAGACTTAGGCTATGTTGACTATGAAATTTTCAAAGAGCAAATTGAACAGGCAGACGGTCATATTTCTCCAGTCATCGACCATCGAGTGAAAGAAGTATTCCTTCCTCGCTTGAAAGGAAAAGGCGCCTATGACATTCAAGATGATGAGAAATTCCAAACGTATGTGCAGCATACGAACAAAGCATTGCTCTATTTAGACAAAGCAACCGAAGCGAAAAAGGTTCAATTGTCTCTATCAAAAGGGCAAGTAGCTGAACTGAAGAAACGAGAGCAAGATCCAAACGTCACCATCTATCATGACAAAGTCGGTCTAGCATTACCGCTCTCCAATTTGTCAGAGCAACATGCAGATATATCGATGGCAAAAACAAATAAGGTGAAAAACGCATTAACCGACACATACGATTTCCAAATCAAACAAGATCAGAAAAATGTGTCTACCTTTAAAGATCCCGTCACACTGTTCTTTACATTAGACGCGCCTGAAAAAGCGAAGAAACCAGGTGTCTATTATGTCGATCGTGAGAAAAACCGCTATGCCAAAACAAGTAACGGTTCATTCGAAAACGGGATTGTCTCAGGTAAAACGGAGCACTTTAGTGAATACACCGTACTCAATCAAAGTGAAGCTGCTGGAACAGCTCCAGACCAAACTGGCGGAGACGGTGGAACTTCTGCTCCAGGCGGTTCGGATCCAAGTCAGGATGGAAGCAGCTTACCAGGCGGCACACTGCCGAATACGGCAACGATGATGTATACAGCGGTATTGATTGGCTTACTCATGCTCGCCTCAGGCGGTATCCTTTATTACTATCAGCGCAAGCGCACACGAAACAAAGTATCATCTTAATAGAAAAGGACAGAGCATTGGCTCTGTCCTTTTTCCATCTCACTATCAATCTTGGGATAAATAAATCCAATGACGGTCATCAAATTCTTTCACATCATCTGACCCTATATGACGCAGCATTCTATTAAAGAACGTGATATCATCTTCATCATCCACGGCATATAAATCCTCTTGAACATATTCTCTCGTAATGAAATTCGTTAAGTTCGTGTTATTCACAAATTCAGCAAAGTACGATTTCACAAGGGTTAAATCTTCTTCATTTAATGTTTCATCACTGATAATTGAAATATGAAACACATTCAAAATCGCTTGAATATCCTCTTTATCCATATAACATAAAGGCTCTAATTTTCTATCTTCTTCTGTAAACGGTTTTCGTGTGTCTTCAATGATGACATAACATAAAATCCTGTGATCTTTCATTACGCTAAAAATTTCTAAATCTCGTAATTTGAGTGGTCTATTCAGTCTGATCATTTTTCCTCCTGAGATGTTGCTCTCGCTATTGTTTAATCCCTTGTTTCTCTACAACCTGAAATAGACAGAGCCTCGGCCCTGTCTACTTCTCTCTTCTAGCAAAATCCACGAACCTGAAACGATCTAGGCGGTGGCGGCTTTCTGTGTATTGGAATAGACTCGTATCCTCCAAGAACACATAATTCTTCACCACCACCACATGATCAAACCCGTTCAAATCGAGATACCTTTCATCCTCTTCTGTACATGGCTCGACCACAAATTCCTTTTGAGCATAACTAATCGAGACCCCAAGTTCTCCTTCAATATACTCGTAGATCGATCCTTCACAAATGTCCTTAGATAAGACCTGCACATGTTTTTGCAAAAAGTAATCTTTGTCTAAAATGACTTCTTCTCCGCTAATATTGCGAGAGCGAATGACTTCCCAAACGTCCTCCTGCCCACTGATTTTCAGCTGAGACTGAATATACTGATCTGGCTTGATTAAACCGAACTCATGAACCGTTGTTACCGTCTTTCGCCCAAGCGTTTGGGAAAGCTCTTTAAAGCTGACAAGACCCGAAACTGGGAACTGCATTTTCTCTCGATTCAGCAATACTGAGCCTTTCCCACGAATTTTTTGGATATAGCCATTTTGCACAAGGATGTTTAATGCCTTTCTCACCGTCTCACGGGATGTGTCATACATGACAGACAGCTCATGTTCTGATGGGAGGATGCCTTTATCCTGCCATTCACCTTGTTCAATTCGTCTTGCGAGCTGATCATAAATCACTCGAAACTTATTCTCTTTCATTTTCCTTCCGCCCCATTTACTAGCGTTTGGTTAAATGATAAACGATTGACTCATATGGGCGCAACGTAAATCCCTTGATATCTGCCGGCACATCCTCATAATTGGACAGCAGGACTTGCCCTTCCATTTCATTGACATCCTTTGCAAGCTCATCTGGAAGTGTAAAGTCCGTCTCGCCTGCATAAAAATGGTTGATCACGAGAATCTTCTCATCTTTGCCTTCTCGCACATACGCAAACACCTTTGGATCATCTGAAAGCAGTAAAGTAAAGCTGCCATAGGTGATCACATCAAGTTCTTTGCGAAGTCTGCAAAGGGCTTGATAATGATAAAAAACCGACGTCTCGTCTTTTAATGCAGCTTCTACTGAAATATCGTTTTGAGCTGGTTCAATCCAAGGTGTACCTTTTGAGAACCCCACATTTTTTTCCGAAGTCCATTGCATAGGTGTCCTTGCGTTATCTCTTGATTTGACCTGTAAAATTGCCAAAGCTTCTTCCTTTGTTTTCCCTTTTTCAAGCATCACTTCATACATATTCAGTGATTCGATATCGCGGTATGACGAAATGTCCTCAAAGCGAGGATTCTTCATCCCAATTTCTTCACCTTGATAAATATAAGGAGTGCCTTGCATCAAATGAATGGTGGTCGCCAGCATCTTCGCTGATTGCTGATGGTACGTGCCATCATCACCGTACCTTGACACGATGCGCGGCTGGTCATGGTTACACCAAAAGAGTGCGTTCCAGCCGCCGCCCTCATGCATTTTCGTCTGCCATTCTGACAGAATTGATTTCAACTCTAGAAAATCAAATGGCGCAATGGCCCACTTTTCACCGTTAGGATAGTCAACTTTTAAATGATGAAAATTAAACGTCATATCCAGCTCCTGCCGATCAGGTCTTGTATACCGAATGCAGTCTGCAATATTCGTTGAAGACATTTCCCCCACGGTCATGCTATCGTATTTCGAAAACACTTCCTTGTTCATTTCATGCAAGAATTCATGAATTCTCGGCCCATCTGTATAGTACATACGTCCATCACCTTGCACTGATTGCCCGGCATCATCTAAAAAGCGTTGATCCTTTGAAATGTTATTGATGACATCCAGTCTGAATCCATCGATCCCTTTTTCAAACCAAAAGTGCATGATGTCATATACTTTCCTGCGCACTTCATCATGTTCCCAATTGAGGTCTGCCTGGGTAACATCATATAAATGAAGATAATAGTCACCTGTCGCTTCATCTAATTCCCACGCTGGCCCGCCAAACTTTGACTGCCAATCATTCGGAGGAGAGCCGTCCGCTTTCGGCTCCTTCCAAATATAATAGTCTCGATACGGGTTTTTCTTCGACTCTCGGGAGGCTTGAAACCACTCATGGAAAATCGACGTATGGTTCACAGCGAGATCCATGATGACACGAATTCCTCGTTCATGTGCTTCTTTCAGCATGTGTTCAAAATCAGCCATTGTGCCGTACATGTCATGTATTTTTTGATAATCACTAATATCATAGCCATTGTCATACTGTGGTGACTCATACATAGGGGTCAGCCAAATACAATCCGCCCCTAGCTCTTTGATATAGTCGAGCTTTTTCGTCACGCCATTGATATCACCTGTACCAGAGCCTGTTGTGTCTAAAAAGCTCTTCGGATAGATTTGATAGACCACGGCTTTTTTCCACCATGGTTCTTTTGTTTGTTGATTCAATTTCCTTCACCACCACTAGTTAAGTTCTTGTGATACATCCTTCTTCTTAAGTTTTGCATATAAAAGGGTACCAATGAATGGGACGATCAGCACAATCACCATTCCGATGGCAAATGCCCCCCAATATTTCGGAATGATCGAGAAGATTCCTGGAATGCCTCCAACGCCGACTGAACTTGCCAGTACCCCTTGTGAGGCAATAAACATACCAGCTATCCCTGAACTGATCAGGGCAAAAATAAACGGGAATCTATAGCGCAAGTTCACCCCAAACATCGCCGGTTCAGTAATGCCCAAGTAAGCAGAAATACTTGATGTCAGCGAGAGCCCTTTTTGCTTTTCATCTTTTAAGACAAACATCATCGCAAGTGCCGCTGATCCTTGAGCAATATTAGACAGTGCGAGCATTGGCCATAGGAACGTGCCGTGCAGTTTTGAGTTAATCAGCTGAATATCGACCGCTAGGAATGTATGATGCATGCCTGTAATGACTAACGCTGCATACAATCCGCCATATAAAAGACCGCCAAGTGCTGCGAATTGCTGAAATACGGTGACGAGTCCAGATGTTAAAACGTTTCCGATCGCAAATGTAACGGGACCAATGACGATAAATGATAAAAATCCAATGAGCAGTAATGTAATTGGTGCAACAACTAACAGCTGAATACTTTCAGGTGTCCTTTTTGTTATAAATAATTCGAGCTTTGCGAGTAAATAGGAGGCAACGAGTATCGGCAGAACTTGCCCTTGGTAACCTACCTTTTGTACTTCAAGTCCAAACAAATTCCAAACAGGAATGTCACCTGTCTTTTCTGCCGCTCCATACCCCCACGCATTCAACAGATCTGGATGTACAAGCATCAGTCCAAGGACCATCCCTAAAAGCGGATTACCTCCAAACCGCTTGACAGCCGACCAGCCGATTAATGCTGGCAAGAAGGTAAAGGCAGTACCTGCAATCAAGTTGATCATATTCGCTAAATCCGCCCATGCCGGATACACATCCACAATGGATTTTTGATCAAAGAAAATATCAGGAGCTGTTAAAATATTATTAATCCCCATTAATAAACCGGCTGTCACGATAGCTGGAAGGATTGGAATGAAGATATCTGCAAGCGTTTTCACTGCACGCTGCAGTGGATTTAATTTCTGATCAGAGGCACGCTTGACGTCCTCTTTTGTCGCTTCGCCGATTCCCGTCTGTTTGACCATTTCAGCATAAACCCGATTAACCACTCCTTGACCAATGACCACTTGATATTGGCCATTCGCTGAGAAAGATCCTTTCACTTCATCAATTTGTTCTAGTGCTTTCTCATCCACCTTACCTTCATCTTTTAGCACAAAACGAAGTCTTGTCACACAATGTGTGGCTTGATCAATGTTTTCTTTGCCGCCAATGGCTTTTACAATCTGATCTGCCGCTGTCTGATAATCAGCCATGCTATCCCCTCCGAGACCGTTTTTTTATAAGAAAAAAGAATCAAAACTTGTATATACATGTTCACCTCATATTTTATATTTGTATATACATGTAGTCAACAATAAATTGTAGCGCTTTCATAAAAAAAGCTCCCTCAATGTGCTCAGAGAGGCAGCGTGTCATCATCTTTTTTTATGCTCCGTTAGTTTTTCGTAGACCCTATTCTTATAAAAGGAGGAGGCTGGTCGAGCAAACGTTTGGCGCTTGGATGTGAGTTCATCGAGGCGTTTTTGTTTTTCCTCACATACGAGAGAGAGTTTTTTTCTTTCTTCTCCATCTATACTCGTTTTCAGTAACTCTTTGACCGTCATTAGTTCTTTTTTCAAAGCGGTTTCTTCCCCGGCAAAGCCAGCATTTTTCATGATTCGATAGCCCATCCTCAGCTCTTCTGGTACATGAGCAGCATCATCCTTTGGCAGAGGTTTCCCAAAGCCTGATAGTCCTTCAAAAGCTCCATTGTCCATCGCCTTTTTGATCCGTTCTTCTGACAATCTCTGCGCAAAATCCATGACACGTCTCCTTTCAGATCGTCTGATATTTTGGTTAAGCATAGCAAAAAAGCTGACTCTCTCACAAGAGCCAGCTTTCTCGTTATTTTTTGTCGATTTTAAAAGTAGATACCATTTGTGCCAAGTCCTCTGACATGTCAGAGAGCTGTTCAATCGCACTTGAAATTTGCTGCATGCCAGCACTTTGTTGTTCTGTTGCTGCCGCTACTTCTTGAGAGCTTGCCGCATGTTCTTCTGACACGACCGAAATTTGTTCAATCGATGTAGAAATTGTTTGATATGCTCGTTCTACCTGCTGAATAGATTGAAGCAAATTGTTCGTTCTGCTTGCAAATTGAGACACTCCATCATAAATACCAGCGAAGTTCTGCGAGGTGCCTTTCATTTGCTCCCGGCCTTCTTCCACTGCTTTACTGCTTTCCTCCACGCTTTCAAGGACACGCTGACTATTTTCCTGTGTGCCAATGACTAAGTCTGAGACCGTTTTAGCTGCATCAGCTGACTGTTCAGCTAACTTACGGACTTCATCAGCCACAACAGCAAATCCTTTTCCTTCTTCTCCTACACGTGCTGCTTCAATAGAAGCATTCAGTGCAAGCAGATTCGTTTGCGCTGAAATGTCCGTAATAATGGAGATGACACTTTCAATTTCTGTTGAATGTGATTGCAATTCTTCTGCCGCTTGCTTGGAGCTTGTCATCATGTCGTGTAACATGTTGAGATGTTCAAGCACATGCTGCACCAATTTTTGACCAGATTCTGACTGCTCTTGTACTTCTGATGAAACAGATTTCATTTCATCCACTTCTTTTGTCACGCCTTCGATTTGAGTATCGATTTCCGCAACAGATGTTGTGCAGTCTGTAATGTTTGCGACTGAATCATTGATTCCTTCACTCATATTCGTCATCGCTTCTGACACTTGTTGTGCACTTTGACTAGATTCCGTTGTCACTGTGCGAAGCTGTGAAGACATTTTCGACACTTCACTTGATGAGTTTGAGATCTTTCCAATAAGCTCTTTGATCCGTCCCTGCATTTTCTGGAAGGAAGCCGCTAATTGACCGATCTCATCTTTACTTTGAACTTCTACCATGCCAGTTAAATCACCATCTGCAATTCGATCCGCTGATTCCATTAATGAACGTGCTGGTTTTGCAATTCTTCTTCCCATGAAGAATGAGAAGAGTAATCCGCCGATGAGCACAATCGCAGATGCTACTGTAATATAAATTGTCAGCTTTTTCGTTGTTGCTGGAACAACAGACGCATCTAAGTCAATTCCTAAAATCCCCGTGAGTTCACCGCCTGAATCTTTAATTGGTAAAAAGACGGATTTATGAGTCCCATACGAATCAACATAAATGTCACTTTTGACCATTTTATCTTCAGAAAGAGCTTGTTTCATTTCATCTGAAAAGACATAATCTTGATCAAAATCATTGTCTTCCCCTGTTAGTACGATGATTCTTTCTTTACCGCCCTTATTTGATAACACGTATAAGTTCTCAAGCGTATGATCTTTTTGTAGCTCTGTGAATTTCTTTTTGATCTCCACATAAACGGGATCATCCTTCCCGCTTATGTTAAGGACATTTCCATCAATTTGATCGATTTCTTTTTTAGCCGTATCAATATCTGTTGTTAATCGATAATCAAACTGTTTTAACAATTGGGATGATAAATCCTGGCTAACTAAATAAAATGTTAGAACGAATAATGCAACGGTTGCGAGTAATGTTACGACAACGACTGACATGATTTTGGAGGATATCGTAAGTCCTCCAAACTTCCTTTGTTTCGCCATTTTTTTCTACATCTCCACTCTCAATTTTAATTTAAGCCTCTACACTTTCAAATTGTCCACAAACAGATGCAATGACATCTTTTAAATAAGATACGATATGAGGGATATGCTCCGGTAACGTATAAGGTGAAATCACAAAAAATTTACTCACACTTAGATAGAATTCTTGACCTTCTTTGGCATTGACTTGTAAAAACTTCGTTGTATCGCCAAAGAACATTTCGTCTCTTTTCTCTCCAAGCTTTTCAAAGAGGATTTTGTTCAAATCATTGTTGCGCTCAATTTCCATAGCAGTTGCTTCTCCAGATATTTCTTCCTTAAAACGAGGAGAACCGTCTAGGTAAATTCTAAACAATGTAGCCATTCCGACATTGTCATCATTGACGACTTCTGCTTGTGGAATTTCCTGACGGAGCGCTTCTCTAAATGCAAGGTTCACCTCTAAAAATTGACCGAGCAAGCGCTGGTATCCTTCAATTCCAAACGTTAGCAGCACACTTAGCATGCTGATGGAGCTTCCCATTCTTGAGCATTCAAGCGTATAACCCGTATGGTATTCCCCGTATCCTCTATGTCCAACGTATGGTGTTTCTTGTTCTTCTAGGTCCAAGCGCTTTAAGTCAGCAGCGTTTTTCACTAAGAATAAACTAGATGTGTACGGTGTTTGTCCGAGCTTTTGAAAATCAAAACACATCGTGTCAGCAAGAGAAAGATGCTGAAACTTTGCTTTGATTTCTTTTAACATACGAAGAACTCCGTCTGAGAATTGCAGCGGGTTTTCAGATACATCATACTCATTAAAGAAAGCAAAGAATCCACCAAGCGCCGAATCTGCATGAATATGCGGCACCTTGAGACCATACTTCTCAGCAATGGCTTCTGCCGTTTCACGCACCCCTTTTACATCATCAATTGCAATGGCATCTGTTGTTCCGGTTGTTGCCACAATATAAACGGGAATTCCGCCATTTTGGGCAACACGTTCCATTTGACAACGCAAATCTTCCATATCCATCGAATGATCTTTATTCGTCTTAATTCTGATTAAGTTGTCTGTGCCAATCCCTGTTGCTTCCATCGACTTAAATAAGCTGTAATGTGCTGCATCAGAACAAAACGCATAAAGATTTTGCGGGACACCTTTTCGTAATGACTCCGGTGCAACTTTCGCAATCGCTAAACGAAGTCCCGAGAAAATAGCCCCTTGACCTCCCCATGTTGTGTAACCCCCGCTCACATTTGGATCATATCCGATGAGCTTAGACATCATTGAGACCACTCTGACCTCAGCTTCCGCGCCTGCTGGTCCATACACATCCCAAAGGTTGTTTCCGTTAACCAGCATAGCCGTCAGCATGCCTAGAATTCCTGGTGTACTTGCCATTGGCAAAATGTTCGTGAAGAAATACTTCGTGTGGTATGGATGATTATGTAAAAGCTTCAGTAATTCTTCATTCACAAGTTCCGCTTGTTGTCCGTTCATCGGAATTTGACTTGTTTCAGTGAGCTTTTTGTAAAAGTCCTCCTCGCGATTCTTTTCACCTTTTAGGTGAGCACGGTTCGGATCCTTCAGGTCATCGACCCCTGAAATGATCTGTTCCATTAATTTAACGAGTTCTTTCCGCTCTTCTGCATTTCCGTCCTCACTCGGAAACCAGTTCTGAACGAGGTTCTGTGCTCGTACAGTCATATACTATCAATCCTTTCAATGGAAGATTTCCTGTCACTGTCTATATCGACCCCGTTTCAAAAGTTTATAGTGTCGAACTGTTCACTTAAGTATATTTAGATAATTTGTTCACACGTCAAAAAGAATAAAACCCTTACAATACACATCAAAACCATTATGTTTGTGAAACAACAATATATATCAATATACTTTCTTGAAGGAATTATTATCCAGACAAATCAGCGGTTTATTCATTCATTTTTTTTACTTAACCTGCATAAACATTAATAAACACTGGAAATCCGCCTAAATGCACCATTGTAGAAATCAAATTAATTCTTTAGACTTGTGTCTTTTTACCTGTTTTATTGATATAGCAACAGGAAAAATACAGAATTTTCTGTAATTATTAGGATGAATTTCACAAAAAGTTTTTCGGAGATCGAGTATTTTCGATGTCTTCCCATTTCTAGCTCGGACAGGCTGCCTTAGGTGCTCACCAGTTATGACTTTTCTATTTGTGCATTTCATGGTATATTCTAATGGTTCGTTTTCTTTCGTTCCGCCTCTTCCGTTTATCGGAGAAAAGGAGTGTTTAAATGAAAACATTTATTCAAAAAAGGGGCCTCGGCTTCTTTGTGATTGCAGCCATCTTGTTATGGCTCAAGACGTATACAGCTTATTTAATCGAATTTAAACTTGGTATATCAAATGTGCTTCAGCATATTTTGCTTTTTGTGAATCCTATTAGCTCCAGCTTGTTCTTTCTTGGCTTTGCTTTATTGTTCAAGAAAAAATGGCAGCCTGCCGCTATCATTGTGATTCACTTTTTCATGTCTTTTTTACTTTACGCAAACATTGTGTACTATCGATTCTTCAATGACTTTATCACGCTGCCTACAGTGATGCAGGCAGGAACGAATGGCGGACAATTAGGTGATAGTGCATTTTCACTCATGCGTTGGACTGATATGTTTTACTTTCTCGATACCATCATCTTGATCGTACTCGCAGTCCGCATGAAAAGACAGCAGCAAACAAGTACAGCGACTGTACCTGTTCAAAAAACAAAATCGTTTAGACTCGTTCTTGTGTCCTCTGTTCTGATCTTTGTTGTCAACTTAATCGCAGCAGAAATTGATCGCCCAGAGCTTTTATCAAGATCGTTCGACCGCAATTATTTAGTCAAATACTTGGGTGCTTATAATTTTACGGTGTTTGATGCCATTCAAAATGTGAAATCAAACAGCCAGCGTGCCCTGGCAAATTCAAGTGACGTAACAGATGTAGAGAATTATCTAAAGGCGAACAGCGCTGATCCAAACCCGGCTTATTACGGGAAAGCGAAAGGCATGAACGTCATTACGATTTCTCTTGAATCACTGCAAAACTTTGTCATTGATTACAAGGTGAATGGAAAAGAGGTCACTCCTTTCCTAAATTCATTAGCCCATGACAACAAAACGTTTTATTTTGATAACTTCTTCCATCAAACAGGACAAGGAAAGACATCTGATGCGGAATTTATGATGGATACGGGGCTTTTCCCATTATCACAAGGCTCTGTGTTTATTAATAAAGCTCAAAACACATATCAGGCGCTTCCTGGCATTTTGAAAAAGGACCAATACACGTCCGCTGAATTCCACGGGAATACGAAAACGTTCTGGAACCGAAATGAAATGTTTAAGTCCTTTGGATATGACAGATTTTACGATTCTGAGTACTACGATATGAATGAACAAGATACGAAGAACTATGGATTGAAAGACAAACCGTTCTTCAAAGAATCCATGCCAATGCTTGAAAATCTAAAACAGCCGTTTTATTCGAAATTCATTACGCTGTCAAACCACTTCCCATTTGGTATGGATGAAGGTGATACCGATTTTGAACCTGGCGACTTCGGAGACTCTGTCGTTGATAACTACTTCCAATCTGCTCATTATTTAGATGAAGCCATTGAACAGTTCTTTAATGACTTGAAGAAATCCGGTCTCTATGACAATACCGTCGTCATTATGTACGGTGACCACTACGGCATTTCAGAAAACCATAATGAAGCGATGGAAAAAGTGACTGGCGAAAAAATTGGAGACTATGAAAATGCCCAGCTTATGCGTGTGCCGCTCTTTATCCATGTGCCAGGCGTAAAAGGCGGACAGATTCATAAATACTCTGGTGAAGTGGATGTTGCGCCTACCCTTCTCCACCTGCTCGGAGATGATACAAAGAACTATTTAATGTCTGGTTCTGATATCTTATCGAAGAACTTTAAAGAGCTTGTGCCATTTAGAAATGGAGACTTCGTGTCTAAGGACTACACGAAAGTAGGCAACAACTATTACAGCAACAAAACAGGTGAAAAAATCGAGCCGACTGAAAAGGCATCACAAGAAAACGAAACGGTGAAAAAGATGCTGGAGACATCTGATAAGATTGTCACGGAAGATTTACTCCGTTTCTACAAACCTAAAGGCTTTACACCAATTGAGCGAAATGATTATGACTACACAAAGAAAGTACAGGATGAAAAAGATTCTTCTTCCGCCAAAGATGAATCCAGCTCGTCTTCCAAATAACTTTCTCATTTAAAGCCCCAGCCGATCCAAGATCAGCTGGGGCTTTTTACGTTTGATCCGTATGACACCGGGTATAGGTGAAGAAGGAGGGATTATTGATCATGAAAAAAACAGCAGCATTTCTCGTGACCGCTTCACTCGCTTCTTCCACCTTATTTGCTTTCAGCCCGGCGATTTCAGCGCACGCCCTGACCCAAACGCAGGCAGAACAATCCATTCCTCAAGGTCCGAAAGCAGCACTAAACAGCATTTATCAGCTGGCACATAAAGGACAAATGCCATACTATGCAGAAGGACTCAAAATAGGGGTTCAAACAAAAAAAGACGTACGGCATAAATTAGGACAGCCTTATCCAGCAACCGGGCAAAACGGCTTTGATTTGTATCATGCTGAAATGGGCAACCCTGGATTCGCTTTTCACTATGACAAAAAAGGCAAAATAAACGAAATCCGTTATTTTGGAACAAATGTAGAAAAAGAAACGAATATTGGAGGAATGACTCCTTCCCTATTAAAGAAACAGATTGGACCTGCAGATTCAGTCAGCACCATCCCGCAAACAAAAGAGAAGAAATACGTTTATCAGACCGGTGATTATGAGCTCGAATTTGTCGTCGGACATGATCCAGATATCAGTCAGCACGAGCTGACTGTGGTGCATATTAACCTCATCAAAGCGGGTTCCTAAATAAAAAGCATCCTGAGTTTTCACTCAGGATGCTTTCTTTTATTAAGATGCCACTTCTAAATGCGGCTTTCTTTTCAGTTTTCTCTTAAGGACTGGACCTGCTACATAATCAAGGCCAAGTTTTCCGGCATTTCCTTTCGCTGCCATAATGAAGACGGCGATCAGAAGAAGAAGCGGGTTAACAGAGACGGTTCCAGCTAGTAAGAAAGAGACATTCATCACGCTTCCAAAAAAGGCTGCCGTTGTTGTAAACAATCCAACAATTAGTCCTAGACCAACTAAGATTTCTCCCCACATGACCATGGCACTGAAGAGTCCGGCATTTGGCAACGCGACATTTTCTAAAAACCAGACATAGAACGGATAAACAAGATGCCCATCTTTCACAACAGGTTCAGCTATGGCAAATTGCAAATATCCTGATGCATCGAATCCGCCTGTTAGTTTTCCAATACCAGATGTCAGCCAAGTCCATCCGATATAAAGTCTTGCTGCCAAGAGAATAACGGCTGCCCATACATTCGTTTGTAAGAATTTTGTAAACATGATGATGCCTCCTTTTAAATTATGTGAAATATTTCACATTATCTTTATGATCTTATTATACTATGTAAAATATCATTTGTGATCCTTTTCACATATATATTCACAAATTGTTCATGAATATCTAGTTGAGGTAAACTTTTCCCTTGTTATCACCGTCTAAGTTATTTCAGACAGTGAAAAGGGGTTACATTTTGTATGAAAACATTATTGCAGAGGCTGGGATCTGATCTGGATTGAAGATGATGAGGTAACTAATGAGACTTTTGAAGTCATTGCGCATTGGCTGTTGGTATCAATAATTACATAGTTGCTAAGGAAAAGCAGGCTGACTGGAGCCTGCTTTTTTGTCTTTGTTAACAAAGATCTTATTAATTAAGATTTACTATGTTTTTTTCTTTTATTTTTATATTAGATGACTTTTCAGAATCTTGATTTTTCCACTCTATCTCTATTTCTAATTTGTGTCCTTTTATTTTTTCTTCTGGTATGAAATCAAATGTTGTTATATGATCTGGAGCATTTTCAGATTTATCTGTGGCATATTCCGCCAAATCATAGTTCTCATTTTCTTCATATACTTTTCCATCTATTTTTAGTTTTAATGTTTTAATTTTTATTTCTTTTTCTATATTTTCGTTCCCTTTCCAATAAAGTTCCAAATAATAGTTTGGGCCTATACTTGTCTTGTCACTTCTCGTTAGTTCTGCTTTCCAATACTGATCTTTACTTTCACCCATGAATTTTGGGTAATTGTTTTTCGCATAAATTATTACGCATGTTGCGGTAATAAATAGAATGAATATGGTTGATAGAAGAATGACTTTTTTAATTTTCATATTTTTCTCCTTAAATTTAATCAAAATAAATACAAATATACCAAAATTATATTTAAAATATAAGGGTGAATGTGATTTTTTTGCTCCTAATTGTTGAGTCTCCAAAAACAGCCGTTTCCTTTCAGGTCGGTTCATCGACCTTTCGCATGCCGCTTGTCATCTCGTTTCTGCTGATTGGCTTTTTTATTTGGGTGGCAGAAAATGTCACGACCTTTTTAGGAGCATGGCAATATCCAAATCAGCAGCATGCTTGGTCTCTCGTCCACCTTGGTAAAATCAGTTCATGGTTTTTACTTGTTGTCATCAGCATTGTACTGGTGATCGAACAGCGAAAACAAAAAAACGTTCAGCCCATTTGATCTGGCTGAACGCTTTTTTTAGTCCCGAGCGACTTCCTTGCGAAGATCATCGGCTACAAATTCGACATTTGTTCCAATGATGATTTGTACGGAAGTTTTTCCTGACGTCAGTACCCCTTTGGCACCTGCTTTTTTCAATGTACCTTCATTTAATAAATCTGTATCTTCTACTGTTAAACGAAGACGGGTCGCACAATGGTCAATTGTGGTGATATTGTCTTTGCCGCCTAGTCCCTCTACGAGCATACTTGCTCCGGCAGTATGTGTATCATCCCCTGGGATATCTTCGATGTCATCATCTTCCCTGCCCGGTGTTTTTAGCTTTAACAATTTAATCAGGAAATAGAAAACAACAAAGTAAATCACGCCATAGATGACCCCAACCACAAGTAACAGAATTGGTTTTTGCGCAATTCCAAAACTTAAAACGTAATCAATCGCACCGGCTGAAAAAGCGAAACCGCTATGAATGCCTAAGGTGTTGACAATAAAGAGCGAAAGACCAGTTAATATCGCATGAACACCATATAAAAGTGGAGATAAAAACATAAATGAGAATTCAATTGGTTCTGTGATCCCTGTAATAAATGACGTCAGTGCCATTCCAATCATAAGACCGGCTGTTGCTTTTCGTTTTTCAGGCTTTGCTGTCACAATCATCGCGAGACATGCCGCCGGCAGCCCGAACATCATCACTGGGAAGAAACCAGTCATAAAGACACCTGCACTTGGATCGCCTTTGAAGAACCGCGCTAAATCACCTGTCGCTCCGCTGAATTCACCAAATTGAAACCAAAATAAATTATTCAGCACATGGTGAAGTCCTAATGGAATGAGCAAGCGGTTAAAGAAGCCAAACAGCCCGGCACCCGTTGCTCCAAGACTTAAAATCCACTCCCCTAAATCATTGATCACACTTTGAATTGGAGGCCATACATATCCAAAAACGGCTGCTAATAGAATGGTAAAAAGTGCTGTCATAATAGGCACAAGCCGTCTTCCACTAAAGAAACCTAAGTATTCAGGCAGTTTCGTGTCCTTAAATTTATTGTAAACGTAACCTGCCAAAAGTCCGCACAAAATACCACCCAATACCCCCATATTGTTGGTCGAATTGATCGATGTGGTACCAGCTGACAAAATAAAATAAGAGATCGCTCCAGATAACGCCGCTGCTCCGTTACCATCCTTTGAAATACCAATCGCTACACCCATAGCAAAAATTAAAGCCAAATTCGCAAAAATTGCATTTCCTGCCGCATGAATAAACGGGATGTTGAATACATCTTCCCGCCCAATAGCCAAAATGATACCCGCTGCAGGAAGCACAGCGATTGGAAGCATAAATGATTTTCCTAACTTTTGAAAAAACTGAAACACCATCTTATTTCTCCCCCCTTCGTCATCATCATGAACAAATCTCTCATGATGTTCATAAAAAATATATCATATGCACATCTAGTTATCTATACCAATTTGTCCACATCTCACCCAAATCTCAGCCTTTACTCTTTTGGCGTAAAATGTGGTAAGCTATTGAATAGAATGAAGTTATAGAAAGCGGGAATGAACAGTGATTGTCAAACATGATCATGAGTTAGAAGCCTTAAAAAAAGTCGGCCGAATTGTCGCTTTGGCAAGAGAAGAAATGAAAAGCCAAGCGAAACCAGGCATGTCTACAAAAGAATTAGATTTGATTGGGAAAAAAATATTAGAAGAGCATGGAGCCAATTCAGCTCCTGAAAAAGAATATGATTTCCCCGGTACGACTTGCATCAGTGTCAATGATGAAGTCGCACATGGCATTCCAAGTGAAAAAACCATTTTACAAGAGGGCGACCTCATTAATATTGATATCTCAGCAGAGCTTGATGGATATTATTCCGATACTGGGATTTCATTCGTTTTAGGTACAGGAGATGCTCGTCTTGAAGCATTATGCCAGTGTGCAGAGGATGCATTCCTTGAAGGATTAAAGCACGCGAAAGCCGGAAAAAGACAAAATCAAATTGGCCGTGCAGTCTACAATACAGCCAAAGAACAAGGATTTACCGTCATTAAAAACCTGACAGGACACGGCATTGGGAAAAGCCTGCATGAAGCACCTAACCATATTTTGAACTATTATGATCCATTCGATAATGCTTTGTTTAAGAATGGGACAGTGATCGCCTTTGAACCTTTCATTTCAACAAATGCTGAATCGATTTATCAAGCAGATGACGGCTGGACATTTAAAACACCTGATAAGAGCCTGGTCGCACAGATTGAACATACGATTGTGATCACAAAAGACGAACCGATTATTTTAACAAAGCTGTAAGTAAGCGGGTCCCCTCCTTCACTGGAGGGGATTTCAGCGTGTAGACAAACCCTTTCACGAATCTGTCACGACTAAACAAAAATGCCTGTGGTAAAATAGGCAAAGATATGCGAAAGGGGTCTTATTTGTTATGTGGTTCATCATCATCGGTGTTATCTTCTTTATTGAAAGTATTATTTTAACGGTTGTAGGTATTAAGAAAAAACAATCCATGATGACCTACCTCGGTATTGTCATCATGATTATGACAGTCGGCATGATCATCGTTACCCTCAACCCGCCAAATTCATAAATGATTATTTCCAGCATATACATGGATCATAGGCAGATAGAATCAGTTTTCATTTCTAAACACCTGCACACTTTTCACGTCCTTTTTTGAGATGTTACAATGCAGGCAGTTTCCATTGAAAGGAGTTTTCTATCATGCATTATGGTAGCAAAGGCTGGTATGTCGAAGAATTAAAGAAGCTTGGTGTGACCAAGCATGAAGGAAGAAAGCTTCAAAGCTTTAAAACCTATTTCCTTGCAAATCTTCTTGAGCAAAAGAAAACGAGCTCTTAAATGTTGAAAAGCCGTACATCCATATCAGATGTACGGCTTTTTTATATGGGCTGAACACGTTTTTCTAAAGACTTCCTGACCACATCTGCTAAGGCATCTACTTCAAGAACTGCTTTCAGCCTGTTTTGATCTACTTGACGGTATTTGACTTCATTGACTTCGTGGACTGTGATGGAATGGGGCGCTTTTTCGACTAACACAAGAGCTTCATCAGGAGAGACCATTCCTTCTTTCAGTACACGCAAATAAAAACCGGTATATCCCGTTTGCTGCACTTCCTTCACAAGCTTCATGTTTCCATGCTTAAGAGAGAGCTTCACACACGGCTGTCTTGGCTGGCTGACCTCAACAATCGCTTCCCCAAACTGAAATACATCTCCAATACGGACTTCTGTCTCTACAAGCTGATGCACGGTCACGTTCTCACCGAAAGCTGCCTCCTGTAACGACACTCCTAAAAATTGCTCAAAATAAGTATAGTGATCATATGGAAAGACGCAAATGGCTTTATCATCACCTCCGTGATGGACCAAATCCCCCTGGCCATCTCCATCAAAATTGAGCTTACTCAAATAAACAGGCTTGTGAATACGCTTTTTGTTGATGGCTGTTTTGATTTCTTTACCATTCACATAGGTGGTGATAGGTTGCCCTACTTGAATTCCTTCGATGTCGTACCTTGTCTGCCCCACTCTCACCATCTCCTTTGATTGTCTGATCGCTTCTATTTTACATGGTTTGACAGTCAAATCATAGTCGGTACGTGAAGGAACGAGACAGGTTATGGTACGATGAGAAAAAAGGAGAGATGACATTGGTTCATTATCACGCTATTGTAAAAGGGCGAGTGCAAGGAGTCGGCTTTCGTTATTTTGTTCAAGGAGAAGCCATCAATCGAGGGATAAAAGGCTGGGTACGCAACACAGATGAGGGTCACGTGGAATTAAAAGTAGAAGGAGAGCAGCAGGAGGTTTTTGACTTTTTAGAGACCGTCCGTAAAGGCAGTCCTTTTTCAAAAGTCACACATTTGGACATGGAGCCGCTCACCACGTTCGCCCATTATCAAGACTTTCGGATTAGAGGATAGTTGATGTGTGTCCTTTATTTCACAACAGTAAATGGGTTTGCAACATAATAACCAATCAAGGTTGTACGTGAAGCATCTTTGTAGAGACTCACATGAACATCATAGTTGGCTGATCCACTGTTAGGAAGTAATAAACGAGTAGGTGCTGCGAAAGCGTTTTGTCCAGAGATAGACCCTTCGTGTGTAAAGACTGGTGTCACTGGGAAAGTAAGTTTTCGAACAGCAGCTGTATAATAAAGTGTTTCATTTGTTGTTGCTGTCATGTTGACGTTGACCTGAGGATGAAGCGAAGTATAAGTTGAACGATCGGTTGTCACCTTTAAATCGATGTCATTCTGAACCATTGCTCCAGTCGTTGCTTTAGCTCTTTCATCACCTAGTGGTAGAAATCCGTTGAAACTGAATACAGCCAAAAATATGAGCAACGTCATTTTTTTCATCTATATTCCCCCTTTTTGATTTCACCGCCATTAAACCATCATTTTCCAAATCAAACAACATTCAAAAGACTCATTTCATACAAAAAAACCTAGCTTTTCGCTAGGCTCTTTCCGTCCCGTGGTAGGGTTTTTCCTGATAAAAATAATTCGGTTTCACGATCGTATTGTCATAGTGACGATGGAAGATATGCGTAGCAGCTGGTGATACTGGCGGAATCAGCCATGTCCAATCACCAGTCAGCTTACGGTCAGCCTTTTCTTCCTGTTTTTCAAATTGTTTGAACTGATGGGCAGCTGTATGATGATCCACAATGGTCACCCCTGCCTCGCGATAAGAGTGCAGAACCGCGACATTCAATTCGACAATGGCTTTGTCTTTCCAAAGTGACGAATTTTTTGTTGTATCGAGCCCTAAAATAGATGCGACTTTTTTCAACATATTGTAGCGGTTTTCGTCAGCTAGATTTCGTGCGCCAATTTCTGTTCCCATATACCATCCATTAAAGGGTGCCGCATTGTAATGAATGCCACCAATTTCTAATTTCATATCAGCAATAATCGGAACAGCATACCATTTCAGTCCTAAATCACCGAATCCATCATATTCAGGATGAGTGATCTCTACCTCTTGAACAATCTCTTTCGGAAGATCATACAGAACCGGCGGCTGATCTTTTAGCTGAAACATCAGTGGCAGAAGGTCAAAATGCGTGCCTTCGCCTTTCCAGCCATGCGCTTCACACAACTTGGTTAATTCAAGTGATGCCTCGTCCCCAATGATGCCATATTCCGACTCATATCCCGCATAACGAACGAGCTGATGATTATAAATAACGACTTCCTTCCGTCCCTTATTCTCTGGTGGGAAGATGGTAATGGACGGTTTGATTTTACCGCCATTTGTCGCATACTCAATATGATGAAAGAGTGCCTCTTTCACCTCATCTTCTGTTGTCACGTGCCGGCAGTCATGCACATGCAGTGTTGACCAAAACAAGCGCCCAATGCACCGGTTGCTGTTGCGCCATGCCATTTTTGCCCCGTGAGCTAATTCTTCCTGCGTATGAGTATACATACCGTCAGACTCAATTTCTTGTTTTATTTCATGCAGACGTGCTGCTTTTTCTTCATTTGACTTGCCTAATTCTTCATAGCATACAGAAATAAAAGCTTCTGCTTCATTCCACAACGCTTCTTGGTTACTCAAACATACTCGCCTCACTTTAATACGAATATATCCATTGTAGCGGTTTCTATTGATAAATTCACTTGTTTCAAACCATTTTTTATCATATCGTGCGACGATTGTCCTTAGACAATGGATGAATCAATGACTTCAAGGGTCTTTTGGAGCCAGCGAACATACCCTTTTTCCCTTTCAATTGCTCTTGTCAGTACTAAATAATGTCCGAATTGTGTTGAATGCAGTGATTGGGCAGATGGATCTTCTTCTGTTAAAATGTTCAGTTTCTGTTCAAGCATCTCTACTTTCTTTGTTCGCTCCTGCAGCTGATGTGAGAAGAGACCGGCCGCTTCTTTTTGATCCATAGATGAGATAAAGAACGTTTTTAACATAAATTCATCTTTTGTTGTGTCTGGAATCGGGCCTTTTTTCCTTAACCACTGATGCAGTTCTCTTTTTCCTGCATCAGTGATTTGATAAACCTTCTTCTCTAGCTTCTTTCCTTGTATGTGAATATCAAATTCAATAAAACCCTCTTCTGTTAGCCGCTTTAATTCAGGGTATATTTGACTATGCTTCGCACTCCAAAACTGTCCAAGGGAATCTTCAAAGTGTTTCTTCATATCGTATCCCGTCAGCTCACGCTGATCTAGTAAGCCAAGAATGGCATATTTCAGTACTCTCATGACATGCCTCCAACGCATATTCTTTGACAATAGTATACCATACACCCTAAAATAAGCATGTAAATCATGACATGTTTGAAACAACATCATTTTAATTGAAAGAAGGAATAAACATGGATCAATTCGTTGGACTTCATATGATTTATACGTATGAAAATGGCTGGGAATATGAGATTTACATTAAAAATGATCACACCATTGATTACCGCATTCATAGCGGAATGGTTGGAGGCCGCTGGGTTCGTGATCAAGAAGTGAATATTGTGAAACTGACAAAAGGGGTATACAAAGTTTCCTGGACGGAACCGACTGGGACAGACGTGTCTTTGAACTTTATGCCTGAGGAGAAACGCATGCATGGCGTCATTTTCTTCCCAAAATGGGTGCATGAACGTCCAGATATCACCGTTTGCTATCAAAATGACTATATCGACCTCATGAAAGAATCCCGTGAAAAATATGAAACCTATCCGAAGTATGTCGTACCAGAATTCGCAGACATTACGTACATCCACCATGCTGGGGTAAACGATGAAACGATTATCGCAGAAGCACCGTATGAAGGCATGACCGATGAGATCAGAGCTGGACGAAAATAGAAAAAGCGGCACGCACTGTGCCGCTTCTAGATGGTTGACAAAGGGCTAAAAAGTTACTTCATTTTAGCCCTTTTTATTTCATACCTAACGTCTTTTGAGATAACAAGAATCGGTAAACTGGTAGTTCATCGCCTACTTTCGATGCAATAAAACCTGACGACATATAGCTGTCTTTTGATTCTGGTTCAAGGGCAAGCGATAGCAAATTGGTTTGCGGCTGTGCCGTCACATATACCTTTGTTCCTTTTGGCAGCTGACGTTTCTTTTCAACCAGTCTCGTTTCAAGCTGAATATCTGTTTTGCTTGTTTCCACTCGTTTTGTCACCTCATAGGCTTGAACTGGCACTTTCATGCCAACAGGCAGTGTCACACTTTTTAATCCTAAAGTTCTGAGCTTTCTATCTACCCCTTCATGCCCTGGGAGAATGAGATAAGCTGTCGGCCGTTCTCTTGTTAAGACAGGAACCGCATCACTTGCACTATGAAAACGTACCGGGACATTAGTGGTTTGTCCTTTCTCAATATCCACCATTTCAAGTGAATCGTTCACAGGCGCCTTGAAAGCATCTTGAATGACTACTTGATCATCATCATTTGGTTGAAGACCTTTTTTCACAAGTTTCAGCCGCTCCGTCACCATTTGCTGCTTCACCTGCTTAGCATGCTTCACTGTTGTCTCAATGATTTTTTCATGAGTGGTGACTTGTGCTGCCACACGCCGGGTAAAGTCCTCTCTGCCAATTCCAATCCCCCTACTTTCTACAAGAAAGGATAAAGCTGGTGAAAGCGCTAGGGCATTTCGGCCAATTCGTGCATCGGTTCCGCCTTCATAAAGATCGATTTTTCCGTCCTTCCCTCTTGTGTTTGTATAATATAAATCGTTGGAAAATCCCTTATTCGTCAATGTTTCACGCACTCCGTTGACGTACAATTCATTTGACGTGAAACGAATACTTTCAGGAATGTTCAAATTCTTACCGGATAATATCAGCAAATCGTGATACTTGAGTGCACCTGATGCACCGATGTCTTCAAACTGCTTTTGACCAACATCATATTCATGGGCATCGATGACGACCTCGGGCGCAAAGCGATTAAATTCTTGATGAAGGGCTGTCAGCTCTGGAGATTCTAGTGTCATGTGGTCACGGTTGCCATCCATTCCGTTTGCAAGCCTGCGGTCAAATGCATAAGAACCATCTGGATTGATTCTTGGAACAATGATGACGTTGACATGGCTCAGTATACGCTCTCCTTCATCACCTGCTAGTCGTTTGGCGATGACAAGGGCAGATTCACCGGAGGCTGGTTCATTTCCGTGTATTTGTGCTTGAAGCCAGATCGTTGGCTTTTTTGACAGTGGAGAGATGTGACGATCCTTTGTAAAATAGAGGGCTGGAATGGACCTTCCTTCAATGGATGTTCCAATCTGTTTCTGCGTGGCGTAAGGACTTTTACTGACAATGTCACGTAAAAAATCTTGAAGCTCTTCTTGTGTGGTAAATGCTTCTCCTTTTTTCTGAAAGGCAGGGGTATCAAACGTTTCGTCAGGCTCAGGATACAGTTTTTGAACCGAGGCTGGCTGCTCATAGCTTTTTCCATAATAAGGGGTCTCTGCATTCGCTGAAGCTGGTGTCACCATCGACAAACTTCCTGCCATGAGGCATACAGCAGCAAAAAGAATGGTACTTTTCTGTTTGGACATGCTATCCTCTCCCTTCGTTGATTTGCATTATAAAGAAAAAAACAGCAAAAGTGTCAGCATTTTTCAAAAATATATCTTTTGGAGGAATCATGCATGTCTTTATATAGGGCAAATGAATGGATGTTGCCCTGCAATAGGACCTAAAAAAGAGCGCCTGCATGAGCAGCAGACACTCTTCTCATTACCAGATCGAAATGGCCCCAATGAGAACCGCCATCACTGTCATGGCGACGACTGCAAGAACCGCCCATTTCATGCCAAATTTCTGATGCTGATCTAGTGATACCCCAACGAGTCCAACAAGTAAATGAGTCGATGGAACAAGTGGGCTTAACATATGAATCGGCTGACCAATGATAGATGCTCTCGCAATCTCAATTTTATCGACACCGTATGCTGCCGCTGTTTCTGATAGGATCGGCAGTACCCCATAAAAGTATGCATCATTCGGCATAAAGAATGTGAAGATCCCGCTTGTTAGCGCAACAATGACTGGAATAAACCCGCCAAGCTGCTCTGGAATAGCCGAAACAATTGAAATCGCCATTTCATCAACCATTTTCGTCCCAGTTAAGATGCCTGTAAAAACACCTGCCGCAAAAATCATCGAAGCAATCGCCAAAACATTTGTGGAATGAGCCGCAATCCGCTCACGCTGCTGTTCTAAATTCGGATAGTTCACGATAATGGCGACACAGAAGGCAAGAACAAACAGTACCGTTAAGCTTACTTTTCCAGACACAAGCAAGAGAACCAATAGCAAAGTCAGTGTCAGGTTAAACCACCAAAGTTTCGGTCGCTTAATATCATCTTGCAGCGCTGCTGCCATTTCATTTGCATGAATCGGCTGTTCTAGCTCAATGACACCAAGACGTTTTCTTTCGGATTTTCCAAGAAAATAGGAGACTACAATCATACTGAGAACCCCTGCGCCAATGACTGGAATCATCGGGCCAAATAAAAGTGATGGATCAACGCCAAGTGCACTTGCCGCTCTAGGTGTTGCCCCTCCCCATGGTATCGTATTCATAATCCCCATGCCGACTCCGGCAATACCCGCTAAAATAATCGGACGAATGCCAAGCAGTGTAAATAGTGGAAGCATGGCTGTTGTTGTAATCATGTACGTTGTGGTTCCATCACCGTCAAGTGCGACAAGCATCGTCAGGACGGCTGTTCCGACAACAATTTTTAATGGATCGCCTTTGACGATCTTTAAAATTTTCGCCACCATTGGATCGAATAAACCTGCATCAATCATAATCCCGAAGTACAAAATGGCAAACATGATCATGACCGCCGTTGGTGCAACTTGCTGTACACCTTTGACAATCATGTCTGAAATTTCTGTAAAATGAAAACCTGCAATAAGAGCAAATGCAATCGGTGTTAATACCAATGCCGTTAGAACAGACATACGTTTCGTCATAATTAAAACCATAAATACAATCATCATAAGAAATCCTAAGATCGCTAACATTTCGTTCACCCCTTATGTTGTATACGCTTTCATTAAATGTTGGTATCCCATTTCCAACCCTTTCTGTCATGATATCTGACGCCTGAATTGAAGTAAATATTATGAATTTTAATTCTTTTTTGGTCGATAAATGCTTTTTGTTCATTTTGTGCATTCGCTGATGTTCCTTAATTGCATGAAAAAAAGCGGTCTCATTTGACCGCTTGTTCTCCTTGTATAAATTGCTCATATCGCCTTAATTGATCTTCCATAAAGACCTTTGCTTCTTTACTATTCATATAACGGCCTGTCCAGCCTTTTTGTTTTAACTGCTTTTTCCATGACTTCGTTTGCGTCATTTTTTGAAGAAGCTGATCCCATGCTCGAATGTCGTGCTGATTCATTTGCTTTGGTCCCATCACACCACGCCAATGAGAGAAGATAAGCGGAATCCCTTGTTCTTTCCAAGTGGGCACGTCTTTGAATCCTTCTAAGCGCTGATTCGTTGTGGTTGCGACGAGCTTCAACCTTTTCTTTTCATAATCATGGCGAACCTCTGTAATGGTCGTAGTCGCCGCATCTACCTCATGGTCAATGAGTGCTTGAAATAAATCATCTGCACTGTCAAATTTTAAAAACTGAATGCGGTACGGATCTATCCCTGCCATTTCGGCAGCCCGTGCGAATGAGATTTGATCATCATTTCCAAAGTCCGGGGCAAACCCAATTTTTAAGGAATCCGGTTTCTTTTTTAGTGCGTGTAATAGCTCCTTTCCATTTGAGAAAGGAGAATCAACTGGCACTGCGACTACCTGCCACTCTTCCGCAAGAATAGCAAGCGGGGTGACATCATTCATGGTCACGTTACTGCTGCCCAGCAAATTACGGCTTAATAATAAGCTTGAATTTAAACTGATATAATTGGCATCTCGCTCCATCATATAGGTCCAGCCTTTATCAACCGTTCCGCCTCTTTGATAAAGAATATGCACAGGCTCTTCCACTAGTTTTTCTTGTTCTAGTACGGTTTTCATCACTTGAGCCGTTTGGTCAAACCCGCCGTCAGGTACACCTGATACCACAATGTATAATGGGCTGTGCTCCAGGAAAGAATCTTTTGCTGTTTTTTCATTAAAGGTGAGCGTTGTACAAAGGCAGACCAAAATGAGTAGGAGTATTCCTTTTTTCATTTTTTTATGACTCCGTTTGTTTTTTGGCGGGATAATATTTTCGTTCTGGTCTACCAATGATTCCATACGCCAGCTCTGCCCGGCATTCTCCCGTTGTCACAAGATACTCTACATATCGTCTTGCTGTTGTACGGGATGCGCCCATTTTTTCTCCGAGTTCTTCCGCTGTAATTCCGTTCATCTCTGCTGTCATGAATGTTTTCACTTTGTCCAAAGTCAGTGAATTAATGCCTGTTGGCAAGTCTCGCTCATCCTTTTGCTGCGATTCTTCCTGTATTTGACCAAAAAACAGATCAATCATCGTTTGATTGACTTCATCTTTTGAATTGATTAACTCTCTCTTCTCTTTATATTCGGTTAAAACCTGCGTGAATTTTTGGGCGGTCACTGGTTTGATTAAATAATGAACCACTCCATAATGCAGTGCGTCTCTTAACAGCATCGTTTCCGTTGCAGCCGTGATAATGATCACATCCACTTCAGGATGGCGCTCTCTTAACAGCGGCAAAAGGTTCGTGCCGAGCTCATCAGGCATGTAGACATCAAGTAAAATGAGATCCACTTGTTCTTTTTGAAGTGCCCCCCACAGATCCTTTGCACTCTTTGCCTTGCCGGCAACTTGAAAGCCTTGTACCTTTTGTATATAAGATTCATGAATCGCAGCGATTCGAAAATCGTCCTCCGCAATGAGTACCTTGATCACAACCTATTCCCCCTTTGTGCCTTTCGGTATGTAAACAGTGAAGATGGCACCGCCTTCTTTTTGGTTCGCAACTTCAATCCAGCCCCCAAGTTCATCTAGCACTTCTTTGACATTGGCAAGTCCATAACCTCGCCCTTCTCCCTTTGATGAATGTCCTCTTGTGAAAAGTTGTGAAATGGCTCCTTCATCTACACCGTCCCCTGAATCAGATACCTCTATGATAATATCAAATCCAATATCTGTGATGAACAAGCTGACTTCTCTTTTCTCCTTATTCAATACAGCCTCAAACGCATTGTCTACGAGATTGCCAATGATGGTGATAAAGTGAGATAAACTCAAATGGGCTGGGAGAGGCTCCAATGAACTATTTTCATCAATGTGAAAATGAACCTTTTTCTCAGATGCCTTTCCTAACTTCCCAAGTAAAATGGCTTGTATCTTCGGAGAGCGAATTTGCTTCATGAGTAAATCATGCTGGCGATTTTGAAGTGTATACTCTTCTTTAATTAACTCAATGGCTTCATCCACTTGTTTCAACTCAAGCAAGCCTAAAATAGCGTACAGCTTATTCGAAAATTCGTGTGTTTGTGCTCTCAAGTCTTCTGAATATTGACTGACCTCTGTCAATGTATCCAGCAGCTTTGTCAGCTCGGTTTTCTCCCTAAAGCTCACAATTCCTCCAAATACTCGATTGTCCTGCACCACTTTTTTGACATTTAACACGAAGGTTTTATCATTGACGACTGATTCTATGTTAGGTTCTATCATCTCTTCTTTTAGATAGGATAGAAGATTGGCATTTGGCAACACTTGATCAATATGAAGAGGCAGCGTTGAAGAGACGCGTAGCATCTGTTCAGCTGACGTATTCATCATCGTAATGGCACCTTTACGGTCAAATGCAATGATTCCCTCTTTAATCGCATGCAGCATCGCTTCTCTTTCTCGATATAATGAAGCAATTTCATGCGGTTCAAGCCCTAATATATCTTTTCGAATACTCCTTGTTAAAAAAATGGCTCCAAATACCCCAGGCAAGAGCACAAGAAGGGCAATATAACTTAATTTGAAGAGTTGATGGGCTGTCGCTTGGTCGATATCTCTTTTTAAAAATTCGACGCTGACGGTCCCAATAATTTCTTCATGACTGCCTGTTTCTTTCATAATCGGGGCACTGCCTCTGACAACGGTTTCACCATCAGAATCACCCGTCGATATGGAGGTACCTCCAAAAAGCAAGGTACTCCTTCCTTCCGACACACTGATGGTTTTCCCTACATCCTCATGGTTCGTATGAAAAAGAACCTTCCCTTTTTGATTGGTGATAAAAATGGCATGCGCTCTTACTTGCTCCTTCATTTGCTCAAGCACAGCCTGTTCTTCATTTTGCGAATCTCCCGTGGCCACCGATGTTTTAATGGGCGGCATATAAGATATCGTTCTAGCAGTTTGCACCGCCAGCTGTTCAGCTTGGCTCTGCCTATCTGATGTCTGCAAAAAACCAAAACAAATGGTCAATAAGGCAATAACAACAAGCAAAAGACCAATAATTAACCCCAAAATTTTTGTTTGTAAAGTGACTTTCCTTTTGCCCATCCTCACCGCCACAACCCCTAATTCAGTAGATTCACCCGAATAGACTCTAAGAAAATCATATCATTTTTTCTCACGAAGTTAAGAGAAAATTCACACAGATAAAAAAAGGATGACTCAGTATTGAGTCATCCCTGTGTGCCTATTACGTGATGGATAAACCAGCACTCGCATAGCCTGCTACGGTATTCACTAAGGAAAGACCAGTAGCTGTTGCCGAGAATACGACAAGCAATCTTGTTTCTGGTGTAACTGGTACACTTAAACCAGTAGCGATACCGTTTGAAATAGCACCTATCGTTAAAATACCGGTTAATGCCGGTGCCAATGTAACGCTCGCTACTTGAGTGAAGCTGTTATCTGGTGTTGGTGAAGCAAACAGACTAGCCGTCACAGTAATATTTGTGCCAACTAGAGAAAGGGCTGCTGTCGTACTAAAATAGCCCGCAAATGACGTAATGGTTCCTGCTCTCGGAACTGAGAACGCCATGTTTAACAATGTTCCTGCGGCTCCGGTTAAATCAATGATTCCACCTACGATACTGACACCAGTGGCTGAGTTACCGAATCCTACCAAGCTAGATGTCCCGACCAAACCGCCAGCGATGGTTGTTAAAGCGACAGGTAAACCTGATGCAAATGGGATAATCGCACTCGATCCTGTTGCTCCTGTGGCTCCCGTTGCACCGGTTGCGCCCGTGGCTCCTGTTCCTGTAGCCCCTGTTGCACCCGTATCTCCTGTGACTCCTGTGGCGCCTGTGACTCCGGTTGCTCCTGTTGGACCTGTATCTCCGGTGGCACCGGTTGCTCCCGTGGCGCCTGTCACACCTGCGGCTGCCAATAACGTATAATCTGGCGACGTATCTGGTGTGCCGGTTGGTGGTGCTGTATTTACGACATAAGTTCCACCTTCATATGTCACCACTTGACCTACTGGATAGGTTGGAGCTGTTGCTGGGTCAAATGCCAAAATACCAGCTAACCCTACTCCGGTTGCTCCGGTATCTCCCGTTGCACCTGTGGCTCCGGTTACTCCAGTCGCTCCCGTATCTCCTGTTGCACCTGTAGCTCCGGTTACTCCGGTCGCTCCCGTGTCTCCCGTTACACCTGTGGCTCCGGTTACTCCGGTCGCTCCTGTATCTCCCGTTACACCTGTGGCTCCGGTTACTCCGGTCGCTCCCGTGTCTCCGGTAGCGCCAGTGGCTCCGGTTACTCCAGTTACTCCAGTCGCTCCCGTATCTCCAGTAGCGCCAGTGGCTCCGGTTACTCCGGTCGCTCCCGTATCTCCAGTAGCGCCAGTGGCTCCGGTTACTCCAGTCGCTCCCGTATCTCCTGTTGCACCTGTAGCTCCGGTTACTCCAGTCGCTCCCGTATCTCCCGTTGCACCCGTGGCTCCGGTTACTCCAGTCGCTCCCGTATCTCCCGTTACACCTGTGGCTCCGGTTACTCCAGTCGCTCCCGTATCTCCTGTTGCACCTGTCGCTCCGGTTACACCTGTGGCTCCGGTTACTCCGGTCGCTCCCGTATCTCCTGTCACTCCGATTGCTCCTGTCGCTCCTGTATCTCCCGTTGCACCCGTGGCTCCTGTTACTCCAGTCGCTCCCGTATCTCCTGTTGCACCTGTCGCTCCGATTGCTCCTGTCGCTCCTGTATCTCCTGTTGCACCCGTGGCTCCTGTTACTCCGGTCGCTCCCGTATCTCCTGTTGCACCCGTGGCTCCGGTCGCTCCTGTATCTCCTGTTGCACCCGTGGCTCCTGTTACTCCGGTCGCTCCCGTATCTCCTGTTGCACCCGTGGCTCCGGTTACTCCGGTCGCTCCTGTATCTCCTGTTGCTCCTGTTACTCCGGTCGCTCCCGTATCTCCCGTTGCACCTGTCGCTCCGGTGGCGCCTGTATCTCCGGTGGCTCCTGTCGCTCCGGTGGCGCCTGTATCTCCAGTAGCGCCGGTCGCTCCGGTTCCTGTTGCTCCCGTGGCACCCGTATCTCCGGTGGCTCCTGTCGCTCCGGTAGCACCTGTATCTCCTGTCGCTCCTGTGGCTCCGGTTCCTGTTGCTCCCGTGGCACCCGTATCTCCGGTGGCTCCTGTCGCTCCAGTTGCGCCGGTATCTCCTGTGGCTCCTGTCGCTCCGGTTCCTGTTGCTCCTGTGGCACCCGTATCTCCGGTGGCTCCTGTCGCTCCGGTAGCACCTGTATCTCCAGTAGCGCCGGTCGCTCCGGTTCCTGTTGCTCCCGTGGCACCCGTATCTCCGGTGGCTCCTGTCGCTCCAGTTGCGCCGGTATCTCCGGTGGCTCCTGTCGCTCCGGTTCCTGTTGCTCCTGTGGCACCCGTATCTCCGGTGGCTCCTGTCGCTCCGGTAGCACCTGTATCTCCAGTAGCGCCGGTCGCTCCGGTTCCTGTTGCTCCCGTGGCACCCGTATCTCCGGTGGCTCCTGTCGCTCCGGTGGCGCCTGTATCTCCGGTGGCTCCTGTCGCTCCGGTTCCTGTTGCTCCCGTGGCACCCGTATCTCCTGTCGCTCCGGTGGCGCCTGTATCTCCAGTAGCGCCGGTCGCTCCGGTTCCTGTTGCTCCTGTGGCACCCGTATCTCCGGTGGCTCCTGTCGCTCCGGTAGCACCTGTATCTCCAGTAGCACCGGTGGCTCCGGTTCCTGTTGCTCCTGTGGCACCCGTATCTCCCGCAGCTGCTAACAATGTATAATCTGGAGACGTACCTGGCGTACCTGTTGGTGAAGCTGTATTCGCCACATACGTACTTCCATCAAATGTCACCACTTGACCTTCTGGATAGGTTGGGGCATCCGCTGGATCAAATGCCACGATACCGGTTAAGCCTACACCGGTGGCGCCTGTTGCGCCCGTTGCTCCTGCTGGACCCGCTGGGCCCGCTGGGCCTACTGGACCCACTGGACCTGCTGGGCCTCTCCTTCCTCTTCCCCCTGGCGGTCCTTGAATGACACACACACAAGGATCTTTTCCGCAGCATGGATTTTTTACTGGTTTCCTTGGTTTGTCTGATTTACCTTTCTTACAACTATCACATTCCCAGCCATCATCCTTATACGCATCATACCAGCTTCCTTTTTGGTAGTGGTCTGTCGAATGAGTTGGGTATATCTTTCCGCATTGTCTACATTTTCTCATAGAATCACCCCAATCCATCGTATTCATCATGATCGATAAAGGTGTATGTACAATTTTATTTTTATTAAAAAATTTGAAAGGCCTTGCACTCTACGTGCAAGGACCTCTCTCCATCGTTAAAATGTCATCGTCATTTTTAAATCTTTTCCTACCATACTATATTCAATATCCGCTGGACGGATCGCCTTTTTTAGTTTTTTCACACCTTCTCCTTCAAAAAAAGTAGGTGCATCTTTCCCTCCAATCAACAAAGGTGCCATATAGATAACAGCTTCGTTCACAAGGGATGCTTCTAAAAATGATGCACTCACACTGCCCCCTGCCTCTACAAGCACTGACATCACAGAACGCTTCTTCAACATGTGTAACACATCCTGAAGATCTGTCCGGTGTTCTCCGCTCGTGACAAATACTTGATGACCTTTTTGTATCAACTGTTGATACTTTTGATGATCATAATTTTGTGATGTACAAATCATGGTTTCTGCCCTATGATCTGTTAAGCATTTGGCATGAAGCGGTATCCTTAATGTTGAATCTAAAATAACACGAATGGGCTGATGGTTGAATGAATCCTTTACAATTAAGCCGGCATCATCTTGAATAATCGTTTCCACTCCTGTCAGCACCGCATCTGCTTCTTGACGTAAGCGCTGCACTTCTGTTCTCGCTTCTATTCCAGTGATCCATTTGCTTTCTTGATCAGCCGTGGCAATTTTCCCATCTATCGAAATAGCTGATTTTAAGATGACATAAGGAAGGTTCGTTTGCATCAAATGAAAAAAAGGAGCATTTAAACGATCTGCTTCCTGTTTACATATACCTTGCTCCACTTCAATTCCAGCCTTTTTCAAAAAGGCAATTCCTTTACCTGCAACAACCGGATTTGGATCTTGGGTGGCAATCAACACTTTCTTCACACCACTGCTAATGATCGCTTCGGTGCAAGGGCCTGTTTTTCCGTGATGTGTACAAGGTTCGAGTGTCACATACATATCAGCTCCCTTCGCCTTTTCTCCTGCCATTCGCAGTGCATGAATTTCAGCATGCGGTTCGCCAGCCTTCATGTGCGCACCAATCCCAACGATCTCACCGCTCTGAACAATTACTGCACCAACAAGCGGATTGGGTGAGGTTTGTCCTTTCATCGCCTTCGCGTTGGCAATCGCTAGTTTCATATAAAAAACATCGTCTTTCATCTCGGACTCCTTTCTTCTCTCAAGGGAAAGAACTCCTTCAGAAAATGAAGGAGTTCTATTCTCATGTGCTATACTTTCTCAAGCCGTTTCTTTTCAGATCGATCATAGTAAGGCAAGGAATAAAACAGTTTATATGATGCTCGTTGTTTACAAAAACAGCATTTGCGACATTCATATTTATTAATGAGGAGCACATGCGGACAATTGAGTACAGTCAGACCTTTTTTCATATGTTCCTTGCAAACACTTATCATGAGAATCCCCCGCTTACATTCTTTTTCTTAATGAGAGATTACTTCTTTCGGAAATTGTTCAAATAAGCGCAGTACTTCCGTATGTGTGCCATCTTCTCGAATATGATAAATACCACCGTCATATGAACTTGCATACACATCATTTCCTAGTTGCCTAATGGCACTAATACCATTCTTAGCAATTCGAATCGGACCTGTATTGACATCTAGCTCTGGATTCCAGACCACAATATATCCCCAATAGTCTCCGCTCACAATATAGCCAGAGTCTGTCACAGTGATGGATTTAATGGAATATTGATGCTCGTTGTGCTGATTTAAAATTCTGCCTGTATGCAAATCAAACAATCGGACGTTTTTATCACGGCTGACAATGGCAATACGATCTCTTTTGCTATCAATAAATACGTCATTTAACAGCTCTGTCGCCCCGATATATTCTGCTGTTAAGGACAAACTCTTTTTATCGAGAAGACAGATGGTTCCTTCAACTGCCGCTGTGATGATATGATCTCCTTCTACCTTTAATGCTTTGACCGCGCAATCATGTGCTTTAGAACGGCCGATTTCCTTTAAGTGTTCAGTCGAAATGACATGCACATAACCGCCATAAGTGCCGATATAAAATTGACGATCCTCCTCATGGAAATACACACTATTGACAGGACCTGTGTTGAGATCAAAAGAAACCATTTGCTGCAATGACTCGTGTACAATATGCACCTGACTCGCATGATCGCCCCATGCATAATAGCTTCCATCCCGTGCAACAGCCACTCCATTTGTGAGAACACCTGTTGATTTTGCTATTTCGATTCCATTTTTTCTGAATTTTCCGTCATCTGATGCAGTGATAATATCACCCGCTTCAGTCAACGCAATATCATTAATAGAAGGTGTCGCCAATTCCTGCTCATCAGAGATCACTTTTCCTTCTTGAATGGACCATTCACAATACGTTTTCCCAAAGCTGGCTCCTAAAATAGCCTGCTCATCTTCTGTCCAAACAAGCGAGCGCTCCCATTGATATTTATGAGGCAGCAGCGTATCAATTAAATCACCTGTTTCATAATTCCAGAGCTTAATTAAATGGTCATATCCCGCTGTGAGCAAGTAGTTACCGCTCGGCGAAAAGTTTACACGTTTCACACCTTGTAAATGAGCTTTAATGATTTTTTTCTCCTGTAATGTAGCGGCATCATAAATGATGACCGTGCCATCGTCTCTACCAAGGGCGAATACTTCTTTTTGATTGCTGCCGCTGATGGTATCCAGCTCATAATCAAACGGGCCAATTTCACCTACAATTTCTCCTGTTTCATAGAGCCATACAAGGACATAGCCATCGTCACCAGTTGTATAAGCTTTATCCTCATGAATCCATACAGCTAATACATCCTTGCTATGTCCATGAAATTCTCTTAAAATGGCTCCCGTTTCAATATCCCAAACTAAGCATCTTCTGTCTCTGGACACCGATACAAGAAGCGTATCCTGCTTTGCAAATGCGACAGCTTCCACATCATCCGCATGACCATATAGCGTACGAATTCTTGTATGTGTGCCAGTATCATATAATTGAATGGTATAGTCTGACGATGCACTCGCTAAATACGTTCCATTTTCCGAAAGGGATAAAGAGTTGATGATATGCTCGTGACTGCCAATGAATGTTCCTTCTCCCGTGGCACGGTCCCATTTATAAATACAGCGGTCATAGCCACCTGTGTAGACAATTTGGTCATGCTGAGTTGATAAAACGGATGTAATCGGTCCTCTATGCATGGTTTTACACTCCCACCTTTATATGTTGTTTTTGACGAGTAACTACACGAAAACCAGTAAATCGAAAAACAGGGTCTGGGTGTTTCCCGTGTCTTCTTGCGACTCTGCATAAATCTCCGCCTCTTGCGAAGGAGCCACCTTTTAAAATGTAGTAATCACTGCCGAGTGTCTCGGTTAAATCATCTACAACCTCAATCCCGCCTTCATATATGTGATACTTGGTGTTGACCCATTCTTCGACATTGCCACCCATATCATATAGTCCAAATAGAGATCTTCCTTTTTCGTAATGACGGACAGGTGTCGTTTTTTCAATATTTGATTCGTGCGTATTACAGTAAGAGGGATCAAACTCATCTCCCCAAGGATATTGATGTCTCGTATTGCCCCTGGCAGCATATTCCCATTCTTCCTCAGTAGGGATCGATACCTCATATCCAAGCTTCCTGCTCAGCCACTGACAAAATGAGAAAGCTTCCTCGATGTCCATGCCCCAAGCTGGATGGTCTTTTCCCCCGCCAAGTTCTAGGTTCGTCAAGCTCTCTGGATAAGGCTTTCCTGTCTCGTCGCAATAGCTTTGATACCATTCATTGGTGACGACCGTATCTGAGATGAAAAATTCGCTCATATACGGCTGATAAGATGGAAATTCTTTGTACAGCCATTTTTGAAATTTTTTCTCACGGCCATAGGCTGGATTGAGAAGTTTGTCCTTCCAAAATTCTGATGCCTTTTTCATATCTTCTTCATTACTTCCAATCGTCGCATAGCCGCTTGGGATTTGAATCCAATTGATATCAGGTTTCACGCTTTTCTCCCGCCTTCTTTAAATAAACTCATCTACTGATTAATTAATTTCTTCTCATCGACCATATGCCCTGATGCTGCTTTTGCCTTTAAATATGCTTCATTATAGAGAGAGGCTTCTACCGTATGATCAAACCGTAAAACCGGAAGACCGTAAGCAGCAATGGAATCAACTTTATCTGGATTATTGGTTAAGAGATGCAATGGTTTCCCTTTGTTTAAATAGTGCAAAACAGCCGCTGCTTCCTCGTAATGCCGATCATCATCTCCGCAGCCGATCAACCTGTTCGCCTCAAATGTATCCAGTTTCATTTCCTGTAATTTATACGTGAAGGCTTTGGCCATCAGCCCAATAGAGCGCCCTTCTTGATTGGCCATATACACAAGCATGCCTTTTCCATAATCGGTGATTTTTTTTAACGATGATGCAAGCTGTGGACCGCAATCACATTTCAGTGACCCAAACACATCCCCTGTTTGGCAGACACTATGAATTCGCACAAGCGGCGGCACTTCATTTTCAAAGTCGCCAAAAAGGAGACAAGAGGAAAATGTTTGCTGCTCGGTACTCATTTGTACAATAGACTCAACCGTTGGCGTTGTATCAGCTTCTACAGACGCAAAGGCATACCATGTAAACTGCACTTCTTCATGTTCAATAGAGATCGGCAGGTTCACTGGCCCCACGAGCAAATAGTGTTTTTCTTGAAATGTAAAATGATGAATCATTGATTGTAGTTCAGCTACAAACTTGTTCATTTGTCTCCCCCTATTCATCACTGCACCCCATTGAACTCTCTCAGCGCAGTGATGGCGTGATGAATATGTGTATGCACTCCCTTTGCATCCTGAGCACCGGTTCCAGCTAGAATCATGGCTCAGGAGAAATTTCCTGTCATACTGGCTGAATAGATGTGCGATGCCAATCATCCATCAGTACCTTTCATAAAAGACTCTTCAGCAGAGCTGGTCACTTTTTAGACTGTCACTTGTCCAGTACAAAGGAGCAGAAATCGAGCTTCATACGCTGTATTCTCTGTAAGAGAGCAACACCATTTGATGATTCTTGAATGGAAACTGACATGCTCTTTCTCTAAGAGAATATCTCTGCTAGCTTCGAGCTGCTTTCTCCTTTACTAGAAGCTCTGGTCCTTCAAATGCACGTCATCCGGTAGTGCCCTTTGATTGGATGAATAGTCCGTACTTCAATTCAGCTACATTGATTGAAGCATGACACCCACCTAGGTATGCACCAAGAACCATCACATCAAACATCGCGTTTATCCTCCTTTGCACTAGATTTTGACAGCAATGACATGATGCTGGCTGATCCCAGCCTTCGCTTGTAATGGTGTAATCGAAACGAGCTCAAGTCCTGACGTACAAATCTTTTCTCCAAGCTGAGTATCTGAGAATGAAAAATGGAAGCGTCCATCTTCTCCGATTAAGCCTGTTTTCCACTCTTCTCCCCATACAACAAGGGAAAAGACACCACCTTCATGAAGCAGCGAGGAAATCTGCTTTAAGTATCGTTCATGGTCATCAGGGTGCTGATGGTGAAAGCAGCCATGATCTAAAATCAAATCAAACGTCAGCTCGCGCCCTTGATCAATTGACCAGGACATAAAATCTTGATGATAAAAATGGACAGGAACCTCTTTTCTCTTCTTCAATCCTTGCCATTCCTCATGCTCATAAAGGTCAATGCCGGTATATGCCGACAGTCCTTGTAAATGTTCAAGAGCCCGTCCATTCCCGCATCCGATATCCAGCACAGAAGCAAGTGCATCCTTTTCCCTGGAACGCCATGCCTTGAGAGACATCACAGCAGCGTCTGTTAATGATGGATCAGTGGACCACATATCTGTTCTTTGCTCATAGTGTTCTTGAAAAGCCATGCGCATTTTCTCTAAATACAACCCGCTGTCTTCATGATACAAAGCCTTTTTCATCACGTGACCTCCTTCAATTCACAATCACCTTTCCTAACAAAGGTGGTTTTCAAGCAAAAAGCCTTATGATAAAATGAAAGATGGATTTTTTAGGAAATCTGTTTTCTGAAAAAGGAGAGAAGCATCCCACATGTCACTCTTCTTTTTCAGCACTCATCTTCACATACAACCCCAGCCATTCAACTGTTACAGCGCCTTAGTTTGTTATACATTTTCTTCATATGGGTTCACCTCCTTAACAGCGTTTAGAAAGCGTTTTCTTTATGATGATCCTCTGAATACCCTGAATCATATCATTGAGAAATAGGCATAGTAGAAAAACGAATCTACCATTCTAAGCTATCTATCATTCATTTCTTTTTGTCTAATAGATATTTCTTCAGTATCGCTCTGCCTCAGAAGCGCTCTCCCTTAGGTCTTAATGCATCATCATTTACAGAATAGATCCTGAAATCCACCTATCAAAAATTTAACAACTACTTCCATAATGACTTGATTAAGCCAAATATATTGTTTTTAGATTATTTTGTCAACAAATTATTTCCTAAACATTAGAATGATTTTCTAATTGAAAATACAGGTATATTTCGTGGTTTTTTGACCTTAAAACACTTATTTCTACACAAAAATATAACTTAAACCAATAGAACTAAGAAATTTATCTACTAAATTACACAAGATTTTTATTTCATTTTGAGATAAAAATAAAGATATCATAATTATTTCCCGAATGGTTTTTTGTGATATTTTCACTACTTTTTTCATTTTTTTGATGGTATCCTTTGATATTTCTATATTTTCAATTAGACATTTTACTGTTTATCCCAATTTTTTAACCTTCCTTATTATAGTGAAAAAGACAGATGGTAGTTTTTAATTATCGCAGCATGAAAAAAAGCCCCTTACAAAAGTAAGAGGCTTTTTTACGATGGCGTTTATGCCCAATTTTTCACTTTTTCATGGTCAGTCACAAAGAGAAGAACTTTCCCTTCGTCTAAATGTTCTTCAAATGTCTCAGCTTCTTCTTTTGAGAAACCAATTTCGTGAATCTTATTGCGGAGTTCATCTCCCTTTTTGCTAAAGATGTTTCCAACCGCATGCTTGAGTCCAACTTCTTTTGGACCTATCGTATTGGCATCTGCGTTGCTTGCAATACGCTCAGTTCGATCATCGTCATGGGACAGAACATAAATGTCCTCTCTTGCAACACCGAGTTGTTTTAATTGCTCCACATCTCTTTGAAGTGTTTCATCATTTGAATACTCTCTTACAACAGGTTTCATTTATTATTCCTCCTTTAACGTCTTACGAATCTTTTACCCGTCACTTTTGTCATTAAACCTTCCTCCAGCACATCCATTTTTACTCTGTGAACTTCATGCGTCTATGGACTTATTTTTGACAAAAAGACTGTAAAAATGACTAAATTTTCTGAAAAATCGTATTCATTCCTTGTCATTTGTTGTACAATTCTTATACTGGAGGCTAGAAATGGGGTGGAGCTGATGTATTATTTTTCAGCTGAGCAGCAGTTTAATGCATGGGTTGTCAGTGATTTGGTGAAACAGCTTTTTCAAAAATGGAATCCTGAAGAATCAAAAGCAAAGCCGCTTACTTTGTTTGCTGAACAGCACTTTCACATCTGCATCGATTATCTCTTTTCTATTATTATTAACATTGGAGATATCGAGTCAATCGAACAAGATCCACAAGACCTGTTGTCCTCATATTTAAATATCCTTTTTCCTTTTGTGACGCACGATATGATGAAAGCCTCCATGCAAAATGCAAATGAATATTTGTTAAAAGAACGTGATGCGGATGAGTATCAACTGTTTGGTTGTCTCCCGCCGCTCCTTTCTGTCTCTCTTCAAAAAAAGTAGTCCCCTTCTTTTAGATGGTGGCTGCTTTTTTGTATGTGCTTGGAAAAGACCGTATGTTTTGAACGAAAAGAAGCATCATGTTAATGTAAATCTAGGTTGCAAGTGAAAGGGAGGATTTGACATGAGTCAACAAAAACAAATTCAATTAGCAAAACGTCCAAAAGGGTTACCTACTAAAGATGTTTTTCATTTTGAAACAGTTGATATACCAACGCCGCAAGATGGCGAAGTCTTGATTCAAACGAAATATGTGTCTGTAGATCCTTACATGAGAGGAAGAATGCAAGATACAAAATCCTATACACCTCCGTTTAAACTCAATGAAGTGATCCAGGGTGGTGTGGTCGGAGAAGTCGTCGAGTCCAAATCTCCTCAATTTGAGAAAGGTGATTTTGTACTTGGATTCCTTGGCTGGCAGGAATATTCTACTGCCAAAGCAGAGTCTCTGACAAAAATTGATCCATCCATTGCGCCGTTATCTTATTACTTAGGGATTTTGGGCATGCCAGGACAAACCGCCTATTTTGGACTTCTTGCGATTGGTCAGCCAAAAGAAGGCGAAACGGTTGTCATTTCTGGAGCCGCAGGTGCCGTTGGTTCTGTTGTCGGACAGATCGCTAAAATCAAAGGTGCCCACGTCGTTGGAATTGCCGGATCTGATGATAAACTGGCTTATTTAAAAGAACTCGGCTTTGATGAAACCATTAATTATAAAACAACAAATGATTTAGATGATGCCATTGCAAAAGCCTGTCCAAACGGTGTCGATGTGTATTTTGACAATGTGGGCGGCGACATCTCTGATGCTGTAATGAATCATTTGAACCGTTTTGCACGTATTCCAGTCTGCGGTGCCATTTCTTCTTATAACATTAGTGCAAACGAAGACATTGGCCCTCGTGTGCAAACAAAACTCATTAAAACAAGTGCATTGATGCAGGGCTTCATTGTTGCCAACTACTCTGATCGTTTTGAAGAGGCAGCAAAAGATCTCGCACAATGGGTAAAAGAAGACAAACTCACATATAAAGAAACAATCATTGAAGGCTTTGACAACATTCCTGATGCATTCCTTGGACTATTCAAAGGGGAAAATGTCGGAAAACAACTTGTCAAAATTTCATAACACAAAAAGGACCCTGCCAATTATGGAGGGTCCTTTTCTTATGCCTGCTTGGGCGCAAGGTGCAGCTGGCCTTGCTTATACACAATTTCTTCAAGCGAAAGATTCAGCTTTTTCGCCATTTTTTTCAGCATTGATTGCTCTTGAGGTGTGACAAGACTGATGACTGCGCCTTCTTTTCCTGCGCGTCCGGTTCTACCTGAACGGTGGATGTAGCCCTCTTCATTTGGCATATCTGCATGAATCACATATGGCAGATCATCAATATCGATTCCTCTTGCTGCAATATCTGTTGCAAGGAGGAGCGGGAATTCACGCTGTTCAAATGCCTTTAAGATGACAGCACGCTCTGCTTTTTTCGCTTCACTGTGAAGCACACCAAGGTCGACATGGTGATACGCTAATTTTTCTGCATAAATGCTCAAATTCGTAATATCTCGCACAAAGACAAGTGCCTGCATGTCCTCAAGCCGTGATAGCTTTTGCAGTAATTTCACCTTGTCGCGCTGATCACATAACAGGTAATAATGCCCTACCTTCTGCGCTTCTTCTTGGCTTCTGCTAATTTTCAATACTTTTGGCTCAGATGCGATGTCTTTGATCAGTTGAACGGTTTCCTCTTTCAACGTCGCAGAAAAACAAAGGATTTGTCTTTCTTTTAATGTGGATTTAATGATCGCTTGGATCGTTTTCATATGCTCTGGGACAAGAAGCTGGTCTGCCTCATCTAACACGATCGTTTTCACTTCATGCATTTTCAGTTTCTTGATTTTGATTAACTCTTGTACGCGACCCGGTGTCGCCACCACGATATTCGGGTGTTTTTTTAGCTTTTCCTGCTGCTTCTTGATGTTTGCCCCGCCTATTAAGGAAATAGCTTTGATGTCTGAACCTTGTTTGAATTCTTGCACGACATCAAAAATTTGCATCACAAGCTCTCTTGAAGGTGCCAAGATTAAGACTTGCGGGTGTTTGATAGTCACATCAATTTTATTTAAAAGCGGCAGAACATACGCAAGGGTCTTCCCTGTTCCAGTCGGTGATTCTGCGATCACATCGCGTTTTTCCGTAATCCACTCTGCTGTTTGTTCTTGTATCGCTGTTGGTTTCTCAAAGCCAGCCGCTTCAAAGTTCTTTTGAATAAATGGCTTTGCTTCTTTAAAAAATGCCCAATTTTCCGTCATGTTGATCTCCTTTATCCTCATTCAATCTATCCTTAAGTATCTCAAAATCAGCTTTGAAACGCAATTTTTCTTTTGATGCTTTTATCGAGCCGGACAGTTCGATATAATCATGAGAGGCACTAGCCGTTTTGAATCTATTTGAGGTGTAAAAAATGATATTATCTGTTAAAGATTTAAGTCATGGCTTTGGCGACAGAGCCATTTTCCACGAAGTCTCCTTCCGGTTATTAAAAGGCGAGCATGTCGGCTTGATCGGCGCCAACGGTGAAGGAAAGTCAACGTTTATGAATATTATTACTGGCAAGCTTGAGCCAGATGCAGGAAAAGTCGAATGGGCAAAAAATGTCCGTGTCGGCTACCTCGATCAGCATACCGTGCTTGAAAAAGGAAGAACCATTCGTGAAGCCCTTCAAGATGCATTCCATTATTTATTCTCAATGGAAGCCGCAATGAATGACATTTACGAAAAAATGGGTGAAGCAGATCCTGATGAGCTAGAAAAGCTTTTAGAAGAAGTAGGCGTCATTCAGGATGCCCTGACGAACAATGATTTTTATATTATTGATTCCAAGGTAGAGGAAATTGCAAGAGGTCTTGGGTTAACAGATCTCGGGCTGGATCGTGATGTGACAGAGCTGAGCGGCGGACAGCGTACAAAAGTACTGCTTGCGAAATTGCTGTTAGAGAAGCCTGAAATTCTTCTTCTTGACGAGCCGACCAACTATTTAGATGAACAGCATATTGAGTGGCTGAAGCGCTATTTGCAGGAATATGAAAATGCGTTTATCCTCATTTCACATGATATTCCGTTCCTAAACAGTGTCATTAACTTGATTTATCATGTCGAAAATCAAGAACTCACGCGATACGTTGGTGATTATGATCAATTTAAACAAGTGTACGAAGTGAAAAAGCAGCAACTAGAGGCAGCGTATAAAAGGCAGCAGCAAGAAGTGGCTGAATTAAAGGATTTTGTCGCGAGAAACAAAGCACGTGTCAGCACTCGAAATATGGCGATGTCTCGTCAAAAGAAACTCGATAAGATGGACATGATTGAATTAGCGGCAGAAAAACCAAAACCAGAATTCCACTTTAAACCTGCACGTACATCAGGGAAATTAATTTTTGAAACGAAGGATTTAGTCATTGGGTATGACGAACCGCTCTCTCGTCCATTGAATTTAAAAATGGAACGCGGGCAGAAAATTGCGTTATACGGTGCCAACGGTATCGGAAAAACGACACTGCTCCGAAGCCTGCTTGGAGAAATCTCCCCCATTTCTGGTGAGGTGGAACGCGGAGAATTCCTGCATATTGGCTACTTTGAACAAGAAGTAAAAGAGCAAAACAGCAACACTTGTATCGAAGAGGTGTGGAGCACCTTCCCATCGTACACACAATATGAAGTCAGAGCTGCCCTTGCCAAATGCGGTTTAACGACAAAACATATTGAAAGCCGTGTGTCTGTTTTAAGTGGTGGTGAAAAAGCGAAGGTCCGCCTTTGCAAGCTCATTAACGAAGAAACCAATTTGCTTGTTCTCGATGAGCCGACAAACCACTTGGATGTCGATGCAAAAGAAGAATTAAAGCGCGCGTTAAAAGAATATAAAGGCAGCGTCCTATTGATTTCCCACGAACCTGAATTTTATCAAGATGTGGCCACTGAAACTTGGAATTGCGAATCTTGGACGACCAAAGTATTATAATCACAAAAAAGCCTTATATCTCATGCAGATATAAGGCTTTTTCTATTTAATGACCTGCTTGAATATTGATGAGATGTTTCCGGCCAATTAGCAGGATGACCATGCCTAAGAGAACAACTGCCGCCCCTACATAATAAGGGGTGCTTGCTGTGTAAGTTTCAGCGAGAACTCCCGCAATCCAAGGCGCAATCGCACCACCAATAAATCGTACAGCACTGTATGAGGATGATGCAATTGAACGCTCAACAGGAGCTGATCCCATCACAGCCGTCGTAAGCACCGTATTGATCATGCCTAGAATTCCCCCAGCAATCACAATACCGCAAATGACCACGACCACATGTGATGTCCATATTCCAATGCCGAATAAAATCACAGCAAACGAAGCAAAGAGAACAACAAGAGCTGTTAATGTACCCAATTTGCGATGAATGACCGGCGCTGAGAAGACAGATGTCACAGCCAAAAATAATCCCCATCCAAAAAAGACATAACCAAGACCATGCTCATCAAGATGAAGCACAAATGGCGAATAAGCTAGAAGAACAAAGAATCCAAAGTTATATAAGAAAGCAGCAGATGCCATCGTTAAAAGCCCCTTATATTTCAAGGCTCCAACAGCTTCAAATAATTTCACCTTTTTCTGCGGCTTTTGCATAGGTGGAAGCATAAAGGTAATGGCTAAAAGAGCAACGAGCATTAACACTGCCACACCAAAGAATGGCCCGCGCCAAGAGATCGTTCCAAGCTCACCGCCAAGGAGCGGCCCAACAGAAATCCCAAGACCTAGTGCCGCCTCATATAAGATGATGGCTTTCGCACTTCCTCCAACAGACACACCGACAATTACTGATAATGCCGTTGAAATAAATAAGGCATTCCCAATGCCCCATCCGCCTCTAAAACCAATTAATTCATTAATGGTTGAAGAAGTACCGCCTAAAGCAGAAAAGACAATAATAAAGATGAGTCCTAATAATAACGTCCATTTGGCACCAATACGACTAGAAATAAAACCGGTAAAAAACATCACAAAGCCGGTGACAAGCAAATAGCTCGTAAATAAAAGAGACACCTGACTTGGAGATGCTTGTAATTGTGATGCAATGGCTGGCAAAATCGGGTCCACAAGTCCTATCCCCATAAATGAAATCACACATGCAAAGGCCACCGCCCAGACGGCCTTCGGCTGTCTAAGCAGACTCGTACGCTGTTTTAATACTTCTTCTTCCTTCATTCCATCAGAACCTTTCCTACAGTTGTTTAACAAAATAAAATAAACACGCTGAGGTGTTTATTTTATTTTGTTGACAAAGGGCTAAAATGAACTTTATTTTAGCCCTTTGTCTTCTTTTTCAGCGTGATAGAAAACCTTTGCAGTCTAGGAAGGACGAGTACTGGCGCGGAGCGAATTTGTCATTCGTGAGCACCGGCACGCAGGACTGACAAAGAATGCGAGGGTTTGTCTACACGCTGAAATAAACACGCTGAGGTGTTTATTTTTGTAATTGCTCAATGGCATGAGCCGCTCTTTCTTTCATCGTTTCAAGATCCTTTTTAAAGGATTGAATCGTTTCTAGCTTTTTTGTAATCAATTGATGCTGCACAGTCAGCTGCGCATCAATATCTAACAGCTTCTCTAATCGTTCCTTCGGGTCAAGAGATAACAGGTAGCCTTCTTTATTCAGCTCAAGCTGTTTTCCTATTTCCATAAACGACTGAAGCTCTTGTAAAGAAAAGCCAAGTACTTCTTTGGCCTGCATCACTTTCTCCAGTTCTTCCATGTCGTCCTCTGAGTAAAGTCTGACACCGCCCTCTGTCCGCTTTGGTGCTGGTAATAAACCAATCTCTTCATAGAAACGAATGGTTCGTTTCGTCAGACCGCTTCTTTTCGCCACTTGATCAATTTTCATCCATTCCATCGCCAGTGCCTCCTGCTCATCAATTCATGTTTTATTATACACTTTTATAACCTTAACGTAAACGTTAATGTTTAATCACTTGATTTCTATTGTGGTTTGATGCAAAATAAATAGGAATCATTACGTTTTAAAGGAGGTACCATATGCGTTCATTTCCATCCAAAAAAGAACGACACGCCCAATTCGGTTCTGTCCCGCCAAGCGCTAGAACAAAACCTTGTCAAAAAGAGGACATGATAGACATCCAACAAACCGAACAGGACTTTTATTTTGATCTGGAACAGGTCGGACTTTGCCGTGTGTCGTACCCTGTACATATTTTGTCTAAAACGGCTCCACAGCAGCAAACCTCTTCCGCTGATTTTACGTTGAGTACATATTTGCCAGCTCATCAAAAAGGCATTCATATGAGCCGTCTCACCGAGCAGCTTCACTCCTTTTATGAGAGCGGAAAGCCGGTTGATGTGGATTCCTTAAAAGAATTGACGGAACAGCTTGCCAAGCAAATGAATCAGCCATCCGCCTCGATTCAAGTTTCCTTTCCGTGGTACATGGAAAAAAAGAGTCCCATCAGCGGAAAGTCCGGTTTGATGCATGCAGACGTGCAATATGTCATCCACTTTCATGAAGAAAACGGATGGATTTGTCATATTGGCTGCACTGCTCAAGTGACAACGTTATGTCCTTGTTCAAAAGAAATCAGTGAATACGGCGCACATAATCAGCGTGGCACTGTATCTATTCAGGTAGAGCTGTTTGAACAAGGTCAACTCCCTGACGACATGAAAGCAGATCTACTGCAGATCATCGAGTCTAATGCGAGTGCGCCCCTTTACCCTGTACTCAAAAGACCAGATGAAAAACAAGTGACAGAAGAGGCCTATGAAAATCCACGTTTTGTAGAGGATGTTGCGAGGTTAATTGCAGCAGAGCTATATGAACAAAACTGGATTAAAGGCTTTCAAATTGAGTGTCGAAATGAAGAATCCATTCATCAGCACGATGCTTATGCCAAATGTTCTTATCAAAAAAAACTGTAGATTGTCTCTACAGTTTTTTTGCCAACCTTTATTTTTCATTACTTTCTAATTCCTCAATCATCAGCGACAGTTCTGTCCAGCGATCCATCGCTTGTTCTAATTCTTCAGCGACGGCTTTTTGCTTGTCCATCAGCTCTTGAATTTTCCCAAAATCACTGCCAGCCTCAGCAATGCTGGCTTCGAGCTGCTGGTGTTTGTCCTCTAGTGCTTGTATCCGATCTTCAATCCCATCCCATTCAAGCTGGTCCTTATAGGATAGTTTTTTCCTCTTTTTCGGTGCAGCTTCTACTTGTTTTTCAGCTGGTTTTGTCTCTGTCCGCTTCTGTTCTTTTTCTTGCTCCATGTAATCGCTGTAAGCACCCTGGAAGTGTGAAATGCGTCCATTTCCTTCAAACACAAGCAGACGATGGACGACTCGGTCTAAGAAATAACGATCATGTGACACGGTGATGACTACGCCTGGGAACTGCTCCAAATAATCCTCTAAAATGCTGAGCGTCTCTGTATCAAGATCATTCGTCGGCTCATCTAAAAAGAGAACATTCGGCTCTTCCATCAATACCTTCAATAAATACAATCTGCGGCGCTCTCCCCCTGACAGCTTGCGGATAAACGTGCGCTGCATGGATCTAGGGAATAAAAATCTCTCCAACATCTGCTCTGCTGTCACAATGACGCCATCTGCCGTTTTGACAATTTCAGCTGTTTCTTTGATGTAATCAATGATATTCAGCTCTTCATTCATTTCATTATGGTCCTGCGTGTAATAGCCAATGCGGACTGTTTGTCCAATGGTCAATTGTCCGTTCGTCGGTTCTATTTTACCCGCCAGGCAATTGAGTAAAGTCGTTTTGCCCACTCCATTCGGTCCGATAAATCCGATGCGATCACCTGGCACGACTAAATCGCTGAACTGATCCACAAGGGTTTGACCAGCAAATGTGATGCTGATCTCTTCTGCCTCAATCACTTGTTTTCCAAGCCGGTGAGAACCGATCGCAAAATCAAGCTCTCCTTTTGCATCAGGTCCCTTTTGATCCTTCAGCTCTTCCACTCTGCCGATACGTGCTTTTTGCTTTGTCGTTCTAGCCTTTGCCCCTCTTCTCAGCCATGCAAGCTCACGTCTAAGCAGGTTTTGACGTTTCGTTTCTTTTACTTGAGCTTCTGCTTCTCGTTCCGCTCTTTTTTCTAAAAAGACTTCATAATTTCCTTTATATGTGTAAAGCTGCCCCTGATTTAATTCATAAATCCGATTAGCGACGCGGTTTAAGAAATAACGATCATGGGTTACAAGAATGACAGCCCCGCTGTATTGACTCAAATATCCTTCAAGCCATTCAATGGTTGCGTTGTCTAGATGGTTTGTCGGCTCATCTAAAATCAGCAAACCCGCAGGCTGGATTAAGTTTTTGGCGATCGCCACACGCTTTTTCTGTCCGCCTGATAACGCATGAACAGAACGGCTCACATCTTTGACACCAAGCTTTGTCAAAATCGTTTTCGCCGAAAGGTTCGCATCCCATGCGTCGTCCTGATCCATTTTATTTTGCATACGCATAAGCGCTTCTTGTTTTGCCTCGTTTTGTGGATCATGCTCTAAATCAGCCAGCGCCTGTTCATAGGCTTTCATCGTTTGAATCATTGGTGCTGTTCCTGAAAAAATATAGTCGAGAATCGTTTCATCTCCGCTCATTTCAGGATCTTGCTCAAGAAATTCGATATCAAGTGTCCCTGCCTTTGTAATGTCGCCTTCCTCAAATGATTCAAGTCCTGCAATGACTTTTAAAAGCGTTGACTTCCCTGTTCCATTAGGTCCAATTAACCCGATGCGTTCCTTTGGTTCTATATGAAAAGAGATATGATCAAACAGCGTTTTTTCGCCATAGGTTTTATATAATCCTTCTACATTCAATAAACTCATTTTATCAGCCCTTACATAGATTCTTCCTTTATTTTAAATCAGCCAGTAGCAGAAAACTAGTTTTAAAAAAACCCGCTGCTGAAAAGAATGTTTCCTTTTGATGCTCGATACACTATGAAGAGGTGATCTAAAGATGATAACCATTAGTTTATGTATGATTGTGAAAAATGAAGAGGAGGTTTTGGCTGACTGCCTGTCTTCTGTTCAAGACATTGTAGATGAGATGATCATTGTTGATACAGGATCAACGGATCAAACAAAGGACATTGCTCACTCCTTTTCAGCAAAGGTACTCGACTTTGAATGGGTCCAGCATTTTGCAAAAGCACGCAATTTCGCTTTTTCCCATGCAACAAAAGAGTATATCTTATGGCTGGATGCCGACGATGTCCTGCTTGAAGAGGATCAGCAAAAACTGCTTCAGCTCAAACAGACGCTTGATCCCGCAGTAGATGCTGTCTCGATGTTTTACCACGTTGGATTTAGTGAAGACGGTCAGGTGAATTTTAAATATAGAAGAAATCGGCTCGTCAAGCGTGCCTTGAACTTTCAGTGGTATGGTGCCGTTCATGAATTCCTTCAAGTGTATGGCAACATTTTTCCCGCTGATATCGCCGTCACCCATCAAAAGCGTAAGAAAACAACCGCTGGAGAGCCTGGACGCAATCTGCGCATTTATGAAAACATGCTTGCAAAAGGCGAAGAGATGACACCTCGTGACCTCTTTTACTTCGCCAATGAATTACGAGATAACAAGCAGCATGTGAAGGCGATTCGCTTTTATCACAAATTTTTAGCCACAAAACAATGCTGGATTGAGGATGAAATTCGCACATGCCAAAATTTAGCTGACTGCTATTATGCAGTCGGTTTTGAGGAAGCCGCCCTATCCTCCTTATTGCGATCCTTCTTATATGATCAGCCCCGTCCAGAATTTTGCTGCCGGATTGGGGATCATTTCAAAGCACAAAATAAATACAAAGCGGCCATCTATTGGTATGAGCAGGCACTGAAGGCACCTGAAATCGAAACAGCCTTTACACTGACACAATATAAAACATGGTATCCTCACCTTCAGCTTTGCTATTGTTATTATCAGCTCGGTGATTTGGCTCAAGCCAAAACCCATCATCTTGCATCCTCAGCCCATTACCCAACCCATCCTAGTGTGCTGTACAATGAAAAAATATTTGCTGAAGAAACGTAAATCTCCTGTTATCACATCCGCCTGTCAATGACGGCGGATGTCTTTTGATACACATTAGACTAATGTGACATTTAACACTTTAGTGATTTAAAGCGTTTTTCAACCAATTGACTAAATTGTCATTTACGCATATACTAACATTCGTCTTACGAAAAGATTTATCCATTAGGAGGTCAACATGAGTTCTTTATTTAGAAAAAAGTCTCTCGATCAGCTCATGCTTGAAAGTCAAACGAAGCGGCTGAGCCGTTCTTTGAATACATTTGATTTAATCTTGCTTGGCATTGGCTGTGTGGTCGGGACTGGAATTTTTGTGATAACGGGGGTTGCGGCTGCGAAAGATGCGGGACCTGCGATTATTATATCTTTTATTTTGGCTGCGATCGCATGCGCCCTTGCTGCTTTTTGCTACGCTGAATTTTCCTCGTCCATTCCAGTGTCAGGAAGTGTCTATACGTATTCTTACGCAACACTTGGAGAATTCCTCGCCTTTTTAATGGGCTGGGATTTAATGCTTGAATATGTTGTTGCGCTCTCTGCTGTGGCAAGCGGATGGTCATCCTATTTTCAATCACTGCTCAGTGGATTTGGTCTGCACATACCGAAGGCTTTATCGGCTGCACCCGGAGCCGCTGATGGGGCCATCTTTAACCTGCCAGGCGCACTCATTATTTTACTCATTACCTTTATTGTCTCAAGAGGCGTAAAAGAGAGCACAAAGCTGAATAACATCATTGTGCTCATCAAAATTGCCATTGTCCTCCTCTTTATCATTTCAGGCTTTGCTTACGTTAAACCTGAAAATTGGACACCTTTTATGCCAATGGGCTTCCATGGCGTGATTGCTGGAGCGGCAACTGTCTTTTTTGCTTACCTTGGATTTGATGCAATCGCTAATGCATCAGAAGAAGTCAAAAATCCGCAAAAAGCGATGCCAATTGGAATCATCGGTGCGCTCGGCGTTTGTACGATTTTATACATCGGGGTTTCATTTGTCTTAACAGGCATGGTTCACTACACGAAGCTGAATGTCAGTGACCCTGTCGCTTTTGCGCTTCAAGTGGTTGGCTTGAATAGTGTCGCTGGTATTATATCGGCAGGCGCTATTATCGGGATTACGACCGTGTTAATTGCACTTGTCTACGCTCAGGTGCGTTTAACCTTTGCTATGAGCCGAGATGGACTCATGCCAAAAATCTTTTCAAACGTTCATCCAAAATCGAAGACACCGGTTGCCAACACTTGGCTGACAGGCGCTGTTGCGGCATGTATCGTTGGTTTCGTCAACTTATCAACACTTGCTAATTTAGTCAGCATCGGTACACTTGCGGCCTTTACGGTGATCTCGATCGCTGTAATCATACTCCGGAAAAAACATCCGAATATGAAGACAGCGTTTAAAGTACCCTTTGTCCCTGTCCTTCCCATCATTAGTGCGGTCATTTGTATGATATTGGCTGCCACACTGAAATGGGAGACATGGCGAGCCTTCCTCATCTGGGTAGCCATTGGTGTCGTTGTGTATTTTACCTATGCAAGACGAAAAAGCCATCTGAATCAAACACAATAGAAAAGAGACACGGGGAATCCCGGTCTCTTTTTTGTTTAAATCACACTGTTTTTCACTGAATTCGAGTCCACCATATCTGGATCGAGTACGCTTGAAATCGGAATGACAAGCGGTGAACAATCTCCATTGTCCTCACCAAAACCTTGGTTCAATTTCATCGAGAGAAAATAATCGATCTGCTGATAAGGTCCTAGCGTCAGTGATGCCCCCCGATCCATTGCATTGATTTTAAAAGCACCGACATTGACGACTGAGGGTGAGAATAACATCACACATCACTTCCTTGGAATAGGTTTAGCTGCTGGCGAAAAAGAGGCAGGTGAGTCCACTTGATCTCGATCATCTACATGGCTCTTTGTTCCGACAAAACCGCTAGCATCTCCAAAATTCTGTCCGTACCCCTGATTTTTTTTATCTGAGTTTTGCCACTCTGCTAACAAATTTTGTCCGACATTCACCGCCGACGCATTTTCAAAGGAATTAATTTTTAACATGAAAATATTAATATTGATATACGGAGTTGGTTGAACCACAGATAAACCTCCTTTTTATAGGTATATGCGAGCACCCATCAAGTATGTTAACAGGAGGTCTTCACATGGACTTCGAAAAAATGAAGCAGTGGATGGACATTGCCCAGCAAATGCATGGAGATGATTTTTGGAAAATGATATTCGATGATGAGCAAAGATCTCCCTTTATGGCAAATGGTCCGTCTCCATTTACATTCTCGCAGCAAGATCAGCGAGGAACAGATGCATCGTTTCCACCAGTCGACATTGTGGAAACCCCTACTGAATTTCAGTACTTAATTTATCTGCCTGGCTACCGGAAGGAAGATGTTCAGGTGCTGTCATATGGTGAATATTTGGTTGTAAAAGGACAGCGTTTTTCCTTTTTTAACGAACAGGATTTTCGCCAAAAACAAGGAAAGTATGGTCCGTTTGAAAGAAAAATTCGGCTCCCAGATATGATTCTTGGTCAAATGAATGCGGCCTTTAAAGACGGCGTGCTATACATTCGCCTGCAAAAAGATGAAGGAAAAGCAACTGCGATTATCATAGATGACGAATATTGATACTGACTGCGTCTATTAGATCACGATCATCAATCGTTTCAATCGGCAAGATCGTGATCACGCTATCGGCATTTTGTTCACCAAAACCATTGTTTCTTTTGATCGTCGAGCAGTGATTTCGTACGATCGTTGAACCGAATGTCATCGAGGACCCTGTACCAATCGTATTCGTTTTCATATGGGTAATCTGAATGCGTGTAGGCAGCATGCACTTCTCCCCTTTCATGTATCTCTATAAGTATATACCGGGCAGCTTTTCCATAGACTAGAGCAAGGCGAAAGAAAAGGTTGTGGTCCACTTGAAACATTTCATTCAATCACTCTTTAAAAAAACCGAAGCCAGTCCATCCCCATCTGTCGTCGAGCTGGAAAAAAGACTCACCGCTCTTGAGCAGAAAATGTCTGCACCTGCTCCGCCTGTCTCGGAGGATACGCACATTCACATTGAATCACTGCATGTGGACAAAATTGACTACCATTTAGAGTTTGGTGAGCTTTCCATTGATCAGCTTAAAGGCAGACTCAACATTGGAGCTACCTATTACACGCCAAAGGACCCGCACCTCAAAAAGGCAGCTTCAGTACCGAAGCCAAAAGAAACAAAAACACCAAAAGTCTCCATTCGATCAAAGTCTTCATCTCAGCACGACCGGAAGCCAGAAATAAACCGCAAGCACAATCGCTACAATACTGATCACATTTAGCCAAAAGCCAGCCTTGACCATATCAGATATTTTCAGCACGTCCGCACTAAAGACAGCCGCATTTGGTGGTGTGGAGATTGGCAACATAAACGCACATGAAGATGCTAACGCAGCCGCAGCCATTAAGCCGTACGGCTCCATGCCAATTGCAAGTCCAAGCCCTACTGTAATCGGAATGATCATGTTCGCAACTGCTGTATTAGACATAATTTCGGTCATAAATAAAATAGAAGCCGTTAAAATAATTAGCAGCATGAGGTACGACAGCCCATTTAAATGCTGTAAATTTTCCCCGATCCATCCTGTTAGATTCGTTTCCGCAAATCCTGTAGCAAGCGAAAGCCCGCCTCCAAATAAAAGCAATAGCCCCCATGGCAACTGCTTCATATCCTGCCATTCTAGTATTCTCTCTCCATTTGTCGCTGGAATGAGAAATAACAGCATCGCCCCAAAGATTGCGATCGACGTATCCGAGACAGGAAGCCCGCCAAACAAAAAGATTTTAAAGATCCATAAAAAAGCCGTCATAAGAAAAATAGCAAAAACCCATTTTTCTTCTTGTTTCATTTTGCCTAAATCCTCTAAACCCTTCCGTATAAACGCTGCTCCCATTTCCCCTGTGTGCTCTACCTTGAACTGTATCTTGGTCAAATACAGAAATAAGAGAATGAGCAAAACAGCCGCCACCGGAAAACCAAACAAAAACCATTCAAAAAACATAATTTCCCGATCTAACAGCTTTTTTGACATCGCCGCAAAAACAGCATTTGGCACAGACCCAACGAGTGTCGCAAGCCCGCCAATAGAGGCTGAATAAGCGACTGATAATAGGATGCTTTTACTGAATCGGTCAAGAGATGCACCAGACAAAATATCGTTCGCCTTCACCTCTTTAATCACAGCCAGTGCCACAGGCAGCATCATCAGTGCTGTGGCTGCATTTGAAATCCACATAGATAAAAAGGCCGTTGCCATCATAACCCCTAATACAATGCGGTCACTTCTTGTGCCAATGATGTTTAAAATATGTAAGGCCATTCTTCTATGTAAATTCCATTTTTCAATAGCAATGGCAATCATAAATCCGCCCATGTACATAAAAACAATCGGGTCTCCATAAGCTCTTGATGTTTGCTCCATCGATAGCCCGCCAAGTGTTGGCAAAAGGATGATGGGCAATAAAGAGGTAGCCGGTATAGGCAAAGCTTCTGTGACCCACCATGTCGCAGTCCAAGCCGTAACGCCCAGTACCACTCTTGTTGCATAGGTCAATTCACTTTCTGGAATGAGCAAAAAAATAAGCAAAAAGAAGATCGGTCCAAGAACAAGTCCAGTCAGATTCACTTTTTTATAAACGATCACAATTCCTCCTTCATGAAAACGCTTTTAATTTTTTCTAATTTTTCACATTCGATGATCACATAAAAAATCCTTTAAATCATAAGAAAAAATGAAGAGATCCTTAAGCAGCAGCTGTGTCTTGATTCATATTTCCACTTCATGTCTTGGTCTATTTTCATAGGAGAAACTATACAAATCCTACACAGTAACTGTAAACTATAGAGGATCTAATCAAAAATTGAGGTGTTTTCATTGTATACAGATCAACGAAAATCATTTTGGAAACAGAAAAAAGTCATCATTCCCCTTCTTAGCATCATCGCGATTGCTGCTGCTCTCTTTTTCTTAAAAGATACGCTTTTCTCAAAAGAAAAAGAGGCGTTGCAAGCCGCTGAATCCTTTACGAAACATCTGGAGAAAAAAGAATTCACGAAACTGGCAGATGAGGTCACAAGCGGCTCTCTGAAGGCCAATGACTTTTCTAAAAAACAACTTGCCGAAAAATACGATCATATCTTTAGCGGCATCGGTGCGAATGATCTAAACGTCTCAAACGTCAACGTAGAAAAACAGGATAAAGGAAATGGGTATCAATTCACCTATGAAGTCACGATGAAAACGTCACTTGGAAAACTGAACAAACTCTCTTACAAGGGCGTTCTCTCCGAAGAGGATAACAAGTGGAAAGTAGACTGGAAACCAAATCTCATCTTCCCGCAAATGGAAAAGGGTGACACCATCAAAGTGACAACTGATCCTGCGGTACGTGGAAATATTGTAGATCGAAAAGGGCGCACATTAGCCGAAACAACTGGTGGACACGCACTTGGCATCATCCCTGGAAAGCTCGGGACAGGCAAGGAAAAAGAAAGCAACATCAAAAAAATCAGTAGCGCTTTTGATATAGATGAAGAGCTGATTCAAAATCAGCTGAAACAAGCATGGGTCACAGACGACACATTTGTTCCGCTAAAGTCTATGTTAGAGCAAACACCGATTCCAAAGGACATAAATGGCGTCACCTATCAAACGAAGGAAATGCGCTACTATCCATATAACGAAGCCGCTGCTCATCTGACAGGCTATGTGGGAAAAGCAAATGCGGATGATATCAAAAGAAATCCAGCTTTAAAGGCGGATCAAATCATCGGCAAAACCGGCCTTGAATTCACATTTGACAAGAACTTAAGAGGACAAGATGGCGGAAGCATCCTCATTATCCATGATGAAACAGGTATTGAAGAAACATTGCAAAAAACTGACCGAAAAGACGGAAAAACAGTCAAGCTGACCATTGATGCATCTTTACAGAAAAAAGCCTATCAACAGCTGAAAGGTGAAAAAGGGGCTGTCACCATTATGAACCCATCATCAGGTGATCTATTAGCGCTTGTCAGCACCCCTTCTTACGATGTCAATTTAATGACCAACGGGATCACACCTAAACAATATCAAGCATACAGTGAAAATCCCGATCTTCCATTCCAAGCTCGATATGCGAGCAGATATGCACCAGGATCTACTTTCAAAACCATTACAGCAGCCATTGGACTGGAAACAGGTGTCACAAAGCCTAATAAAGTACGCACCATTCATGGACTGAAATGGCAAAAGGATCAATCATGGGGAAATTATCGCATTACACGGGTTCATGACAAAGAACAAGTTAATATGGTCGATGCCCTCGTGTACTCAGATAATATTTATTTTGGACAGGAAGCCCTTGAAATCGGCAAAGATACTTACGAGAAAAAAGTGAAAACATTTGGGTTTGGTGATGATTTAAACATGCCGTTCACAATGAAACCTGCACAAGTGTCTAACGACGGAATCAAATCAGACATCTTACTTTCCGACTCAGCATATGGCCAAGGAGAATTACTCATGTCCCCGATCGAGCAAGTTCATGCCTATTCTCCATTTGCAACAGGAGGAAAGCTTGTGTACCCTCGAGTCATTCAGGATGAAAAAACAGCATCACCAAAACAGATCATCAAAGAGGATACAGCAAATACGGTAAAGGACGCACTGACTCAAGTCGTCACCAATTCAAACGGAACTGCTCACTCGTTGCAAATAAAAGGGGCTGATATAGCCGCTAAAACGGGAACAGCGGAACTAAAGAGCAAACAAGGTGCGACAGATGGTACTGAAAATGGATTTTTACTTGCGTTTAATCCTAAAAAAGAAGATTACGTCCTCGTCGGCATGATTGAAGGTGTGAAAAACCGTGGAGGCAGTGGACTTGTCATTCAAAAAATGAAGCCTGTCATCGCTTCTTTCTATAAATAACCCTTTAGAGACACAAGCTCCATCAAGCGCATGTGTCTCTTTTTTTCTAAATCATGACAATTTGCTATTGTTTTATAGTTCACCTTATGAATAAAATGAGGAGAATGAAAAAAGAAACAAGTTGAATGAAAGGAGGAAGTCTCATTGGCTCTTGCTGCTCAAACAAAGGATAAACCTCAAAAAGCGGTCACCGGTTCAACGGTTTATCCTATTTTATTGATTATTGGTATTTGCCATATGCTCAACGACACATTGCAAGCCGTGATTCCTGCCATGTTCCCTATTTTAGAACGCTCAATGGGGCTGACCTTTACTCAATTAGGGCTGATCGCCTTTACATTAAATATGGTCTCCTCCGTCATGCAGCCTGCGATCGGGTGGTACACAGATAAACGGCCGATGCCCTATGCTCTGCCTATCGCATTATTTTCAAGTGCTGTCGGCATTTTCGGCCTTGCGTTTGCGCCATCATTTGCGACCATCCTGCTGTGCGTCGTCTTTATTGGACTCGGCTCTGCGATTTTCCATCCAGAGGGCTCACGGGTTGCCAACATGGCAGCCGGTCCTAGACGCGGTCTCGCTCAATCCATCTATCAAGTCGGCGGAAATACAGGTCAAGCCTTTGCTCCGCTAATCGCTGCATTCATGCTCGTCCCTCTCGGTCAGCCAGGTGTGGCTTGGTTTACGATTGTTGGAATGATTGCTGTCGGTTTCCTTCTCTATATTTCGAGATGGTACGCAAGAAAGCTTCAAACCATTCGAGCACAAGCGAAAAAAGCGCCTGCAAAAGCGGCAAGATCTGAACTTCACCGCAAGTCAGCGCTCACAGCACTTGGCATTATCGTCTTTCTTATTTTCGCGCGTTCTTGGTATGGAAATGCGATCTCGAATTTCTATGCGTTTTATGCGATTGAACAATATGGTCTGACGATTAAAGAATCACAAACTTATATTTTCCTATTTCTTATATTGGGTGCGATTGGGACATTTTTAGGCGGACCGCTTGCAGACCGCTTTGGCAAGAAAACCGTGATTTTAATTTCCTTATTGGCATCCTTTCCACTTGCCCTGCTTCTCCCATTTGCCGGACCAGTTTTTGCTTATGTTTTACTTGGACTCATTGGGATCATTCTGACCTCAAGCTTCTCTGTCACCGTGGTCTATGCCCAAGAACTATTTCCCGGGAAAATTGGCACAATGTCTGGTTTAACTGTTGGACTTGCGTTTGGTATGGGAGCGATTGGATCCGTTGCCCTCGGCTCATTAATTGATGCAGTCGGTTTAACGCCTACCATGATCGGTGTCGCCTTTTTACCGATATTAGGCATCCTAGCCTTTTTACTGCCAAGCGATCAGACCATAGCGAAATGGAATGAATCGTAAAATGAAGAACCGCTCATTTACTGAGCGGTTTTTTTCATATCTCATAAAAATGTGTGTCGGGAACATGTTTCTTCGCAATAAATCCTTGCTGAAAATCAGGAAAGATTTCCTGCACCTGTTTGATTTTTTTGTGAACCAAATCCGCATACGGAATATACAACTGATTCACCAGCTTTTGTTCTGTCATATAGTAATACCAATTCAGATTAAAGTTCTTTTCATCAATGATCGTAAAGGCAGAAAAATGATAGAACAGCAGTGGACATTCGTCGAGATACATATCTCCTTTCACAACGGAGAGCTTATAGTTTTCAATATTCCAAATCGCTGCATTGGCACCTTTAGATGCCACCACATGGACACCCTCAAAATCATCGACCCATCTTTCAACATACCGCTGATCACCATATGTCTTTTTTTCCGTATCCATTTCTACTGTACAGTGCGCAATGCAGTTCTCTTTCCACTGCGTCACAGCCCGTTTGGCCACATCTGTGTTTCGACAGCCTACAAAGCCAGTATTAAAACGTCCGGATAATTCATAAAAGTGATAGAATCGCTTGGAATTCATATGATCTGTCAAAAATACATGAGCGAGTGGATTTTCTGCAAATATCGCCTCTGGATCATGATAAAAATACAAATCCGTATCCAAATGAGCGAGATAATCTGCATCAGAGGACTCAAGAATTTTGAGTAGAAACGCAGGCTTAAGCGTCCAGCAATACTCGTGGAACGTACGATCCGCCTTTGCTTTTCGCAGCGAATCATCTTCCACATCTTCAAGCTGTTCATATTGGACATGTGGATGAGGAAACTGACTTAACACCTTGTAAGCCAAAGGATCAGCACATAAGACAGAAAGTTTGTATGATTGAGCCGTTTGCTCAAGTGAATGAATCAGCGCCAGCAGCTTAAATACATGGGTATTCGACACAATGGTTGTGAAATGATAGGATGCCATCTACAACACATCCACTTGAAACAAGTCAACATGCAGCAGCTCTTTTGTGAGCCCTTGGATGGCTTCTGTCAGCACCGTGCATCCATGTTCCTGCTTGGCAAGCTGGGCCGTCTCTGACAACTTTTTCAAAGGGAAATCCTTTGCGGTCAGCACGTTCTTTTGATCACGTTTAATGCCCACATTCCGCTCTGTGATCATATGAAGCAGCTCCAAAAAATAAGCGAGCAGATCATCATATGCTGCATTCTTACGCAGCTGGCGAATGTCTTTCACGATATCGTTTGTCACGGTATGAGAAAATGGTCCAGAGAAAGCCAAATGAACATCAATCGAATCAATATTGTTGTACTTCTCGCACATATACAAAATGTTATATTTGATGTCATCGAATGACGTTAAATTACTTGGATGTTCCTGATGCACACTCAAAATATCTTCACGCAGCTCAAACGAGAGACCAAGCTGATGCAGACGAATGCCTAAATCATAATCCTCAAACCCGTATCGAACGATGTTTTCATCAAACATCCCTAGTTCCATGACATGCTTTCGCTTGACGGAAGAGTTATTTGTGATAAAAAATCGCCACGGCAATTGATAAGAACTTAGATCATAGTCGTACGTGTTTAAAATGTCTTTCAGGATATCAATAAATTCGGACTGCAAGTCGAAGCTTCTCTCTAGAAATGCGCCGTTTTTTATTTCCTCCATCGACACAAGAGGCGTTTTGTCTTTCATTTTCCGCTGATACAGCCCTTGTTTTTTTAATCGATTCACATGATCTTTATCAAAACCGGTGTAAAAATAACGATAGATTCGCTTCCAGCAAACACCGCAAATCACACGGTCCTCATGATCAGCATGTGCCTCCGCATGCTTTTGAATAAATTGGGGCTCTGCCAACATATCGCTGTCATGAAATATTAAGAGGTCTCCCTCTGCCTCACGAATGGCATGATTGCGCCCCTTGGCAATTCCTTGATTGACAGGAATACGCACCTTTTTGAATGGAAAGTTCACCTCAATGTTTTCGAGCATTTCCATCGTGCCGTCCGTTGACCCATTATCAGCAACAATGACCTCAAATGGAATATCGGTTTCCTGAAGCGTTAAGGAAAAGAGGCTCCCTTCTAAACGCTCTTTCGCATTATAACTCGGAATAATGACGCTGACCTTCGGCTTTTCATTCATGCGCCATCCTCCTCCAGTTTGGCATAGCCGTTAAACATCGGATTGACTTGTTCTACCGATTCAATCACATGACGCAGCACTTCCCGATAGGCTTCTTGGAAAAATGGCAAGTCATCTCTTCCTTTTTCATGGATTTGCTGCATATCATCTTTGCTTAAGATCCGAAATCCGCTGAAATGATAACAAATGAGCGGGCTCCCATCCTCAAGCAAAATACGTCCATTCTCTTCCTGATAAGAATGCTGGCCATAATTCCAGTGACCAATATTCACACCCTTTGTTTGAATATCTTCTACTTTTTCAAACAGCATCGGCATATGATCCAAATACCCTTGATCGCCAAATTTTCCTTCTCCAGGCGCATTTTTGCATTCCTTTAGACATTCTTCTTTCCACCAGCTCAGGCACTTCCGGCCGGCTTCATCTCCTTTAAAATGGAGGAATCCTGAATTATAGCGCCCTAAAAGTTTCTGAAGCATCTTCACTTCCTCTTGATCAAAGCTTGGAATGACAATATCCCCTCTTGAAAGAAGCACAGAGACATCAGGCTGGTTTTCAAAAATCACTTGCGGACTCTCATAAAAGAACAAATCCGCATCAAGATACGTCACTTCCTCCGCCTGGTCCTGCTTAAATAGCCACTCAATCCAAATCGGTTTTAATGTCCAGCAATATTCCGAATCATTTCGTTCCTTTTTGATCTCTAACAGCTCTGGCGTTTCAAGATCACGTACATGAACAAATTCGACATGCGGGAAATTCATTTGATGAAGCAAATCAAATGCAGCATCATCCATACATAACGTCTTGATGACAGCATCATCTTCTACTTGCTTCAACGATAAGAAAAACGCAATGGCTTGATAAAGTCTTCCACTTGATAGAACCGTACAATATATGCTGTTCATCTGTTTACACCTCTATTTTTGAAAGAATTCGCGGTACCATTCAATTGTCTTTTCTAACCCTTCATCAATGGAGTAATCAGGCTTCCAATCAAGCAGCTTTCTCGCCTTTTCTGCTGATAAATATTGATGCTTAATCTCATGCGTTCCTTGATTTAAAATACGCGGCTTCAGTTCACTGCCCATCGCCTTTAAGATTTTATCAACGAGATCAAGCACGGTCAGCTGAATTTCATTACTAAAGTTAAATGCTTCTCCTGCAAGCCCTTTTTCCTCCATTTTTTCAGCTAGCAGTAAATAAGCCTTGACCGCATCTTCAATATAGAAATAATCACGGATAAAGGTACCGTCACTTCTAATTTCTGGCGCCTTTCCCTCTAATACCAGCTGGATGGTTTGCGGAATGATTCGGTTAAAATTCAAATCTCCGCCTCCGTATAAATTACCGCAGCGCGTAATACAAACCGGAAGACCATATGTGTTGTAGTACGTGTGAGAAATTAAATCTGCACAGCTTTTTGACACATCATAGGGGTGCTTGCCGTTAAGCGGCATGTCTTCATCATAAGGAAGCTGTTCTTGATCTCCGTATGCTTTATCACTTGATGCCACGATCACTCGTTTGATGAGCGGCTGCCTTCTGCACGCCTCCAGCACATTCCATGTCCCTAAAATATTGGCTTCAAATGTAGAGACCGGGTGCCGATTTGCGACCCCAACAATCGCTTGGGCAGCCAAATGAAAGACCGTATCAATCTCATATTCTCCTAACGCACGTTCTATCGTCTGCATGTCCTCCAGTGCGCCTTGGACGACATTCATCTTTTCAAATTGACTGCCTTGATATAAGTTCGATCTTGGCACTTGATCACGTACAAGCCCTGTTACGTTTGCTCCTTGATCTATCAATTCCTTAACGAGGTAACTCCCTAACAATCCCGTACACCCAGTCACAAATACGTTTTTTCCCTTCCAAAACCCGCTCATGCTGTCACCAAACCTTCCATGGTTGTTTTCCTTCAGTCCACATGCCGTTGATTTCTTTCAAGTTTTTATACGTATCAATTGCTGTCCAAAATCCGTGGTGCTCATAAACTGCTAACTCTCCATCATTCGCCAAGTTCTGAAGAGGCTCTGCTTCGAACACACATTGATCATCATCTGTTAAATAATCAAAAACCTTTGGAGACAACACAAAAAATCCTCCATTGATCATCCCGATACTGTCTGTCTTCTCAGAGAAGGATTGTGCCATCCCGTTATACACCTTCAGCGTGCCGTACTGTGATTTCTTTTCAATTCCTGTGACAGTGGCAGCTGCTCCAAGCTCTTGATGGCGCTTGAGCAAATGAAACATATTGATATTGGCAAGTCCGTCACCGTACGTCATCATAAATGTCTCATCACCAATATAATCCTGTACCTGCTTTAACCGCCCGCCTGTCATCGTATCCTCACCCGTATCTAAAAAGGTGATTTTCCAATTCTCCGACTTCCCTAAAAGCTTCATTTCCCCTGTCGACATATCCAGCTGCATGCTGTGATGCCGCCAGTCGTAGTTGAGAAAATACTCTTTGATTTTCTCTCCTTTATATCCAAGTAATAAGATAAACTCGTCTACACCGTAATACTGATAGATTTTCATAATATGCCATAGAATAGGCCGGTCTCCGATCATAGCAAGTGGTTTAGGAAGCGCTTGTGTGACCTCACTCATTCTCGTTCCCTTTCCTCCGCAGAGAATGACTGCTTTCATCTTCTCCCCTCATCTCTCTATGAAAATTTTTGATTGAAAACCCTATCTTCATGCGGAAAATCAGTACATGTACCCTTATACTTTGTCCGACATCAGGTTTTGAATCTACTCTATTCATATGTCGGAATAAGAGAGGGTGCCACCTAGCATTTAACTATTTTTACAAACAAAAAAGAGCGAGATTTGCATTCTCGCTCTTTCAAAGTTTAAATTGTATATTTTCAGGGTAGATGGTATGATAAACATGTGCATATACAGCACAAACAGCCTCTTTCAATAAAGAGACTACTAGATTGAATGAACTCAAGTGGCAGCTTGCTTCATTCTTAATATGAATCACGGAGGTGAATTCCCATGGCACAAAATGTACTTTGTGAAGTGAACTCTTGCCGTTTTTGGGCTGACAACAGCTGTACAGCTTCTACCATTAAAATTGGTAAAAGCACAATGACTGACGTGACTCGCAATGCTGAAACGGATTGCGAAACATTTGAAACAAAATAATACATGATTTTCTGAGATGAAGGAACTGGCAGGTTCCTTCTTTTCTTTTATCATTCTATCAAGAATGATAATTATTATCAAGCGTTTTTCACTAAACATTTCTCGGGAAATAATGACACGAAATTTCTCCATTCGTTGACGATTTTCACTCCTTTTTCTATACTCAACATATCCGAAGAAGAAAAAGTGGTGACCAATCAGTGGATTTTACGATACGTTTCCTATCATTCTATGTGGTTGAAGTAGAAGGCAAAGAGGAACAAGCAAATAAACGGTTTAAACATTACCAAACATTAGACCAAGAGGAATTTGAACAAAGTGAGCTGAGAGACTTTCTAGACGGTGAGCTTAAAAAAATCGTCAAACGAAAAGTGGACAGACATCCTAAGTCTGAGCAAGTACCGACTAAAATCGGACGTTTCATTGTCGAACCCGGCCATGAACTCGATTCAAATCCAAACTACAATTTATTTCATCAGACGAGATTTGCAGATACAAAAGAAGTATTTAACGAATGCAGTGAACAATTTGTTCGCACCTATTTAGATACAAGTGCTGTCAGAGGCGGCGTGTTTTTGGTTGCATCTGCGGTTCCTAAAAAATATTTCGATGACTCTTTTGTCTTTATCATGAAATGCGATTTTGAACAGAAAGTCGCTTCTATTGCTGATACATCTACCTTGATCAAAAAAGTAGAAATGGCGATTACAACAAAAAACATGAAATCGATTCAATACCCGTTTATGCCAGAAGAAGGTATGACAGAGGAAGCCGAAGTGAAAATTCATCAATCCTCACACGCTCGTTATTTTGAGGACTTTCTAAAATTCGTCGAATACGGGGAATCGATGCCTGAAATCATGAAATCACAGGTCATGAATATGGTGCAGGAACATGTATTTGAAACATTTCAGGATGAAAGTGAAGAATTAAAACAATTTGAAGAGGACCTTGAAATATGGGAAGCAAGTGAAAAACGGGAGATTCGGGAAACACTCAATACAGAACAGGTCACACTAGCGGCTTCACATATTGTGGAACAAACCCCTGATATCACGATGAAGATGCGTCTAGGCGAAACAGAAATCAAAGGGCTTTTAGCCGACTTCGGCCACTCGATTCATATTGCAAAGGTCAACAATCGATATGTCGTGCTCGTTGAAGCAGATCAAATTGTATTTGAAAAAGGAAGCACACCTGTCGAATTCCATAAACCCAATGGCTTGAAAGAGGTCGTCAGCCAGCTGACGCAAAAAGCCTATGATTCAGACTTAGAATAAGAGAATATGACTGCCTCCTGCGATCAGCTGCATGAGGCAGTTTTTTATATAACGCTTTATTTTTTACACTGCACTAGAAGAAACATGCTGCCCGCTTCTTATCCACATGCTGACGAGCATTAAGCTTATGATAAGCATCAGCCAAAAGACGCTGTTTGTTCCGAAAAACTGGATCAACGTATACCCACACAAAGGTCCTAAAGCAGCCCCCATATCTTGAACAAAAGAATAGCTGGCGAGAAAGCGGTTCTTATCTGTTTGAGCAGAAGCTTTTTGAAAGGCAAGTGTATCGGTGAATGTTGTGACAATTGTTGCCATCAGCTGCATCAAAAGCAGCATCAATAGGAACCAGCCGCTTACCTTCAGCATGATCCCAAGAAAACTGAGCCCTCCAAAAGAAAGAAACATCCAGCATAACATTCGTTCCTTCAACACAATTCCATCAAACCACCGGCCTGTTCTTGGAGCAACAAACGGTTCCCATCCCCATCTGATTGCTTGAAGCCCACCACTTAAAGCAGCTGCGCCTATGACATAACCGAATAGAACAAAGCCATGCTGCCCCGTTTTTGCTTCAATCACGTGACTCAGTGTTGAAGCAAATAAACCTTGTATGATCAGTGCAACCATCATTCCTGTCAGAAGAACTTTCACAACACCTCGTGAAAACCACTTCTCTTTCATGCCTTGATACACTTGCGTCTTTTTGCCCTTTTCAATCTCATCTAAAGACACATAAAAAATACAGCCCAACAATGTGAGCAACCCAAAGACAAGCGTCATGGACTGGAAACCGATCAAGCTGGCAAATATCCCGCCAAATAACATTCCGAATAAACTGCCTAGGCGGTAAAGTCCATTATAAAGACCAGTCAAATGACCTTGTGCGCCTTCATCCATTTCAGCAATCAGTCTCATTCCACTCATCCGAAGTAAAGTCCACGCCAATCCCCAAGCACATCGGCATATGAGCAGCAGCCAAAAGCCACTGACACCATAGAGCATCGTGGTCACTGACGCTAGCAAAATAGCAATCAATACACCTGTCTTCATCGGCACATACCGGTATAGCCACCAAACAACTGGTGCTAAAGGGATGCGAATGAATCGGTTGATCGAGAGCAGTAAACCTACCTCCCAAATGGACGATAAACCAATCTCTCGCCAGTAGATTGGAAGAACAATATACAGCATGGAATCCCCAATGAGTGCAAACGCAGTGATGAGTGATATAAACACGACCTGCTTTTGACGATGCTCCATTTTTCTTTTCCCCCTTCGCTATCTTTACGATAAGGGATACCTTATAATAAATCTAATGAATGTTTTTGATTGAATCATCAAAATAATTGATAGGTGGTGCAAAGATGAATTTACATGCCCTCCGTATTTTTGCAAAGGTAGCCGAAACAAAAAGTGTCACTCAAACGGCAGACGTTCTGTCTTTGACGCAGCCAGCTGTGACGGCACAATTACGAAGCATTGAACGAGAGATCGGCTTTCGTCTTTTCAAACGAAACGGCCGGGGGATTACACTGACGGAGATGGGGAAAATTCTGTATCCATATGCCCGGCAAGTATTCGAGGCGGAAAAAGAAGTGGAATATCAGATCACCCTTCTGAAAAACGGAAAAAAAGGAAGACTCAGAATTGCTTCTACCTACGTACCACTTAACTTTTTGCTGCCTGATTGGCTTGCCTCTTTTAAAACATCATCGCCACAGACAGACATTGAATTAAAAAGCGGAAACTCCGCTCAAGTGATCGAAAGCCTGCTTCAATATCAATCAGATGTGGCGATTGCTGTAATTGAAGATCTGCACCACGAAGATCTTCACACCTCTCACTTAACTGATTTAAGTTATGACTTTATCGTGCCTGTGGATCACCCGTTAAATGGACAAACCGTCCCCCTAGAACGCCTAAGCCATGAACCCTTTTTAATGCGAGAAGAAGGCAGTTCGACGAGAGACAAGCTTTTTTCCCTTTTTACCGCTAAAGGAATTAAAAAACCGACCGTTGATTTACAATTCAGTGGTGTCCACGAAGCCATTCAAATGATCAAAGCTGGCTATGGCATTACCCTTGTTCCTCGTGACGCTGTTCAGCGAAGCTTAGAACGTGGAGAGATTGGGCGCGTGTATATCGAAGGAATTGACATTATCAGACCTGTTGTGGTCTGCAAACGGGCGAATGACCTTGAGGAAAATAGGACGGTACATGCTTTTTTGCAAATGAAAGACATTGGTCCCTTTACACCACCTGCTTCCAATTAAAAAAGTGCCTGCTTCAGCAACAGGCACTTTTTCTATTCGGATGGCTGAACAAGATCAAATGGGACCGCCTTTGAGGCTATCACTAATTGTTCTGGTGTGATGAGGATTTCATTTCCCCATTCTCCCGCTCCAACGCCTAATATCTCTTCTTCTAATAGCGATGCTTCGATAATCGTGCGGAACCCTTCAGGTTGCCAGCAAAATGGCGGAATCGAGCCAATGCGATAGCCTGTCACTTCAAGCACCGTGTCTGGTGAAGCCATTTTGATATTACGAGAGCCTGCGGCTTTCTTTAGTTTCCCTGATTTGATGTGCTGGTCAGCACCCACCATTACAAGCAGCTGCTCGCCTTCCCCTGTTTCAAAGATCAATGTTTTGATCATTTGTCTTTCTCTAAAACCAAGTGCTGCAGCTACATTCGCTGCGCCCTTCTCTGTGTCGGCAGAAAATGTTTTGATGTCATACGGGATGCCATGCTTGTCCAAAAAGTCATGTGCTGGTAATTTTTTCAATGGATTGAACCCCTTTCCTTACGATGTTCTTTCATTTAGCTTATCACAATCCTCTCATCCTTAAGATGTATTTTTCAATGGAAAACCTCTGCACACTTCGCCAACATGCTATACTGAACTTGTTTTTGAAAAGGAGTCGGTTGGATATGGGAAATAAGTTTTGGTGTTATACAGGCAGTAAAAGCCTTCTCATGCTAAGTGATATTCTATTTTTGATGACAGTCACATTGGTTATTTATCAAGATACACAATCTGTCGCCTATGCGGCTGTATTTCCGCTCATAAGAACACTATGTCAGCTATTGGCTGGGCTCCTCTCTCCTGTTTTGACAGAACTCTTTCAAGCCAAGCGTCTATTGAAATGGGTCCCTCTTTTACGTATTGGGATGCTCGTCGTATTCACGACCCAATTTGATTTCTTTCAGCAGCACCTGATCTGGCTGTTTAGTGCGTTCGTTTTGATTTCCATCACAGGCGGGTTCATTAGTCCTTTATTGCAAGCCATCATGCCGATGATTGTGCCAGAAAATCAGCTTGTGAAAGCGAACAGTACAGCCTCCGTTTTTTATCAATCTGTTCAAATCGCCGGCTATTCGTTTACTGGAATGCTCGTCCTGTTGATTGGTCCATCTTATTTAATGTGGGCCTCTTGTTTCATGATTGTGTTGTCCTATCTATTGATCATCCCTGTTTTTTCTCTACTCAAGCAAGAAGACACGGTTCAAAAAGAAAATAAGATGAACGGGTTCAAAGATGGCTGGAAGATCATTTGGACAAACAAAACGGTTCGCATCCTGACTTTCATGGATGTTAGTGAAAATATTGCAGGTGCTTTGTGGGTCGGACCAGTTACGCTTGCCTTTGTCACACTTGTTTTAAATGAAGGTGCGGAATGGTGGGGATATATCAATGCCGCATATTATATAGGTGCCATTATAGGCGGACTCATGGCTGCATGGCTAAGTCAGTTTATTCAAAAACAACTTCTCCTCTTTATGGCAGCGGGCTCTTTTATTTATGCAGTGCTGACGATCCTATTTTCACTAAACAGCCTGCCATGGCTTGCATTGCTGCTCTGTATTTTAATGGGGCCTGCCTATCAAATTCGAGATGTCTCTCAGCAAACCATTCTCCAAACGGAAACGCCAGTCCATGAGTTATCAAAGGTGTATTCGGCTCAATACGTTCTCTCTTCTATGTCTGTCAGTTTATCTATTTTCTTTGTTGGATTAATTGCGGATACATTCGGAGCGAGATTTGTGTATTTGTTAGGCGGACTGTTTGTACTCATCTGTTCCGGGATTGCCATCACCGCTTTCATGATGCAGAAAAAAAGAGCCACTGTTTAAGGCAGCGGCTCTTTTACTTTTCTTTTAACATCGCAAACATGTCACGCGCCATTGCTTCTAGGATATACACAACGGGTGTCTGTGTGGTGATGTTGGCTCTATGGACTCGTTCGTCTGTGACGTAATAAGCAATATTCAAGTCAGAAATACGAGAAATTGTACAGTGCTGATTGTTTGTAATACTAATGATCGTGCTGCCTTCTCTTTTTAGTTTCGAAATATGATCAATCGTAATACTGTTCTCTCCTGATACCGACAGCACAATGGTGACACTATTGTCTAAATACTGCATATTCATCGGGAAAAACGGATCGTTGATGTAGAATGAAAATTTCTCAAGACTTGAAAAGTACCTTGCCCCATACTGCGCCAAAATACCAGAACTGCCTGTCCCAATAAACAGCACATTCTTTGCATCCGCAATGAGCTTCGCTGCCTCTTTAATCTTTTCCTCAAAATCTCCTTTAAGTGTCCGTTCGATAAATTCATACAGGAAATGCTGCGTGCTTTTCAAAGAAGGTGTTTGTTCTGCTTCTAAATACATTTTGAGCTTCACCTTAAATTCTGAAAAGCCTTCACAATTCACTTTTCGACAAAAGCGAAGGACAGATGAGGTCGATATATGTGCGGCATCTGCCAAATCACGAATTCTCATATAGACGACTTTTTCACTATTTTCCATAATGTATCGGTATAAAGCGCTTTCTAGTTCATTAAAGCTGGAAATGACCTCACTTGAAAACATCTGACTTCCCCTTTCTCCAATAACATGACACAACACGTTTCTTTTATGTAACAAATCTCTAAATAGGGCACCCTTGCCTAAAGACGCTGAAACCGTTTACGCACAAGGTACTCTCACGATAAGCTATAAATGTACAAACAAATGATAAAAGATTGATTCACTCTATTATAACATTGTGCGTTACATTATTCGGAGGTGCAGAACATGGCAAAAGGATTAAAGGTTGTCACAATCGGCGGAGGATCGAGCTATACACCAGAACTTGTCGAAGGATTCATTAAAAGGTACGATGAATTTCCAATAAGCGAACTTTGGCTCGTCGATATCGAAGCAGGTAAAGAAAAGCTTGAGATCGTCGGAAATCTTGCAAAACGCATGGTGAAAAAAGCAAGGCTTCCAATCGAGGTTCATTTAACTTTAGATCGCCGGAAAGCACTGGTAGACGCTGATTTCGTCACAACACAATTCCGCGTCGGATTACTGGAAGCACGTATGAAGGATGAACGTATTCCTTTAAAATATGATGTCATTGGTCAAGAAACAAACGGTCCAGGCGGTCTATTCAAAGGCCTGCGTACCATCCCTGTCATTCTTGAGATTGTGAAAGATATTGAAGAATTATGCCCGAATGCTTGGCTTGTGAATTTCACCAACCCTGCTGGTATGGTCACAGAAGCCGTACTTCGCTATTCAAACCATCGCAAAGTCGTTGGCTTATGTAACGTACCAATCGGTATTCGCATGGGCATCGCCAAAGGACTTGATGTCGACGCAAGCAGAGTCGAAGTCAGCTTTGCTGGATTAAACCATATGGTATTTGGACTGAACGTGTTCTTAGATGGCAAAAGCATCATGGATCAAGTGATCGAAGACATGGCAGATCCAAACTCCACCATGTCCATGAACAACATTCAAGCGATTCCGTGGGATGCAGATTTCTTAAAAGGGCTTGGTGTGATTCCTTGTCCGTACCACCGCTACTATTACAAAACAAGTGATATGCTGGCTGAAGAGAAAAAAGCAGCAGCGAATGAGGGAACTCGTGCAGAAGTCGTCCGTGCACTAGAAAATGACCTGTTCGAGCTTTACAAAGATCCTGATCTTGATATTAAGCCGCCACAGCTTGAAAAACGAGGCGGTGCTTACTACAGTGATGCAGCATGTAACTTGATCGCATCCATTTATAACGACAAGCATGACATTCAGCCTGTAAACACAATCAACAATGGCGCCATCAGTGACATTCCAAATGATTCTGCCGTTGAACTGAACTGTGTCATCACAAAAGACGGCCCAAAACCAATCGCTGTTGGTGAAATGCCGGTTGCTGTCAAAGGACTTATTTCTCAAATTAAATCCTTTGAACGTGTAGCCGCTGAAGCAGCCGTGACAGGCGACTACAACACAGCTCTTGTTGCCATGACCATCAACCCGCTCGTCCCATCAGATGCCATTGCAAAAAGCATCCTAGATGAAATGCTAGAAGCACACAAAGACTACTTACCACAGTTTTTCAATAAAGTAGAAGCATAAAAAGAAGCCGCACTTGTCAAAAGTGCGGTTTTTCTTATTTCCCGGCAAACAACTGATCCATCTGAGCACGGTCATAGTCTAAGAGCCAGTGCTGTAAACCTTCATAAACTGGACGCAGATGTTCTGGATCTGCCGCAATAAGATCACAGCCTCGATCATCATATAAGTGGAAAATCATCTGTTTTGAAAGATTGATGAGATAAATGTCATAACCTAGCTTTCCTTTCAAGATTTGATTCGGTTTGCAGAAATCCTCTTGGCATATAGCTTGTAATAGCGTGCGCAATCGAATATCTTGCAGCTGACACTTGAGTGTAAATCTCTCTATTTTCATTGTTTCTTCTTGTTTTGATTGTACATAGGTCAAACGCTCGTGACGCAATCGGTGACGCACTTGCCGGTCGGCATATTTTTGATAAACTAGGAGCTTTTGCTTCGTTAATTCATGTTCATGCTGCGTATAGACATCCGTGACAAGTAGAATATCGTCTTCTGGATCAAAAGCATATCTGACAATTTTTAAAGCCCGATCGCCTGCTTTTTCTAATACAACCGATTCTTCTCCTAATGACCAATCTGCCACTTCAAAGCGAAGAGCAAAAGGCCACTTATAAAAAAGAGGCGGCGCGAGGACAAGTTCAGGAAAATGACTTTTAAAAAAACGATTGGTTTGATCGCTCATCTCATGTCCTTCCATTGGTTTTATTTCTTATTTTACCGTTGAAACTGATGGAAATCCAATTGGAAATAAACTGTCATTTCTTATATGATAGAAAGAGATGGAGGTGTGACCAATTGAAAAAATGGTTTTTACAGGTGTTCCTCACCGCATTGATCACGATGTGGATACAGACTGGACTTGATCAGGCGAACATCATTCATATCAACAATGTATGGGTCGATGTCAGTAGCTGGATCCTAATCTTCTTTGTCATCTACGCACTTTTTGAATGGGCTGCTCACGTCTTAGCAAAACGGAAAATCGCTCATCGCTGAACATCTCTTTTTACAGAGATGTTTTTTGTTGAAACTCTTCCTGCACAAGTTCATGAATGACGCCCATTCCTGCCTGACTTCCAGCTGCTGCTGCAAGAACAAGCTGAGCAGGTCCGCCTAAATTATCACCACATGCAAAAATACCGCTGACGGTTGTACGCCCAAGAATATCTGTTTCAATGCCCCCATTTTTCGTCATTTGACAGCCTAGCTTTTCAGCAAAAGGGGTTGACTGCTTGAAATCACTTGCGACAAATCCGCCTTCTCTTATCACTATCTCTCCATTTGCAAGCTGAAGAGAGCGCAGCTGCCCATTGTCATGATTGATCGCTACAATTGGTACATCAATGACTTGAATAGAATGCGCTGATAGCAGTGCTTTCTCCTCTTCAGCTAACACTTGTTGTCCATTTGTAAACACAATCAAATCCTTTGTCCAATTGGAAAGAAGTTTCGCCATATGCAAAGCACGCTGGTTTTCTGCAATCAGGGCAAGTGGCTTGTCCTTCAGCTCCCAACCATCACAGAAAGGACAGCTAAACAAGGTCTTTCCGTACACTTCATGAATCCCCTTGATCTTTGGCAAAATATCCTGAAGTCCTGTAGCCAATATGATTTTTTTCGCTTCGAATCTTTCTCCTTCTTGTGTCAGTAACGCGAAGTTGTCCTCATGATTTTGTATCTCCACAATTCTGCTTCGTTTGATTTGGATATTGGGGTAGTTTTGAAGATCCGCTTCTCCTGCTTGTCTGATCTCAAACGGTGTCATTCCATCGTTTGTAATAAATCCATGTGATTCCTGAGTCACTCGATTTCTTGGCATCTCATCATCGAATACCATGACCTGTTTTCTACCCCGCCCCACAACAAGAGCTGCATTTAATCCGGCTGGCCCGCCTCCAATAATGGCACAATCTAATAACATATAAATCTCTCCTTTTTATCCAAGACTTTAAGGACTCTTAATATCTATAATTTATTCAAAAAAATCACATCTTGAAAAATGGATTTTTTTCTGTCTGCTCTATTTGGCTTGCAATATCAACTAACCGCTTTTGACTTAACGTCTCCTGCATTTTCATTTCAACATCCTGCATGACTTGTTCAATCAAACAGTCATCATGAGGCATGAAAGAATCATGTTCTAAAGAACAACGAAATAAATGGGTTTGTCCTTCTACCGCCTGAATGACGTCTAAAAACGAAATGTCCTCCTTCTTTTTCAGAATGGTGTAACCACCTTTTGCGCCAGGTGTTGATTCAATCAATCCCGCCTTTACAAGCTTTGTTAAAATTTTGGATAAGTAGGTAGGTGAAAGATCTTGCATCTTGGCGAGAGGCTCAACGCCTATTGCTTTCCTCTTTGGTGCAAGGGTTAAAAATACCATCGTATGCAGCGCATAGTTGGTCGCTTTAGAATATTTCATAGAAACATTCCTTTCTATCTATTGTAGACCTTTTATATCTGTAATTGATCATAAAAGATTCAAGAAGAAAAAGCAAGTATTGTGGATCTGCTTCTTTTTTCATTCCACATTTCACATTTCCTTCCGATAATAGAAGTAAGCACGAAAAAAAGCTTGATGAAGACTAGAAGGAGTGAAAAAAATGTCAGATCAACAGCACAATGCAGCACACGAAGAAGAAGAGGAATTTAACGTATACGACATGCTTCCACCCGCAGGAACAATCATTGGCGAAGCAACAGAAGAAGAAATGGAAGCTGCGGCAGCATTAGAAGTGAGACATTACGCCTTTATGCGTCTGCAAGACTCGTACATTCAATTTGATGGATCTTCTTATAAAGAATTGCTTAAAGACTTTCAAGAACTAGAATTTGATTCTGCAAAGTTTTGGAGAGCCATCGCACGACGCCTGCAAGTCCCATACGAATGGCCAATCCGAATCGACCATGCAAACGGTCCTATTTATATTGGTGAAACAGAAGATAGCCGTGATGTTGAGGAGAGTGCGGAGTAAAGGAATTGGTGACCCCCTTTTGGTGAGGGGGTCTTTTTAATAATTTAAAAGATTTCTATTTCTGATATTTTTCACATGAAATAGATATTCTTATTGCTCTTCTAAATCAAATTCCAACCATAATGATATATTAAAAGCGATTTCATGCATTTCTTCTATTTTTGATTGATTCAATTGCTCCGCAAAACGACGTGCCCTTTGAAAAATATCGTCATTCTGCTTAATCACCACAGCATTCAGTGTAAGGATTGTACTGAGCGCCCAGCCAGCAGTTACTAACAAATTTTCGTCTTGAATGGCGTCCATAAAAGTTTCTACTTCTGAAAAAAACCACTTGATATCATCAATTTGTTCTACATGAAAAAATACAATATTCTGAAGTGCCTCAGGATCTCTGGTCTTCAATATTTCTTTCACTTCTTCTTGTGATAGTGGTGGGTTTTGCTTTTCATATTCAGCCTGCCACTCTTCATCTGACATCCCAACTTCTTCGCTATCTTCCGTGGTATAATGCCCCGCAATCAGTTCATCAAACGAATCCGCTAATTTGAAATCCGTCTCATATTCTAGATCAAAGTAGTGAATCGGCGGATGCTCCTTTGTTTCTCTATAATCCAATGCAATCCATGTATGACCATCCCCACAAATGAGCACAAGTCCCTCAGGCAATTCCCATTCTTCTATTAAATAATCACTGTCCATGATACCTTCGCCTTTGGCAATTCCTCTTAAATGATCAAATGACACATGATCCTCTGCCCATCCATTCGGCTGGTCTGTTGGAAAAGCATTATGCAAGGTATAACCGCCATTTTGTTCAAGAATAAGTTTCTTATATGTATCAGGCAAGATGACGCCTAGTTTCTTTTCCGCTTTTGCAATGCCTTTTTCATTGATTTTCTTAAATGTCTCTTCACTTTCTCTGTCTGTATCCCAAAATGGTTTCAAATAAAATACCTCCAATTGTTATTTCTATCTTATTTTACCATTTGAGAAAACTAGTTTAATAGTCCTGTTCATAAAAAAAGAGAAGGGTTACCCCTCCTCTTGTTGATTATGATTGTTCTTGATTTCTCGCTTCAAATTCATCTAGCATTGCTCGCACTTCATCTGTTGATGATGTGTTCATTAATTGGTTTCTTAGGAAGCTCGCTCCTCTGAATCCTTTTACATAAATCTTAAAGAAACGATGCAGTGCCTTGAATGGACGCAAGCCTAATGAGGAATATTGATCATGAAGATCAAGATGTAATCTTAAAAGACCTAACAGTTCGTCACTCGTATGCTCTTTCGGCTCTTTTTCAAAGGCAAATGGGTTATGAAAAATCCCACGTCCAATCATCACTCCGTCCACTCCATACTTCTCAGCGAGCTTTAAGCCTGTTTGACGATCAGGAATATCACCATTGATTGTCAAAAGCGTATCAGGGGCTACTTCATCACGCAATTTCTTAATCTCAGGAATGAGCTCCCAATGCGCATCTACCTGGCTCATTTCCTTTCTAGTACGAAGATGAATCGATAAATTCACAATGTCTTGCTCCAAAATGTGTCTGAGCCAACCACGCCATTCATCGACCTCTGTAAACCCTAGTCTTGTTTTCACACTAACAGGTAATCCCCCTGCTTTTGCCGCTTGAATCAGCTCTGCCGCAACGTCTGGGCGAAGAATCAATCCACTCCCCTTCCCGTTTTGCGTGACATTTGGGACAGGACAACCCATATTAATATCAAGCCCCTGAAATCCTAACTCCGCCATTCCAATACTCATTTGTCTGAAGTTCTCAGGCTTATCTCCCCAAATATGAGCAACAATCGGCTGCTCATCCTCTGTAAACGTTAAACGGCCTTTCACACTTTGAATGCCATCAGGGTGGCAGTAGCTCTCACTGTTTGTAAACTCTGTAAAAAACACATCCGGTCTCGCCGCCTCACTCACAACATGACGAAACACAACATCTGTCACTTCTTCCATTGGTGCTAATATAAAAAATGGTCGTGGTAAATCACGCCAAAAATTTTCACTCATCTTTCATCCAATTCCTCTCATGACATAGCGCCTTATAGGGCATATCCTTCTGTAAATTCTTTCAGCAATTTTTATCATTATATACTTTAATATGAACTAGGCAAAATTGCAAAAAAGGACATTTCAAAACCAAATACGGAGTAAATATTAATTTTCGACCTATAATTACCGTTTTATATTCAAGTGAAGGGAAGCCAAAATAAAAATATCCCGATATCGGTGTTATATCACGAAATCGGGATGCTTCAATACATTATGACTGTTGAATCACAAGACTAGCAACGCACTCAACGTGACTCGTATGCGGAAACATATCCACAGGCTGCACTTCCTCCGTCACATACCCACCATCTTCAAGAATACGCAAATCACGAGCAAGCGTCCCTGGATTACAGGACACATACACAACACGGTTCGGTTTCATCTTTAAAATCGTATCAAGCAGTGCTTCATCACAGCCTTTTCTTGGCGGATCAACCACTAGCGTATCTGCTTTGATGCCTTCTTTATACCAGTTTGGGATAACAGTTTCTGCTTCACCAACTGCAAATTCGACGTTTTTAATCCCGTTCAATGCAGCATTGCGTTTTGCATCTTCAATCGCTTCTGGCACAATTTCTACGCCATATACTCTGCCCGCTTTTTGTGCGAGAAATAAGGAAATCGTACCAATTCCGCAGTATGCATCAATCACGGTTTCTTTTCCTTGCAGCTCGGCATATTCAAGCGCTTTGTCGTAAAGCACCTTTGTTTGAGCTGGATTTACTTGATAAAACGAGCGGGCTGAAATAGCAAATTTGATGTCGCCAATCGTGTCATAAATGTATTCTTCTCCCCATAAAACGGTTGTTTCGTCTCCGAAAATGACATTTGTCTTCTTAGAATTCACGTTTTGCACAATTGACCGAACATGCGGGAAGCGTGCTATAATCTGCTCAATCACCTGTTGCTTTTGCGGAAAATCAGCCGTTCTTGTGACAAACACAACCATCATTTCACCTGTTGCAATGCCATAGCGAACCATGACATGACGCAGCCAGCCTTTGTGCCGCTCTTCGTTATATGCTTTTATGCCAAACGCATTGCAGATGTCTTTTACTGCCTGTACCACTTCGTCATTTTCTGATTGCTGGATCAAGCATTTTTCCATATCAATGATTTCATGGGTACGCTGCTGATAAAATCCTGCAACAAGTCCGCCTTCCCGTTCGCCAACTGGTACTTGTGCTTTGTTTCGGTAATTCCAAGGGTCTTCCATGCCGAGTACAGGATGAACTTTTACACGGCTCATATCAAGCTTGCCGATCCGCTCCAATACGTCCTTTACTTGTTTCTGTTTAAAAAGCAGCTGGCCTTCATAGCTCATGTGCTGAATTTGACAGCCTCCGCACTGCTTATAGATAGGACATGGCGCATCTTGCCTGTGCTGACTTTCCTTTGTCAGCTCCATGAGTCGTCCAAAAGCAAATCCTTTTTTGACACGTGTGACTTTGATTTTCCCTTGCTCGTCAGGAAGGGCATTCGGTACAAACACAGGGAAACCCTCAATTTTCGCTACTCCTGCACCTTCGTGCGTTAAATCTTCGAAGGTTACATTGTAATATTCATTTTTTTGAACAGGCGGTTTCATTTTCACCAATTTTATCACCTCATTTGCAAAGAAAAACTTGGTCGCCATAAGGAACCAAGTTCAATCTTCACCCTATTTTTTCAGCTGTTGCTTTTGGCACAATAAATTCAATATGGCGATACAGGTTTTCAAATTCACCTGGCAGCATGCCGCCGTATTCACCATCTAAATTTAATTGCATTTTATCTTTTACATCTACCTTTACGCGATTCGCTTTTGCGTAGATGACATTGTTATCATGAATATGCTCGCCTCGAAGTGCAAGGCTGACCACTCGAATGGCTTCTGCTAGGTTGACCTTCTTTAAAATAATCAGGTCAAACATACCGTCATCTAGAATGGAATCTGGTGCGAGCTTTTCAAAGCCGCCTACTGAGTTTGTTAGTGAAACAAGAAACAGCATGATTTCTCCATGAAACAATTTGCCGTCATATTCAATTTCGACTTCTGTCGGGCGAATGGAAGGAAGCATCTCCATACCTTTCAAATAATACGCAAGTTGTCCTAGCATGGTTTTCAGCTTACTAGGCACTTCATAGGTCAGCTCTGTTAATCGGCCGCCTCCCGCAATATTAATGAAATACTGTCCATTCACTTTACCAATATCAAGCGGCTTTGCTACACCATCAATGATGGCATCTGTCGCTTTTAAAATATCTTCTCTTGGAATGCCAAGTGCTCTTGCGAAGTCATTGGTCGTTCCAACTGGAATGATTCCTAATTTTGGTCTTTTTTCAAGCGGCGCTAATCCGTTGACGACTTCATTAATCGTGCCGTCTCCACCAGCTGCTACAATTAAATCAAAATCTCTCTGTGCGGCTTTTTCGGCTGCTTGTGTTGCATCTCCTGCACATGTCGTCGCATGACAAGATGTTTCATAGCCAGCCTGTTCAAATTTTTGCAAAACCTGCGGTAAATTCTTCTTAAAGAGTTCACGTCCAGATGTCGGATTATATATAATTCGAGCACGTTTCATTCATCATCATCCTATTATCATTATGCAATCTATTTTCACCACTAACAACCTTTAATTATACTATGAGATTTGAAAATGGCAACAGAACAACCCCCTAATATTTGAAATCTCACGGTACGTTTCCCTGAGCAGATCAGCATTCTGATAAGATAAAAGAAAACGATGAAAAGGATGGTATGCCATGAAAAAGCCTGTCTATTTCAACCATGACGGCGGTGTTGATGATCTCGTGTCCTTATTTCTACTTCTTCAAATGGAACACCTGAAAGTGATCGGGATGTCTGTGATTCCTGCTGATTGTTATTTAGAGCCTGCGCTGAGCGCCTCTCAGAAAATTATTGATCGATTTAGCCCATATGAGATTGAAGTAGCCGCTTCCAATTCTAGAGGTGTGAATCCATTTCCAAAGGAATGGCGCATGCATGCTTTTTATGTAGATGCCCTGCCGATTTTAAATGAAAAAGGCGCTATTGATACAAAAGTATCTAAGCTTCCTGCACATCTTCACCTGATTGAAACGGTGAAAAAGTCAACCGAACCTGTTACGCTGCTCTTTACAGGACCGCTCACAGACCTTGCACGCGCCTTAGAAGAAGATCCTTCCATCTCAAATAAAATTGAGAAACTGGTGTGGATGGGCGGCACATTCCTTGAAAAAGGCAATGTCGAAGAACCCGAGCATGATGGAACAGCAGAATGGAATGCCTTTTGGGACCCTTATGCTGTAAGCACCGTATTTCAAGAGCGTTTTCCAATTGAAATGGTCGCACTTGAAAGTACAAATCAGGTTCCGCTCACACTCGATGTCCGTCAACGATGGGCTTCCCTTCGCTCTCACATCGGGATTGACTTTATCGGACAATGTTATGCCTTTTGTCCGCCTCTCATTCATCACGAAACGAACTCGACTTACTACTTATGGGATGTGCTGACAACGATCACTCTTGCTTCCACTTCATTTACTCGTTCAAAGGAAATGAATGCAATTGTTTATACCGAAACACCAAGACAAGGACGTACCGAAGAGCATCCAGATGGAAAATCGATTCAAGTCATTGACCACGTTGATCGGGATGCCTTTTTCGAGGCCTTTGAAGAGCTTATGAGAAAAGCGGTTTGTCAGATTTCATCATAAAAAAGCCCCGCTTATTAGCGGGGCTCCAATTGTTGACACAGGGCTAAAATGAACTTGATTTTAGCCCTGTGTCTTCTTTTCAGCGTGATAGAAAACCTTTGCAGTCTAGGAATTACGAGTACCGGCGCGGAGCGAATTTGACATTCGTGAGCACCGGCACGCAGGACTGACAAAGAATGCGAGGGTTTGTCTACACGCTGAAGCCCCGCTCATTAGCGGGGCTTCCTCTTACTCTTCTTCAGCGTACTTTTTCTTACGTCTAAACTTGCTTAAGATTTCATACACGATTGGCACGATGACCAATGTGAGAAGTGTAGAACTTGTTAAACCGCCAATAACGGTGACGCCAAGTCCTTTTGATACGATCTGACTTCCGCCTTCAAAACCTAATGCGAGTGGCAGCAATGCACCAATTGTCGCAAGTGCCGTCATTAAGATTGGGCGTAATCTTGTTGTACCTGCTTCAAGTAAGGCTTCTCTTGTTGAAAGTCCTTCTTTCTCTTTATGAATCACTCGGTCAATTAAGACAATGGCATTTGTTACAACGATTCCGATCAGCATCAGCAATCCAATCATGGCATTTAAGCTGATGGTTTCTTTCGCTACAAACAATCCAACGAGTGCCCCAATAATCGTAAATGGAAGTGAGAACAGAATCGCAAATGGTGCAAGACCTCCGCCAAATGTAATGACGAGAACGAGGTATACAATAGCAATCGCTGCAAGCATTGCTAGTCCTAGCTGTGTAAAGGATTCCTCAATATCCGCACTTACACCGCCTGTATCAATCGTAACGCCAGATTTCAAATCAAGCTTGTCAACTTTCTTCTGGACATCTTGTGTCACACTTGATACGTCGTCTGTTGTCATGTCACCAGATACTTCAGCGTAAATCTTCCCATCACGCTTTGTTACAGTGTTTGCTGTTGTGCCATCTTTCACTTTCACCACATCGCCAATTCGGACTTGTTGTCCTGTTGGTGTTGTGATCTTTTTATTCTCTAGATCTTTTTTACTCTTGTATTCATCTTTTTCCGTTTGAAGCTTCACATCTAGTTCTTTGCCGTCCTCTGTTACTTTCGTCAACGTTGTTTCATTACTTTGAGGAGCGATCGCCTGTGCGATTTGTGAAGCGGTCAAGCCTAGTTTCGCCAGCTTTTCTTGATCTGCATTAAACGTATATTCGTCATACTTCTCAGATAAGCTTGTGCTGACGTTTTTCAAGTTCTTCTCATCTTTTAAAATGTTCTCGACATCTTTGACTGTGCCTTCAATATCACTTGCTTTGTCACCGTACACATAGTACGTCACTGTATTGCTTGCGCCAGCAGATGAGAAGTCTTGTGATTTCCATTCCCCTTTAGACGTTTTGTCTTGAAGGGCTTTAACCACACGATCTTTTTCTTTATCAAAGTTCGGTGTATCCTCGTCGTATTGTACGAAGAATAATGCACCGTTAGAGTTTCCACCAACACTTGCTGTCAGCGCATTTGAAGAGCCTAATGAATATTGAACCGTATTGACATGATCACGTTTCATTAAGTATTCTTCTGCCTTTTTCGTTTCAGCAATGGCTTGTTCTCTCGTTTGTCCAGGCTCTGGCGTGTATGTCACCATTGCCGTTTTTTCTGCTTCCTGTGGTAAGAAGCTGACACCAACAAGTGGTGCGAGGAATAAGCTGCCGATCAGCATCAAAATCGCAATTCCTGACGTGATCCATTTATGGTTCAATGTCCAATTAAGTACACGTCTATAACCACCAGCAAGTTTGCTTGGTTTGTGTTCTTTTACCTTTTTCGCTTTGCCGTACAGGTTCTTTTTAAATAGGCTGTGAGCCATCATTGGAACGATTGTAATGGCGACAAGTAGTGAAGCCATTAGAGCAAACACAATGGTTAATGCAAATGGGATGAATAGTTCACCAATCATTCCACCCACTAGAGCTAATGGCAAGAATACCGCAATTGTGACAATCGTCGAAGACATAATCGGAATAAACATTTCTTTTGTGGCTTCTCTAACGAGTGCTTTGCCTTTTAACGGTTCATCTTTTAACGCCATTCGTCGATAGATGTTTTCTATGACAACAATCGAGTCATCGACAACACGCCCAATGGCGACTGTCATGGCACCAAGTGTCATGATATTTAATGTGATATCTAGCTGATTTAATAATAAAACAGCAATCAACAGGGATAACGGAATGGAGATGACCGAAATTAATGTTGATTTGATATCTCGAAGGAACAACATGATGATAATGATCGCAAAGATTGCTCCGATGATCGCCTTGTTCAGCATTGTGCTGACAGATTCTTTAATCGGCTCTGCTTGATCATATGTCGTGCTGACTTTGATTCCTTTATTGTCTTTTTTGAATGTATCAAGTTCTTTTGTGACTGCTTCTGCTACACTCACTGTGTTGGCATCAGAGCCTTTAACAATTTGCAAACCGATACTGTCTTTTCCGTTCGTTCTAGAAATCGATTCTGCATCTTTTACGACTTTAATATCTGCAATCTCAGAAAGTTTGATCGTCGGCAGCTCTACAGATTGACCGCTTGCTGCACCAGTTTGTTGCTGAGCTGCTGCTGCTTGCTGCTGACTTGCACTTCCAGCCTGTTGATCATCAGCACCTTGAGCTCCTGCATTTCCTGAGTCGCTAGAAGACGCCCCAGCTCCTGCGCTTGCACTTGGTGTGACAGGAATTCGCATGTTTTTCAAATCTTTAACACTTAAAATATTGCCATCCACTACGACTGATTTTTGCTTGTTGCCAAATGTGTATAACCCTAAAGGTACATTGACATCAGAGCCTTTGATCATGTTTTGGACAGTTTCTTCATCTAAACCATATTCCTTCAATTTCTTTTGTTTAAAAGAAAATTCTACTTCTTTGATTTGTTGTCCAGAAGCTTCGACAGAAGAGACACCATCTAAACCTTGAAGAGAAGGAATAAGGTCATTTTCCACTTTTTGTGTCAGGTCTTGTAATGATTCTTTATCACCGGAGACACTAAGAGCTAAAATTGGAATCGCATTGATGCTAAAACGTGCGATTTTTGGTTTTTCTGCATTTTCTGGAAAATTGATATTGCTAATGGCATCTTCAATTTCCTTCTTTGCTTCATCCATGTCTTTATTGTAATCGTACTCGATTTGAATCGATGAGGCATTTTCAAAAGAATTAGAAGTGACCACATTCACCCCATTGAGATTTTGTATCGACTTCTCAATTGGGTCTGTCACCTTATCTGATACTTCGTCCGGCGTTGCGCCAGGATACGTTGTAGAAACCGTAATGACTGGAGTGTTGATATTCGGGATTGATTCTTGTTTCATATTCAATCCGGCATATAGACCAGCAACTGTTACGATAATCGTCATGAGCCATACAGCGAACTTGTTCTTTAATACAAAATTGATGATCGAATTCATTATGTCCTCCATTTTCCTTTATGTATTGACTGACTGGTCATTCTATATCATAATAAACGGTGATATACAATGCCGTCAACCATTTCACTTGCGTTTGACGTAACATTCTAAAGCTGAAGGGGCCTTATTTCATGAACGAAAAAAAAGAAAAGATCATTAAAGCAAGCATTCAGTTGTTTGCGAAAAAAGGTTTTTCTTCTACGACCATTCAGGAAATTGCAGATGAATGCGGAATATCTAAAGGTGCATTTTATTTGCATTTCAAATCAAAAGAACAGCTTTTCAACAGAGCGTTTGAATATTATATCGACACATCTATGCAAAGTATTGAAAAGATTCGAAAAGAAAATCAACATCTTGCGCCTAGAGATATCTTTCAGAAACAAATCGCTCAACAGTTCCAGCACTTTGCTGAGAACAAGGATTTTATCATTTTGATCCTCAGCGAGAACATTATTCCCGAAAACCAGCAAATTAAAAAGTATTCCAAAACGGTTAAAAAGCAGATGAATGATGAAATTCAAATTTCTATTTTGACCACGTATGGACAGGAGATCGAACCATATATAACTGACCTGTCAGTCATGATTCAAGGAATCATCCAATCTTATGTGCAGGTACTGCTTTTGCAAGATCAGATGCAATTATCATGTGATGAGCTCTCATCCTTTATTCTCGACCGATTTGATGATTTGGTGCATGGGCTTCTCCGTTCTCATGCGAAGCCGATTCTGAAGCAAAACATTTGGGATGATGAAGCGCCAAATGCCGCTACTCTTCAAGAAGAGCTTCGATTGTTAAAATCTGAGCATCTGCTTTCGGATGATACCCTTGTATCCATTGAAGTCATTGAAGAAGAATTGGCCAAAGATGAGCCTCGCAAGCCGGTCATTCAAGGGATGCTGACAAATTTAGAAACGTGTGAGGACTCCGCTGTCCAAAGAGCTGTGGAACAATTGAAGCTATTCCTCCAATGACAATACGTGGCGATGTTCACTTTAGTTCACCTTTATCCCCTTCGAATATGTGCTAAAGCTTATGCTTCATTATAAAAAAAGAACCAATGAATTGATATACGGCGGTGGTCTGAATCTGTGATAAGACCCTGTCATGTCAATCAACAAAAAAACCGCCTCTTCCATGAGGCGGTTTTTGCGATTTATCGTTTTTTGATTTCTTCGAGAAGAATCTTGTTGACCATCGGTGGGTTTGCTTGTCCCTTCGATGCTTTCATGATTTGTCCGACTAAGAAACCAATCGCACGGTCTTTTCCATTTTTGAAGTCTTCAATGGATTGCGGGTTGTTATCAAGTGCTTCTGTGACAAGTTTGAGCAGTGCACCTTCGTCAGAAATTTGGACAAGTCCTTTTTCTTTGACGATTGTTTCTGCATCTCCCCCATTTTCAATGAGCTCTTTGAATACCTTTTTGGCAATCTTAGAAGAAATCGTTCCTTTTTCGATGAGCTTGATCATGCCAGCCAGTCCTTGCGGCGTTAGCTTCGTATCTTCCAGCTCTTTTTGAGCCGAGTTCAAGTAGGCAGATACTTCACCCATGAGCCAGTTTGATGCTTGTTTCGCTTCAGCACCTTCTGAAATAGTCGCTTCAAAGAAATCAGACATTTCTTTTGTCAGCGTCAGTACCATTGCGTCATATGCAGGAAGTCCAAGTTCATCAATGTAGCGTTTGCGGCGCTCGTCTGGAAGCTCTGGAATCGATGCTCTTACACGTTCTTTCCACTCGTCATCAATGTAAAGCTCCACCAAATCTGGTTCTGGGAAGTAGCGATAATCATCAGAGCCTTCTTTGACACGCATGAGGATCGTCTTTTTAGACGCTTCGTCATAGCGGCGTGTTTCCTGCTCGATGAGACCGCCAGAAAGCAATACTTGCTCTTGACGTTTTTCTTCGAATTCAAGACCTTTTTGGACGAATGCAAATGAGTTCAAGTTCTTGAGCTCTGTTTTCGTTCCAAACTCTTCACGGCCGATCGGACGAAGAGAAATGTTGGCATCACAGCGCAGTGAGCCTTCTTCCATCTTACAGTCAGAGACGCCTGTATATTGAATAATAGATTTTAATTTTTCTAAGTAAGCATACGCTTCTTCTGGCGTACGAATGTCAGGCTCAGATACGATTTCAACAAGTGGTGTACCTTGACGGTTGAAATCGACGAGTGAATAACCGTCGCCTGTGTGCGTCAGTTTTCCTGCATCCTCTTCCAAATGAAGACGTGTAATACCAATTCGTTTTGTTTTGCCGTCTACTTCAATTTCAATCCAGCCGTTTTCACCGATCGGTTTATCAAATTGAGAAATTTGATACGCCTTTGGGTTATCAGGATAGAAATAGTTTTTACGGTCAAATTTTGTATCAGTTGCAATCTCACAGTTCAGTGCCATTGCTGCTTTCATCGCAAAGTTCACCGCTTCTTTGTTCAGCACAGGCAGTACGCCAGGATAACCAAGATCGATGACACTTGTTTGCGTATTGGCAGCCGCACCAAAAGGCGTCGGTGAGCTTGAGAAAATTTTTGATTGTGTTTTGAGCTCTACGTGGACTTCAAGTCCAATTACCGTTTCAAAGTTCATTCTGATTCACCCCTTACAGTTCAGGTTTTGCTTTATGATGATCTGTTGCTTGCTCGAAAGCGTGAGCCACGCGGTAAACGGTTCCTTCATCAAAGTGTTTACCGATGATTTGCAGTCCTAACGGAAGACCATTTGCAAATCCACAAGGCACACTGATTCCTGGAACGCCTGCAAGGTTAACAGGGATCGTTAAAATGTCGTTTGCATACATCGTGAGTGGATCGCTTGTCTTTTCACCAATGTTAAATGCCGGAGTTGGTGTTGTTGGTCCTACAATGACATCATACTTTTCGAAAACATCTTCAAAGTCTTTTTTGATCAGCGTACGGACTTTTTGCGCCTTTTTATAGTATGCATCGTAATATCCTGAGCTTAGAGCGAATGTGCCAAGCATGATGCGGCGTTTCACTTCGTCTCCAAAGCCTTCAGAACGGGTATTTTTATATAAATCAATCAGGTTGTCTGCATTGTCTGTACGGTAGCCATAGCGAATACCGTCAAAACGAGCAAGGTTTGCAGATGCTTCTGAAGATGAAAGCAAGTAGTAAGTCGCAAGCGCATATTTAGAATGCGGAAGAGACACTTCTTCCCATGTGGCACCAAGTCCTTCTAATACTTTCAACGCTTTAAGAACAGACTCTTTTGCTTCTTCGCCAACACCTTCGCCAAGATATTCTTTTGGCACAGCGATTTTCAAGCCTTTGATGTCGCCAGTTAATGAAGAAAGAAAATCTGGTACATCGACATTTGCACTCGTTGCGTCCATTTGATCAACACCAGAAATCGCTTGAAGAACATATGCATTGTCCTCAACATTACGCGTAATCGGCCCAATTTGATCTAATGATGAAGCAAATGCGATTAAACCGTATCTAGATACACGGCCATACGTTGGTTTAAGACCAACAACACCACAGAATGATGCCGGCTGGCGAATGGAACCGCCTGTATCTGATCCTAGAGAGAATGGTACTTCTCCAGCTGCAACAGATGCTGCTGAGCCACCACTTGACCCACCTGGAACTGTGTTTAAATTCCACGGGTTTTTCGTTGCTTTGAAGCCAGAGTTCTCCGTAGAAGATCCCATCGCAAATTCGTCCATGTTTAATTTACCGATTGTGACAGCTTCCGCTTCTCTTAAGCGGTTCACAACGGTTGCATCGTAAATAGGATCAAAGTTTTGCAAGATTTTACTTGATGCCGTTGTACGTAAATCTTTCGTCACGATGTTATCTTTGACACCGATCGGCATACCGAACAATAGACCAAGCTCGTCCTTTTCACCAACTGCCTCGTCCAATTCCTTTGCATACGCACGTGCTTTCTCTTCGTCCAGCGCTAGGAATGCTTGTACTTTCCCGTCTACTTCATGGATTCGTTTATAAGACTCGTCCACTAAATCAGAAACAGACAGTTCCTTTTTATGTAAAAGCTCTTTTAATTCAGAAATTTTGTGGTCAAACAGTGACATGCCTCAGGCCTCCTTTAGTCCAAAATTGATGGCACACGAATATAGCCGTCTTTATGATCAGGCGCGTTTTTGATGACTGCCTCAATGGAAAGACCTTTATTCGGAACATCTTCTCTCATGACGTTTTTCATTTTTAATACGTGTGTTGTTGGTTCAACGTTTTCCGTATCTACCTCGTTTAACTGCTCTGCAAATGAAATGATGCTATCAAGCTGTTCTGTAAACATCTCAGCTTCTTCTTCTGTAATCGCAAGCCGTGCCAAATGCGCAACATGCTTTACTTCTTCTATTGAAATTCTTGACATGCAGGTTCACCTCCAAAAATGATACGTGTTCGTGGTCATGATCATAAGTCATATACACTTTATCATATCAAATTTTACTGTTCTAAAGCAACTTTACGAGGACGCCTAGAAAGGCTTTGTCCACTAATATGTCATTGTGGTGTAGCCAGTGTCTAAAATATTCATCAAGCTGACTTTTTATTTTTCAGAAAATTTTTACTTTGATTTAATTTAGTAAACGCTTACATATAGACGCTCATCACGCATACACGTATTTTTTTTGTATGATGAGGATGTTTAAGAAGGTTGATCACTTGGGAATACTCTGATAGGTTAAGTAACCATAGCAGTGAGCAGACAGTTCAATAGGCTGCTTTGTGTATATTTTGATTGAGGTGATGTCAAATTAATACGAAAAAGGTGATATGGAAACATGAGTATTGAGATTGTAATTTCTCTATCTATTTATTTTATTGGAATGCTTGCTATTGGCTGGTATGCATTCAGAAAAACAAATGACTTGAATGACTATATGTTAGGCGGACGCGGGTTAGGTCCTTATGTAACGGCTCTATCTGCTGGTGCAGCTGATATGAGTGGGTGGATGCTGATGGGGCTTCCAGGCGCTATGTATACAACTGGTCTTTCATCTGGATGGCTTGCTGTTGGTTTAATTAGTGGGGCTTACTTAAACTATCTATTCCTAGCGCCACGATTGAGATCGTATACAGAAGTTGCTGATGATGCGATTACCATTCCAGACTTTTTTGACAAACGGTTTAAAGACTCATCTACTTTATTGAAAGCTGTCTCAGCTGTCATCATTATGATTTTCTTTACGCTTTACACCTCATCAGGTATGGTATCAGGCGGACGCTTATTTGAATCAGCGTTTGGTGCTGATTATATGTTTGGTTTAATCTTAACTTCTAGTATCGTGATTTTGTACACACTATTCGGCGGCTTTTTGGCAGTTAGTTTAACTGATTTTGTTCAAGGAGCTATTATGTTTTTAGCATTAGTGCTCGTGCCGATCGTTGCCTTTACTCAATTAGGTGGACCTGTTGCCACATTCAATGATATTCAACAGATTGACCCTAAATTGCTTGATATTTTTAGAGGAACGAGCGTCATTGGCATTATTTCCTTCCTCGCTTGGGGACTCGGTTACTTTGGACAGCCGCACATTATTGTTCGCTTTATGGCGATTACGACTGTAAAAGATTTAAAGCCAGCACGTCGTATCGGTATGAGCTGGATGATTGTGTCTGTCATTGGTTCACTATCTGTCGGTTTAGTCGGCGTGGCGTATGTTCATGAAACAAGCACCACTTTGGCAGACCCAGAAACCATCTTTATTGTGTTTTCTAAAGTGTTATTCCATCCATATATTACTGGATTTTTACTTTCTGCCATTTTAGCTGCAATTATGAGTTCAATTTCTTCTCAGCTGCTTGTCACTGCAAGTGCGATGACAGAGGATTTATACCGTACATTCTTTAGAAGAAAAGCCTCTGACAAAGAACTTGTGATGATTGGACGTATCTCTGTACTAGTCGTAGCGATTGTTGCCATTGGTCTCTCTCTAAACCCAAGTGATACCATTCTTGACCTTGTCGGTTATGCTTGGGCTGGATTTGGATCTTCATTCGGTCCAGTCATCTTGTTATGTCTATACTGGAAACGAATGAATCATCATGGCGCTTTAGCCGGAATGATTGTTGGGGCTGTTGTCGTTCTCGTTTGGATTTCAACAGGCTTAAACAACACGACTGGATTGTACGAAATGGTTCCTGGATTTATTTTAAGTGGTTTGACTGCTATTATTGTCAGCCTCTTAACAAATAAACCGTCTAAAGCTTCTAAAAAGCTGTTTAGCAAAATGGAAGACCATCTCGAAGAAGAAACAAAATAACCAGACATGAGGAGTCATCTGCATTATGCGGATGACTCTCTTTATTTTTAAATAAAATGCTTTTCTTTCTCCCGTTTCTGAATAAAATAGAAGTTGTGCAGCCATATGGGCTGTGAGAAGATCATATACATGATGTGAAACGTACATGAAGTGAAAGGAGCGATACGCATGTTTTGGACAATTGAATGGGATACGGTCTTAAAATTAGCCGTTGCCACCTTAATCGGTTTGATCATCGGTCTTGAACGCGAACTTAAGAAAAAGCCGCTTGGGCTGAAAACGTGTATTGTCATTGCTGTCAGCTCCTGCGTATTAACCATCATCAGCATTGATGCAGCCTACAATTTCCCTCGAGTCTCTAAGCTTCAAATGGACCCACTCAGGTTACCGGCGCAAATTATATCTGGTGTTGGTTTTATTGGAGCAGGTGTGATTCTTCGCAAAAGCAATGACGTCATCTCAGGTCTTACGACATCTGCGATGATTTGGGGAGCAGCAGGACTTGGGGTTGCAACAGGTGCAGGTTTTTATAAAGAAGCCTTCCTCAGTCTTTTCTTTATTCTTGTCAGTGTGGAATTTTTACCTTGGCTCTTCCAGCGGATTGGACCCATTCGCTTACAAGAAAAAGAAATCCGCATTAGAATGTCACTTTCTGATCGAAACCGCATGACAGAGATTTTAAAAGAAATGAAAGCACTCAATATTCGGATTCATTCTGTACGTATTGATGATTTAAAGGAAAAAGACTATCCGATCATGGAAGTACGTGTTCGCGTACATAAAGACCGCTATACAACCGATGTGTACTTTGATATTAAAGATTTAGAAGGCGTTGTTGGTGTGAAGTGTGATACGGTGTAGGATAAAAAGCCCCTTGCTATGTGAAACAGCAAGGGGCTTTCGATTTATGTTGTTAGCTGATGAAAGTCAAAAGGCGTAATTGGGGTTTTGTCCTCAATCTCCTTTCGAAAACGCGCCAGCATGGCACTTTCGTCAGCGCTTAGTGTTCGGAGATCAAATGCTTGATGTAAAAGCCCATAAATAAGCATATGACGCAGCATAAGGAAATCTGGTATTGTCGCCAGCCATGCGTCATCAAGCTCATTCTCCTGTCGATAGCCTTTGAGAAAATGGCTCATAAATTCACCCGTAAATTCAGCTTTATCCTCATACGGAATCACCGGATACCAAAGAACGTTGTATAGCAAAATGCTCATATCGTTGATAAACCAGTGATACCCACAATCATCAAAATCAAATGCAATGATTTCTCCCTGATGATAGTGGAAGTTCCCGTGATGTAAATCCGCATGCACCAGTCCATAGACATCCTTGGATATTCGGAGCTGGTGAAGCTTTTGCATCAGTTCATCTTTTCGCTGCAACACAACCGTTTGATCAGAAGGAATATACGTTTCAAGCTTTAATTGCTCCTCCTCATACCACTCTTGACGCTTATAGCGAGGATCTTTCACTTGATATTGTTTAGTCGTTTGATGCATACGCCCTGTATAGGCTCCTAACGCTTGAAACAACTGTCCATTCCAATCTGCTTCGGTCACTTTTCTGCCGGGCGCCTTTTCGTACACTCTCAGCAAAAAAGCGCCTCCTGCTTGATCGGGAATCGCTTCAACATCTTTTCCTCTTGTGGATAAAACCGGTTTAGCTACTGAGATTCCATGTTGAGATAAATACCGAATCCAGTCCATTTCTCCCAAAATATATGTGCGGGAGCGGCGAATGGTATGGGTGATTTTCAATATATAACTCGACCCTTTTTCATCCGTATATTCATACACATAATTTTCTGCATCGGCTAGAAATGTGACCTGTTCTGGCTGAAAATGATAGAGTAGAGCCGCTTTCTTTAAGACCATTTGTTCATCGTATCGTGCTTTTACTTCTTTATGCATGCTGATTCTCCTTTTATCGTCTTTTTACTTATATATGACGGTAATCAGCATTTATACGAGCATCAACATACCTGCCTTTCCTTTTGGTTTCTTCACATACTTTGACAAAAGTTGAAAGATTCCTCTAATTAGAAATAAAAAACCGCCAAAAGGCGGTTTTTATTTAGTCATATATATGGACAGTTGGTTCTTTGTCTTCAGCATTTTTTGTGATGAGGGCTTCTTGCTGATCAGAAGAGGTGATGTTGATTTCTATATTGGTGCTCTTATAGTAATCCATGACTTCACCTGTTAAGTATTGCGTGAATGCCACGACTTCTGTTTTTCCGTAGAATTGCATTGGAATTTCTACTTTCATTTTTTGCAAGTTCCCGTTTTTATAGAAACCTTTGCCTACCACACCTGTGTAATTCGGGAAGTAGTCTTCTACCTTTGTCTTGAAGCGGTCAAATCGCTCTGAATCATCTTTATAGCTGCTCTTGGCATTATCTGAAGGGAAGAAGACATTCTCTTCTTTAATCGTATCCCAACTGCCAATATCAGCTGATCCTGCTTTTACATCGGTTTTAGCGATGAAGTTTCCTGGAACAATAGATGATTTTGGCGCTTGTTTATAAAGGGCAATCATGACTGGGACTTTTTGCAGTCCGTCCATTTGACGAAGTCGTTTAATGACTTGTTCCGCAATTTTTTCGCCCTCTGCTAAAAGTTTCTTTGAATTTTTCGATGAATCGATGGTCACCTCTTGCTGAGGATCCCCGATATTTTCGCGATAATAATAGACAGAGTTAAGCGCAAGACCAATGACAACCCCGCCAAGCTGTAAGCTATTTTTATCTTTTCTAATTAAGTAATTATGCTCTAGCATGGAAGCTAAGTAGATTGGACTATTTTCATTTTTTGACTTTGTTGAACCTGAGTTTGGAAGAGCAGGGTTTAAACCTAAGTTCTTAAAGTCTTTGTCTTCTTTTTCAGCTTTTTTCAGATCACTGCCTGTTTTTTTGCGGGCAAGCCAGCTGAGAACAGTATCTTCATCTAAATGCTGGCCTTCTTGGAACAGATAGTCGTTTGTATTAAATGATTCTGTTGCCAGGCGCATGAGTCCTGTTTCAAATTCATCAATGTCTAAGCGTGTATTGAGACGCTCTGCTGTTAGTCCTCTTGCCGCTCCTTGTTTAAACGGCAGCACCATTTTGTAATAGGAATCAGAGATGTTGTACATTGGGATGATCGCTGTTTCTTTCGTTTCATCCGTTTTTTGTGTGACCTCTTCCTCATCCTTTCCCCCAAAAGGTGCACACGCTGACAATACCAGTGTGAGCATTGTCAGCAGCAATAGCAACTTTTTCAATAGAAAACACTCCTCTTATTTCTTTAGCTCCTCGAGCATTTTGGCTTCGTCCCAAATTTCAATATTGAGTTCTTCTGCCTTTGTCAGCTTACTTCCAGCTGCTTCGCCGGCAATGACTAAGTCTGTTTTTTTACTTACGCTACCTGCTAACTTGCCGCCTAATGCTTCGATCGCTGCCTTTGCATCATTACGAGACATTTCTTCTAATTTCCCTGTCAGCACAATGGTTTTTCCTGCAAAGTAGGAATCACTTTCTTCTACTTTCACCGGTTTTGGCCCTGTGTAGGTCATATTGACACCAAGTTCTTTTAGTTCATTTAGCAGATCTAGTATTTCTTCTTTCTCAAAGTACGTGACGACTGCATCGGCCATTTTTTCACCAATTTCATCTACTTCAAGTAATTGTTCTTTCGTTGCTTGTTTTAACTGATCGATATCCTCAAAGTGCATGGCCAACGTCTTCGCTGCTTTAGAACCAATAAATCGAATACCGAGTCCAAATAATAACCGTTCAAGAGAGTTTTCTTTCGATTGCTCGATCGAACGCAGTAAATTATCAACTGATTTCTCGCCCATTCGTTCTAGCTGAATCAACTCTTCTTTTGTTAAACGGTACAGGTCTGATACACGAGAGACAAGCTGTTCTTTGAAAAGTTGTGTAATGACTCGCTCGCCTAGCCCATCAATATTCATCGCATTACGAGACACAAAGTGAATGAGTCCTTCACGTATTTGAGCGGGGCATTGTGGATTGATGCACCGAAGCGCAACTTCTCCTTCAATTCTGACCAGCTCACTTTGACACTCTGGACATTCAGTCGGCATGTGAAACGGCTTTTCTTCTCCTGTTCGCTGATCAACAAGGACCCCTGCAACCTCTGGGATAATATCGCCCGCTTTTTTGACAATCACTTGATCAAAAAGGCGGATATCCTTCTCTTTGATCAAATCTTCATTATGAAGAGAAGCACGCTGCACTGTCGTTCCTGCCACTTTTACAGGCTCAAGAATCGCTGTTGGTGTGATGACGCCAGTACGTCCAACACTTAGTTCAATATCAATCAGCTTCGTCACGACTTCTTCGGCCGGAAATTTGTACGCAACAGCCCAGCGTGGACTTTTTGCTGTGAAGCCTAGTTCTTCTTGCTGTGCCAATGAATTGACTTTAATGACAATGCCATCAATTTCGTATGAGAAATCAGCACGCTTTGTTTTCAGTGTTTCAATGAGGTCGATCACCTCTTCAATGGTTTGGCACATCCGTCTTTCTTTGTTCGTTTTAAAGCCAAGCTCATCGAGAAGATCAAGTCCTGCGCTTTGCGTTTCAACACCAATTTCATCAAGCTCCGCTATACTGTAGACGAAGATATCAAGGTTTCGTTTCGCTGCAATTTTCGTATCGAGCTGACGAAGTGAGCCAGCAGCCGCATTACGCGGGTTCGCAAACGGCTCTTCTTCGTTTTGTAATCTTTTTTCGTTAAGGGCTTCAAAAGAAGGTTTTGGCATAAATGCCTCGCCTCTCACTTCAATCGACAGAGGCCGATTGATTTTGAGCGGGATGGAACGAATGGTTTTGAGGTTCTCGGTAATATCCTCACCTGTTGTCCCATCACCCCGCGTGGCACCCCGGACAAACACGCCATTTTCATAACGGAGAGAAACAGCGAGTCCGTCAATTTTCAGCTCGACATTGTAAGCGACGTCGTCACCGACTGCTTGACGAACCCGGCGGTCAAAATCAAGAAGGTCCTGTTCATGAAACGCATTGCCGAGACTGAGCATCGGTGTACCATGACGAACTTTTTGGAAGGCGTCTAAAACAGCACCTCCTACTCTTTGCGAGGGTGAATCCGCTGCTTTTAAATCAGGGTGTTCTTCCTCCAGAGAGATCAGCTCACGCATCCGCGCATCATATTCAGCGTCAGGAACACTTGGACGATCCAGTGTGTGATATTCGTAGTTGTATTGATTCAAAATCTGGTGTAGTTCCTCGATCCGGCGTTTCGCTGCTTCTTTATCCATCTGCTTCTTCCTTTCACTTCATCCGTTTTGTCAGTCCTATCAGTTTATTGCTTTTCGATTGGCGCAAAGGCGGCAAGGAGACGCTTAATGCCTGTAGGGCTTGGGAAGGCAATATCAAGCTCTGTACTATCTCCACTACCTTTTACACTCACAACCGTGCCAACGCCCCATTTTTTATGAGCGGCTTTATCACCGACAGCCCAGCCAATGCTGCCGCCGCCTGTGTTTTGAATGGTTTGCGTTTGTGGACGTGAGACAGGCCCTCGTCTTTGCGGTCTTTCTTTCGTTTGGCCAAATGGTGTTTTCGTTTCTTTTTTCTCATTTAGGTTGTCCAATAAATCAGCTGGTATTTCTCTGATAAATCTTGATTCCAGATTCATATTCGTCCGGCCGAATAACGTTCTCATCTTCGCACTTGATAAATAAAGCTCTTCTTCGGCCCGTGTGATCCCTACATAAGCGAGACGGCGCTCTTCTTCCATCTCGGCATCTTCCATTAATGAACGACTGTGCGGGAAGACACCTTCCTCCATTCCCATTAAGAACACAACGGGGAATTCAAGCCCTTTTGCTGCGTGAAGCGTCATTAAAATGACCGCATCCTGATCTTCTTCCTCAGCCTCATCCAGCTTATCAATGTCTGCGACGAGGGCGAGGTCTGTCAGGAAGGTGACAAGTGATTTATCTTCATTTTGTTCTTCAAAGTTTTTAGTGACCGATAGAAACTCGTCAATATTTTCTAAACGGCTTTGTGCTTCAATCGTTTTTTCGATCTTTAGTGCTTCACGATAGCCTGTTTTCTCTAGGATCTCTTCCGTTAATTCTGTGACAGATAAATAATCCTGCATATTTGTCATTTGATCAATGAGCTGTTTGAACTCATCAAGTGCATTGGCAGCTCTTGCACTGAGTCCAATGAAATCCACCTGACCAAGTGCTTCAAACATAGAAAGATCATTCATTTCTGCATATGCAGCAATTTTATCAACAGAAGTCGCCCCAATTCCACGCTTTGGTACGTTGACAATGCGCGCAAAACTAATATCGTCATCTGGATTTGCCACAAGGCGTAAGTATGCCAAAATGTCCTTGATCTCTTTTCTGTCATAGAACTTCGTGCCGCCGACGATATTGTATTGAATGTTCGCCTTCATTAACGTTTCCTCTATGACACGTGACTGAGCGTTCGTTCGATAGAGGATCGCAAAATCAGATAATTTACGCTTGCCGCTCTGATGAAGCTGACGAATCTTTCCAGCGACAAATTGACCTTCACCGAATTCATTATCCGCACGGTAATAGGCAATCTTCGCTCCTTCGTCATTTTCTGTCCAAAGGTTTTTTGGCTTACGGTTTGAATTGTTTTGAATGACCGTGTTTGCGGCATTCAGAATACGTTTGGTCGATCTGTAATTTTGCTCAAGCAAAATCACTACACTGGACGGATAATCTTTTTCAAAGGAAAGAATGTTTGTAATATCCGCTCCACGCCAGCGATAGATAGACTGATCCGAGTCACCGACCACACATATATTTTGAAAACGCTGCGCGAGCAGTTTCACAAGCATGTACTGCGCTCTGTTTGTATCCTGATACTCATCCACATGAATGTATTGGAATTTCCGCTGGTAATGCTCTAATACTTCAGGAATCCGCTCAAACAGACGAATCGTCATCATAATAAGATCATCAAAATCGAGTGATTGGTTTTTGAGTAATCGTTTTTGATAATCTGTGTAGACGTCGCTGACCACTTGATCATAGAAATCACCAGCAGTTTTAGCGTATTCCTCTGCGTCAATGAGTTCGTTTTTTGCACTACTGATTGAACCTAAAATGCTACGTGGATCAAACTTTTTAGGATCGATATTTCGTTCTTTTAAAATGTTTTTAATGACTGAAAGCTGGTCAGATGTGTCTAATATAGAAAAGTTGCGATTCACACCAATACGGTCAATATCGCGTCGTAAAATGCGTACACACATGCTGTGGAACGTAGAAATCCAAATGTCATCCGCACCAGGCCCTAAAATGGCTTGTACACGCTCACGCATTTCTCTTGCTGCTTTATTTGTAAAAGTAATCGCTAAAATGTTCCACGGCGCCACATGTTTTTCTGCCATTAAATACGCAATTCGATGCGTGAGCACTCGTGTTTTTCCACTACCTGCTCCTGCCATCAGTAGCAGCGGCCCGTCTGTTGCTTTGACCGCTTCTTTCTGCGCGTCATTCAGCCCTTCTAATAGATGATTCGATATTTCATTCATTTCATTCACCGCCAATTCGAACTTATGTTCTATTTTAACCCGTTTCGTCTTGTTTGACTATGATGACTTTTTCACTGCGTCGACTGTCTTTAACGCTTCCTTAAAATTGTCATAAATGACGTTTCCCACGACGACAACGTCTGCATGCTGTGCAAAGTCTTTCGCCTGCTCTTCGCTTTCAATACCGCCGCCATAAAATAGAACCGTTTCATGTAGCACTGCTTTGGTTTCTTTCACAAGCTCTATGTCTCCAAGCGTTCCGCTGTATTCTAAGTAAAAGATGGGCAGTTTCATCAAGTGCTCTGCCACTCTCGCATAAGCCCTTACGTCATCTATATCCAGTGCCGTATTTGCCTCTGTCAGCTTAGCCGCTTTACACTCTTCGTTTAAGATGACATATCCTTCCGGCACAATCTCTTCCATTGACATCAAATCACCGTATTCCTTCATCGCATCCTTATGCAGACCAACAATCCAATCAGGATGAGCGCTGTTTAACACAGTGGGGATAAAATACAGGTCAAAGCCAGGCACAATCATCTCATGTGTCGAGATTTCAAGGACACATGGCACAAGAAAGCGGCGCACCTTTGACATCAGTTGCAGCACGTTGTCTTCTGTCACGTTGTCACTGCCGCCAATTAAAATGGCATCCGTACCGGATTCACAAATCGCTTCAAGTTGTTCATCGGAAATCTCTTTATTTGGATCGAGTTTAAAGACATGCTTCCACTCGGTAACATCATACATGAAAAACGTTCCTCCATTCGTTTCATTCCATTTAAATATTATAACAAAATCAGACACCGCAAAAAATGGGTAACCTCCTTCAGCTAAAAGTTTCATTCTTTTGAAAATAGTCGATTTTCACTTTAGGCGAGGTGAATGGAGACTATATGAAAAGCTCCACTTCAATAGGAGCTGAGGGAGATCAATAGATGGATACTGAACTGAAATGAGAGCTACTTCATCTCATCACATGATATTATACATGAAAGGAACATTTTACTATCGACCAAGCAGGTGAATGATTTGAAAAGAACCATCACATATGATCAAACGATCGACATCGGATACATCTATCTCATCCCGCCTCGAATCGGGACAATTAAAGAAACCATTGAATTAGACGTGAATGAATGTGTGAACGTAGACATCGACAAAGAGGACCGAGTGGCTGGGCTGGAGTTATTTGCAGAAGAAGCCAAGGTGTTGAAGCACACACCCGTTTATGAGGACGAGCTTTCGTTACGTTTTACGGATCAGGAAGTTCTCTCAACCTATCATTTATCGGGCATTGAATTTCAATTCTCAACGCCTGATCACAATGGACTGATTGGTTTTACCATTGTCGATCCTCTTAAATATCATGTCAAAAGAAAGACAAGAAAAAACCGTTTTGATTGATTCAAAACGGTTTTTTAAAGCTATTGTCTCACTTCATTAAAATAATGAACAGATGTCATGGCCCCTTCATCGACCATCTTGTTGTCTTGAATATCTAACGGATCAGGGTGACCAGCTTTTTCAGGAACCTTTTCATCTGATCGGAACATGCTGATCCATTTCTTCAGATGCTGTTTATTTTTAACCGCTAATAACACAGCACCTCCAACTCCTAATCCAGCAAGTACATACGTATTTGGACGCTTATTCATGTTTGTTCCCTCCCCTTTTGATCTTATTTTTAAGTTACCCTGCCTTTTCATTTCTAAACGTCACAGTATGTTGTTCTTGCCATGTGGTTTCTCTTTGACCGAAAAGTGGAATAACAACAACAATTAAAGAGAAAAGAGGGGATATGGATGACAACGACTTTCATTGTCATAGGCGCACTTATTGTGATTTGTTTGATCGTACCTGTCGTGCTATTACTATGGATTTGGATGAGAGATGAAAAACAAGAAGAACACTCTGTCCTGCGGAATTATCCGGTCATTGGAAAATTGCGGTTCATTTTTGAAAAAATAGGACCTGAGCTTCGCCAATATCTCTTTCTCAATGATCGAGAGGAACTTCCTTTTTCAAGAAGAGAATACGAGCAGGCCGTCATGTCTGGAAAATACAACAGCCGGACAATGGGATTTGGTTCAAAACGTGATTTTGACAAGCCAGGTTATTACATTCGAAACGTCCTCTTTCCAAAGCAGCGAGAGGAATTGCGCATCGACCAATCAGAAAACATTCAAACAAAAGTGTATCAAATTGATCAAGATAATTTACTTAGAAGAAGTGAACATACGAAAGAAGTCGAAGCAAAACCTTATTATCTCCATGAAGAAGATGTACAAATCATTGGTGAACATACGTGCCAAAAACCCTTCCGCGTCAAGGGATTGATTGGTCAATCAGCCATGAGCTACGGCTCCTTAGGCGACCGGGCGATTACTGCTCTATCCTCCGGCTTAAAAATGGCGGGCGGCACATGGATGAACACAGGTGAAGGCGGGCTTTCGCCTTACCATCTCAAAGGGGGCGCCGATATCATTTGTCAGATTGGACCTGGTTTATTTGGGGTTCGTACGGAGGATGGCGCATTTTCGTTTGAAGAGTTTAAGAAAAAAAGTGAACATGATGAAGTAAAAGCCTTTGAACTCAAGCTAGCACAAGGAGCGAAAACACGCGGGGGACACATTGACGGTGAAAAAGTCACAGAAGAAATTGCCCAAATCCGTAAACTGCCGCCGCACCAATCCATTGACAGTCCGAACCGATTCGAGATGTTTCACTCCATTCCTGACATGTTTGATTTTATTGAACAACTGCGAAACATCGGCGGAAAACCAGTTGGAATCAAGCTAGTTGTTGGGCATAAAGAAGATATCGAGGAGCTTGCTCTCTATATGAAAAAAAGCGGAAAACATCCTGATTTCATTACAGTGGATGGCGGAGAAGGTGGCACAGGTGCTTCCTTTCATGAACTGGCTGATTCCGCAGGCCTGCCCATTTTCACCGCACTGCCGATGGTCCATCAAATTTTGAAGAAATATGGGGTTCGAGATCAGGTCAAGCTGTTTGCGTCTGGTAAACTTCTCTCCCCTGATAAAATCGCAATTGCCCTTTCCATGGGAGCAGATTTTGTGAATATCGCACGAGGATTGATGTTCTCGGTTGGCTGTATTCGGGCGCAAGTATGCCACACGAATAAATGCCCTGTTGGGGTTGCCACCACAGATCCAAAGCTGCAAAAAGGTTTATCCATTGAAGAAAAGAAATACCGAGTCTGCAATTATATCCTGTCCCTTAGAGAAGGTTTGTTTAATTTATGCGCAGCAGCTGGAATTGAATCACCTATTCATTTTAACGAAAAACATATTATTTTTAGACAAGAAAACGGCCAGACAAGTGAAGTCCCTATGTTCTCAGGCACAGAGCAGTCTGTCTAGCTTAAAAAGGTGCGTTTCCGCACCTTTTTTTGTTGACATTTTTGCTCAATCACGTATAAAGAACTTAATAGATCTATGATAAGGAGAAAGAGTATGCGTGAAAAAAGGTCCGCGGTATGAAACGAAAGACTCAACAGATCATAAAAGAAATGAACGCAAATACGCAGTCGTTTCCGGCGAATGTTTCTGACTACTGGCATCTGCCTCTACCAGCGGCTGATGATTTTATGACGTCCAACAGAACACCGAAAAAGATCAAACGTCTATGCATTCAAACTCTATTGAATAGAGCTGAGCATCTCATTGATTTGAAACAAAACGACAGGGAAATATATCGTGTCGTGGTCGCAGTCGATCTACCTGAATTATGGCATTCACAAATCATTGTGTTTAAAGGGAATTCTTATGTGAAAAATTTCTTCAACAGACAAGATGAGTATCAGACATGGCTTCCCCTTTCCGATCAGAGAAATATTCAAAAAGAATGGGATTTATCTGTTCCGCAAAATATGCGAACCATCGGTTTTAAGGTAGTGATCACTGATGACGATGAAGTGTCCTATGAAGGTGAACGATGGTTTATGGGAGAACTTAATGATATCAAAAAGAGCCATTTCAAATGAAACGGCTCTTTTTGTTCAACTTCAAAACGACAAATCATAAAGAATATTTGCAGTGAAAGCTGCTTTATTTTGTTTCGTCCGTTGCTTGTTGCTCTGCTACGCGGTCAAGTGCCATCGTATAGGCATCATTTCCGTAGTTCAAGCAGCGTTTGACACGTGAGATAGTGGCTGTACTTGCACCAGTTTCCGTTTCAATTTTGTGATACGTATTTCCCTCGCGAAGCATACGCGCTACTTCAAGACGCTGTGATAAAGATTGGATTTCATTGATGGTGCACAAATCATCAAAAAATCGATAACATTCTTCCAGGTCTTTAAGGGACAAGATGGAGTTGAATAGCTGATCTAAGCTTTTTCCCCTTAATTTATCAATTTGCATCTTTATACATCTTCTCCTTTACTATTGGCACACCGCTCCGCACTGACTTTTCCGAGAAAGCGGTATCTTTCCTGACTCATTTTTTTCAACCTCAGCAATGAGCTTTGAACGAATCATGACAGGTTTGGTTCTACGCTGAAAATGCCATCAGGTTCTTTCGTAAGCCGAAGCTTCTTTATCGTAAACAAATTCGACAAGTTTTGTCATATTCCTTGTGCGACAATCTGACAAACTTGTTTGCCTCCGATATCTAGAACACTTCTGCTCTGTTAGGTCTTTCCCTAAAAAAAACAGTATGTGTAGAAAGCTTGGCGAGACGACAAACCTGCGCCCCGCCTTGCTTGATTATTCAAAATATGTTGGTCGGCCAGCGTAACCGACAGATTCATTTTACAATTGGGCACTTCATTCGTCATGTCAAAGCCCTATGCTTTGTCACCATATCTAGCAGCGAAGAGATCTCTTGCTCACTCCTGCCCTATAACAGCGGTCAGAAACCTAGCAAATATGATACAGCTCCACTCTGTTATATTTTAACGCATTATAGACGGAAAGAGTACAGTTTTTTTCATGACATCAAATATTCCTCTTGGTGTCACTCGAATATACGGCAAGTGTGTGCTTTGGAAAAAGACAAGTGTATCAATTGGGCAGTCAAATGGATACCCTCGCTCAATGAGTAGCTCGCGTAACGTTTGCTCCTGCTGAAGAACCGTTTCAAACGGTTCAGCTGATGCACAGCCTGATAATTGCAGCGGGATTTCATGCAAAATCTTTCCGTTTTCTGTGAGCACAATTCCCCCGCCAATTTCCTTCATTCGCTTATGAGCAAGCATCATATCATCTTTATTTTTCCCAATCACTAAAATGTCACCAGTGGTTGAAAATGAGCTGACGAACCCTTGCACCTTGTTTGCAAATCCTTTTAACATTGTGTTCACGCGCCACTCGCCTTTTCGATCAATCAGACTGAAGAAGCTTTGATCATGGTCACAGGACAGCTGATTGACAGAGTTATCAATCTCCACTGTATAAGGCTCCATAATGACAGCATTTCGCATTTTGACACCGAGCGGCATTGAGAATTGCAAGTCACTCATCGTCAGGTCATAGCTTAAATCTAATGGTTCAAGCCCGCCATTTTCCCATTTTGTCTCTTGGAATTGATGCTGGTTCTCCCCCTCTAATTTAAGGATCACCCCTTTAGAAATCACCGTTTCTGGATTTGGATTCATCGGATCATCTAAAATATTCAAAGAAGCCAATCGGCCAGGACCGACCACGCCTAATAAGTCATCAATTTGATAGTATTTCGCAATGTTAAAGGTCGCCATATTGTACGCATCAATAGTAGGCACGCCTTCTTCAAGGGCAATGGAAATGAGACGATTGATCATGCCTTCTTCATAAAAATGAGGTGCTGATCCATCTGTTGTATAGAAAAAGTGATCGTAGTGCCTAAAGTCACGCTCATGCAACTCTCTTAAAATGTTCACTAAATCTGGGCGGATGGAAGAATGACGCAAGGACACATGATAGCCAAGAGACAAGCGTTTGAGCACATCGTCTGCATTCATTGCTTCATGATCACTGTCCGCTCCAAACAGCTTCATTTTTGTTAGCGTTTTCTCAGAAGCCCCAGGGAAATGTCCTTCAATTCGTTTTCTCTGCTTCTTCGTTTCTTGCATGCAATATAAAATGAGATCATCACCGTCCATTAATCTTGGCCAGCTCGTTAATTCGCCGCCTTGAAGGACGTCAGGATGATCAATCCATTCTTTCCGATAGTTAATAGGAAGCATCTCATCTTCATACCTGACCTCTGTTTGAAGATCGTATCTAGACCACCAGAAGTACTGAAATGGCTGCTTTTTTAATTCGCATAGAGTGGAAAGCGCTTTCTTTTCGTTGCTTTGCAAAAGAAGAAATAAGTTATCGCTGACCATTGTTGTTGTGCCAAATTGAGACACATATTCTGCAAGTGATTGGGGATTATAAATATGGAACGGATGCGCGTGAGGTTCAATATACCCCGGCACAATGTATTTACCTTCACAATCAATCACACGTTTAGCTGATTTATTTTGAGGAAGCTCTGCTCCGACATAAACAATTCGATCATCATGTATCCAAATATTTGCCTTCACCCATTGCTTCAAAAACGGGTTTAGCACGAGTCCATTCGTTAAAAGGAGTGTTGGAACTATTTTTGAGTCGACTACATCGATTTGTGTGCGGATGTCATTGTTTCTCCAATTAAAAGTACGTTCGGACATTCACATACTCTCCTTCATTTGTATTAGCCCTATCGTAACATAACGAACCACGTTACGCATTAATGAAACGTTACAATTTCTTGAAATCACACTTAAAATAATTTAAAAAAGGAGAATCACTTGCAATGAAACCTAATCTTGGCTTAATGGAAGCGCTCATGAGAATTGCCTGCGGAATGACGATATGTACTGTAGCTGGATCCTTATATGCTCGAAAACCATGGAGTAAAATGCTGCTTTTTGGCATCATGCTCGGCGGATTAAAATTGGGTTCTGGTATTCTTCGTTTTTGTCCAGTGACCTATATGTGTGAACAGCAGAATACACATAAAGAGAAGGCTGAGTAGACAGCCTTCTTCAGATTGTTGACAAAGGGCTTAAATGAATTTTATTTTAACTCTTTGTCTTCCTTTCAGCGTGACATGAAAACCTTTGAAGTCTAGGAAGGGCGAGCACCGGCGCACAGACCAGCGGGCGAATGCGAGGGTTTATCTGCACGCTGGAGAAGGCTGAGTAGACAGCCTTCTTTTTTTGTGTGTGAATCACTCCGCTGCTTCGCACCATTTGACCAACGTACCAGCAATGATTTCTGCTGCTTCAATCACATGTTTGATCTCAATGGATTCATTCGGGAAATGGGCAAGCTCTGTCGTTCCAGGTCCAAACACAATGATTGGGATATCCGCTGCTTGTGACAGTAATCCGCCGTCTGTCCCCCAAGGGGCGGCTTCCACCTTTGGCGGGTGCTGCATGACCTCTTCATATTGTTCCTTCAATAGACCTAAAAGCGGGTGATCAGAGTCGATTGACCCAGGAAGCCATCTAGCACCAAACCACTCCACCTCAACAGGATGTTCTTGAAACCAATCATCATTTTCAGCGAGTCCAGTCATCCAATTTTCTAATTCCTTCTCTGCCTGCTCAACTGTCTCACCTGGCATCACACCAAGCCTGCCTTCCATTGTGACAAGATCTGCGACAGAGGACGGCCAATCACCGCCTTGAATTTTCCCAATGTTGATAGGAATTGGAATCGGGATATGCTGAAACAGAGGCTCCGTCACTCGCTGATTTCTTTCTTTTTCTAGTGCCGCTATATGAGAAAGGACCACCGTGCTCTTTTCAATAGCAGAAACACCGTGATACCTTGTTCCGCCATGAGCTGCCCTTCCTTTAATATGCAGCCTGAACCACTTTGATCCTTGCTGAATCGGAAAAATGTTCATATGACTTGGCTCTGGAATGATGGCAGCATCCGCTGTGTACCCTTTCAATATCGCTGCAAGTGTGCCTGCTCCACCGCTTTCCTCTTCGACGACACTATGAAACACCACATCTCCTTTCAGGGGAATCTGAAGCGCATGCAGTGCCTCAAGCGCAAAGAGTAAAGAAACGTTTCCACCTTTCATATCTGTTGCCCCGCGTCCATAAAGTCTCCCGTTTATGATATGCCCGCTGTAAGGCGGATATGTCCATTGATTCTTATCTCCTGCCGGAACCACATCTACGTGCCCGTTTAATAAAATCGATTTGCCGCCACCTTTTCCTTTCAATCGCCCAGCAACGTTTGGACTCCCTTGAAAAGATCGGCGCGGGGAATAAAAATAAGGATGCTCTAGTAATTCATCGCCGCCAATTTCCCAAACGTCTACATCAAAGCCAATGGCGGACAGTTTATTGGCCACGATCTGCTGAACCTCTTCTTCATTCCCTTGGGTGCTGTCACATTGCACCATTTGTTGAAGAAGCGTAATGGCTTCATCCTGATGCTCTTTCATCCAGTTTCTGATACGTGTCATTGGCTGCAAGTCGTTCATCCTTTCTACACAACAGATTTGACATCAGGCGCTAAAATTAATGGCGCTTCAGTCGCCCTTATGACATCTTCCGGCTGAAATGGCGGCATGACTTCACGTAAAATGAGCAGCTGAGACTTGACCTCAATGACCGCCATATCCGTAATAATCAAATCGACACACGCTTTAGCGGTTAAGGGCAATGTACAAGCCGATTTCACTTTAGATCGACCGTGTTTATCCAGATGGCTCATCACCACTACCACTTTTTTCGCTTTTTGCGCCAGCTCAATCGCTCCGCCCATACCCGGTACTCTTTTCCCCGGTACAATCCAATTGGCAAGATCCCCTTGGCTGCTTACTTCAAGTGCACCCAAAATCGTCATATCCAGCATTCCTTTTCGGATGATGCCAAAAGCAGTCGTACTGTCCATGTACGAGCCGCCCTTTGTTAACGTAATGGGAAAACCGCCCGCATTGCATAAATTCGGATCTTCTTCCCCTTGCAAAGGCGAGGCTCCTGCACCCATAATGCCGTTTTCTGCATGCAGCCACACCTCGTAATGTGATGGAATGTAATCTGCTGCTAGGGTCGGAATGCCGATCCCAAGATTCACAATCATGCCATCTTCAATTTCTTGTGCTGCTCTTTTAGCAATACGGTGTCTTAAATCGATGTCTCCCATGCCCATGTCCAGTTCACTCCTTTTGATTGCACGATTTGATTCACAAATACGCCTGGCGTCACGATTTCTTCTGGATCGAGCTGCCCCGCTGCCACAATTTCTTCTGCCTCCGCAATGGTCCAGTCTCCTGCCATCGCCACAATCGGGTTTGTATTCCGTGCGCTTTTATCAAAAATGAGGTTTCCCACTTCATCTGCTTTGTAGGCATTGACGATGGCAATATCCGCTGTGAGCGCAGGCTCCAACATATAATTCTTCCCATTCAGCTCAACCAATTGTTTCTCATCGAGATTCAGGCTATCCATCCCAACATCTGTCACAATGCCCGCCAGCCCCATTCCGCCTGCTCTGATTTTTTCTGCAAGAATGCCCTGCGGATAAAAATGAACGTCTAATGTACCAGCCTGCATTTTCTGTCCGGCAATGGGATTTGAGCCGATATGAGAGGCGATGATTTTTTTCACTCTTCCTTCTGTGATGAGCCGGCCCACACCAATTTGCGGGAAACCTGCATCATTTCCGATCAATGTCAGATCTTGAATATTTGCTTCCAAAATGGCATCAATCAACGATGGTGGTGAACCCACGCCGCCAAATCCGCCAAACATGATGGTCATGCCATCTTTTAATCGCGTCATCACTTCATCCAAACCCACAGTTTTGTTCATGTTCGTTCCTCCTTACATAGCAGATGGGAAAAATCCTCGATTGATCACTTCTTGTTCGACTTGTGTGATGGTCTGCCCGAATAAATCAATGAGTTCATCCATTTCCTGCTGTGTGATGGAAAGCGGCGGTGCGATCATAACCGCTGCGCCTCCGACTCCATCCTCTCCAGCGCTTGCTGGATACACCAGCAGTCCATTTTGTTTTGCCGTTTCAACGACAAGATTGGTTATCTGAGCATGTGCAGGAAATGGCGTTTTGGATAAACGATCTGCGACAAACTCAATGCCAATCAGCAATCCCTTCCCTCTCACATCTCCTATGATGGAATGATTTACTTGCAAATCTTTTAAAGCATTCATCAGATATCGCCCAGAAAGATCAGCCCGGTCGGGAAGCTGATGCTTTTTCATATATCGAATGACCGCTAATGAAACGGCTGCTGAAAGCGGATTGGCACTATATGTGTGCCCTGCCATGACAGAGCCGGAGCCGCTGATAATCGGTGCCATCACACGATCCGTTGAGACAACTGCTGCGATTGGAGAATAACCTGCGCTCATGCCCTTTCCGAGAACCATGATATCTGGTACCGTGCCCCAATGTTCCATCGCAAACATTTTTCCAGTTCGTCCAAAGCCCGTCATGACTTCATCTGCGATCATTAAAATGTCGTTTTCTTCACAGACACGCTTCATCGCTTCGAAATAACCGTCTGGCGGCAGGAGCGCCGCTCCCGCTGCGCCAACAATCGGTTCGGCGATCAATGCGGCAATCCTCTCTTTTCCTATACGCTGGATGACGGTTTTAAATTCCTGGACATACCACTCGACCTGCTTGCTGTCTTCCTTTGGCAGCCATGACCTGTAGCTATAGGGCGGAGACAGCACTGGGTGCTTTTCAAGCAGTGGTTCAAAACGCTCTCTCCTTGCAATATGACCTGACATCGACAGCGCCCCTAATGTAATGCCGTGGTAACTCATCCATCTTGAGATGATATGATTTTTTTCCGTCTTCCCCTGCTCCTGCCAATGCTGTATCGCCATTTTCATAGCAGTCTCCGTTGCTTCTGAACCACTCCCTACAAAAAAAGACCAGTTCAGATCACCTGGGCAAAGTGTACTCAATTCATACGCTAGTTCTTCCGCTGGTTCATTCGTAAATTGTGACCTGTACGTAAAGCTCACCTTGTTCGCTTGCTCCGTCATCGCATCAATAATGTCTTGTATGCCATGTCCAATACTTGCCGTGACTGCCCCTGATGAGCCATCTATATATTTTTTTCCGTCCCGATCATATAAGTAAATCCCCTCTCCTCTCACAGCCACAGGATATTGCTGATTTAACATCGGTTTGATTAAGTAATCCCGGGTCTCCACTTTGTCATTCCTCCCTCTCTTGTCAGCAGCTGCACTTTTCTTTTTACATGAATCGCAAGAAAATTTTGTATACTTGGTATAAGATTAGCTTAATCAAGAGGGCAGTCATCCTCCATTCGCCATATGCCCGAATTTCACACGTGTTTTTTATACATGGTGTATAAGAGTGTTCAAAAGGAGGTCATGAGTCTATGGCGATTCTCGTCAAAGATGCACTCTCGCTCGATATGATGAAAGAAACCAAACTGCTTGCTGGAGAAAATGGACTGGATCGTCTTATCCAGTGGGTGACCATTGTGGAAATTATTGAGGACACGTCTAGACTTTCCGAAGGAGAATTACTTGTTACAACTGGATTTGGGCTGACAGAAAATAAAGAAAGACGCATCCGGCTTGAAAAATTGATTCAATCTCATCGTCTTTCAGCCATTGCCATTTATAAAGGCGTGTACTTAACGGAAATTCCCGCATCACTCATTGAAGCCGCCGAAAATAGCGGTATTCCGCTCATCGAGATTCCGCCCCATGTCAATTTTTCAGACATCACAAAAGCCGTTCTAGAACAAATCGTCAGCAGTCAGCTCCATCAGCTCAAATATTCTTCCGCGATTCATCAAAGACTGACCCATTTAAATGTGAGCAATAAAAATGTCACGCAAATTACAGATGAACTGGCACATCTCACAGCGGCAAATATCGTCGTACTGGATGTGTTTTTGCACCAAACAGCAGCTCATCTCGAAACAGACGAAGTGACCTATTCTCATGCTTTTGGCTTTCTAACAGATGACGAACCGATTGAAACCTCTTCTCTGCTCAAGCAGGCAGAGGAAAAAGGCCGGCTCGTCTATGACACATATGGTGCGTTTGTTCTAGCCGCATGCCCTGTGATTGCAATGGGGGATATTTTCGGGTTCATTGTGGCGTTAAAGAAAAAAGAGACGTGGCACCATCTCGATGCCATCGCCATTGAGCATGCTGGTGCGGTGTATGCGATTGAATGGTTGAAACAAAAAGCCATTCAAGATACAGAAAACCAAATGCAGGGGCATTTATTGGATGATATGTTGCAGCAGCAATACACAGAAGAAAGCTATGTCATCGAACAAGCAAGAAAGCTGCAATATGATATGAGCGAAGAACAAGTCGTCATCTACTTTCAATTTCAGCATCAGCACACACAGCTCGATCATCAAATGGTGCAGCGCCTATCCCAATTACTCACATCCATTTTTGAACGCAGACAAATTCCTTTTTTATTAAAGGCAAGGCTTGATTCCATTTTCGTCCTGACACCAGCGGGGAAAAGCACTTTCCAAGAAACAAATTGGTATCGCGCATCAGAAGAATGCCGCAGTACTTGGTCTTATTTTTTCCCCGTCCATCCCATTGTGATTGGCATTGGAAGAGCCTACGACCAGATCAGTCTCTTTGCCAAAAGTGCAAAAGAAGCCCAGTATGCAGCAAGGCTTCTTCCTCTTTTGAAAACAGATGACAGCATCATTCATTATCAGAAGCTCGGTCTATATGGTATGCTGCTTGAAATGAACGAAGCCGGAATGAATTTGCATGACTTTTACGTAGAGCTGTTAAGCCCGCTGCTTTATACAAAAAAACAAGGAGCTGACCTCATTCATACACTCGAAGTGTATTTGGCACACAATGAAAATATTCAAAAGTCAGCGGGGGAATTGTTTATTCACCGGCATACGTTAAGCTACCGGTTGAAACAAATTGAAACGAGAACAGGCTGCAGCCTCAAATCCACTGATGATCGGATGAAGCTGCAGCTGAGTATCATGGCGTACCGCCTATCTGGTCTGCTTGATCAGATGAGAACCATTTCATGATTCATTTGGCGTTTTGACCCATAGATTCATATCTTCAATTTTGTCAAAAATATAGCAGTTGTTTTGAAAGCGCCCAGTGTATGTATACCCGAGCTGATAAAACACTTGATTCATTCCATAGGACAGTGCACGGGCAAGAGAATAAAAGACATAAATGTGCATGGATTGAAGCTCTTGTTCGAGGGCTAGAATCAAATGATGCATGAATCCTAGTTTTCTGTATGTGGGAAGGGTTGCACAATCTGTTAGTTCTGCATGACCATACGGTACATTGATTTCAGCAGAAGCGGCACTTACAAGTTGACCGTCATGTTCAACGGCATAAAAAACCGTCCCTTCCTCCATTACCTTTCGGATGTAATCTGGCTCATTCATTGGCGTGGGATACGTTTCAAAGACCGTATCATAGAGCGCTGCCAGCTTGTGCACATCCTCTGGACCGGCTTTCCTCATCACATACTCATCCTGCCACACGCCTTGGTCTTTTTTAATCGGCTTTTCTTGAATAGACGCAACGATTTCATCTTCCTTCAACCAAAATGGGCTGTTCATTCGATCTTCGGTCAGAAAGAGCGACATGCCCCATGCATCACTTCCGAGAAAATAATGAGAAAACACGCCTTCAAGCCGAAAGCCTTTTTCTAAAAAAAGCGGCATATGCTCACGCCTTACTTTTACAATGACCTTAGACGCCTTGCAGTCCGCCGCTTCCTGAAGCACGGACTGAATCACATCACGCACCCTGCCGCTATAATCATCCAAACGAATTCTCTCGTTAAATGGATCCATACAGATCAAAGCAGAAAAACGCTCGTTTGCAAGTTTCTTCAATTGCACCATACACTCATTCCCCTCTTAGCTAATAAAAAACTTCCAAATTAAAAATGAAGAAATAGCAATGCCAGAAAAAATGGATAGGATCATATAACTAATGGCTACGCCTTTTTTCAATTTATTCTGCTTAATGGCAGTCAACATGATGTTATTTATGGCTATGAGAAATAACATAAGTATGACTAATACACCAATGATATATGTTTTAATAACCATGTTTTAACCACCTTTCATTGAATTTATGTTTGATTCGATATGTTCATTAAATGTTTTTAAAGAATACGATGGATGATTTTTAAAATCGTCCATTTTTTTGATTTTCCCACCGTGGATTATATAAATATGTTCCGCAAGTTGCATAACAAATGCCATATCATGAGATGTGATAAGGAGCGTTTTACCCTCTTTTTTGAATTCTAAAATTTTAGATGTTAAATATTGAATGCTCATGACATCTAGTCCAATTGTAGGTTCATCCATATAGATAATCTCTGGGTTAATAATATCTAAGAAACATAGATTTAATTTTGTACGCATTCCTCGAGAAAAATTCTTTACTAATTTATCATCTATCTCAGTTAATCCATATTTTTGTAAAATTCCATTGAAATCATTTCGAGAAAATTTAATATTATATACACAACTAATATATTCCAAATTTTCCAAGGCTGTTAAATACTCAATTAACAAAGGTTGATCTGAAATATAACCAATTTTCTTTTTGAATTCATTAGTTAAAGGATAGCTTAGGTTGTTACCTTGATATAAAATATCACCTTCCTGCTTTTGAATTAACCCTAAAAGGATCTGTAATAATGTGGTCTTACCCGCTCCATTTGAACCCAATATAAATGTGATGTCATTCTCTTTTAACTCCATAGATATATGATCTAAAACAACTTTATTTCCATCAAATATCTTAGTTAGATTTCTAACACTTAATAAACTCAAAATAAACCACCAAACCTTATTATGCATTGAATTGAAATTAGAACGATAAAGAAAATAGCAGGAGAATATAGAATATTATATTTCTTTTTGAAAAGTGTTAGAATCAATGAAGTTTGGATTAAAATAAAGTATAGCCAATATAATGAGGACCATGAATTTTGATAGAAATCTAAAGAAGTATTAGAACTTATCATAATGATAGATTGTACTAAGAGATCAACTACTTGAATATACAGACCAAAATAAAGTATATCGACAATTCCTGAATAAGTAAGTTCAACCTTTTTAACCTTAAAAACATTTACAATCTTATTGAAAATATAATATAAAATACCAATCGCATATAAGTTTATTAAGCTTGTAATAAGTTGCATAGGTAGTTGAAAATAAACACTAGTGAGTATTAACTCAATTTTTCTTAACCCTTCAGATTCTAATGAATTCATATCCGCCCCTGAAGCTTTGAGAATATCATCAACTATGGAATTTATACCCGTATCAACATGTTGATAAATTAGAGAATACGTCAAAATACTACTAAATAGAAACAAAAGTATATATTTTTTTTGATTAAGTACATTTGATGAGTACATATAATCCTCCCTTTAAAATGTCTTACTCTCTATTAGGGCTGCCAATGCATTTAAAATAAACACCAATATCATAACTACTACTGAATACTTCAGATATTTTCTTATTCTTATTTTTTTTCTTGAATGCGCACTAAATATCACCAATATTAAAGGTACAAAACCTAGTGAAGAACTCAAAATTAATGAAGGTACTTCTAATAATCCATGCCAGAAAACAAGTTCCATTGTTTGTTGAAGGCCTTCACTAGAAATTTTATATGAAAATGTTGTCCCAATATAGTAACCATTTATAAAAAGATATATAAAACTTAACAAACCAAACGTTATAGCTCCTAAAAAAAATAGAACGGACACTACAGAGTTATTTATAAAAATATCCCAAAAACTTAGTTCTAAATGATTCTCAACAAAACTATCTTTCATATTAATTCCTGTAAAAAAAGAAATCCCTAGTGTAATAATAGAGAGCATGATGCTAAATAGCATTACTCTATCTATTTTCTTTATATACTGAATAAGAATATTCCCCATACAAAACCTCACGTTTCTTTCTTAAGATTAAAGAAAAACTGACTATGACTATTAATGTTTGTACAATTAAAATAACCGTACTAAGCAAAATTCTAAACCATCCACTAAACAGCAGTTCGAAAAAAATAATAATGATTAAATTTGAGTATAAAATCATAGTATTGAATGCCATTTTTTTATATGGAGCATATCTGTGCGGGATTGCCAGTTTATTCACAAATGAAGTTTTAGCACTATTAAAATAAACACTTATTATTGAAAAACTAATTGTATTTAGTATTAGACATACTAGGGCTAAAAGAAAAATCGCTAGTGTGAATTTAAATACAATACTAAATAAAATTAAAATTGGAAGCATACTAACCAAAATAATAATGTTGTTCAAAATGATTTTATTTATTAACAAATTAGTTAAATCAAACCCGGAAAGAATATAATTTTCTACGTATCTTTTTTCATTTCCTAAATAATTTTTTGATAACTCCTCAACTGCTCTCAAACACTCACCAATCAATAGCAACAATACTAAATTATTAGGGATTATTATTTCAACTTTCATTATAAAATTAAGTATTAATAACAGTATACTTGCAAAGAAATAAACAAAAGAGTTAGTTAGAACCTTTTCTAATATTCCTTGAGATGCAAGATATTTAATTTCTTTATTTAAAATCGGCGACTTGAAAAATCTTCTATTAAATAAAACCCCTCTTTTATTTTCTATATTATTCACTAAATTCAATCTAGAATATAGTAACACTTTTAATAAAACAACCATCAACAATATCATAAAGCTGAGCATTATAAAAATAGAATTAAATATATCTAACGAGAAAAAATAACTAAGACTATCAAAATAGGTAACTAGATCTATTTTCTTATCATTATACAAAAACCCTATTATTTTTTCTAATTCACTTATAGCTATTGAAACAATATAAAAGAATAAGACTAACATCAATGATTTCAAAAAGATTGTAACCACTGGTTTTGCTAACTTCATTTTTAAAAATTTCACTACTGAAACTATATTATTTGTTATCAAATAAATAAGAAGTGCTGTAATGATGAAAAATATAGCGTTATATAATGATGAGTAACCAGCTAACCAAAAAGCTATTCCTATTGGTATGAATATAATTAAACTTTCCATCAGTACAATATAATCATACTTTATTGCTTTGATATAAAAGAACTTTTCTCTGTTTAATGGGAAAACCTCAGGATATTCAATTCTTTTATTTTTTACATATTCATAAAGGGAATTTTTGTGAATACTTATTGATAAAAAAATAGAAAAAACACAAATAATTTTTTGTACATTTAATAACTTAATTTCAAATAAACTGAGTATGTAGAATAAAAGTATAGTTAACATAAAAAAAAGAAGATACATAAAGGCCTCTTTAGAACTGATCTTATATATATCTTTATATTGTCTTGTAATCGCTTTAATTTCTAATATGATAATTTTAAACATTTTACCTCCTATTAAAATAAATCCGATATCGTAATATCGGATTTATCACTCTTACCAAGCTACAGTTGCTGCTTTGCCAGCCTTTAATTTTTTCATAATAAAAGTACCACCAACAGCAAAGATACTGGCAATTAAGAGTGCACCAACTCCTGTTCCAGCTGCTAAAAGTGCAACTCTTCCAATTGTTAGCGATCCGCTATTAAAAGCTGTATTTAAAGCTACAAAAATGGCACCCGCGGTAGCTGATGAAATACCGAAAGTTCCAGTTAGCATAATTAATAATTTCATAGTATTCACCTCCCCATTTATTGGACTTAAAACCATATTAACACATTATATACATATTTCAACATTTTTACACCATTATCATTTCATTCTATAAATCAATAGATTCACTAAATACCTATCATTTATACTAGCTGAAATTCAGTGCTTAGTTTTCCCCGCTGCCTTCAGCGCACGGGCGCCAATGTCACGGCGATAAAATAAACCTGGCTGAATGATTTCTTCAACCGCTTCATATACTCTTGATCTTGCTGCTTCAAATGTGTCGTCAAATGCGGTCACATTTGCTACACGGCCGCCATTTGTGACGAATTGATTGTTTTCTTTTTTTGTTCCTGCGTGGAAGGTCACGACATCAGAAACCGTTGTTTGCAAAGCACCGATTGGTGTGCCTTTTGCGTAGTCTTCCGGGTATCCTTCTGATGCAAGAACGACACTGACAGCGGCTGTGTCTTTCCACTGCAAGTCCACATCTTTTCCATCTAGAATGTCTAGGAAGACTTGAACTAGATCTGATTCAAGACGAGGAAGCACTACTTGCGTTTCAGGATCGCCAAAGCGTGCATTGAACTCAATGACCTTAGAGCCTTCTGGTGTCAGCATTAAGCCTGCATATAAAATGCCTGTAAACGAACGCTCTTCCTGCACCATCGCGCGAGCTGCTGGTTTGACGACGTCTTCCACCGCTTTTTGTACCACTTCATCAGAAATTTGTGGAACCGGTGAATAAGCGCCCATCCCGCCGGTGTTTGGTCCTTTGTCATCTTCAAATGCCCGTTTATGATCCTGTGCGATCACCATCGGATACACCTTTTCTCCATTGACAAAGGCCATCAGAGAAAACTCTTCACCCGTTAAAAATTCTTCAATGACAACCGATGCACTCGCATCGCCAAACTTTTCATCCTCTAAAAAGTCATGGAGGCAGTTGATTGCCTCTTCAAGCGCCATTGCCACTGTCACGCCTTTTCCTGCGGCAAGCCCATCTGCTTTAATGACAATTGGGGCACCCTTTTCTTCCACATATGCCTTCGCTTCTTCAAATGATGTAAAAGTGGCATAAGCGGCTGTCGGGATATCATAATTTTTCATTAAGTCTTTTGCAAATTCTTTTGAGCCTTCAATGACTGCGGCTTTTGCATTCGGTCCAAATACCTTTAGACCTGCTTCTTCAAATGCATCGACGACACCTGCAATTAAAGGAACCTCTGGACCGACAATTGTTAAACCGATGTTATTGTCTTTTGCAAAACGAATTAACGCCTCATGATCGCCCTCGTCAATCGGTACAAGTTTTGCTGCGTCTGTCATTCCATCATTGCCGGGTGCGACAAATACTTGGCTGACAAGTTCGCTTTGATTCACTTTCCATGCGATGGTATGCTCTCTTCCGCCTCTGCCGATAATTAATACGTTCACACTGTCATCCCCTTAATGTTTGAAATGTCTAACGCCAGTGAAGACCATGGCGATGCCGTATTCATCTGCTTTTTGGATTGATTCTTCATCACGAATGGAACCACCTGGCTGGATGATCGCTGTAACGCCTGCCTTTGCAGCAGCTTCCACTGTATCGCCCATTGGGAAAAATGCATCAGAACCTAGTGCACTGCCTTTTGCCTTTTCACCTGCTTGCTCAATCGCAATGTTAGCCGAGCCAACACGGTTCATTTGACCAGCACCAATACCTGCTGTCATTTGATCCTTCGCTAGAACGATGGCATTTGATTTCACATGTTTGACGACTTTCCAAGCGAGCTTTAAGTCTTTCCATTCGTCTTCAGTTGGCTCTCTCTTCGTTGGGATAGAGATCGTTGCTTCCTCTAAGCCGTATGTGTCGATATCCTGAACGAGCAATCCACCATGAACACCTGTGAGCTGCTTTTCTTTTTTCCCAAGATCTGCTTCTACATCTAATGTTAGTAGACGAAGGTTCTTTTTCGCTGTTAGCACATCAAGTGCTTCTTGGCTGAACGATGGTGCGATGACGATTTCTAAGAAAATCGTATGGAGCACCTCAGCCGTTTGCTTGTCTACTTCACGATTAAGCGCCACAATGCCGCCGAAAATAGATGTTTCATCTGCTTTAAATGCACGGTCAAATGCTTCTGCAATCGTTTCACCTGTCCCAACACCACATGGGTTCATATGCTTTACAGCCACAGCCGTTGGCTCCGTAAATTCACGTACAATTTGAAGAGCTGCATCTGCATCTTTGATATTGTTGTAGGAAAGTTCTTTTCCATGTAATTGCGTTGCAGTAGCTAAAGAGCCTTTGCTTGGAAGTGCATTTTCATAGAACGTCGCCGCTTGGTGCGGGTTTTCTCCATAACGAAGAGATTGTTTTTTCTCAAATGTGACTGTGAACTGTTCTGGCTCTGTTTCGCCAACAAAGTTCGTTAAATAATCCGCAATCAGGGCATCGTAAGCAGCTGTATGACGGAATACTTTTGCTGCAAGCTCACGTTTTTTCTCTAGTGAGACGCCGCCTTCTTTGATTTGTTGAACGACAGAATCATAATCACGCGGGTCTACAATCACCGTGACGTCCTGATGGTTTTTAGAAGCAGCACGAAGCATACCCGGTCCGCCAATATCAATGTTTTCAATCGCTTCTTCATACGTGACATCGTCTTTGGAAATGGTCTCTTTGAATGGATATAGATTCACAACGACAAGATCAATCGGCTGAATGCCGTGCTTTTCGATCTGTGCCATATGCTCATCGTTTTCTCTCACTGCTAACAGTCCACCGTGAATGTTCGGATGAAGCGTTTTGAGTCGTCCGTCCATGATTTCTGGGAAGCCAGTCACTTCAGAAATACCAATGACATCAATGCCGTTCTCTTGAAGAAGTTTGTGTGTACCACCAGTTGAAATCACTTCAACGCCAAGTTCTGTTAGTTCTTTCACAAAAGGTACAAGATTTGTTTTATCGGAAACACTGATTAATGCGCGTTTGATCGTCATGCCTTTGTCACCTCATTAAGATAATTCTAAAAGTGATTTGATCACTTTTGGATATAGTGTGTGTTCTAATTCATGCATTCTTTTTTCAATGGATTCAAGGTCTTCCCCTTGTTCAATATGAATGGCTGCTTGGTCAATAATCGGGCCGGTATCCATGCCTTCGTCGACATAATGAACCGTGATACCAGCCACTTTGACTCCTGCTTGATAGGCTTGTCCAATCGCATCGAGTCCAGGAAATGCTGGCAGTAAAGAAGGGTGGATATTCACGATTTTCCCTCTAAATGCATCAAGCAATGTCGGACCGATCAGTCGCATATACCCAGCGAGGAAAATCCATTCCACTTCATGCAGCTTCAGCTGTTCAATGATGGTTTGCTCAAAAGCGGCTTTACTCGGGAAAGCCTTCGGCGTAAAAGAAAAGGACGGAATGCCCTCTTTCTCTGCCCGCTCCAGCACCTTCGCACCCGGTTTATCACAGATCACAATGGCTGCTTTTGCCGGCCACTGTTCTTCTTTTAACGTATCAATAATGGCTTGAAAATTTGTCCCGCTTCCAGAGGCGAAGATCGCAAACTTTTTCATGAGAGGCTTCCACCACCGAAAGTGACGCCTTCTCCTTTTTGAACTCGTCCGATAAGGAAGGCTTTCTCTCCGTCTTGTTCAAGTCCGCTAATCACATCGACGAGATCATCCTCTTTGACGGCTAGGACAAAGCCGATACCCATATTAAATACATTGAACATCTCTTCTGCTTTCAATTGCCCTTTTTCTTGAATAAAGGAGAAAATAGGCGGAACTGGCCATGAGCCGTTATCAATCTCCACACCAAGTCCTTCAGGCAGCATACGTGGTAAATTCTCAATAAAGCCACCGCCTGTCACATGTGCCATACCGTCAACTTTGCCAGCTTTCACTTGTTTAAGAACAGGTTTGACATAAATCTTCGTCGGTTCAAGCAGCTCTTCTCCAAGCGGTCTTGTAAAAGGTTCATACGTTTGGTGAAGATCTAGACCCGCATCTTCAAGCAATACTTTTCGTACAAGAGAATAGCCATTGCTATGAATGCCGCTAGAGCTGAGTCCAATCAGCAAATGCCCTTCCTTGATGTTCTCTCCTGTGACGATTTCATCCTTTTCAACGACACCTACAGAAAATCCAGCAATATCATATTCTTCTTCTGTGTAAAGACCCGGCATTTCTGCTGTCTCTCCGCCGACAAGCGCTGAACCAGACTGCTCGCATCCGTCAGCTACACCTTTGACGATGGATTCAATTTTCAAAGGATCTGCTTTTCCAACTGCTAAGTAATCTAAGAAAAAGAGCGGCTCTGCCCCTTGTGCAAGTACATCGTTCACACACATAGCAACAGCATCTACACCGATCGTATCGTGTTGATCCATTAAAAAAGCGAGTTTTAATTTCGTACCAACACCATCTGTTCCTGAGACAAGAACGGGCTTTTTGTATGGCAGTTCAGATAAATCAAACATACCGCCAAATCCGCCTAGAGCCCCCATGACACCTGCTCTTTTTGTACGTTCTACGTGTGTTTTCATTCGTTTAACGGCTTCGTATCCTGCTTCGATGTCGACACCGGCGTTTTTATATGCTTCTGACATCCCATTCACTCCTTTTATCTGCTTGTCTTTCATGTATTTTCGGCAGAATGAAAGAGCAGCATATCAAATCACGTTGACTGCTGCTCCATTATTCGATTATTTCGTCAGGACTGTTTCCTTCACATGAGGAAGGACAGTATCTTCATAAATTTCGGTCGGGTATTTTCCAGTAAAGCATGCTAAACACTGACCGCGCTGCGGATCATCATACTTTCTGCCAATCCCGTCCATTAAACCGTCTACAGATAAAAATGCAATGGAGTCTGCACCGATTTCCTGTCTAATTTCTTCCACTGAATGAGATGACGCAATCAGCTCTTCGTGTGTAGACGTATCAATTCCATAAAAACATGGATGAGCGATTGGCGGTGAACTAATGCGCACATGCACTTCCGTCGCACCCGCTTCTCTTAGCATCGTTACTATTCGGCGGCTTGTTGTTCCTCGTACGATGGAATCATCCACCATGACGACACGTTTGCCTTCGACCACCCCGCGCACAGCAGACAGCTTCATGCGCACGCCCTGCTCACGCAATGCTTGAGACGGCTGAATAAATGTCCGGCCGACATAACGGTTTTTAATTAAACCTAGTTCATATGGAATACCTGTTGCTTCGGCATAACCAATCGCTGCAGAAATACTGGAGTCTGGCACACCTGTCACGACATCTGCTTCGACATGTGCTTCTTCTGCAAGCTTCTTGCCAAGATTCTTTCTCGCACTATGCACGTTGATGCCATTGATATTGCTGTCAGGTCTTGAGAAATAAATGTATTCCATGCTGCACATGCTGCGGTTAATGTTCATCGAAAAGCGCTCAGATTTTAAGCCTTCATCATTAATGATCAGCATTTCGCCAGGCTCTACATCTCGTAAATAGGTAGCACCGACGACATCAAAAGCACATGTTTCAGAAGCGACAACATAAGCATCCCCAAGCATACCAAGTGAAAGTGGGCGTAATCCGTTCGGATCAAGCGCTACGATCATTTCTGTTTCCGTCATGATTAAGAAAGCATAAGCTCCTTTTAGCATAGACAGAGCATTTTTGATTTGATCCTTCAAATCCATATATCCGCTGCGCTTAATTAAGTGAGCGAGCACTTCGGTATCAGAAGACGTTTGAAAAATACTTCCTTGGTTCTCTAACTGCTGTTTTAATTGCGTTGCATTGACCAAGTTTCCATTATGAGCAAGGGCAAGACTGCCATTGTTTTGCGAGCGGAAGAAGAGGGGCTGCACATTCTCAAAGCCGCCTCCGCCTGCTGTCGCATACCGAACGTGTCCGATCGCACCTTTTCCCTTTAAATCCTTAAGCTCACCGTTTTGGAACACTTCCGTAATCAGTCCAAGGCCTTTGTGTGACGTCAGGTTTTCACCGTCTGTTGCAATAATTCCCGCACCTTCTTGTCCTCGGTGCTGAAGGCTATGCAATCCGTAATATGTGATTTGCGGGGCTTCTTCGTGTCCCCAAACCCCAAAGACGCCACATTCTTCGTTTAAGCCTCTGATTTCAGCAAGCATGGGATCGCTCCTTTCCATGCGCGTTCAAGCTCGTTGACTGCCGCATGAATCCATTGTTGTCCTTCTTGATTTTTGACAGTGAATACACCATCATTTGTGACCGTTCCAACTTCTTTTGCATCTTGCACAGCCGCAGCAAACGCTTCGCGATTTTCTGGTTTCACTGTGACGACAAAACGTGACTGTGATTCACTGAATAGTGATGCTGCGCTGTTTAGATCGATCTGGATATCAGCGCCAAGACCATCTGTTCCAAATGTACTTTCAGCTAGTGCTACACCAAGACCGCCTTCAGACACATCATGTGCTGACTGAACAAGTCCGTTTTGAATCGCTGCTAAAAGGGCATCTTGACGCGCCAGTTCTACATCCAAATCAATTTCTGGTGCTTTTCCGTAGATACGGCCTTCAGTCATTTTTTGAAGCTCACTGCCTGCAAATTCTTCCTTCGTTTCACCAATGACGAAAATCACATCGCCTGCCTGCTGGAACGATTGAGTCGTAATATGAGCTGTATCTTCAATCAAACCAACCATGCCAATAACTGGCGTTGGGTAAATGGCTGTTCCATTTGACTCGTTATATAAAGAGACGTTACCGCCGATGACCGGTGTACTTAATGTACGGCAAGCTTCGCTAATGCCGTCAGCAGACTTTTCAATCTGCCAGAAGATTTCTGGTTTCTCCGGGTTACCGAAGTTCAAGTTATCTGTTACTGCAAGCGGACGAGCGCCTGAGCAGACAATGTTACGTGCGGCTTCTGCAACGGCAATCTTACCGCCAACCTCTGGATCAAGGTAGAGATAACGTGCGTTACAATCTGTTGTCATCGCAAGAGCTTTTTTCGTCCCACGGATTCTGAGCACACCCGCATCAGAGCCAGGTGCAACGACTGTGTTTGTACGAACCATATAGTCGTATTGATCGTAAACCCATTCTTTACTCGCAATCGTTGGCTGCTTTAACAGCTGTTTCAATGTATCTGCTGCATCTGTGATCGCTGGAGCTTCCACTTTTGTTTCTAAAAACTCGCGATAGTATGCAGGCTCACTTGACGGCTTGTGATAAACCGGTGCTTCTTCTGCAAGTGCATCAACTGGAAGCTCACACACTACTTCTCCTTGATGGAGTAAACGAAGCATTTTATCATCTGTCACATGACCGACTGAGACTGCTTCAAGATCGTATTTTTCAAAAATATCAATGATTTCTTGCTCACGGCCTTTTTCAATGACCAACAGCATTCTCTCTTGGGATTCAGACAGCATCATTTCATACGCTGACATGCCTGTTTCACGCTGAGGGATCAGGTCTAGGTTCATTTCGATACCTGAACCGGCTTTACTTGCCATCTCTGCACTTGAGCTAGTTAAGCCAGCCGCTCCCATATCTTGAATGCCCACAAGCGCATCATTTTTGATGACTTCAAGACATGCTTCAAGCAAAAGCTTTTCCATGAACGGATCGCCGACTTGAACCGCTGAACGTTTTTCTTCTGATTCATCAGAAAATTCTTCAGACGCAAATGTTGCACCGTGAATCCCGTCACGTCCCGTTTTAGCACCAACGTACATGACCGTATTGCCAACACCTTTTGCCTGCCCTTTCTTGATGTCTTCATGGTTGATTAACCCTACACACATCGCGTTAACGAGCGGATTGCCTTCATAACTTTGATCAAAATGAACTTCTCCGCCGACTGTTGGAATACCGATACAGTTTCCATAGCCTGCAATCCCTGCCACTACTTCTTCAAACAAGTACTTCACGCGCGGTGAAGTCAGTTCACCAAAACGAAGAGAGTTTAATACCGCAATTGGACGAGCACCCATGGAGAATACATCACGGATGATTCCGCCGACACCTGTTGCCGCTCCTTGATACGGTTCAATTGCAGATGGATGGTTATGTGATTCGATTTTAAATACAACCGCTTGGTTGTCTCCAATATCAACGATTCCAGCGCCTTCCCCAGGACCTTGCAGAACATGCTCTCCTTTTGTCGGAAATTTGCTTAAAACAGGCTTTGAGTTTTTATAACTACAATGCTCTGACCACATGACAGAAAAGATACCCGTTTCTGTGTAGTTTGGCAGCCTGCCAATAATGGATTCGATTAAAGCGAATTCTTCATCACTCAATCCCATTTGCTGATACAATTTCTCTTCTTTAATTTGCTTGTGACTTGGTTCAAGCAGTAGTGACATGAGTGTCCCTCCAATTTTTCACGATAGATTGAAACAATTTAAGTCCGTCTGCGCTGCCTAGTAATGAGTCAACCGCGCGCTCAGGGTGCGGCATCATGCCGAGTACATTGCCCTGTTCATTCGTTACACCTGCAATTCGATTGACACTGCCGTTAATATCGTCACCGTAAGTGAAAGCGATTTGGCCTCGTTCAATCAGCTTCGCTAACGTGTCTTCGTCACAGTAGAAGTTGCCTTCACCGTGTGCTACAGGAATCGTAATCGATTCACCTTTTTGATAACCGCTTGTAAATTGCGTTTCGTTGTTCTCTACAATGAGTTCAACTGGACGACAGATAAATTTTAGATCTTTATTCCGTCTCATTGCACCTGGCAAAATGCCAAGCTCCTGAAGAATTTGGAACCCGTTACAAACACCAAGAACAGGTTTTCCTTCCGCAGCTGCTTTTTTCACAGCCGGCATGATGTTAGAAAAACGAGCAATCGCACCGCATCTTAAGTAATCCCCATAAGAAAAACCGCCTGGTACGAGTACACCGTCAAAACCATCAAGACTCGTTTCGTCGTGCCATACATATTCAACTTGTTCACCTAACTCATCTTGAATCGCATGGTACATATCGATATCACAGTTAGAGCCAGGCAAGACGATCACTGCAAACTTCACTGTGCGACAACCTCCTCCACCTCATAGCGGTAATCTTCAATCACCGTGTTGGCAAGCAATTTTTCACACATTTCTTTGACCACTGTATCTAAGTCACGATCTGATTTCTCAATGACTAGCTCCATATATTTCCCGATACGGACATCCTTTACTTCCTGATAAGACATACTGTGCAAAGCGTGCTGCACGGCACTTCCTTGTGGATCAAGAACGCTCTCTTTTAAGCTGACAAAAATTTTCACTTTATACATGTTTATGGCCTCCAAGTCTTTTGAAAATTTCTTCGTATGCATTTGTTAAGCCGCCCAGGTTTCGTCTGAACACGTCTTTATCAAGCTTTTCGTTTGTGTCTTTATCCCAAAGCCTGCACGTATCAGGTGAAATCTCATCAGCTAGCAAAATACGATTCTCGTGATCTATTCCGAATTCAAGCTTGAAATCAATTAAATTCACATGGCAATCTGAGAAGATTTGCTTCAATTCTTCATTCACTTGTCTTGTGATTTGTTTCATTTCCTCGACCTGTTCAGGTGTCGCTGCATGTAAAATGCGAATATGATCTTCTGTAATGAGCGGATCGCCGAGTGCATCATCTTTGTAGTAAAACTCGATCAAAGGTGTGTCCAGCTTCGTTCCCTCTGGAATCCCAAGACGTTTTGACATACTGCCTGCCACCACGTTTCGCACAACGACTTCAAGCGGTACGATGTCTACCTTTTGAATGAGCTGTTCTGTTTCAGATAGGCGTTTCACAAAGTGATTGTTGATCCCTTTCTCATGTAGCATTTGAAAAATCAAGCTAGAAATTTCGTTATTCAGTCTGCCTTTGCCTTCAATTTCCGCTTTCTTTTCACCGTTAAATGCTGTAGCTGAGTCTTTATATTCAACATATAAAATATGCTCGTCATCGGTCTGATAGATTCTTTTCGCTTTGCCTTCGTAGAGAAGTTCTTGTTTCACAGTCATTCAGATTGGCCTCCTAATTTGAATGTTGGCAATTTTCAGGATTAGGCGCCTGACTAGCAGGCGGCCCATTTCTTACGCAAGACCTAGACGTTCGAAAATCATATCGACATTTTTCAAGTGATAGTTGTAATCGAAGCAGTCAGCGATTTGTTCAGGTGTTAAGCGTGAAGTGATTTTCTCTTCTGCTTCTACTAATGAACGGAATGGTACTTGTTTTTCCCAAGCTTCCATCGCTTTTGGCTGAACCGTGTCATATGCTTCTTCACGTGCCATACCTGTATCAATAAGTGCAAGAAGAACACGCTGAGAGTAGATCAAGCCAAGTGTGCGGTCCATGTTGCGTTTCATATTCTCAGGGAACACCGTCAAGTTCTTCACAATGTTAGAGAAACGGTTCAACATATAGTTCAGTGCAATCGTTGCATCTGGTAAAATGATGCGTTCAGCAGATGAATGAGAAATATCACGCTCATGCCAAAGTGGTACATTTTCATAAGCAGTCAGCATATAACCACGGATGACGCGGGCAATCCCCGTCATATTTTCAGAACCGATCGGGTTTCGTTTATGCGGCATCGCTGATGATCCCTTTTGTCCTTTTGCAAAGAACTCTTCTACTTCACGCGTTTCACTCTTTTGAAGACCACGAATTTCAACAGCAAATTTCTCAATGCTTGTTGCAACTAAAGCAAGGGTTGCCATGTAATCTGCATGACGGTCACGCTGCAAGGTTTGGGTTGAAATTGGTGCAGCTTTGATGCCAAGTTTCTCACATACATATTGCTCAACAAACGGGTCAATGTTCGCATATGTGCCAACAGCACCAGAGATTTTGCCGTATTCGATGCCGGCTTTTGCTTGTTTAAAACGTTCTAAGTTACGCTTCATTTCCTCGTACCAAAGACCAAGCTTTAGGCCAAATGTTGTCGGTTCAGCGTGTACACCGTGCGTACGACCCATCATGACTGTATATTTGTGCTCTTTTGCTTTTTCTTTTAGTATGTCAACAAATCTCTCAATGTCCTTGAGCAAAATATCGTTCGCCTGTTTTAATAGATATGAAAGCGCCGTATCCACTACGTCTGTAGATGTTAACCCGTAATGAACCCACTTTCTTTCTTCTCCTAGAGATTCAGATACAGCACGCGTAAAGGCAACCACGTCGTGGCGCGTGTCTTGTTCAATCTCTAGAATACGATCAATATCAAAGCTTGCATTCTTACGCATAGTCACAACGTCTTCTTTCGGAATGATGCCAAGTTCTGCCCAAGCTTCACAAGCGAGAATTTCTACTTCAAGCCATGCATTAAATTTGTTTTCCTCTGTCCAGATTGCTGACATTTCTGGTCGTGCGTAACGTTCGATCATTTCCCGTTTCCTCCATCTCTTTCAGTCCATATCTTTGTGATGTTTGCCATCCATTCATCATCAAGCTGTTTCATAAATGTCATATGACCCATTTTGCGGCCGGCTTTTACTTCATGTTTGCCATATAGATAAAGCTTCGCTTCCTTTAAAAGCTCAGGATGTTCTTTTGGGATGTCCACTTCATCGCCCAGCAAATTCACCATCATACCCTCTGATAAAAGAGCTGTTCCGCCAAGCGGCAAACCGCATATGGCGCGAATGTGCTGTTCAAACTGACTCGTCTCACATAAATCCAATGTGTAATGTCCAGAGTTATGCGGACGCGGTGCCAGTTCATTGACGAGCAGCTTCCCTTCATTTGTCAGGAACAGTTCAACAGCAAGCGTACCGACCAGCCCTAGCTTTTCAGCAAGCGTTGTTGCCAGCTCTTTTGCTTTCTCCTGAATGCTGCCATCTACCCGTGCAGGCACGATGCTTTGGAATAAAATATTGTGCTTATGAATGTTCTCAGCGACTGGGAATGTCGCAATTTCTCCATGAACAGACCGCGTCACAATCACGGACAGTTCCATTTGGAAAGGAACCCAGCTTTCTAAAATACATGTCCCATGAGTGAGAAGTGCAACAGCTTCATGAAGCTGATCCTTCTCTTTAATGACGTACTGTCCTTTACCGTCGTAACCACCTCTGCATGTTTTCAGCACAGCTGGCAAACCAAGCGCATTTACTGCGTCTTCCAGCTCCTTCTCATCATGAACGATGCGATAAGGGGCGACTTCACAGCCTGCATCTACAATCCCTTTTTTCTCCGTTTCACGGTTTTGGGTTAAAAGAAGGAGTTCGCTTCCTTGCGGTAAATACGCCTCTTCCTTCAGATGATTGAGTGCATCATAATCAATGTTTTCAAATTCATATGTGACCACATCACTGATGTCCGCCAGCTGCCTGATCGCTTTAAGGTCACTGTATGCGGCTGTGATTTCTGTATCAGCAACCTGTCCACAAGGTGAATGTGTGACGGGGTCAAGAACTGCTGCACGGTAACCCATTTGCTTTGCACTGACGGCCATGTATCTGCCAAGCTGTCCGCCGCCGATGATACCAATGGTTGCGTTTGGAAAAATGGTCTGCTTAGCCAAGCTGATCACTGCTTTCTAATACAGTTTGTTTTGTTTGCTCTCTTCTTTCTTCAAGGCGTGCTGCAACGGCTTCATCGAATGCTGAAATCATTTGTGCAGCTAAAAGGCCTGCATTTGTTGCACCGGCTTTGCCGATTGCCACTGTGGCAACAGGTACACCGCCTGGCATTTGAACAATGGATAATAAGGAATCCAGCCCGTTTAATGCTTTTGATTGTACGGGCACACCAATGACCGGCAGTGTCGTTTTTGCTGCGACCATCCCCGGTAAATGTGCTGCGCCTCCAGCACCGGCAATAATGACCTTGAGTCCTTTACCTCTTGCTTCAGTCGCATATTCAAACATCAAATCAGGTGTCCGATGTGCGGATACAACCTGTTTTTCATACGGAATGTTTAATTCCTCTAAGATATCGCACGCATGTTTCATTGTTTCCCAATCAGATGTACTTCCCATGATGACACCTACAAGCGGCTTCATTTTGTCCCCACCTTTAAGCTATTATTCGATTTTGTATCGTTTGACACGCTTCCCAAACCTAAGTAGCTTGTCAAACGCCGAACAAAAAGGCCCGGTTTGTATTGCATTGTTAGGAAGCAACACAAACCGGGCCATGGTAAGCGCTGTTCGCTTTTAAAAAGCCATGTCAGTTTTGTTCACTATCCTGCATAGTCCAGTCATTTACGGTAACTGGGTAGAAACTTATGGGCCATATTCCCAAGATTATATGAGGCTCGTGTTTTGATTTCATGTTTATCTTAACAACGGATGTTCATGATGTCAACGGATTTATCGAACAATCTATGAAGTCGTCGTTTTAATGTTCGGATTTAGAGTATTTTTCCCTCAAATACGATTTTTTTCCCAATCGGAATGATCTGAATCGACCCATTTTCCTTCTTTTCCTGAAAGATGGGCTCCTCCATTCGTCGGACAGGTGAGTAGCCTTCCTCCGCCATCTGGGACAACACTTGATCAATCGTCATGTTGTCTTCCACGTAGAATTTCTTTTTCTTTGGTTTTGCGGTCATTCTTTAATTCTCCTTTTCTTCACAGCCTTCACCCAGAAGCCGCCATGAATCGTTTTGGGCTCATACGAAATGATAAACGCCTTTGAATCAAGCGTTTTAATCGTTTCATATAATTGCAGTTCATATTTTCTCGGTGTTAAAATTTGCATCGCTGACCGGTCTCCTTCAAGACCTCCTACTACCCAGTTGGTGACGCCATATCCTTTTTCTCTCAATTGTTTTGGGAGATCTAGATCGATTTCTTTTGTAATCACGTTCACAGTAATGTAGCCAAGTGCCAGCTTCTCTTCAATTTTCATCCCGACAATGATTCCAATTCCATAACCTAGCGCATACGCAATGACATTTTGTACTTGATCTAAGTTATCTAACACGATACTCAAACCAATGACATAAATCAGCATCTCGACAGTACCAGCAAAAGCGGCTGCATACCTTCTGCCTTTCATTGTTAAAATTAAACGCATAGTGGAAAAAGAGACATAAACAATGTTAATCACTAAAATAATCAAAACCATGGTGAACGCATTGGATAAAAGTTGTTGAAGCACGATTCGAACCCCCTGCACTAAAAATCAAATAAAGCACCCCATATTCTACTAGAGAACAAACCTTGATACAATCAAATTTGCGCGAGAAAAACACATATATCTTTCGACAACAAGGGGTGGTCTTTGTTACCAAGAGTTTACCCGTTTTTTCCTCTTCTCAACATGAAAAACCTCCTTTTTCAAAAGGAGGCTTTAGATGGTTGATAAAGGGCTAAAATATACTTTATTTTAACCCTTTGTCTTTTTTCAGCGTGATAGAAGGCCTTTGAATTTTAAAAAGACCGAGTACACGCTGAAACGTGTTTTATCCAAACCGAACTGGAACAAGTGATGGGATCAAATACTCTCCGACAATGCCCCATAAAAGGGCAATGATGACGAGCTCAATCAACAAAAAGACCCAGCCGGCATACATCAAGTCTCCCCGCACAGCTTCTTGCTCTGATTGAATGGAGCGGAAGAGCACAATGGCAATCAGCTGAAGACCGAAAAACATCATGACGGATAAAATCACCGTTACATATGGAATATTCAGCATGGCAAATACAAGCCAAAGGATAGATAAAACCAAAACCGGCACAAGCACGGCACCGAACTTCATGATCACTTCTTTCAGCGATATGTTTCCTTTCAGCATGTACTTACCGAGCACCCAAACCGTCAGCATCATCAGTGTCAACAAAATGAGTGTAAAGACCGCTACCTTCAAAAAGGCGTCACCAAAAGAATAATGAATACCAAAACCTAATAAACGGGTCTTTGACGCCTTTAATTGAACGTAGTTGCCTAAAGCAAAAAACACACTGAATAACACAATTGAAATCCAGGCGTACTTCATGCGTAAAGTGTCCGCTTGATGGATCGCACGACTCGGTGATTTTAACATCGCAAACCCATATGAGCCGTAGCGCTTAAACGCACCTCCAACACCTCTTGCGATGCGCTGAATGGCTGAACCCTCTTCATCAGCTGGCTTAGCCGTTCTTCCTCGTTTTGCAGCACTGCGGCTGAGGCGGGACTGCCTTGTTTCTTGATCTATTGATGGCTCTTCGTTTTTCGTTTCAGATGTGACCTGCTCTTGATCTTTCTCTAACATCCCATATCAACTCCTATCTCAGACAATCCGCACAGGCTCAAGTGACCTGTCCGAATGACTCCTATTAAAGTAGCGGAGTCTCTCTATTCAGTCAAGATTCCTTGACGTTCATACGAATAGACGGATAAAAGAATGAAGAGGTTTTAAATGGAGAGAAAATAAGACAAAACAAAAAAGCTGATGACTGGATCAGCTTTTCATCATCTTTCATAACTTTTCATGAACGATAGCGCCCCTGCTTTGCTTTCTGAATCCGAAGATTCTCCTGGTGTGCCGCGAAACGAGTCTTTTCTGTCGTATCGACTTGTGTAATTTGTCCATTATGAATGGTGATCACCACCGACCCGTATTCAATCCCTTTTAAGGCAGATAAAATAAAATTCAGCTTTTGTTCATCCATCGCTCATCCCCCATCCCACTAATTTTGCTTGCGCTCTTTTAAATAGAGAACCTCATTTTCCAGCTCATGAATCGTATAGTGCATGAGCGCTTCATGTTTTTCTTCATGCCCCCATAAAAGGAGCTGCTCAATCAATACCTGCTTTTTCCGCTCAATCACCTGCCTAAGCCAGCGTGACAAGTCATCCCCTCCCGTTATGATGAATGCAAGAAAAAAGGCACTCTGAACCCTTCTATAGAAAAAAGGAAATCAAAGCGCCTTTGGTGATCCAATCAGCGAATTATGTCTTTTTATCATAAACACATAATTCCTATAAGTCAACTATGGTTTTAAAATTTCCCTACAAAAAACAGCAGCCTCCATGAGCTGCTGTTTCAGATAAACCATTAATGATTTAAGAAAGCAAAATATAGAATAAAGATGACAAACAGTCCGTACATAATTGGATGCACTTCTTTTGCTTTTCCTTTAAAGATCATGGTGATCGGATAGAAAATGAAACCAATTGCAATCCCTGTCGCAATACTATATGTCAGTGGCATCATAATCATGGTTAAGAAAGCCGGTACCGCAATTTCAAAACGATCCCATGCGATCTTTGCAAGAGGTGCTACCATCAGTGCACCGACAATGATTAAAGCAGGTGCTGTTACATTCGGTGTCACGACAGATAAAAGCGGCGAGAAGAACATCGCAAGTAAGAAGAAAATACCTGTCACGACAGCTGCAAAACCAGAACGGGCACCCGCAGCAACACCTGAACTAGATTCAACATAAGACGTCGTCGTTGATGTTCCAAGAACAGAACCGACGACGATAGAAGAAGAATCCGCCAAAAGCGCTTTTCCTGCACGCGGCAGCTCATTATTTTTCATTAAACCAGCCTGCGTTGCCACAGCCACGAGTGTACCAGCTGTATCAAAGAATCCAACGAATAGGAACGTTAAAATGACCACAAGCATTTGAATGGAGAAGATGTCTGGCAAGTGAATCAAGGCTTGACCAAAAGTTGGAGACAAGCTTGGAATGCTATCTACAATTTGAGATGGAACTGGCACAAGACCAAGGATCATTCCAGCAATAGCTGTCACAAGCATCCCAATGAAGACACCTGCATTCACACGAAGAACCATTAAAATGACAGTCACAATGATCCCAAATACCGTTAACAGAACAGGACCACTATGAATATTTCCAATCGAAACGAGCGTATTATCGTTATTTGCAATAATACCGGAGCCTTGAAGACCCACAAATGTAATGAACAAACCAATCCCTGCACCAACCGCCAGCTTCAGCTCAGACGGAATGGCATTAATGATTTTTTCACGAAAACCTGTTAAAGAAAGAGCAACGAAAATCAATCCTGAAACAAACACACCGGAAAGTGCTGCCTGCCAGGAGATTCCCATACCAAGAACAACTGAGAAAGCGAAGAACGCATTCAGTCCCATACCTGGTGCAATTGCAATCGGGTACCTGGCGATCAATCCCATCAGGAAACAACCTGCCGCAGAAGCTAACGCTGTAGCTGTAAAGACAGCCCCCTGATCAATTCGTAATTTATCTGGAAAATCCGGTACTGCTACTAAAGCAAGTGTGATCGGATTGACAAACAAGATGTAAGCCATCGACAAAAATGTCGTTAAACCGCCGATGATTTCTCTGCGATAATTCGTACCTAACTCATCAAACTGAAAAAACTGTTTCAAAGCCAACTGACTCCCTTCATGTCCTTTTGCTTTAGTCTGTCCCATTCACAAGTCAAATAAAAAACGCCCCAACAGTTTTTGGGACGCTTGACTACAATGTGAATTCAGACCGTGACATCAAACAAGAACAATGCATGATTTATATCAAACGAGTGTGAATTGACGTAGTCAAGCCATTTACGGTAGCTTGGTAGAAACTTGCGGGCCATATCCCCGCCATTATACGACTTCTATCTATTTGATTTCTGTGTCTATTGTACCAACTTCATTTTTAAAACACAATACAAAAAGCGAACATTTTTCAAAGAAATGTCCGCTTCATTCGTCTTATTACACGAATTTGGAAAATCACATCTAGTTCTTTATACACCCATCACTGAATTCTGGCAAAAACCGTTCCTGCTACATCGAAAAATGCCTTCACAGCAGGAGAAGCTTGCGTGAGCGATGGACAGGCAAGCGCCACCTCACGATGATGCGATACATTCAAATGACTGATCTGTACAAGTTGCTGCGTTTTTAGGAATAACTCAGGACCTATCGTCACACCAAGTCCTTCCCCAACCATGCGGGCAATGGTCGTACAATCATGCACTTCAAATAAAATAGACGGCTTGATTTGCGCCTCTGAAAAAATATCCTCTACATGGGACTGATACATGCCAGTTGGCATAATAAACGGTTCGTCCGCTAATTCTTCCATATCTACAATTGGCTGCTGCTCAAAACGATGATTTTCGTGATAGGCAACCACCATTTTATCTTTCATAAGTGGCAATAGATCAAACGCTTTATCCGCTTTACCTTTTACAACAAACCCAACATCAATAATGCCAGAATCGAGCCACTCCAATATTTCTTCATATGTCCCCTCATAGAATTTAAATTCAATCTTTGGGTGCTTTTTCTGATAGCTCACAAGTAGCTTTGGCAATAAACAAGCGGATGCACTGGCAAAAGTTCCAATTCGAATCAAGCCAGACTCAATATTTTTGGTGAGCGCAATCTCCTGTTGAATTTTCTCTACTCGATTTAGCACTTCTCTTATATGCGGAAGAAGGGTTTCACCGGTATCTGTCAGCGTAATGCCCTTTTTTCGGTCACGCACGAATAAAGACACGCCCCACTCCGTCTCTAAACTTGCCACCGCATGACTCACGGCAGACTGTGTCATATTTAACGCTTCAGCTGCAGCAGTAAAACTGCCTAGCTCGACCACCTTAGCCATCGTCTCGAATCGAACAAAGCTCATGAGTATTCACTCATCCCTTTCATGAAAAACATCAATTTTACTTATGTTAGCACGGAATTTAAAATGAATACAACGTTTCAACATAAAGGAAGGGTTCAAAATGAAAAGTACATCTTATCCATTGCTCATATTTCTTTTAGCCGTCGGTTCTTTCGTCACAGGCACTTCAGAATTCGTCGTATCAGGCATACTGGACATCATTTCTGACGATCTGCGCATCTCCATCCCGGTTGCGGGACAGCTCATCACCATCTATTCTCTTTTTTATGCCGTGGGTGCCCTTTTTTTAGTCATGGCCACATCGAAATTGAATCGAAAAAAGGTTCTTTTATCGGCGATTTCCATGTTTATAGCGGGGAATGTGCTCGCCTTTTTTAGCCATCACTTTATGCTGCTCATGCTCTCACGGGTCATCATGGCCATGAGTGGCGGCTTATATATTGTGCTCGCAACAAATTATGCAGCGCAGCTCGCCCCGCCAGAAAAAAAGGGGAGTGCAATGGCAACGGTGATCACTGGATTTACAGTTTCACTAGTACTCGGTGTACCGATTGGAACATTTTTAGCAGGATATGTAGATTGGCATGCCATTTTTCTCATCATTGCAATAGGGACCGCTTGTCTCTTGTTTCTTCTGTATCGATTATTACCGCCTATGGAGGGCCATTCCCATGTGCCATTCAAACAGCAAATGCAAATTCTTCAAGACCGTAGGGTGTTAAGCGGCTTAGCCACGACAGCCTTTTGGATTTTAGGTTACACGATGGTATTTGCTTACATTTCGCCATTATTGCGGCAAACATCCGGATTTACGCTTGAACTGACAAGCATTGCCTTGCTTGTCTTAGGCATCTCCGCTTTTATTGGCTCGCGCTTTGGTGGATACGCTGTCGATCAATGGGGACCAAACCGAACCATTTCAATCAGCATCACGGTTCAGATGCTCATGCTCTTTGCATTATCCTTTACACAATTTTCGATAGTTGGCGTCTTCATCACGCTCGCCATTTGGGGCACCGCCACATGGACAACAACACCAGCGAAGCAATTTTATCTCATCTCCCTAAAACCCGAAACATCTGAAACCGTGCTGAGCTTTAATACAGCGATTATGAATATCGGCATGATGCTCGGATCATCAATGGGTGGTCTGATTATTCAATATACAAATGTAACGAATTTAAGTTGGATCGGCGGGCTAGCCAGTTTTGTTGCGTTGATGTTGATTCGGTACTCGTTCAATCGCAATCGACTGGCACATCAACAGATAAAAAGCGAACATGTGTAATCATGTTCGCTCATTTATTTATCGATTAGCTTTTGATGTTTCTTTTTTGACTGGAATGGTTACCGTTATTTCTTTTTGTGGTGCCAACATATTCAGTTCTGATAAATCAAGATAAAGCCCATATTCTTTAAATGAAAAATGGTTTAATGATAAAGCATCTAACTCCTTATCATTAAATTCAAAGGTGGATTGCATGGAAGCTGTCTTTAAATTCGTTATCTTCGCATGGTTCCCTTTCAAGTAATACCCGCTTTCATAGTCTGCTTGTGGATCGGGCCATGATTTCATCTTTTCAACATCGCCTAATCCAATGAATTCACCTATATTCTCCATCACATCCTGATCTAATTCTTTTTGATCTATTCCAGTAAATTGATAATCAACAATCACAGAACGGTCTTTTTGCTCTATCTTATTGATTTTGATTCCGATGCCATGGTGTTTTGTTTTGAACTGAACAGGCAGCTTTGTCTGAAGAGGAATGATTTTGCTTTCTTCCCGTTCGATATTCACATATGTGTCAAATGTCAATTCAGTCGCCTTTGGATTGATCGGCTGATTCAAAATCGTTAAATGATCTTTTCTAGTTTTGTCAGAAGACATTTGTTTTTTTCTTAAAACGGTTCCAATCTCAAGCTCATACTCATTCCCTAAATTATCCTTCATTCCATCTATACTGACTTTATCATCTTTGGCAAAACCATTGTAATCAATGGCATATTGAATTGCAGAGCCATTCACTCCATTTTCTACCTTTACATTTCTTATTTGATAACGTCCATTTAAAATAGACACGTCTTTTTGTCCCGCTAATAAAGTGGTTTTTTGCTTGACCACAGGTAACTTGAAGCGCCAATTCCCTACAATATCCCCAATCTTCGAAATAACAAGCGGTACTTGCTGACCTTGTTTGATCGTTTGTCCATTTGTATAGACTTCCGTCTGCCCAACATAGCGGCCATCTTTCATTTTTTTCAATCCCTGATTGTCGTAACTCGGTTGGAAAGTGTCATTTATATGATCGAAGTTGTTGACTATGAATGGTACAGAATCTTCCTTTGTATTCAAATTCTCCACAGTAAACGTATAAACAAGCCGCCCGGCATCATAATACACACTGTTCACTTTCACAGTAACCCCTCTTGATTCAGCTCCCTCATTGACATGCTTCACCAACTCACTCTGAAAAAGAGACATTCCTACTTTATCGTGAAACATCATATATAACTGTCCAACAAACGGCACTCGAGCCATCGCTGTATTAAGAGAAGGAAAAATGAAGCCTGATGAAAAGTAAAGGACAACAAGGGCGATAACTGAATATATTGGCGTTCTCCAATTCCATGTGAACCAACGTCTTTTCTTTTCCGTTTTCACATCTCCCATTGCTTGACGAATTGCAGAGGTCAATTCAACTTTTGGTACTTCAATCTCTTCATAAAGCTTTTTCATTTCTTTTTGTTCCATCGACACTCTCCTCCTTCTCCAATGTTTGCTTTAATAACTTTCTTGCTCGATACAAATGAGTTTTAACCGTTCCTTCAGGCACACCCATCTGTTCAGAAATCATTGAAATCGAATAATCTTGAAAATAAAATAGCTGAATCACGAGCTGATATTGCTCATCTAACACATCTAGTGCATTTTTTAAATCGAGCTTGTCTTCCAAAAAATCATGTTGCTCAACGCTTTCATGATGCTGTTCAAACGGAACAACATCTTGCTGCTTCTTCTTCATCGCAAAAATCGTATGAATCAAGATCCTAGTCAGCCATGTAGAAAAATAAGCCGGTTCTTTTAATCCAGATAAATGTTTAAATGCTTTAATGACCGTCTCCTGAACAGCATCTAACGAATCCTCCTTATTTCTTGTGTAGAGAAAAGCCGTTTTATATAAACGCTCTTGATACATCAGCATTAATGTCTCAAATGCCGGGACATTCCCTTTTTGTGCTTTTTTAATTAGACGCACTTGCTTCATCTCATTCACACCTCCTACACCTGTTAGAGCACACTTTCTCACAAACGGTTTCAACAAACGGAAATTTCTTTTACTTAGCATATGTCGGACAAAAATAGAGAAAGTGAAGAATAGGCCGCAAAGATCGTATTGAACTTTTGATATAATGGAAGAAATATCTACAAAAAGGAGGATATTGATTGTTTCTATTTGAAGAACCTGCTTGTGCTAGCTGCCAAAAGAAGATAGAAGGTAACGAAGAAGTGTACGTTAAGCTGGTCTATCCAAAGAGAAAAGGAATGACAGAGGTGAAGGCTTGGCTGAGGAATGAAGGGGTTTTTTATTGTAAGGCATGTACAGAACAAAAGACATCATAAGGGGGATAAATGCATGAACAAAATTACTTTTCCACAATCATTTCCAACGATACATACCGAAAGACTGATCTTAAAACAAGCAACGATCACAGATGCTGAGGATATGCACATCTATTTATCCAATGAAACCGTGTGCCGCTATATGGGCATTGATGCACATGAAACCATCGAAGACACAAAAGGAGAAATCAAGTGGTATGACAATATCTTCAAAGAACAAACAGGCATCCGCTGGGGCATTTCTTTAAAAAACAACCCCACCATCATCGGCAGCTGCGGATTTCTCAATCTAGAAAAACAGCACCGCCGTACGGAAATTGGCTATGAATTACACCATGATCATTGGAGAAAAGGCATCATGAATGAAGCGATTACTGCGGTGTTGCGGTATGGATTTCAGGAGATGAACTTGAATCGGATTGAAGCGATCATTGATCCAGCAAATACGTCTTCTGTTCAATTATTGGAGAAGATAGATTTTGTACAAGAGGGTTTATTAAGAGAGTATGAATTGGGTCAGAAGGGATTCGATGATGTGTATATGTATTCAATTTTGAAGAGAGATTACGAAAAATCCTATTAAACAGAGGAGAAACAAATGAAAACGGATATTCATTTCATCCAAAAGCCGCAATCAGAGTATGTTTCTTTTCACATTTATGAGCTGAATCCGGCGATTGAAAAACTTGTCCAGCAAGTGGAGCAGTCAGCCCCCTATTTCTTAGCACAAGAACCCACGAAAGAAAGAGTGAAAAAGGTCTATTATCACGACATTTTATATATAGAAAGCGTTGATAAAAGATCGTTCTTGTATACGTCAGATGGAGTGTTTCTCTTAAAGGAAAAGTTATTTGAACTTGAAGAACGGCTTGAAGCGCATGATTATGTCAGGATTTCAAAATCGATGATTCTGAATATAGATTCTATTGCCGCTATTTCTCCTAAAACGAGTGGCCGTTTTGAAGCAAGCCTTACAAATAAAGAAAAAGTAATGATTTCACGTTTTTATATCCAAGCATTAAAAGAGAAACTTGGGTTACGAAGGAAGTGAACAGGATGAAACGTTATATCACAAATCTTTTGATCACATTTTGTATGATCTTTACTGCACTCGTATTGATTTACTGTTTCACGTTTGGAACAATGCCTATCTATATTTTACAAGCCATCATGTTCAGTTCCTTTTTTTCAAGCGCCCTGACCTTCTTGCTATATCCAAAACAAACGTACAGCCATAAACGGATTCTTTTTCAACAAATTCTATATATCGTCCTTGTGATGTGTATGATTATGACCACCATCATCATCGTCAGCGGTGAAATCAGCCCCCTTTCGTTTATCGTGAATTTCCTTGTGGTCATGGCTTTATTCTTTGTGATCAAGTACCTATTGTATAAAAAAGATCAAGCAACCGCTGAGGAAATCAACGATCTTTTACAGCAGCGAAAGAAACGAACAACATCTTAATGTGCATCTTAGGGCTAAAAATTGACATGTTAGGAAGATTTCATTGTGACTTCTGCATGATTCCACTACTCTGACGTTAGAGGAGGAATCAACACATGAAACCAATCACAATCATTCGAAAATCAGTACTTCTACTGCTCTTTTCTTTAATCATCCCAACAAGTGCAGGTGTCTATTTATCCATCAAAGAAGTAACCGACCCGATGACCATCTATCTCACCAATGGCTGTGCCATGCTAGCTGGGTGTCTTTTACTTCTATTCATTATTCAAAAAAGTCGTTTTCACTTGAAAGAAATAGGTTTTCGAAAAAGCTCTCTCGGTATGTGGATATTTCCGATCCTTATCATCGAGGCCATTCCGTTTATTGCTGGATTCAACAAGGATTTAACTGTTTCTTCCTTTCTAGCACTTTGTTTCTTCATGGTGTGTGTCGGTCTTTTTGAAGAAGGAATTTTTCGCGGCATTCTGTTCCAATATTTAAAACAAATCAACTTGAGCACTGCCATATGGGGCTCCGCCGTACTATTCGGCCTTGGTCATGCTGCGAATCTACTAAGCGGAAAAAGCCTCACCTTAACCGTCGCACAAATCCTATTCGCCTTCTTATTTGGATTCGTCGCAGCCGAAATCGTCGCACTCACGAACAGCCTGCAATGGGTGATCTTATGGCATGCCGTTCATAATATTGTGGATCAAACCACAAATGGGCAAACGTCTGTGGGAATGCAAATGCTTTTGCTTTCGATTCAATGTGTCATTTTGCTTGTTATTGCGGTGGTGTTGTGGAGAAGATTAAGAATGAAAAAAGTGTTCAATAGATAATGAAAAGAGGAGGAAAGAATTGAAGGGGAACACATGGATAGAAGGCTGATTTGAAAAGTGTGAAGAACTTGAAATCAAGCCTTGGGAATGGGATTTTAAACAAAGTTATATCAAAGAGCCGATATCAGAAAACACGTCCCCTATCAGACTTATGTTAGAGTATAAGATTGGCAAACTAAAAGAAGTTGGAATCTCTAACAATACAGGGAAAACCGGTAGTAAAGCTGATTGCGATAAGAACCTTTTCGCATTTATAATGCTCTATGGGGTACAGGTAAAGTGATCCGTGGAGAAACAATGAATTCATTTATCACAACTTTTAACCATAGTATTTTGAAATCATCGTATTCCGTTGAGGAATTTGAAAAGTCGGAATATTAATAGATAAATCCCTTACAAAGCAATATGCAAAATTAACTTCTAATGATTTCAATAAAATCGATTGGATTGCTGACAGAATGGAGGAGTTCAAAAAATTCGCTACTTCCACTCACAGCATTGGGAATTTCACTGTATTACCACATTGGATGAATTCAGGCCGCTATTTATTTTCTCAAGATTATTGGGATGTTACGATGTATTCACTATTTGAATTCTTTCAACCATTAGGCTGTTGGAAACAGTTCGTCGAACGATATTTCCTTCAACCTTATGTGAACGATGATGAGGAATGGACAGTGAGTGAATTTTGGGAAGGTCATTTTGCAGGGATCGGAAATTACAATCAATTAAAACCTCAAAATGAACAAGAATTAAGTGAGTACCTACATAAAGTCAATATTAGGATTGAAGAACGGGGCAAATGGATGATCAAAAAAGTCTGTGAAGAATTGAAGTTGCAACACTTCACATTCTATGATGAACTAAAAGATAGACAAATTCGATTTTCCAACGAATTGAATTAACCATAATGAGCGAGCTCAGTGTTCGCTTTATTATTTTCTAAAAGGGTTCCGATAAAAGAAAAATGAGATCATAAAAAGCTGATATCTTAAACGCTATATCAGCATCATGTTATCAAGCTTATTCACTCATGTAATCCTCTTTCAGCATGCTGTATATTTCTACATCAACAACTCCTTTGCCAGACCATAAAACAGCTTGTCTAAGCAGTCCTTCTTTGATAAAACCATTTTTCAATAGGACTTTTTTTGATACCTCATTTGCTGGCATGACTTCCGCTTGAATTCTATTGATATCAATCTCTTCAAACAGAAATTTCACTAGTGTAGAGACAGCTTCTGTTGCAATGCCTTTTCCCCAATGTTCCTCTGCAAAGAAATAACCAATCGTCACCGCATTCACTTTTTGATTGATGTCCATTGTTTCGATGATACCAACTAGCGTATGAGGATTATCCTTTTGAAAGATTCCCCATTTCACTCTGCTTTTCTTCGTATAATCTCGTTCAAAATGTCCAATCATTTTTTTTACCGTTTGGAGATTATGTTTGGGAATGATCCCACAATACTGAAAGACTGTGTCATTGTCGTAAATTGAAAATAACTCTGGCAAATGACGCTCTTCCACCCTTTTTAACAATAGATTCTTTGACGCAACTACAGGAAAAGTACCAAAAAGACTTTCTATTTTCATCTCTTAATCCCCCTTATTCCTCGATAGGAATATAGATTTTCATTTTGATATCGTTCGGGCCATTCGAATGTAAGACATCTGTTATTTCAAAATCTGGTCCACTCGTTCTTTCATAATTAGAATTTGGGAGCCAGCTACCATAGATATATCTTCTAGTGTTTTGCACCATTTCATGAGAGCCACTCACTTTAAATTCTGCATATCTCCCCTCAGGAATCACTATTTTTACAAACCCTTCATTTAAATCTATATCGGATTCCTCCACTTCCTCCCCTACCACAAACGAAAAACGGCCATCATCATGAAAAGAAGTAGATACACCATAAGCCATATGAGGTGCTTTTTTCTTTGGAATCTGTTGATAATACTCCTTTTTTCCAAAATCCATATAAAACAAAGGAATGTCCGTGAAATATTCCTCACTTTGAAGGTTCGTTTGATACTCGTAACCAATGATATAAAAATTGCTTAATTGAGTCATGACAGGTTTATTCATATTGAATTCACTGTCTAACATAGATTGGTATGCTAAAAAATCCATTTTGTTTTGTTGCTTTAACACCATTTCCTCTTTTCTAAACCTAGCTGGTGTCACCCCAAAGAATTGTAAAAAAGCACGAGTAAACGCTTCTTGAGAACCATACTGGAAAGCAATCGCTATGTGTAAAATATTTTGATTTGTTTCTTTCAGTAACCTAGCAGCTTCAGAGAGCCTTCTATTTCTGATATACTCTTGCACAGAAAAACCTGTAATGGCTTGAAACAGTCGTTGAAAATGAAACGCTGAAAAGCAGGATTTCGAGGAAATATCTTTTATACTTATATTGTTTTGAAGATTCTCCTCAATAAATTCAATCGAAAGCTGTATTCTCTTATAGTAATCCATTGTTTCTCCCTCCTCTACCTTTTATTTTATTACTTCCCTCCTCTTATTTTTTGATCATTTGTGCTATTTTTAAATAACCTTCCACAAAATATTCATTCAATTTCCATAGCACAAAAAGTCAAGTTTCTTAAAAATGATTTCCGTTATACTAAACTCGTAAGGTAAAGATGTGCTCGGTTGTCCTATCAAGAACATGAGAAAACGATTCAAGGACCATTAACATCTGAAAGATAAATTACCGCTTCAAACTCTAGCAAAAAACGCTAGTTATTCTACCATTAAAACAGAAGTAAAATAAAATTAAAAATGAAGACAAGACACCCATAGGACAAAAAAAATCAATTAAAAAAGATATCCCTACCACTATCTCTTTTTTGTAATCTTGGTATAATAGAAAAAATCAGAAAAATTAGAATGCGATGATAAGGAATAGTACTTGCCGAAACGTTTTCAGAAAGTTGCTGGTTGATGAGAAGCAATAACAAAAAGGTAGGGAACTCACCTTAGAGTAGCCTTAGTGAAATGAAAAAGATTGATGTAGTTAAGGTCGGCACCCCGCCGTTATACGGGAAGGATATCAGATCAAACAATCTGTATCCGAATAAGGGCATGATAATGTAAAGTTATCATGAAACAGGGGTGGTACCGCGTAAGAAGAAGTCTTTCGTCTCCAAGTTCAATCTTGGAGATGATAGGCTTTTTTTATTTCCATTTACAGGAGGAATCGATGATGTTTAACCACAAAAAATACGAAAAGAAATACTTTCTGCCACCGAACCTTACTTATGATTGGGTGAAGAAAGAAACATTAGAACGTGCTCCGATATGGTGCAGTGTGGACTTACGGGATGGAAATCAAGCATTACCTATTCCTATGAACTTAGAAGAAAAATTGGATATGTTTCAGTTACTAGTAGAGATCGGTTTTAAAGAAATTGAAATCGCATTTCCAGCTGCTAATGATACGGAGTTTAAGCTATTACGGACACTGATTGATCGTCATATGATTCCTGACGATGTCACGATTATGGTGATCACGCAAGCGAGAGAGCATATTATCCGCCGAACCTTCGAAGCCATTAAGGGGGTACCGAAAGCGATTGTTCATTTATATAATTCGACGTCAGAAGCGCAGCGCAGACAAGTATTTAAGAAAACAAAAGATGAAATTAAACAAATTGCCATTGATGGCGCTATTTTAGTAAAAGAACTTGCCGAAAAAACAGAAAGTGATATTTATTTTCAATATAGTCCTGAAAGCTTTCCAGGAACAGAAGTGGATTACGCGTTAGATATTTGTAATAGTGTTTTAGATATTTGGAAACCGGCACCACATCACAAAGCGATCATAAATATTCCGACAACAGTTGAATATTCAATGCCTCATATCTTTGCAAGTCAGATTGAGTATATACACAAAAATCTGTCTTACCGAGACAGTGTGACATTGTCTGTTCACCCTCATAATGACCGCGGGTCTGGGGTGAGTGATGCAGAATTTGGTGTGCTAGCTGGTGCCGAAAGAGTCGAAGGGACATTATTTGGTATCGGTGAACGTACAGGGAACGTAGACTTGATTACCTTGGCGATGAATATGTATTCACAAGGCTATGATCCAAAATTGAATTTCAATAACCTAGAAGCGATTCGTAAAAAATATGAAAAACTAACAAAAATCACTGTTCATGAGCGGCAGCCCTATTCTGGGGAGATGGTTTTCACCGCATTCTCTGGTTCACATCAAGATGCGATATCTAAAGGGATGAAATATAGAAAGGAACATCATGTTGATAAATGGGACGTTCCGTATATCCCAGTAGATCCAGTTGACTTGGGAAGAAATTATCAAACGGATGTGATTCGAATCAATAGCCAGTCTGGAAAAGGCGGCATAGGCTATATATTAGAAACAAATTATGGCATTCAACTTCCTTATCAAATGAATGAAGCCATGGGATATGCAGCGAAGAAAGTATCTGATCAGACAAATAGAGAATTGTCTGTCGAAGAAATATATCATGTTTTTGAAAAGCAGTATGTTGATTTTCACCCTCATTTCCAGCTGCTTGATTATCAATTTCATAAAGGAGAGAAGCAAGAAGTCACCTTAACTTTGCTGAGAGATCATCAACAAATAGACATACAAGGAACTGGCACTGGAAGTTTAGATGCAATCAGTAATGCGTTAAAAGCACATTTTCATCTCGAGTATGATTTGGAAGTCTATGAACAGAATTCTTTGGGCAAGGATTCTCAAGCAAAAGCCTGTGCACAGATTGGTATTTCATATCAAGGAAAAATGCATTGGGGTGCTGGAATCGATAAAGATATTATAGAAGCAACAGTAAAGGCCCTGGTGGTTGCAGTAAATAGACTAGAGGTTTGGATGTAATGGAAACAGATAAACTTGAAAAACATGAAGCGATGCAATATTTAAGAGAATATAACGAGCAAGAAATCTTTTATCAACAATACCAGCAGAAAAAGCATGACAATGAATCATTGCAATTATTTTTGAAGGATTATGATCAAAACAATTTCATGCAAAAGCAAATATATATAGAAGAATTTTTGCTAAGAGGGCAGAACGAATTTGAAAAAGAGGATACCATGTGGTTAGGTCAGGAGAAAGATATCGAAGTGAGAAAGTATAGCCGTTTTATGCCTCAATTGTCGGCTATCCATGATTTCTTTGAGATGATCTATGTTCTGGAAAATGAGATGTATGTAGAAGTGGAAGATAAAAAAATCGTTTTAAAATCAGGAGATATTGCCTTTATTCCACCTGACACAATACACAAGCCAATTGTAATGGAGAATACAATCGCAATCCAAATCATGATCCGTAAAAGTACTTTTCAAAAAGTGTTTTTTAAAATGTTAAAAGGCAATCATGTCATTTCAGAGTTCTTTTTGAATGCATTGTATATAAAAGAAAATAAACATATTCTTATTTTCCATAGTCACTTGGATAAAAATTTGCTAGACTGCTCTCTTCAACTATTTATAGAAAATCACAATCGATTTCCTAGTTACCAGTTGATTATGAATAATTTGTTTGAGATATTATTATGTCTCTTATTAAGATTCAAACCAAGTCATATGAACGTCATTCAGGTCAAACCATATAGTGATATACGTATGATTCAAATGCTTCAATATATTCAGCAATGTTGTGAGCATATAACACTCCAGAAGATGGCAGAGAAATTTAACCTTTCACAATCTTATCTGTCAAAATATATAGCTCGTAAACTCGGCAAATCATTTCGTGAGATTCGACAAGAAATAAGATTGGAAAAAGCCTGCGAAATGCTAACCGGTAGTAATTTACAAGTGGATCATATTTCGGGAGCCGTTGGTTATCAAAATATAGAGCATTTCATTCGTTTATTTAAGAAAAAGTATCACCTAACACCACATCAATATCGTTTAAAAAATAAAGTCGAGCAAACTTCAAATCAATACGAATAAAAAGGAGAAATCATCATGTCAATCAAGAAAGTAAAAGATTATTTTAAACAATATGAGATGGATACTCGAATTCAGGAATTTTCAGTATCTAGCGCAACCGTAGACTTGGCTGCTTCTGCATTGGGCTGCGAACCTGAAAGAATCGCAAAAACACTCTCCTTTCTAGTAAATGGACAAGCTATTTTAGTTGTGACCTCTGGCGATGCAAAGGTTGATAACAAAAAATTCAAGGAATATTTTAAAACAAAAGCGAAAATGCTGCCTCCTCATGAGGTCGTTGACTTGGTCGGTCATGAAATTGGCGGAGTATGTCCTTTTGCTATAAAGAATGGCGTTACTGTTTATTTAGATAGGTCACTCAAACGTTTTGAGACAGTCTATCCAGCCTGCGGGAGCAGTAACAGTGCTATTGAACTAACAATCAAACAATTAGAAAAACACTCCGGTTATTCACAATGGATTGATGTGTGTAAAGGATGGAATGATGAATGAACACATGAAGACGGAAGGAAAAAGTGCAACATAAAAAAGAGCTAGAAACCCTTGATACACAAAGGTTTCTAGCTCTATTATAGCTATTCCCACTCAATCGTAGCAGGCGGCTTACTCGTAATATCATACACCACGCGGTTAATATGCTTCACTTCATTCACGATACGAGTCGAGATCTTCTCAAGTACATCCCAAGGGATTCTTGCCCAGTCACTCGTCATACCGTCAATAGACGTAACAGCACGGATACCGATTGTGTAATCGTATGTTCTTGCGTCACCCATGACACCTACGCTGCGGATGTCTGGGAGGACAGTGAAGTATTGCCAGATGTCGCGCTCAAGGCCGAAGTTGGCAATTTCTTCTCGTAGAATCGCATCCGATTCACGGACGATTTCTAGTTTTTCTTCAGAAATTTCACCTAGTACACGGATTCCTAGTCCTGGGCCTGGGAATGGCTGTCTCCATACGATGTCGTCTGGAATACCTAGCTCTGACCCTAGAGCACGGACTTCATCCTTGAATAGCGTATTAAGTGGCTCAATCAATTCAAACTGCATGTCTTCTGGAAGACCGCCTACGTTGTGGTGAGATTTGATTGTTTGTGCCGTTGCTGTTCCACTCTCAATGATGTCAGTGTAAAGAGTTCCTTGTGCTAAGTAGTCGATTCCTTTTAGCTTGTCCGCCTCGTCATCGAATACATAGATGAATTCGTTACCGATGATTTTACGTTTTTGCTCAGGATCAGACACACCTTTTAGCTTGTTTAAGAAGCGATCTTTCGCATCTACTTTAATCACGTTCATGTTGAAACCTTCGCTAAATGTTTTCATTACCCCTTCTGCTTCGCCTTTGCGAAGAAGACCGTGGTCAACGAAAATACATGTCAGCTGATCGCCGATGGCTTTGTGGATCAATACCGCCACAACAGATGAATCTACACCGCCGCTTAGTGCGCACAATACTTGTTTGTCGCCTACTGTTTGACGGATTTTCTGCATTTCGATTTCAATGAAGTTCTCCATTGACCATTTGCCATCGCAGTCACATACGCCGAAGACAAAGTTCTTCAATAGATCATTTCCGTACTCAGAGTGACGTACCTCTGGGTGGAACTGAACGCCATAGAAATTCTTCTCAGCTAAGCTCATCGCTGAGTTTGGACAATGTGCACTTGTTGCATCAACTGTAAAGCCTTCTGGTACTTCAACGACAAGGTCACCATGGCTCATCCAAACGACTTGATCCGTTGGAAGGTCTTTGAATAAAGCAGGTGTTCCGTTAATATGGATGTCTGCTTTCCCATATTCACGCTGGCTAGCCGCTTCTACTTTCCCGCCTAAATAGTGAGTCATCAGCTGCATGCCGTAGCAAATGCCTAGAACTGGAATGCCTAGATCAAAAATCTTTTCGTCACAGCGGAAAGATCCTTCATCATATACACTGTTCGGTCCACCAGAAAGGATGATTCCTTTCGGCGCCATTTCTTTAATTTCTTCAGCAGTTAAAGTGTGCGGATGAAGCTCACTGTACACACCAAATTCACGAATACGGCGAGTGATCAGCTGATTGTACTGACTACCGAAATCGAGAACCAAAATCATTTCATTTACTAAATTTGTCATGGTGTCACCTCTATGTCCAATATAGTTTTTATAAACGCACAGAAAAAATGAGAGGAGAAAACCTGCTCTCAGTGTAAATCACGCTTTTGAAGCGCCCAGACTCACATCCGAACGCTTCAATTTCATGTATTTTAGAAGGTTTTAATATTCACCTATTCTAACAACAGGAAGGTACGGGGTCAAGACTATCTCCTGTTTATTAAATTTTCCCATAACTTCGCCGACTGCTGCCAAAGCGCCGACGCATCTTCTCGCCTGTAGAGCGCCCGCTCATAGAACTGCGTTAGCTCAGACATGTGATGATCTCCTTCCTTGTCATCGATCAAAGAAGCGAATTCTCTTAGCGTCATGCCTGGCTTTTTCTCGATCCCTCTGCGCCTTAGCTGTTTTAATAGAGCAGCATATGCGTAAAAAAAAGCTTCCTCATCTGGCAAACGTTTTACCTTTCTCACAATAAAGATTGGCAGCCATCTTGCTCTGAACCGGTAAAGCATCCAGCCTATGAAACCAAGAAAGACAATTACACCTGCTGCGTAGCCCAAGATTGAACCAACATGAACCATACTTGGCTTTGCTTTAGCTGCTTGTTCCTCTTGTTTTGCCGCCTGTTCTGGTTCTTGTTGCTGCGGCTGCTGTGTCTGCTCGTTTTCTTGTTGATCAGATGCGGGCTGATCTTTTTCATCCTCTTGATCATCTGTTTGGTCGTTGTTAGCCGTGGTTTCATTCGTAAATGTCTCTGGGTTCGTGAACCCTTTTGTCGGTTCAAAAGTCACCCAACCACGGTTTGGAAAATACACCTCTACCCATGAATGGGCATTGTTATTGGTCACTTCATACACATTGCTTCCATCCATCTGTGTTTCATATAACTGACCAGACGTATATCCTTTCACCCATCTCGCCGGAATTCCAATCGAGCGAAGCATGACAATCATCGAGGTTGAAAAGTTATCACAATAGCCAATCATCGTATCAAATAAGAACTGATCCACATAGTCTTCGTTACGCCCAGGTACAGCGACATTTTGGGTTTCATATGAAAACTTCGCAGATCCTAAATAATCCTCAATCGCTTTTGCTTTATCATACATATTATCCTTCGTTTCCGTTAAGCTGTTCGCCAATGTTTTCACACGCTCTGGCAGCGAGGATGGGAGCTGCAAGTATTCACGTCCGACCTGCTGGTTCACTTGCTGCTTGGTCGGTACTTTGATCCGCTGTAAATCCTCTAGGATAAATGTAGGTGATAAGAAGCTGACTCGATAGTTCCCTAAATTTTTAGGCGGGTTTTGAGTAGACGGTACAATTTTCTCCGTTTTGCCCATCATTTGCAGTGGAATGTTTTCCATTGGCGTCAGCATAACCGTACCAATCGGATAAACAGCATGATTAAATCGATAATCTGATTCCATATCGACTCTCATTTCATGCTCCTCTGTTTTCACGCGATTGGTAAACCACCGGTTCGGCACATCACTCCCTTTTAACCGAGTAGGTTTCGTATCATTTGAAGCATCCTCCCAGCCTTTCCCCGTGTAAATACTTTTTGTTTCTACACGAAAATAAGACGGCTCTTTTCCGCTCCATTTAAATACCGGTGTACGGTCCTCACTAAACGGTCCCCCAAGCGACGAATCATCCGCACTATATCCCACCTTATTCTGTCCAGCGGAACCATCTTGATTCGTGACCGCTTTAAAAAACGGGACTGGGTCAGGCCATTTCGGATCAGATTTTGGCAAAGACGCACCGAGTGATGCTGATACAAGAACAAGCGCCAGCATGGGTAAGAACCAATTGAGACGCGCTTTCTGTGACACCCGCACACCTTCAGCCGAACGAAGCCGGTCGAAATAGAGCAGACCAAGTAAACAAAAGCCAAATACCATAATTCGAACGATCGCAAAAGTCGCATCATAAGGCGTAAACGTATCAAGAATCGTGACATATACAATCGTCATCAGTAAAAAGAAGAAGATACGCTGCTGATACACAACCCAATAATGAAGTAAATAAACAAGTAGCCAAAGCAAAATATAAAACAACAATGTGCGGAAAGACGGATACATGTCACTCCACATGCCCATGCTCATCAAAGAAATATTATCTTTAATATCAGCAAACAGCGCAGGCAGATAACTTGGCTCTGATTGATAAAAAATCAAATATAATGCGAGCAAGATCAATCCAGCACAAATAGGAAACGTCACATACCACTTCAATCGAAAGAACGTAAACAAACACGTAAGCCCTATAAAAATGATGAAATAAGACGTATGACTCGTCTCTGTAAAATCTTGAAGCGGACGAAGCCACTCCCAAAGTAGCAGAAATGCGACAGCATAATAGATGAACAACTCAAAACGGCTTTGCCGCTGATGCATATGCAGCATAAATGTTTGTCACCTCACAGTTCTTTCATGCAGCCGGTCCTCAAATAAAAGGGTCGTGTGTATCCCAGAAGCTTTAAGCCGGTCCACAAGCTGTTTTTCTTTTGCCGTCAATCGATCAACGGCTCTCTTCACTAAAAGAACGGTGATGTTCTTTCTGTTTCGATTCCCAAGTAAAATGGCAGCAAGCTCTTCTTGCAGATGACCTGTCATCACATACTTTCCTGTCTGCTGGTGCTCACTCGCTGTTAATGATTGATAATCAGGTAAACGAGAAGGCAGATACTGCACCTTTGTTAAATAGTAGAGCATGTCCTGTAAATGCCACTCTCCTTGATCCACTCGAAATAAGTGCTGATCCCCAAGCGGGACAAGGCCTACCGGCACCCCTTTTTTCACAGCCGTTTGCAGAACCGATGCGGTCATAGACACAATCGTTTCAAAAGCGGCTTCATCTGTAAAATCAGCAAACACCACCAAATCCTTTGTCTGATTCTGTTCAAACTCCTTCGTCATAAGCTGACCTCTTCTAGCTGTTGTCTTCCAGTCCACCCAAGCGAAACGGTCTCCTTGCTGGTATTCACGCACACCTGTCGTCACATTTGTCGGTTCATTTAACCAAGAGTGCACCGCTTTGCCTCCATTTTCATTCACCGATGCAGCAGATTCAACCGGAATATCCAACATTTTCGGATACACAAGCAATTTTTTCTCTAGTGGAAGAATCACTTCTTTTTCAACAAACCCAAACATATCACCCGTTTTGATTCTAATCGCCGTCAACTGATGCTCTCCCCGCACAATGTCATTGAATTGATACGAAAATCGCCACGTTTTCCGAAACCATGGAAAGATCATTCGCTTCATTTCAATCTGTTCCTGTAAATGGAAGGTATCCGGCGGTTCATCCTCAAGTATGGCGTACACGTACGGAAATAAATTCGTCCGCTTGATTTCAAGGTCAACAGACAGCACTTCCCCTGCCTTTAACCGGGTATGCTGTAATGTCCTTTTGGCTGTTGCACGAAGTGGAACAAGGGCAAACAGCAAAGCATACAAAGCATATGGTGAAAATGCATAAAAAAGGAACCAGCTCACAAAGCCGCCCTGAAACATGGCATAGCAAAAGGCTGCTGCCGTGAGGAGAAAGAGCATAAACACCCGTAACCATAGTGAAAAAGCGAAACGGTCACGTGACTTCATTGAGTCATCGACTTTTGAACTGGTACGCCAATATGCTCAATCATCTGTCGTAGCAGTGTCTCCGCCTTCTTCCCTTCATACGTTGCTTCTGATGTCAAAATCATGCGATGCGGCAATGTGTAAGGCGCCAAATACTGTACATCATCAGGAATCACATAATCCCGCCTGTTCAACAGCGCATACGCCTGAGCCGCTTTCATCAATGCAATTGAACCCCTTGGGCTCACGCCTAAATAGACAGACGGATGATTTCTCGTCGCTTGGGCGATTTCGACAATATATTCTTTAATCGACGCATCCACATGTACGGTCTGAACCGCTTGCTGCAAAGCATGGATATGATCTTTTGTCATGACTGCCTGAAGCGTGTCAATTGGCGATTGCTTCTCCTGCAAATTCAGCACCTCAAGCTCCTCCAGCATGGTTGGATACCCCATCTGTAGCTTAAATAAGAAGCGGTCCATTTGCGCTTCTGGAAGTGGATAGGTTCCCTCATACTCCACTGGATTTTGCGTAGCCATCACAAAGAAAGGATCTGCCAGCGGCATCGTTTCTCCGTCTACTGTGACACTGCCTTCTTCCATCGCTTCAAGAAGGGCTGATTGTGTTTTAGGAGAGGTTCGGTTGATTTCATCAGCCAAAATAATCTGCCCCATAATCGGTCCTTGTCTAAATTCAAACTCGTTTGTCTTTTTATTATAAATCGACACACCTGTTACATCTGAAGGCAAAAGGTCAGGCGTAAATTGAATTCGCTTAAACTCACACCCAATGGATTTTGCCAGAGCACGAACCATCATGGTCTTCCCAACGCCAGGCACATCCTCTAATAGCACATGCCCCTTCGCCAAAATCGCAACAAGGCTTAATATCGCAATATCTTTTTTCCCCACCATCACTTTATTGATGTTATCTACGATTTTTTGTAAATCTGAATGCATTGGTTCATCAAATGCCATCCTGATCCTCCTATCACGTTTCCGTCAATTTTCATATAGTCTAACTTTACCATACAACACGCATTTGCATGAAACATCAACACGTAGAAAAAAGAAGCCTTCTCACGACGGAAAAGACTTCTGCTCCTCTTTAGGTTCACTTGCTGGTTCCATATGAACATGAGAGTGTAGAATATCATGTTCCTGCTTCATTCTGCGTTCAATTTCATCTGCAATATCATGGCTTTCTGCGATGTTTAAATGCGGTTCTACTTCAACGACCACATCCACATGGACGGTGCTTCCAAGATAACGAGCTTTAATGTCTTTCAAATCGCCCACTCCTGGTGTCGCTTCAATCGTCTCTTTATATTTAGACATATCTTTTATATGAAAACCGTCCGTTAACGAATGAGACGCATCTCTGAAAATCTCCCACGCCGTTTTACAGATAATTAAGCCAATCACAAACGCAGCAAGCGTATCAACCCACGCCAGCTGAAATTGAGAGGCGATAATTCCGACAAACGTCCCGATACTCACATAAGCATCTGATTTATTATCAGCCGCTGCCGCATATAGCGCCTGGCTATTAATTCGTTTAGACAGTTTACGGTTATACATATACACGCCATACATCACAACAGCACTTCCTGCTGCCGTCCAAGCTGCAATCATATCAGGCGTTTGATGCTCTGATGAGAAAAGCGATTGGCCTGCACTCAGCAAAACCTGAAGCCCGACAAGCATCATAATAAAGGAAGCTACAAGTGAGGCAATATTTTCAGCTCTAAAATGACCGTATGGATGATCCTCATCAGGTGGCTTCTGAGAAATACGCAGCCCAATTAATACGGCAAGCGAAGCAATGATATCTGTCGTATTATTCAAGCCATCTGCGGAAAGGGCTTCTGAATGAAACACATACCCAATGATCAGTTTGACAGCAGATAAAATCACATAGGCTATAATGCTGACCCAAGCACCTGTTTCACCTTGTCTTAATTCGTTGTAGCGCTCCATACCGAACAGCGCCTCCTCACACATTACTTTTCTATATTTATCTTACAAAGCCAAGCCCGTGTGGGTCTACAGCAACATGATTCGCTTGAATCAGCAAAATAGGATACATGGAAATGTGTTGACCTAAGCAAACTTATTTTTATAAGGTCAATTGACCTCAAGACCTACTCCCATCAACGTTTTTCAAAACCACCCCGAAAAATGAAAAAGAACAAAATCACTCTACCATACAATTGTCAGAATAGTTTTATTTTAAAACACAACTTTTCTTTCTTCCTTCTTATGCTATTTTTAAGAATGGGCAGAGGAAAATGAGGGAACATAATCTCTCAAATCCTTTATACTTTTTAACATCATGTTAAGAGGTTTGAAATGTCAGTTTGATAACCTGTCCAATGCTGAATGACAATTCAGTATGATAAAATTTAAAATATTCTAAAAACAAACTCTCGAATAAAAGAGAAATGTTTGGAGGTAAAGAAATGTCCAACATGACAAACGGTCTTCAAAAAAACCTTAAGACAAGACATATTTCAATGATCTCCATTGCCGGGGTCATTGGGGCAGGGCTATTTGTTGGTAGTGGTGCTGTCATTCATTCTGCAGGGCCTGGATCGATTCTTTCCTATTCATTTGCCGGACTTCTGGTCATCTTTATTATGAGAATGCTTGGAGAAATGGCATGTGCCTATCCGACAAGCGGCTCTTTCTCACAATATGCGAGCGACGCCATCGGCCCGTGGGCTGGGTTTACAATCGGCTGGCTTTACTGGTTCTTCTGGGTCATCGTCATCGCCATTGAAGCCATTGCCGGTGCTGCCATTATTCAATATTGGTATGGAGATGCACCTGTTTGGCTCACAAGTCTTATCCTCACAATCCTCTTAACTTTGACAAATATCTTTTCTGTTAAATCTTTCGGCGAATTTGAATATTGGTTTTCATTGATTAAAGTCGTCAGCATTATTCTATTCCTACTCATTGGTTTTGCATTTATTTTTGGTTTTGGCGGTCATCATACTGCAGGTCTTGCCAATTTAACGGGGAATGGCGGTTTCCTTCCAAACGGGTTCGGCTCTGTGCTCCTCGGGATTGTCGTTGTCATCTTTTCATTCATGGGAACCGAGATTGTGGCAATTGCCGCAGGTGAATCAGCAGACCCTGTCAAATCTGTGACAACAGCTACTCGTTCAGTTGTATGGCGTATTATTGTTTTCTACGTCGGGTCGATCGCTGTCGTTGTCACGTTACTCCCATGGAATTCAGCGAATATTTTAACAAGCCCGTTCGTTGCAGTATTAGAATACATCGGTGTCCCATCAGCCGCTCAAGTCATGAACGTCATTGTTTTAACAGCCGTTCTTTCTTGTTTAAACTCCGGCCTATACACAACGTCCAGAATGCTTTATTCATTAGCAGAAAGAGGCGAAGCACCAAAACGTTTTATGAAAATCAGCAAACGCGGTGTCCCTGTAGCAGCTACAGTCGCTGGTACCTTCTTTTCCTATATTGCCGTCATGATGAACTACTTTTACCCTGAAACCATCTTTCTATTTCTAGTCAATGCCTCTGGTGCCATTGCACTTCTTGTCTACTTGGTCATTGCCGTTTCACAATTAAGAATGCGTCGTAAAATTGAAAAAGAAAATCCAGAACAACTTAAAATCAAAATGTGGCTGTTCCCATACCTTACGTACTTTACCATTTTGGTCATCTGCGCCATCTTGACCTCTATGCTGTTTATCGAATCAATGAGACCTCAGCTCATACTGACAAGCATCATTACCATCAGTGTACTAGCCGCCTACTTCATCTTTAAACCAAACAAAAAAGTGCCTGCAAGTGCAGCGCTTGAAAATAAACACCCTTAATTTTTCCCGCTGAAAAGCGGTTTTTTTTATTTTATTCACCTATTTGGATGTCCGCACTTATAATGTATCAAATTGATTTTAAGTGAGGATTAGTCAACATGAACCTAGAAAAGTTTGTTGACGAGCTGCCAATTCCAGAAGTCGCAGAGCCCGTCAAAAAAAACCCAAGACAAACGTATTATGAAATCGCTATGGAGGAGGTGTTCCTAAAAGTTCATAGAGATCTGCCCCCAACCAAGCTATGGACCTATAATGGCAGTTTACCTGGTCCAACCATTAAAGCGAATCGAAATGAAAAGGTCAAAGTGAAATGGATGAACAAATTGCCGCTGAAACACTTCCTGCCTGTCGATCATACCATTCACGCTGGACATCATGATGAACCCGAAGTCAAAACAGTCGTTCACCTGCATGGGGGCGTGACACCTGCAAGCAGTGACGGTTATCCAGAGGCTTGGTTTTCGCGAGACTTTGAAGCAACCGGTCCCTTCTTTGAACGAGAGGTTTACGAATACCCTAATCACCAGCAAGCATGCACATTGTGGTATCACGATCATGCCATGGCATTGACACGATTAAATGTATACGCCGGATTAGCTGGCTTTTATTTGATCTCAGATGCGTTTGAAAAATCGCTCGAATTACCGAAAGATGAATATGATATCCCTTTAATGATCATGGACCGGACGTTTCAGGAGGATGGCGCACTGTTTTACCCAAGTAGACCAAATAACACACCAGAAGATAGTGACCTTCCAGATCCCTCCATCGTGCCATTTTTTTGCGGGGAAACGATTTTAGTCAATGGAAAAGTATGGCCATATTTAGAAGTAGAGCCGCGAAAATATCGTTTTCGTATCTTAAACGCGTCCAATACAAGAACTTACGAGCTTCATCTAGATAACGACGCCACAATCTTACAAATTGGATCTGATGGCGGCTTTTTGCCAAGACCTGTTCATCACCAATCTTTTAGCATTGCACCTGCTGAACGTTTTGATGTCATCATCGACTTCTCAGCTTACAAAAACAAAACGATTGTTTTAAAAAATACGGCAGGCTGCGGTCAAGAAGTCAATCCAGAAACAGATGCAAACATTATGCAATTTAAAGTCACTCGTCCGCTCAAAGGAAGAGCAGCTAAAACGTTACGTCCGATATTCAAACCACTGCCACCGCTCCGGCCGAGCCGAGCTGATAACGAGCGGACGCTAACCCTTACTGGCACACAAGATAAATATGGGCGCCCGATTTTATTACTAGATAACCAGTTTTGGAATGATCCTGTCACGGAAAATCCTCGACTTGGCAGTGTAGAGGTATGGAACATCGTTAATCCAACAAGAGGTACACACCCTATTCATTTACATCTTGTTCAATTTCGAGTGATTGATAGAAGACCATTCGATACAGACATCTATCAATCGACAGGTGAAATCGTGTACACGGGACCAAATGAAGCGCCTCCTTTGCATGAACAAGGTTACAAGGATACGATTCAGGCGCATGCCGGTGAAGTCATTCGCATCATCGCTCGGTTTGTCCCATATAGCGGACGATATGTGTGGCATTGTCACATTTTAGAACACGAGGATTATGACATGATGCGGCCGATGGATATCATTTAGTAAACATGAAACCTCCTCTCTGTTAATTGCGTAATGTGAAAAAGGGCTAACAGCTTCTATTTATTAGCCCTCTATTTTCTTTTCAATCTCCATGAGAAAAAACGAACAATGTATCGCATGAATGGCATTTATTTGAACATTCCACACTTAAAAAGTTGACGAAGTAAACCGATAATACTACTATATACCCATTACCTCTATCAAAAGGCACTTAAGAAACCATGCACGAACAAATAGAAAATCGTCATAAAAAACGGAGGAGTTCAATTTGAATGAAGAAAAAGAGACTTGCCAGGTCAAGCAAGAAACAGTGGCAGGTAACAGGGAGAAGCTTTCAATTCATGAAAACGAGAGCATTCGATCAAACATTGAACAACTAACAATTGAACTCGGTGAACAAAAAGAATTCAATCACTTCATATTAGATGAAAAACAGAAGGCCATCAGCACATTATCGGCTCTCATTGCAAAAGGTGATTGTGATGAAGAGTTAAAAGCTCATTTTGTACAAGCATTACATATCGGGCTCTCTGTTATAGAGATTATGGAGATCATTAAGCACTGTACAAAGGTTGCAGGATTCCCTCATTCCATTAATGCCTTGTTTATTTTTCAAAACTTACTAGATGAAAACAATAAATAAATAAGAGAAAACGAGAAGTCTTCTGTCCTCTCGTTTTTTTATTTCCACTTACTTTACTCTCTTACGCTGATTCTGTCACAGTAGCAAAATATCAAAATACCACTCATTTCCTTGCTTAAAAAGTGATGTTCATTTCACAAATCCGCATTTTTCACCGACACATCCCATGACAAAATAAAAAAACGTCCAGTGATATAAAATAACTGAACGCGCATCTTTTACCGATTGACAGTGAAATTGTTAACAATCCCGCCTTCTTTCTCCCAAGCGGTTTCTACTGTTTTCTTCTTAATATCATATTCAAAAATGGTTCTGACCTTCGCCTTTCGTCCTGTGTCATCCTTTAATTCCTTTGCGTTCTTTGCAACACCTAAGAAATAAACAGATGTACCATCCGCAGAAAATTGCGGCTGGGCAGCACTTAAAATACGCACATCTTGGCTGTTTTTAACGAGTGTCTTCGTTTTTCCTGTATCTACATCCATCACCTTAATAGATGATACTTCTTTTTCATTTCGAACCTTCACTTCTGTATAAATGAGTTTTTTATGATCTGGTGAAAAAGAAATATCATTGATGGTTTGAGAAATACGTGCAATTCGCTTACCCTTCTCACCTGTTTGAAGGGTAATCTTCATGGTCGTTGGTTCAGGATCCATTCCTTTTTCATTTGCCTCATCCGTCTTTTTATAATCCTCTTTTAACGAATAATGCTGAATGGCCAACAGATTTGATGCTGGATCATAAGCAAAAGAACTCACCGTATCATCATCACTTTTTTCTGGATATAACACTTTCACTTTCTGTGTTTTCAAATCAAAAGACGCTACATAAAATTGCTCACCTGAATCCTTGTTATACCTTAGATATAACTGTTTTCCGTCACCAGAAAGTCTCATACTGTCGATTGAATTGTCACTCGTAAAGAGCGTTTTTTCTTTATCCGTTTTCACATTCAATTCCCGTATACTTACTTTTTGTGTGTCTTCATCTGTATACGTGTAGTATAAAAGCTGTTTCGCCTGATCATAAGCAATTGAAGGATATGCTGTCAGTTTTTCTGTATGAAGCGCCTTGTCATGCAAGTAATAAGTATTGTTTAACTTTTGATCCGTAAAAGAAACAAGCAATTCGTCTTTTGCATCTTGATTTGTTTTCACATTTCCTGCATGTTTTGCCTCTTGCCCAGGCTTCATCATGAAGAAGATGACAGCCGCAATCACTGCGACTCCAATCACTGTGATGATCCACCATGTTGATTTTTTCATTGACTTTCAGACCCTCTCCACAAGAAAAGAAGCCAGAAAATGAACTTTTCCCGCTTCTTTGCATGCCTATGTATTAATAAGTGTAATGCCCTTTGACGACACCTTTACTTGTTTTATACCCAAGTGCTTTGAATGCTTTCGGACTTACGTCTAATACTGCGTTTGGCATTCTACCTACATCATATTTATATACTGTAATCACTTTATGTGGTTTCGCTTTTGTTGTCACTCTTAGTTTTGTACCTTTTTTCGGTACGTCAAATCCCATTTTTGTTGCTGCATCCCAATGACCGAGTTTTTTTCCATCTGCGCCTTTTTTACCGACACCATTATACCAAGTAATATTGCCGCTTACTTTTTTTGCACTTGCTCCATGTGAGAAACTAAACGCTAAAAATAAACTAGCTACTGTTACGATTGTCGCGATAAGCTTTTTATTCATTAAAAAATCCTCCGTATTTGGTTTCTGACCCTATTATACATGAAGATGCACCCAGTTATTTTACAGTCACATTACAATTCGAATACAAGTTGACCACTTAATGACCGATTTTGTTCATAAATTTCACCAAAAACAGCCAGAACATCGTAAGTAGACGTCCCCTTTCGTTTTATATAATAGAAATGAATCAAAGATAAGGAGGAATTTTCATGAAAAAGTGGTTCATCGTTTTGAGTGTAAGTTTGACCTTCGTTTTGATGCTTTCAAGTATTCCCGCCTCTGCGGCTGGTCCTCGTCACGGCGCCATCGTGACACAAACGGATGAAGCCAAATGGTCAGGTATCTCGGCTGATATTGTGCTGCCAAAAACAGCCACCATTAAAAATGGCTATGCCGACTGGTATCTCGGACTGGGCTCTGCCGTTGTTGAAAGCGGAATTTCAAAAACATCTTCTGGCTATAAGGTCTTTCTGGGCACCGGCTCCCAAGGCGGCAGTCAATATTGGAACAGCGAATACGATTCAAGTATTAAAGATGGTGCACGTGTCAACTTAAAGCTCATCAACAATGGTGATGGCACAGTGTCACTATACGTCAACGGGAAACTGCGTTATAAACAGCCTGTTTTCAACCCTAGTCGTCTGAAAGACCTCGATGTCGTCAAAATGGTACACGGCGTACAAGATAATGGAACAAACAGCTACTCGCAAGCAAGTTTCTCTAATGTACAGCTTCGTGCAAATACATCTGGAAGTATCTATAAAAAATGGGACGGCACCGTCAAATCATCTCTTTTACGCAAAAATCTAGAATCTGGTGCTCCGGCTCCAAAATTCACGGTCATTTCGTCTATCCCACTTAGTACAACCCTTTCAGCACAATAAAACACGAGCACCCAACTTTGGGTGCTTCAAAATTGCTGACAAAGAGCTAAAATGATTTTATTTTAGCTCTTTGTCTTCTTTTCAGCGTGCAAGAAAACCTTTGCAGTCTAGGAAGGGCGAGCACCGGCGCGCAGGCCTGACACCGAATGCGAGGGTTTGTCTACACGCTGGAGCACCCAACTTTGGGTGCTTTTGATTGTTCACAGCTTATCAACACTTCTCTTTTAATCAAAACATCAATTCGTGGTAACATAAGCATACATACTTTGAAGAACAAAGGAGAAAGAACGTGAGAAAAAGTCTACTTGTTTTCATGAGTCTTGTTGCAATCTTCTCTATCCTAGCAGCTTGCTCAAATACGGCAAAAGAAGAAAAAACAGAATCTACGGCACTTCCAACGATTAATGAACGCATTCAAAATGAAACGAAAGAGGTCATGGAGCAGTCTAAGCTCGTAAAAGACACAGCGATCACCGTTGATCAAAAGAAAAAAGTCATTTCCTTAAACGTGACGGCTTCATCTGAGACCAATAGTGATTACGCTGAAGTCATTGGTTTGAACTTTGCCAAAACACTAGCTATTGGTGCATCCACTGAAAAGGAAAACAACCTGCATAAACCGGAAAATGACAGCCTCGGCTCCCTCTACTCCTTTTATGACCTAAACATTACCGTGAAACAGGAAAACGGAAAAGTACTGGCAAAAGGAAAGAAAACAACAAACGAAACAAAGATTACCTGGGAGAGAGCCCAGTAATTGGACAAGAAAATCCTTTATGGATTTTCTTGTTTTTTTTAACAAAACTATTAACATTGTGAAAAGAATGCCGATGAGTAAGATTGTGTTGGTTCTTAAGTACCAATAATTCTTATTTACATATCGGAGGAAAGTATTATGAAAAGAACAACGGAATTTGTTTTAGGCTTAATTGGAGGTATTTTTGGGTTTTTTGGTGCAATGTTTGCCATTGCCTTTGGAGGACTCGATGCCGCATTTAGTGAATCAGGTACGAGTCAAATCACAGGATTAGGCTGGGCAGCAATGCTTTTCTCTATTCTTGCGATTGTGGCATCTGTTATCGTGAAGAAAAAAGCAAAGCTTGGCGGGATTTTATTATTAGTATCTGCTGTTGGTGGTATTATTTCTATTTCTATGTTCTTTATCCTTCCAGCTGTATTAATCCTCATCGCAGGATGCATGGGTGTGTTTAGAAAAGAGCCTGTCAAAACAGTTCCAGCTGAATAAAGTTGATATAAAAAAGCTTGTAGAGGGTCGCTCTACAAGCTTTTTTCATTGTATATTTTCATTTAAATCTTCTCTTATGATATCAATCAGTGTGTCAATATCCGAGTGAGTTCTAGATGCTAATCGTACCAGCAAATGATCGATATACTCATACAAATGACGATCTTTCAACATATACTTCCCATAATACGGAATGACAAAGAAATAGAGCAAATCAGCTACTTCTAGTGCAACGTCATCACCAACTTCATTCTTTAGGGCCTCCCCAACACATTGGATCAGCCAATTCAAATCTTCTTTCTTTTCAATCGGAACGTACATCAGCTGATGAATACGGTCCGTATCTCCCGTTTGTAAAATCTGCTCCGCTGCTCCCTTTGATAGAGCACCAATCTCTTTAGAAGATATGTTAAGAACCGCGAATTCATTCTCTGATCTGTCTTGATCCATTTGCAGCACGTTTTGGTCCATCTCGACTCACTCCCCGTTCTCAGATACTTTTATTATAAGGAATTCACCTGATTTTTTATGGAAATAGTGGATTTTTTTATGTAATTTTAAAGAAAGAAATTATTAATATGCTTCCAGCTGTTAAAGATTTGAGCATCATTCTTTTTGTGACGATTTTGGCTTAATTTATATTCTCTACAAACACTCTCAAATGAGCAAAAAAATCCCACTCCTATTTGAAAGTGGGGATTAATTCTTTCATTATTTATCAATCTTCTTCGATACAAACAATCCAAACACGACGACTAGTGCAACAATAATTGCCACCCAAGTAGTAAAGCCCATATGATCACCGCTTTTTTTGAACAAATAGACTTGCAGAATAATAAATTCAATTAATGTATTATAAATATAACAAACTAACACACATAAAGAATTATGTTAATATATTTAGTTAAACATTTATCCAAAGGATGGTGTATTCCTTTGCCATTTGAACTCTTTCAAACGATAGTGTTTAATTCATAATACAGACTTGGATACATTTAAACGGAAAATATTATTTATCTTTAATTTCCCTAACTATAGATTTACCATATGTGTAATTAAGACAATAAAGTTATTTTATACAACAATTCTTATACTTTCTTTTGCTACCACAAGGACAAAGATCATTTCTTCTAATTTTAACTTTCATTCTTTCCCTATATTGAGATCCATTCCAAGCAATTAATATATTATCTAGTTGCTCCTTGCTAAGCTGATTCCAAATTGCAGATCCAATACCTCCATTTTTCAAAGTAGTTTTCCCGTCAATATTGTAATCAACTTTACATACAAAGTTATCATTACTTAATACTGTGGCTTTATTCTTCCTTGTATCTTTTCTATAGACATTTAAATAGACTGAATCAGCTTCCATTTCCCCATTTTTCACATGGAAAGTTGGTGATGGTACGTTTTTTAAATTTTTAACCCAATTTATACTATTTTTGATAATTTCAATAATTTCTTCCCTAGTGTCTATATCTCCTAAATATAAATGCCCTTTAAGTCTTTTCCTATCCGTTATACTAGCATCTTCTATTTGATTAATTGAATATCTTGCATCTTTATAATTTGGAAAGCGAAAATATTTTATTTCATTTAGGTCTATTTTTTCAGTCGATGGAGGCCATACAACGTAATCCCCTCTATCAATAACTTCCTCAAAAACTCTTTCAATATTATTAACGTCGAATAAGATTCGTTCTACTTCATTATTAGTAAACCTTATCCAACTTGATGGCAACCTTTCGTTGCTAAAAGAAATCATGAATTGCTCATAATCATTGTATCTTTCGTAAGCCAACAACGAAAGTATGATGGACATCTCATTTATACTTGCGGCATCAGTATTCTTAATATACATATCAATGTTAAGCTGTTTGTCATTTGGTAAGCCACTAATACTACGACATCTAGCTTCAGGGATACTTAGTTCAAGTGCTAAAAGGGAGAACGGAATAAATAATTTTTCCTTTAAGTTAACCTGAAATAAATTTTTATGATTATTTAAGTATGTTACCAATCCTAAGATTATAGCACTTGCAACATCAAAAACCTGATCTATCAACTCATCAAACTCATATAGCTTCATATGTAATATTTGTTGTTCTCGGTTTTTAGAATATTGAAATTCTAATGTAGGACTTCCATCAACAATTTTATAAATTACTCCTCCATGATTGATCGCATTTCGGATATCTATATTAACATCAACAACCAATAATTCAAAATCGTTGTTTTTAAGTATTGTACATAATGGATTAAGCTTACTTTGTGATTTATAGTCTTTATCGGTCGTTTGATCTAACAGCAATGTTAATACCTTATATAAATTAGAAAGACACCCTTCAACTATTGAAATATAAGTAGGGATTCGGTAAAGCCTAGTTTTTATTTCTGGATTATCGTTTACATTTCTCAAATCACTTATCACTTCTGCTGTTTGTCTATAAGCATTAAGACCAAACAAAAAATGCTCAAGTATATTTTCTGTTATCTGTAACTCACTATAATGCTCATCATAGAGAGTTTCTAGACCTTCTACCGTTTTATTAAATACGTCTCTATTCCAATAGTAATAAGGTTCTTTATTCAAGAAATCGTAAAAAAGACTCAACATTTCACTTTCTATATGTTCAATACTTCCAATGATTTGTTTTCGAACAATAGCTAATATTTCACTATGTCTATGACCATAGTATTTTGAACGGCATAATTCTAAGATCAATTTCTCATCTCCTTTGGCGGGATGTTTCTTACTATTAAACACTAGATAATTAACTACGTTCTCTATTTTTTTGGCGATATGTAAATCTATGTTCTAGTGTTTTTGAATACTCACTATTATTATCGGAGATAAAGCATAATGTTGAGGCAAATGCAAAATTTGTCGAACGAAATATTATATCATTATTCATATTTTATATTATCTAAATTACTTGATCAAATTGCACATTTCTCAAACAGTTAGCATTCTTACTTCCCATTTTAGATTCCATAAAATATATATTCATTACCACAAAAGACAAAAAAGCTTCTCAAAAGTTCTATGAACTAATGAAAAGCTTCTAATATTTCTAAATGGCATTAAAAATGAGTACTGTGAGTATACCACATCCATTTTTCAATTCAGCATCAATGCCGAATAATCTCTCAACAATATTTGGTCCATCAATGACTGCTAACGAAAGGCGATTAACACAATGAGATAGAGGAAGATGTCTAACGTTTCTTCCAAATATGCGGAGTGAGAAACGTCAACTATGAGTATCTAGAAGACTACCAGATCACCAGTGATTATAGAAACATTGGCGAAGCATTATACGAAATCTGCAATGTATCTCCCATACAGTCGCGGAAATCGCAAATGAACGAATTCACATTAAATAAATAGGATGCGATTAGACACACACAACACGGACAGGAACACACAAATATTAATTGAATTATTACAGGGCTAGATGCAACTCAAAAATATACGGCACATAACAACAGCCTATATTATAAGACTGAGTTTCTAACCCGTACCGAAGAAGTTGTCCGTAGCAGAATAACTAAAATGAAACAACGGAATGATTCGAAAGCAAAATTAATTACAAGTACAAAAAATTTGATATGTTTATCGTAGACCAAATTAAAAGCATGGTGAACCATGATAGAGACAAAGCTCTCGAATTATTTGCAGATGGTTATGTAGCAGCCTATCGAATCGAACATGAGATCAAGCAAGTTTATGAACTCTTCGAAAAAAGAAATGACGAACTACGCCAAACACTTGATCTATGCAGACGGTGTTTTAAGTTAGTTTAAACAGCAATTCAAAATAGAAAATAGAAAGCAAAACCACGGTCCTAGAAAAGCAAGTACATGGTATTCTATGATGAAATTAAATTTTTGAAAGCTTGTGAACAGAAATCCGCACACAATTTATATATTCCACTCTCCAAATTAACAGGTCACTAATCATACATCAACAATCGCGCCCTATTTAATAGCTTGAAGAGTTGTATCCTTATTTAGTTTTATGTGATTAACTTTTCCAAATCATTAACATCTCACAAATGAAACTCTATATCTTCGATATTATCTAAACCCTAAATTTACTACGGGAAACCTGATGACTTGACTTTGTTAATTTAAGTAGAAAAAGTGATCATAGCATTATCTAAATTAGTACAAGGTACGGCATTACTGCACATTTCTTTATATACGATTATGAGCTTTATAAGAATAAGAGTGAATCTCCTTTAATCAAATGAAATAATTAATCGCTGCTTTTTTTAGCAGCGATTAATTATTTGATAAAAAAGACTATAAAACAACATTTTTTTAAAAGCTGCATTAAATAATAGACTTTATTATAATATTATTTTATACTTTATTTAATTAGCAGCTTTTAAATTATTAGATGGAGGTTTTTTAATTATGGCTATTAAAATCAATAAAGCACTACAAAGAAATGCATTTAACGACCCAACCAAGGAAACCATTCAGAAATCAATCAGTCAATTATGCCAAGAAGTTGAATCAGAGCAAATTATAATGCCAATTTTCCAGCGTGATTTGGCTTGGACTACTAAGAAAAAGGTGGATTTATATAATTTCCAATTAAATGGATTTGCGCCAGTGTCGCCTATTTCTATGAATAGAACTGGATCAAAAAGTTTAGATATGCCACATGTAACATTGTTAGATAGGAATGAAGTAGAAGAACTACAGGAAGGTAAGCTTAGTGTAATAGATGGTCAGCAAAGAATTTCAACTAACTACCAAGCTTATACAAACCATGAATCTATTAGAGAAATTGTATTAGATGTAACTAGAGGAAAATTTCTCGATTTAAAAGGAAATGATATCAAGAAGAATCAAATTCCAGTTGGTGTTTTATACAATAAGGTGCCAGGAACCTATACAGAATATATTAGAGCTAATCCACTGTTATCAGAATTTGATGTATCTTCTTTACTAGGCCAAATACGAACTAAATTTCTCAATTATTTTTACACCATTAATTATGCACAAGATTTGTCCGGCGTAGAACAAATTGAATGGTTCGATGTACTAAACTTGGCAGGAAGTAGAGTACCTGAAATTCAAATGAAACTTACTCGATTACAAATAAAAGGATTGGATTTCTATAAAGAATACTCAAATATTTTTCGAGATAAACTGGAGCTAGTAGGACTTGACCATTTATTTGTACAAAAAAATACAGAAGTATCTATTCCTTTAGCTACATTAAATTCAGCTTTTGAAATAGTTAGCGGTAAGGACGGACACTCTTTAAATTACAGTCCTATGGCATCTGATAAAAAGGAGTCATTTATAAGTGACATGGAACCAAGTCAGTTAAGAGCTTGTTTTGAAATGACATTAAAAGGTTTAGATAAGGCTTTAGATTTCATTAACGATAACGACTTAACAGAACCCACAAGGATTGATTATATCACCTATCTAACTGGATATTTCACTTATAAAAACGGCATGAATTTATACGAAGAACAAAACAAACAAAATGTTATTAATTGGTATAATAATGCTGATTTCGGCAACAAATCAAACCAAGAAAGGCGCATAATGTTTGATAAATTATTAAAATGTTAGTTTATAGATTTTGGAAAAAAGACACCACATCAGGGGACTGACCCCATAAAGTGAGACAAATAAAAACACCTTTAAGTTGAAAATTGGGTATAGCATACCTGAAAACAATTTGGAGGTGTTTTTGTATGGGAAAAAGAGTTAGTTATCCGATTAGCATAAAAGAAGAGGCCGTTCAAATGAGATTAGCGGGGATCCCGACAAAAGAAATCATGGACAGGCTAGGAATTAAGAATGGGACACAACCAACGGTTTCATCAACCAGTTGGGAAGCAGTATTCATACGGGAAATGACCTGAATATCAAGATGAGAACGAGAAGTTAAAAACAGAAAATCGTTTTCTAAAACAACAAATTGACATATTAAAAAAGTATATAGAATGGGAAAGGAAGTGAAAAAAGAAGCGTTAGTTTCGATTTATAAGGCCGTAAAAAATCAAATGAGTCAGCGCATTTTGTCAGATGTTTGAGTTTGCAAGACCCTCATTTTACCGATGGAAAAAACAAAGCCATCAGCCAAAACAGCAGAAACTAATCGAGTTGATTTCATCACTTTGTGAATCATATCAATATACGTACGGTTATCGTAAAAACACAGCTCTCTTGCAGAAAGAAATAAAAATGAATCATAAGACGGTACAACGTATTATGCAAACCTACGGTTTACAGTGTCGTGTGAAAGTGAAAAAGCGTAAACAGGCCGGTCAACTGCAGAAAATTACCTAAAACAAGATGTTTCTGCCACAAAGCCATTTGAAAAACTGGTGACAGATATAACGTATCTACCATTTGGGCAAAAAACACTTTATCTATCCAGCATAAAAGATTTATATACTAGTGAGATTGTGGCTTATACGATTGGTGATAAACAAGATGTTTCTCTTGTTCTAGAAACATTAAAGCAGTTACAGACACTGCCTAAAGGCTGCGTACTTCATAGTGTTCAAGGTTCAGTCTACACGTCATATGCTTATCAAAAGGTGATAAAAGAAAAAGGCATTACAATGAGCATGTCCCGTGAGGGAATGCCTCCATCGAATCCTTCCACACCAGTTTAAAATCAGAAGGATTTTATCTCCAACACCTGACAAACACTACAACAGACATTGTAGAAAAAACAGTCAGGGAGTATATGGATTATTATAACAATATTCAAATTCAATTAAAATTAAACAACCAGTCACCAACAGAGTTTCGGCAACTGGCTGTTTCATAAAGATGTTTTGACCCCTGTCTCAAAAACGGGAGTCAAAACACCGTAAGAACGCTTTTTAATTCTGTCTCAAATCTTTCATCGCAGCCGCCATTTCCACTTCACCCTCTGCTTCCAACTGTTCAATAATGCGAGCATAATCTCTTTCATGGCGATTTTGGCTTAACTTAAAAGCAGCTTGAACTTCATCAATGATGATTTTGAAGCCCACAATCCCTTTCATTTGTTTCTCTAACAGTTCCTCAGACAACGTATCCCATAACACTGGCTGATCTCTATGACTTTCATATGTCTCCAGCATCGCTGTTAATTCCTTGACCAGTTCTGATTTTTCGAGCAGTGCAGCCTTTCCATATACATGTACAGCTTGATAATTCCACGTCGGTACGGCTTCTTTCTCATACCATGAAGAGGATATGTAGGCATGCGGCCCTTGAAAAATGACGAGCACCTTCTCGTTCTCTTCAAACGTTTTCCACTGAGGATTTCCAATCGCCATATGCCCTGAGATCACATACGAATCGCCAATTTGATGAAAACTCACTGGAATATGTGTCGCAATGGGCTTTTCATTCGTTGTCGTCACAACTGTAGCAAATGAATGTGATTGAATAAATGATTTGATTTTCTCCATATCTTTCACTTGAAAAAATGATGGTACATGCATGTTCCCTTCCCCCCTTATTTAATTAGTAGCTTCTCTTTTTGCCTTTTTTCACATCTTCCCAATCTTTTTCGATATTCTTTCGCACCCTTAGAAGATACTCATAAATCTGTTCCGCTTCCTCTTCAGAAAATCCATCCAGCGCTACCCGATTTGAATGATCATGTTCTCGTTTGATCATTGGATAGACGGCTTTTCCTTTCTCAGTTGGAAACAGCTTCTTGATTTTCCTATTCACTGTGTCATCTTTTTTCTCAATAAAACCATGCAGCTCTAATTTTTGAATAGCCCGGGCCGCCGTTGTTCGATCTACCTTGATCATCTCCGCTAGTTTTTCCTGAATGATGCCAGGCTCCTCACAAATACGCACAAGATACAAATACTGCCCCTTCGTTAAATCATACTCTTTAAATTCAATATTACTAATTGAATCAAGCGCACGAGCAATCACACCAATCTCCCGCAAAATTTCTCTCATTTATCACGCCTCTTTTTTATTGTATTTACATAAATTTTAAAAATTAGTATAGCTCATGAATATTGTATATGCAATAAAAAGCCCACTTCCTCTCTGGAAGTGGGTTCAACCTCTTATTTATCACGCCTCTTCGATCCAAATAATCCAAACACGACAGCCAGTGCAACAATAATCGCCACCCAAGTCGTAAAGCCCATATGATCACCGCTTTTCTTTTTAAAATCATCTCATCTCTTTATGTTAGATAAAACCAAAAAAATCACTGTCTCTTTAGTTAACGGATGTAAAGCGGTGAAAGTTTCAATTCATTTAACGCTCGTAACCAATAAAATAGACAAAACAAAAACCCCTATATTTCAAGGGGTTTTCGAGGGGTGTTACATCATTCCACCCATTCCGCCCATACCGCCCATATCCGGCATTCCGCCGCCTGAGCCGCCTTCTTCTGGTTTGTCAGCTACGACTGCTTCAGTTGTAAGAAGCATAGCTGCTACAGAAGCTGCGTTTTGAAGTGCAGAGCGAGTGACTTTTGTTGGGTCAACGATTCCTTTTTCGATCATGTTTACCCATTCGTTTGTTGCTGCGTTGAAGCCTACGCCAATTTCTTCGTTTTTCAAGCGCTCAACGATGACTGATCCTTCAAGACCTGCGTTGTGAGCGATTTGACGAATTGGCTCTTCAAGAGAACGTAGAACGATGTTGACACCTGTTTGAACGTCACCATCAGCTTCGATGGAAGCGACTTTGTTGTATACATTCACAAGTGCTGTACCACCACCGGATACGATACCTTCTTCAACTGCTGCACGAGTTGAGTTCAGTGCATCCTCGATGCGTAGTTTGCGTTCTTTTAGTTCTGTTTCAGTTGCAGCACCAACTTTGATGACAGCAACGCCGCCAGCTAGTTTTGCAAGACGTTCTTGTAATTTTTCTTTATCGAATTCAGAAGTGGTTTCTTCTACTTGCGCACGGATTTGGTTCACACGTGCTGCGATTTGAGCAGAATCTCCTGAGCCTTCTACGATCGTTGTGTTCTCTTTTGTGACAACCACTTTAGACGCACGGCCAAGCTGACCAATTTCAGTTGATTTCAGGTCAAGTCCTAGGTCTTCTGTGATTAATTCTCCGCCAGTTAGAACAGAGATGTCTTCAAGCATTGCTTTACGACGGTCACCGAATCCAGGTGCTTTTACTGCCACTGCGTTGAATGTTCCACGAAGTTTGTTCACAACAAGTGTTGCAAGTGCTTCGCCTTCTACATCTTCAGCAATGATCAATAATGGTTTTCCTTGTTGTACGACTTGCTCAAGTACAGGAAGGATTTCTTGAATGTTTGTGATCTTTTTATCAGTGATTAAGATGTAAGGATTTTCAAGAACCGCTTCCATCTTATCAGAATCAGTGACCATGTATGGTGAAGCATATCCACGGTCAAACTGCATTCCTTCAACCACTTCAAGCTCAGTTGTGAAACCTTTAGATTCTTCAATTGTGATGACGCCGTCGTTTCCTACACGCTCCATCGCTTCAGCAATTAGGCTGCCGACTTCTTCATCTGCTGCAGAAATAGACGCAACTTGAGCAATTGATTCTTTACCTTCGATTGGTTTAGAAATCTCGTGTAAGCCTTCAAGTGCTACTTTCACTGCTTCTTCGATTCCTTTACGAACGCCAACAGGGTTTGCACCAGCTGTTACGTTTTTAAGACCTTCACGGATCATCGCTTGAGCTAGAACCGTTGCAGTCGTAGTACCGTCACCAGCTACATCGTTTGTTTTGCTTGCAACTTCAGCCACAAGTTTTGCACCCATGTTTTCAAATGCATCTTCTAATTCGATTTCTTTTGCAATCGTTACACCATCATTTGTGATAAGTGGAGAACCGAATTTTTTCTCAAGAACCACGTTACGTCCTTTAGGTCCTAAAGTTACTTTTACAGCATCTGCAAGTGCATCTACACCACGTAACATCGCACGACGTGCTTCTTCACTGAACTTAATATCTTTTGCCATAATAACGAAACCTCCTCAGTCTTTTTAGAAATATATCTCAATCTTTGTTTATGTGATTAACCAATAACAGCTAAAATGTCGCTTTCACGAAGGATTAAATATTCTTTTCCTTCATATTTCACTTCAGTGCCTGCATATTTTGAGAAGATAATGCGGTCGCCTGTGTTTACTTCTAACGCAACGCGCTCACCACTTTCAAGTACACGACCTGAACCTGCTGCAACAATTTTACCTTCTTGCGGTTTTTCTTTTGCAGAATCCGGTAAGACAATACCGCTAGCGGTTTTTTCCTCAGATTCAACGAGTTCAATGATTACGCGATCGCCTAATGGCTTTAACATAAGAAACAACCTCCTCAATTTTTATATGTAGTCTTTTTTAGCACTCATCACTAGCGAGTGCTAACACATTTATTATAATAAAGAATGTCTTCTGTAATTTCAAGTAAAAACCTTTAAAAATTTTTACGCTTTCATGATCTTTTTTTATCACCGATTCTTTCCTTTTCAACGAAAAAGAAGACTTGTGTTACAATAAATCTAGTTCTTTTAGTAAAGGGGTTTTCGTTACTTGAAAAAACAATATTGGTACATCATCTTAACGTATATATTGGTGCAATTTTCTGCGTTTCCGTATGTGTTCATCATGAAGTGGTTAGGTTACATTCAGACACCGATGACACAAGCAGAGCTCTCTGAATTGTCAGGAACATGGACAATCATCAGCTTCTGTATTGGACTAATCATTATTCTGCTCATCCTTCGGACTGTACCAAAAGCTTCACTCCGAAATGAAGCACCGGCATCAGTCGGCGCGGCAATCGCTTGGATCATTGGCGGTTTCTTTCTTTCCCTCTTTGCACAATCCATTGCGGGGGCGATTGAACAATATGCATTTGGCATTAGCAGAGAATCCGAAAATACTCAAAACATTTTAGCCATTATGGATGCAGTTCCATGGCTTGTCATCGTCATCGCTCTGATTGGACCGATATTAGAAGAAATCATTTTTCGAAAAATCATTTTTGGTGTCGTTTATGAAAAAACGAATTTTTTCATTGGCGCACTTGTCAGTTCAGTGGTTTTTGCTGCTGTACACAATGATTTCCCACATATCTTGCTCTATACCGCAATGGGCTTTACCTTTGCCTTTTTATATGCGAAAACAAAACGAATCATTGTGCCAATCGGCGCACACATGCTGATGAACTCGCTCGTCATTCTTGTGCAGATTGAGCCAGTAAGAAAAATAATTGAAGAACAATCTCAAACAATGCAAATGATTATTGGAGGCTTTTTCTCATGAGAAACCCTGTCGTATGGGGCATTATTTATTTTGCCGTAGGTGTGGCGTTCACCTATATGGCCATTCAAAATCCAGGTGACATGTGGTCATTTTACAGCATTTTGCTGATGGTGTTTGCGGCCTATAATATTAATATCGCGTTAAAAATGTTTGCTTTTTCTGTCAAAATGAAAAAACAACAGCAAAAATAAAGCAGAAACCATTTTCCGTCGTTTGGAAAATGGTTTTTTTATGGAGGTCATGTTTTCATGGAACACGAAAAACTGAACATCATGAACAATCAGCATGAAACGATTGGTACAGCCGCTCGATCTGATATCCATGCTGAGGGCCTTTGGCATGAGACCTTTCATTTCTGGCTTTTAAAAAAGGAAGATGACACAGTGTTTCTCTATTTTCAGCTGAGGAGTCCCTCCAAAAAGGATTTCCCTTCTCTATTTGATATCACAGCAGCAGGCCACCTTCTCGCAGATGAACAGCCTTCTGATGGCATCAGAGAAGTCGAAGAAGAGCTTGGTCTCTCCATCTCGTTTGAGAACCTTACCTTTGCTGGTGTCATTAAAGATGAAATCCATATGCCATCGTTTACCGATCGTGAGTTTTGCCATGTGTATCTTTATATGGATCAAAAAGAGCACATGGATGTCCATCTACAGAAAGAAGAAGTTGCTGGACTTTATAGAGCAAGGCTGATGGATGCACAGCAGCTTTTAAATAGAGAATGCGAAAAAATGAACATCGAGGGCTTTGAAGTGGATGCAGACGGCAAGCGACGTGAGGAAAAGAGAGAGGTCCATGTACATGATTTTGTCCCGCATGAATCTGCCTATTATGAGCATCTCTTTCAAGCAATCAATCAATTTCTTTCACAATAGAAAAAGCATCGTGACCCCTATTTGGATCACGATGCTTTTTTATGAGACAACATCATTTTCTTTCTCCTCTGTCTCTGTTTGCTGCATTTTGCGATAGGTCACTCTTGAAATGACAATACTCACTTCATACAAAACGAGCATTGGCAAGGTAACCATGAGGTGAGAAACGAGCTCTGGCGGTGTAATCAGTGCGGCAATGACAAGGAGGACAAAATAGGCATACTTCCGTATTTTTGATAAAAACATCGGTGTAATGATACCCAGTCTAGTGAGAAACATCAACACGACAGGCATCTGAAACAAAAAGCCAAATGGAAGTGTTAACTGCATCAGAAATGTAAAATACTCATGAATCCCAATCACTTGCTCCACATGTAAATCATTTGACATCCGTATCATAAAATCGACGACAAATGGAAACAAAATAAAATAAGAGAAAGCCACACCGCTCAGAAATAAAAGCAGTGCAATCGGAATATAAGCAAGTGTCACCTTTCTTTCTTTTTCATATAAGCCAGGACTCACAAACGCCCAAAGCTGATATAAGATCACGGGACACGTCAAAACAAGAGCAATGACAAAAGCGAACTGCATAAACACGTACAGTGGATCTGTGAGCTTAAATGCGTTCAATGTCAGTGTGGCCGCTTCATCGGTATTTTGTAAATACACAATGACCGGCTTAGCGAGAAAAAAACCTGCCACCATAAAAGTGACAAAAAACATCGCAATGATCACTAAACGTTTTCGCAGTTCCACAATATGCTCCATAAGCGGCATATCTTTGACATTCATGAAGCTCATCCTATTCTACTGATCTTCTTTTTTCTTTTTTTCTTCCTGATCATCAGCTAAACCTTTTGTGGCATTTTTGAATTCACGTAATGTATCTCCTGCTGCTCTTCCTAATTCAGGAAGCTTTTTCGGCCCAAAAATAATGAGCGCAACAACCGCAATCAGAACCAAACTTCCAGGACCGATCGGACCCATTTGCTCCACCCCCTTTACCCCTTTTCGTCAGTCCTCCTGTGTAACAGAGTAATGCTTTAAGAAATACACAAGAGACTGAAGTTCAACCGCCAAATCTATATGATGAATTCGAATGTGTTCCGGCACATTCAATCGAGCCGGCGTAAAGTTAAGGATTCCTTTGATGCCAAGGGCAATCAAACGATCTGTAATGGATTGAGCTGCTACGGCAGGCACTGTCAAAATCGCAACAGGAATATCTCCTACCTCTTGCACATGCTCTTCAAGCTTATCCAAATCATAGACAGGCACGCCGCCTATCTCACTTCCTATTTTACTCTCATTGACGTCAAAAGCCATTGAAATTTTTGTATTATTATTTTTAATGAAATTATAGTGTAAAAAAGCAGTCCCTAAATTCCCGACACCGATGAGCATGACATTCGTCATTTCATCTTGGTCAAGGGTCTTTCTAAAGAAGGTCAAGAGGTAATCGACGTTATAGCCATACCCTTTCTTCCCAAGTGCACCAAAGTAAGAAAAATCTCGGCGAATGGTGGCAGAATCCACTTTGACTGCATCACTAAGCTCTGCCGATGACACCCTTTGTTTTCCTGATGCATGCAGATTTTTTAAAAAACGGTAGTAAAGCGGCAAACGTTTGGCTGTCGCTTGTGGAATTTTTGACTGGTCTATATTCATATAAGATCCTCCAACTTAAATATCAGATGCTCTGTGAAAATCACCGTTTTTCCCGCCTGTTTTTTCTACTAGATAGGTCGGGCCGATGATCATCCCTTTGTCTATTGCTTTGCACATGTCATAAACGGTCAGTGCACATACTGAGGCAGAAGTGAGCGCTTCCATCTCCACACCCGTACTTCCTTTTGTTTTCACCTGTACTTGTATGTTCAGAATGTACGCATTTCCGTCTTCCTCCCAATCAAAGGAGATATCGACACCTTTTAATGCAAGCGGATGGCACATTGGAATGATAGTAGATGTTTGCTTTGCTGCCATGATGCCAGCTACCTGTGCGACAGATAGTACATCCCCTTTTCCAATGTCATGCTTTTGTATTTGATGAAATACTTCTTTTATCATACGAACGCTTGAAACAGCAACGGCAGTTCTCACTGTAGACGATTTGTCACTAATGTCGACCATCTTTGCTCTTCCTTGTTCGTTAAAGTGGCTAAATTGACTCATCTTTCAACGCTCCCTCACTCAAATCATACACTATTTTTTCCTATCTGTCTTTCATTTGACCATCGCAGCCGTATGTAAGATTTGCCGGTTTACTGCTGATAAGCTACACTTAACATATTATAGCAGAGGTGAAGTTACATGATGATTCTACAAGTGAATCAGCTGTCCAAATCGTTTGGCGCTGATACCGTTTTAACGAATATAAAATTGGAAGTCAAAGCGAGGGATCGTATTGCCATTGTCGGTCGTAACGGTGCAGGAAAATCCACGCTTTTAAAAATCATTGCCGGTCAAATGTCTTACGAACAAGGTGAGATCATCAAACCGAAAGACCTATCCATTGGATATCTCGCACAGCATACAGATGTGACGTCTACACGTACGCTAAAAGACGAACTCCTATCCGTTTTCGATCATTTAAAAGAAATGGAACAAGAGATGAGAACCATAGAAGAGAAAATGGCTTCTTCCACAGGAACAGAATTAGATTCTCTAATGAAAACCTATGACAGGCTGCAGCAAGCATTTAAAGATCAAGGCGGCTACCAATATGAAGCGGATGTCCGCTCCATTTTACACGGACTCGGCTTTAGTCATTTTGAAGATCATACAACCGTCCAATCCTTAAGCGGCGGTCAGAAAACCCGTCTAGCGCTTGGAAAGCTATTATTGATGAAACCAGAACTCTTGATTTTGGATGAGCCAACCAACCATCTAGATATTGATACCTTATCATGGCTTGAGCAGTATTTGCAAAATTATACAGGAGCCATCCTCATCGTTTCCCATGATCGATACTTCTTAGACAAAGTCGTGAACCATGTATATGAAGTGTCAAGAACAGCGATGAAAAAGTTCGCAGGGAACTATAGTAAGTATCTTGATCAAAAAGCTGAGCAGCTAGAGCGTGATATGAAGCTGTATGAAAAACAGCAAGAAGAAATTTCGAAGCTTCAAGATTTCGTGGATCGGAACTTAGCAAGAGCCTCCACCACAAAGCGTGCTCAAAGCAGGCGGAAACAGCTGGAACGGATGGATCGTTTAGATAAGCCGTTAGGAGATGAAAAATCCGCAAACTTCCATTTCGATATTATGAGACAAAGCGGAAATGACGTGCTGAAGGTGCATGATCTCGATATTAGTTACGATGAAAAAACGCCGCTCCTCTCCTCCCTCTCTTTTCATATTAAACGGGAGGATAGCGTGGCACTCATCGGTCCTAACGGTATCGGGAAATCAACTCTTTTAAAAACCTTAACGGATACGTTAAAACCAGTAAAAGGCGATATCAGCTTTGGTTCTCATGTGACGATTGGCTACTATGATCAGGAACAAGCCAAGCTGACATCCTCCAAGAAAGTGTTAAATGAACTTTGGGATGATTATCCCCATATGACTGAAAAAGACATTCGGACTTGTTTAGGAAACTTCCTTTTTTCAGGTGATGACGTCTTAAAGCCTGTACATGCATTAAGCGGTGGAGAAAAAGCACGACTTGCGCTGGCAAAGCTGATGCTCCAAAAAGCCAATTTCCTGATTCTTGATGAGCCGACGAACCATCTTGATTTAGACAGTAAGGAAATTTTAGAGAATGCACTGATTGATTATCCAGGCACCATCTTGTTTGTTTCACATGACCGTTACTTTATCAATCGCCTGGCAACAAAAGTTCTCGAGTTGTCACCAAATGAAACAAAAGAATACCTCGGTGACTACGACTACTATCTTGAAAAGAAAAACGAACAATTAGAGCTTGAAGCACTCCAAACTCAGGAGTCGCATAAAAAACAAGCAGAAAAACCAGTCGAAACAGCAAAACTTTCCTATGCAGAAGAAAAAGAACTAAAAAAGAAAGAAAGACAAAAGCAGCGCCGAATTGAAGAAATTGAAGAGCGTATCGCTGTCATCGAAGACAAGCTCGGTGAAAACGAAGAGCTTCTATGTGATCCTGCTATTTTCCAAGATCACGAGAAAGTACAAGCCATTCAAACAGAAAATGATGCGCTCAATCAAGAGATGGAATCACTTTTTGCGGAATGGGAAGATCTATCAGATGCATAAAGAGTGCCCTAACGGGTGCTCTTTTTTTTAAGGTGAGAATCTTTATCCACAATGATACCCACAATAACATCTTGATTATTCTTAAATATTTTAAAGTTATCCACTTTATCCACAGTATTTTAATCACATATCCACATAAAAGATCACATTTATACACATTCTCTTCATTTTAAAACGAATTTTCTAACAATTGTGGATATATAACGTTTACATGTGAATAAATCGCTTTCATTTCAAGAGAAAAAACTCCTGTATATCCACAGGAGTTCCAAATTGTTGACAAAGGGATAAAATGAACTTTATTTTAGTCCTTTGTCTTCTTTTCAGCGTGATAGAAAACCTTTGCAGTCTAGGAAGGACGAGTACTGGCGCGGAGCGAATTTGATAGTCGTGAGCACCAGCACGCAGGACTGACACCGAATGCGAGGGTTTGTCTACACGCTGAAACTCCTGTATATCCACAGGAGTTCTTATTTATAGGAGACAAGCGGCAGTCCAGGTTGACCGTTCATTGCCATGTCGCCTCTTATTCCCTTTTCAAATGCAATGGTTCCCGCAGCAGCAATCATGGCTGCATTGTCTGTACAAAGAGACAATGGCGGAATCATGACATTCACTTCAGGTAGCTTCGCAAATGCTGAAGTAAGGGCTTCTCTAAGACCTTTATTGGCAGCAACCCCGCCAGCTAGAACGACTTGTTTCACACCATACGATTCAGCCGCTTTTAATGTCTTTCCAACCAGCACCTCAATCACGCTTTCTTGGAAACTTGCAGCCAAATCCTCTGGCGCAATGGTTTCACCCTTTTGAGACGCATTGTGTAATGTGTTGATGACCGCTGATTTTAAACCGCTAAAGCTAAAATGATAGGATCCTTCTTCAAGCCATGCTCGAGGAAGCCTAATCGTTGGCTCCCCTTCATGTGCCAATCGATCAATGTGAGGTCCCCCTGGATATGGCAGACCCATTGTCCGAGCTACTTTGTCATACGCTTCTCCAGCCGCATCATCCAACGTTTCACCAATAACCTCAAAAGACCCATGCTCTTTCATCAAAACAAGCTCAGTATGCCCACCAGAGACGACTAGAGCTAAACAAGGAAACACCAGTTCACCAACGAGCTGGTTCGCATAAATGTGTCCAGCAATATGATGAACACCTACAAGCGGAATTTGATGTGCGAAACTCAGTGCTTTGGCTGCATTAACACCTATCAAAAGTGCACCAACTAAGCCCGGTCCTTCTGTCACAGCAATGGCGTCTAAATCCTGAAAGGTCATATTGGCCTGCGTCATGACTTCTTCTAATACGATCGTCATTTGTTCCACATGATGCCTTGAAGCGATTTCTGGTACCACGCCGCCAAATCGTTTATGGCTTTCTATTTGTGAGGCGACAACATTCGCTACGATCTCTTTCCCATTTTTCACAATGGACGCAGCTGTTTCGTCACAGCTTGTTTCTATACCTAATATGAATCGATCTTTTTTTTCACTCATTTATCTTCACCCACATGACTAATGCATCTTCCCCGTTATCCGTATAATAATTCTTTCGAATAGAAGCTGGTTTAAAACCTAGCTTTTCATAAAGGGATTGTGCTGGCGTATTTGATACCCGCACTTCTAGTGAAAGATGATCTGTCTTTTTTTCTTTGCAAAATTCCATGACATATCGAAGCAGCGCTTCCCCGTATCCTTTTCCCCGGTGCTCAGGGAGAATCGCAATATTCGTAATTTGTGCATCATCCATGACAATCCAAACGCCGCAATATCCAACAGGCTGACCATCTTCTTCAATGAGGAAATAATGGCTGTATTGGTTATGGAGAATTTCATAGACAAACGACTCTTTCTTCCAAGGCGCTGTAAACGAATGCACTTCAATCGTATATACCTCTGGGATGTCCTCTACTGTCATTCTTCGCATCTCTACTGTGTTGAGATTATTTTTGTCCTTCAAGCCATTTCACTTCCGCTTCTGCCAAACGAATATAATTAGGAACAAGCTGATGGACATCTTCAGCAGGGCGGTCTGCCCCCAAAAATGCGAGCACTGAAGGTCTTGGGTTGTGAAATGCCTCGTCTGCTAAAACGGCGGTTTCTCCAAGTGTGGAGAGTATATTCTCTTGATGAAGATGCACATCATGTCCAAGAAATAAAACAGGGTTCCCTTCCTTTTTCAGCTCTTGAAGCCAATCAGTGAGCAGGATATTTTGATCAGGTTTCACTTCTTTTATCTTTCCACCTTCAAATGTATATAACCCTGTATAAACTTGTCCTCTTCTTGCATCAAATATAGGAGAAATCATTCCATCAAAATATCGAGCATTTGCCGCCAGCGTTTCTAAACTTGAAACAGCAGCTATCGGGATAGACAGCGTCCAAGCAAGTGTTTTTGCAATGGTCACACCGATTCTAACGCCAGTGTAAGAACCGGGTCCTTTGGCTACAACAATTTTGCTTAATTCGCTCGGTGCTACGCCGCATTCTTTCATCAGTGCTTCAACTGTCGGCATTGCACGTACTGAATGATTCTTCTTTAAGTACGTAATACTTTCCCCAACCACAGTGTCATCACGGACAAGAGCTATTCCGAGTGTATGGTTTGACGTATCAATTGCCAGTATGGTCAATGTCTTTCATCTCCTTACAAAGGGCCTCATAACGCTCCCCTTTTGCATAAAACGTGAGATGACGTTCTTCTTCACGTTCTGTTCTCAGCATTTCAATTTTTAAATACGATGAAGGCAATTGAGGTTCAATGAGATGTGCCCATTCAACCAAACACACACCTTCCCCCTCAAAATATTCGCCCAGTCCAATATCTTCTTCCGCATCTTCCATACGATACACATCCATATGATAAAGTGGCAGTCTGCCATCCGTATATTCTTTAATAATTGTAAAAGTAGGGCTGTTGACGATACGGGTAATACCTAAGCCTTCTGCAAAACCTTTTGAAAAAGTCGTTTTACCTGCGCCTAAGTCTCCTTCTAATGTTAAGACATCGCCAGGCATCACAAGTGTAGCCAAGGCAGCAGCAATTCGTTTCGTCTCATCCGCACCTTTTGTTGTCCACGTTAACTTCATGGTGGAGTCACCTCATTTCTTAAAATGATTATATCCTTTTTTCATTAAAATTGTTTGTTGATCATGGTCTTTTAAAATAACGCTGGACGCTCGGTCATCTTTGACTTGTCCAATACGCGTGACCTGAATGTGTTCTTTTTTACATTGCGTCTCAAATCGCTTCCAATCCGTTTCAGGGATCGTACCAGTTAAGACAAAATCCTCTCCACCGAACAAGACCCATTCAAGCCACTCTTTATGTAACAACGGTAGATGTGGATGTTTTGGAAGCTGAGCAGCTTCAATTTCAATCGTCACACGACTGGCTTCCGCTATTTCGTTTAACTCACTCGCTAATCCGTCACTCACATCATTCAAGGTCACCCGGGGGAAGCTTGAACAAATAAGGCCAGCAGCAATATGCGGCTGCGGCATTTTGTGTCGCTCTAGAAAAAAAGCAGTGTCAATCGAATGTGCAGCATTTACTTCATTCATTAAAAGGGATAGCCCAGCAGCTGATGAACCTAGTTCACCTGTGACAAAGACAACGTCTCCTGTCTGAGCACTATGACGGTAACAGGCTGTTCCCTTTGGAATCTCACCAATGACCGTTACTGTGATGACAAAGTCACTGCGGGTGGCTACTGTATCTCCACCGATTAAATCCATATGATATGTGTCAGCCAATGCTTTCATTCCCTCGTAAAATGATGCGACAATTGCTTCATCCCCATGAGGCGGGATCGCGATTGATACAAGATAATACTTAGGGATTCCTCCCATGGCTGCGATATCACTGATATTCACTGCCAGCGCTTTAAATCCAACCTCAAAGGGTGTGGAAAAATCAAATCGAAAATGGACATGCTCTACCATTGTATCAACACAAACGACCTCTTCACAATGTGAATGAGGTTGATAAACACTAGCATCATCACCGATGCCCATGACCAAAGAACGCTGATGCGTTTCTTTTGGTGTAATTCGGCGAATAAGATCAAATTCATCCATAAAAGACAGCCCCTTCATACAATCAACTGATTGAGCAAACATGATGTCAGACACAGTTAGTATTAGTGTAGCGAATATGAGCCTCGGTTCCAACTAAAAATGATATAAAGAAAGCCTGGTATAAAAAAACCAGGCGTTGTTTGTTGAAGTCATGATCTTTTCTTATCACATTTAGTGTAGCCAAACACAAGGAGTTTCATTGCATCTAGGATACTTATTGAAAGAAAAAGACATAAAAAAAAACGAAACTATACGTTTTCGTTTACAAGTTATAAAAATGGCGGTCCGGACGGGACTCGAACCCGCGACCTCCTGCGTGACAGGCAGGCATTCTAACCAACTGAACTACCGGACCATTTTGGCTGTACTCAATGAGTACTCCCTATTTAATAGGTAAAATAATTTGGTTGCGGGGGCAGGATTTGAACCTGCGACCTTCGGGTTATGAGCCCGACGAGCTACCGAACTGCTCCACCCCGCGACGATATAAAATAACAAGCTTGGCGGCGTCCTACTCTCACAGGGGGAAACCCCCAACTACCATCGGCGCTGAAGAGCTTAACTTCCGTGTTCGGTATGGGAACGGGTGTGACCTCTTCGCTATCGCCACCAAACCTGATGGAGAGAATGTTCTCTCAAAACTAGATAACAATGTTCATTTTTCACATTAGAATATAGGTTAAGTCCTCGATCTATTAGTATCTGTCAGCTCCACGTGTCACCACGCTTCCACCTCAGACCTATCAACCTGATCATCTTTCAGGGATCTTACTTCCTTGCGGAATGGGAAATCTCATCTTGAGGGGGGCTTCATGCTTAGATGCTTTCAGCACTTATCCCGTCCGCACATAGCTACCCAGCGATGCCCTTGGCAGAACAACTGGTACACCAGCGGTGCGTCCATCCCGGTCCTCTCGTACTAAGGACAGCTCCTCTCAAATTTCCTGCGCCCGCGACGGATAGGGACCGAACTGTCTCACGACGTTCTGAACCCAGCTCGCGTACCGCTTTAATGGGCGAACAGCCCAACCCTTGGGACCGACTACAGCCCCAGGATGCGATGAGCCGACATCGAGGTGCCAAACCTCCCCGTCGATGTGGACTCTTGGGGGAGATAAGCCTGTTATCCCCGGGGTAGCTTTTATCCGTTGAGCGATGGCCCTTCCATGCGGAACCACCGGATCACTAAGCCCGACTTTCGTCCCTGCTCGACTTGTAGGTCTCGCAGTCAAGCTCCCTTGTGCCTTTACACTCTGCGAATGATTTCCAACCATTCTGAGGGAACCTTTGGGCGCCTCCGTTACATTTTAGGAGGCGACCGCCCCAGTCAAACTGCCCACCTGACACTGTCTCCCTGCCCGATAAGGGCAGCGGGTTAGAAGGTCAATACAGCCAGGGTAGTATCCCACCGATGCCTCCACCGAAGCTAGCGCTCCGGTTTCCAAGGCTCCTACCTATCCTGTACAAGCTGTACCAACATTCAATATCAGGCTGCAGTAAAGCTCCACGGGGTCTTTCCGTCCTGTCGCGGGTAACCTGCATCTTCACAGGTACTATAATTTCACCGAGTCTCTCGTTGAGACAGTGCCCAGATCGTTGCGCCTTTCGTGCGGGTCGGAACTTACCCGACAAGGAATTTCGCTACCTTAGGACCGTTATAGTTACGGCCGCCGTTTACTGGGGCTTCAATTCGCACCTTCGCTTACGCTAAGCGCTCCTCTTAACCTTCCAGCACCGGGCAGGCGTCAGCCCCTATACTTCGCCTTACGGCTTCGCAGAGACCTGTGTTTTTGCTAAACAGTCGCCTGGGCCTATTCACTGCGGCTTCTCGGGGCTTTAACACCCTAAGAAGCACCCCTTCTCCCGAAGTTACGGGGTCATTTTGCCGAGTTCCTTAACGAGAGTTCTCTCGATCACCTTAGGATTCTCTCCTCGCCTACCTGTGTCGGTTTGCGGTACGGGCACCTCTCACCTCGCTAGAGGCTTTTCTTGGCAGTGTGGAATCAGGAACTTCGCTACTAAATTTCGCTCGCCATCACAGCTCAGCCTTCACGGGAAACGGATTTTCCTATTTCCCAGCCTAACTGCTTGGACGCGGATATCCAATACCGCGCTTACCCTATCCTCCTGCGTCCCCCCATTGCTCAAATGGTGAGGAGGTGGTACAGGAATATCAACCTGTTGTCCATCGCCTACGCCTTTCGGCCTCGGCTTAGGTCCCGACTAACCCTGAGCGGACGAGCCTTCCTCAGGAAACCTTAGGCATTCGGTGGACGGGATTCTCACCCGTCTTTCGCTACTCATACCGGCATTCTCACTTCTAAGCGCTCCACCAGTCCTTCCGGTCTGACTTCACTGCACTTAGAACGCTCTCCTACCACTGTTCGTAAGAACAGTCCGCAGCTTCGGTGATACGTTTAGCCCCGGTACATTTTCGGCGCAGAGTCACTCGACCAGTGAGCTATTACGCACTCTTTAAATGGTGGCTGCTTCTAAGCCAACATCCTGGTTGTCTAAGCAACTCCACATCCTTTTCCACTTAACGTATACTTTGGGACCTTAGCTGGCGGTCTGGGCTGTTTCCCTTTCGACTACGGATCTTATCACTCGCAGTCTGACTCCCAAGGATAAGTCATCGGCATTCGGAGTTTGACTGAATTCGGTAACCCGGTAGGGGCCCCTAGTCCAATCAGTGCTCTACCTCCGAGACTCTTACCTTGAGGCTAGCCCTAAAGCTATTTCGGAGAGAACCAGCTATCTCCAGGTTCGATTGGCATTTCACCCCTACCCACACCTCATCCCCGCACTTTTCAACGTGCGTGGGTTCGGGCCTCCATTCAGTGTTACCTGAACTTCACCCTGGACATGGGTAGATCACCTGGTTTCGGGTCTACGACCACGTACTCATGCGCCCTATTCAGACTCGCTTTCGCTGCGGCTCCGCATCTTCTGCTTAACCTTGCACGGGATCGTAACTCGCCGGTTCATTCTACAAAAGGCACGCCATCACCCGTTAACGGGCTCTGACTACTTGTAGGCACACGGTTTCAGGATCTATTTCACTCCCCTTCCGGGGTGCTTTTCACCTTTCCCTCACGGTACTGGTTCACTATCGGTCACTAGGGAGTATTTAGCCTTGGGAGATGGTCCTCCCGGATTCCGACGGAATTTCACGTGTTCCGCCGTACTCAGGATCCACTCTGGAGAGAACAACATTTCAGTTACAGGGCTGTTACCTTCTTTGGCGGGCCTTTCCAGACCTCTTCGCTTATATCGTTCCTTTGTAACTCCGTATAGAGTGTCCTACAACCCCAAGAGGCAAGCCTCTTGGTTTGGGCTGTTCCCGTTTCGCTCGCCGCTACTCAGGGAATCGCATTTGCTTTCTCTTCCTCCGGGTACTTAGATGTTTCAGTTCCCCGGGTATGCCTTCTCATACTCTATGTATTCAAGTATGGATACTACTCCATTACGAGCAGTGGGTTTCCCCATTCGGAAATCTCCGGATCAAAGCTTGCTTACAGCTCCCCGAAGCATATCGGTGTTCGTCCCGTCCTTCATCGGCTCCTAGTGCCAAGGCATCCACCGTGCGCCCTTTCTAACTTAACCATTTCTTACTTTAGAAAGAATCACTATGTGTGATGAACTTTGCATTGCATTCAATGTGAATGTATTACTTATTGTTATCTAGTTTTCAAAGAACAATCCTGTCTCGCTAGAGACATGTTTGAAGGAATGATCCTTCAAAACTAAACAAGACGAAAAACGTACGCTGCTCCATATATCCTTAGAAAGGAGGTGATCCAGCCGCACCTTCCGATACGGCTACCTTGTTACGACTTCACCCCAATCATCTGCCCCACCTTCGGCGGCTGGCTCCATAAAGGTTACCTCACCGACTTCGGGTGTTGCAAACTCTCGTGGTGTGACGGGCGGTGTGTACAAGGCCCGGGAACGTATTCACCGCGGCATGCTGATCCGCGATTACTAGCGATTCCAGCTTCACGCAGTCGAGTTGCAGACTGCGATCCGAACTGAGAACAGATTTGTGGGATTGGCTAAACCTTGCGGTCTCGCAGCCCTTTGTTCTGTCCATTGTAGCACGTGTGTAGCCCAGGTCATAAGGGGCATGATGATTTGACGTCATCCCCACCTTCCTCCGGTTTGTCACCGGCAGTCACCTTAGAGTGCCCAACTAAATGCTGGCAACTAAGATCAAGGGTTGCGCTCGTTGCGGGACTTAACCCAACATCTCACGACACGAGCTGACGACAACCATGCACCACCTGTCACTCTGTCCCCGAAGGGAAAGCCCTATCTCTAGGGTTGTCAGAGGATGTCAAGACCTGGTAAGGTTCTTCGCGTTGCTTCGAATTAAACCACATGCTCCACCGCTTGTGCGGGCCCCCGTCAATTCCTTTGAGTTTCAGTCTTGCGACCGTACTCCCCAGGCGGAGTGCTTAATGCGTTAGCTGCAGCACTAAGGGGCGGAAACCCCCTAACACTTAGCACTCATCGTTTACGGCGTGGACTACCAGGGTATCTAATCCTGTTCGCTCCCCACGCTTTCGCTCCTCAGCGTCAGTTACAGACCAGAGAGTCGCCTTCGCCACTGGTGTTCCTCCACATCTCTACGCATTTCACCGCTACACGTGGAATTCCACTCTCCTCTTCTGCACTCAAGTTTCCCAGTTTCCAATGACCCTCCCCGGTTGAGCCGGGGGCTTTCACATCAGACTTAAGAAACCGCCTGCGAGCCCTTTACGCCCAATAATTCCGGACAACGCTTGCCACCTACGTATTACCGCGGCTGCTGGCACGTAGTTAGCCGTGGCTTTCTGGTTAGGTACCGTCAAGGTGCAAGCAGTTACTCTTGCACTTGTTCTTCCCTAACAACAGAGCTTTACGATCCGAAAACCTTCATCACTCACGCGGCGTTGCTCCGTCAGACTTTCGTCCATTGCGGAAGATTCCCTACTGCTGCCTCCCGTAGGAGTCTGGGCCGTGTCTCAGTCCCAGTGTGGCCGATCACCCTCTCAGGTCGGCTACGCATCGTCGCCTTGGTGAGCCGTTACCTCACCAACTAGCTAATGCGCCGCGGGTCCATCTGTAAGTGACAGCCGAAACCGTCTTTCATCCTTGAACCATGCGGTTCAAGGAACTATCCGGTATTAGCTCCGGTTTCCCGGAGTTATCCCAGTCTTACAGGCAGGTTACCCACGTGTTACTCACCCGTCCGCCGCTAACATCCGGGAGCAAGCTCCCTTCTGTCCGCTCGACTTGCATGTATTAGGCACGCCGCCAGCGTTCGTCCTGAGCCAGGATCAAACTCTCCGAAAAAGTACAAAACCGAAGTTTTGTTTTTCGTCAGCGTTTGACTGACTACCTATGAAGTATCATAGGATTTTTTTATAAAAACTCGAATTAACAGGTACGTTTTGTCTTGTTTAGTTTTCAAAGATCATTTTTTTAAATGGAGCGGGTGATGAGAATCGAACTCACGACATCAGCTTGGAAGGCTGAGGTTTTACCACTAAACTACACCCGCGTGGTTAAATGTTATTGGCGCGCCCGAGAGGAGTCGAACCCCTAACCTTTTGATCCGTAGTCAAACGCTCTATCCAATTGAGCTACGGGCGCTTAATCAGGCGACTTAATTATCTTAACATATCGTTTTTATTAAGTCAACATCTTTTTGAAGTTAGTTTGTCGTATCTGTCTGAGCATCAGTGTTTCAGATGCGTCATCAGCGACGAATAAAAATATACCATGGATCATACAAAAGGGTCAATACATTTTTCTAAAAAAGTTTAATGTTTTTTAAGAAGTGCTCTTTTGTTAGATAAATAGAGTTTCAATCGCCCTATTTTCATTTCTTTCTTCATAATTCTAATGATTCTTAAATAAAATCTTTCTAAATCCAAAGGAGGACAAAACATGGTCACCTAGAATTTTTATTTATTGGAAAATTCTTAATATTTTCCATGCATTTAAAGGAGGTAGGAGATGATGAAAAAGTTTGTCGCTTTTCAAATCATGATCGCTTTGGTGATAGGAGCTCTTATCGGCCACTTCTTCCCTGATTTCGGAATGGCACTGCGGCCCATTGGGGATGGCTTTATCCGATTGATTAAAATGATTGTAGTCCCTATTGTTTTCTCTACGATTGTCATCGGCGCAGCTGGCAGCGGTGGAATGAAGAAAATGGGCAGTCTCGGATTAAAGACAATCATTTGGTTTGAGGTCATTACGACCATCGTTCTTGGAATCGGGCTTTTATTGGCCAACGTGTTAAAGCCAGGCGTCGGACTCGATTTCTCTCAATTAGCTAAGAAAGATATTGGGGAACTCGATGGTTATACTCAAAAGGTCGTCGATTTTAAACAGATGGTTTTAGACATCATTCCAACCAATATCATCGATGTCATGGCTCAGAATGATTTACTAGCAGTGATTTTCTTCGCTATTTTATTCGGTGTAGCCGCAAGCGGCATTGGGAAGGCTTCCGCTCCTGTCCTTACCTTCTTTGAATCAGTAGCACAAATTATGTTTAAGCTCACACAAATGGTCATGGTGACAGCTCCTATTGGAGTTTTAGCATTAATGGCAGCTTCTGTCGGACAATACGGCATTGTTTTACTAATCCCTATGATGAAACTTGTTGGCACTGTCTTCTTAGGATTGTTTATTATTCTATTTGTTTTGTTCCCTCTTGTCGCACTGATCTTCCGTTTTAACTACTTCGAAGTGTTGAAAATGATTTGGGATTTGTTTTTGGTTGCCTTTTCTACTACAAGTACAGAAACTGTTCTTCCACAGCTCATGTCACGGATGGAGAAATACGGCTGTCCAAAAAGAATCGTTTCCTTCGTCATCCCGTCAGGTCTTTCTCTTAATTGCGATGGTTCAAGTTTATATTTATCGGTTTCCTGTGTGTTTCTTGCACAAGCGTTTGGTGTCGATATGAGTTTATCACAGCAGCTCCTCATGATGCTTGTCCTTGTTTTAACAAGTAAAGGCATTGCAGCTGTCCCGTCTGGATCACTTGTCGTTCTTTTGGCAACAGCTCATGCAGTAGGTCTGCCAGCAGAAGGTGTCGCTATTATCGCCGGAGTCGACCGGATTATGGATATGGCTCGAACAGGCGTGAATGTTCCTGGACATGCGGTTGCCTGTATTGTCGTCTCTAAATGGGAAAAAGTATTCCGAGAGTCTGCATGGGAAGTTCCAAAAGCAGGTGAAGAAACAAAAGGAATGTAATGTTATTTATGAAGGAAAGGGGTCGCCCTTTCCTTTTTTCATGGCAAAAATGTCTGCTTCAGCACGGCTTTACCTTCTTGTTGCAACTGCACCTCCGCATATGCTCCGTTAATGAGGGTCATTTGAGGCGGTACGTGTCCACAATCAATATCGTAAACAATCGGTATTTGTAATTCCTTATGCAATTCTTCATATAGATCCGTATATTCATATCCTTCCACAGGAGTGTCCACTGCACTCCTGCCAAACATGATGCCAGAGCAATGATCAAACCAGCCTGCTAGTTTTAATTGAACAAGAGACCTCTTCATGCTCGCAGCATTTAATTCACAGTTTTCAAAATACCATAGAATGGGTTCACCTTTCAGGTATGTTTCTTGAAAAGCTTTGACATCTCCAAAAGGCGTGCCAGCTAAGTGCCGGATCACATCAATACAGCCACCCATCAGTCTTCCCTTCATCGTCGTCTCTAAGTGATCAACAGTACGCCATGCGGTTGGTTCGGTTAAATGAAAGACATGTATACTTGGATGGTCATACTGCCATTCCTTTTGATACATATCAGAAGAAAATTGAGTAACGTCCTTTTTCTCTGGAGTGGAAAGTATTTGTTCCCACATAGCCGTCACCTGATCAAGCTCTTCCCCCTGAAGATCCACAAGGTTCGGTCCATGCGCTGTCGCAATGCCTGTGTTTAATGTCAAAGCTAATAGAAGGAGACTTGTATCTGAGTAACCAAGAATCCACTTTTTTTGCATCACTGAGAAATCAAGATGCTCTAACACTTCAATAAGCAGCTGTCCGCCCCATGGCGGGATGATGTGGTCAATCTCATGACAAGTCATCATCCACTGTAACTCATTTGCTCGCTTGATTGCAGGGGCTGATTTCGCTTTTTCCTGCTGCCATACTGTCTCTCCACATATGACTTCATAGCCTCTTTTTTTCATCCGATCGCAAGACAGTTGAAACATCTCATGCAAAGAGGGTTGTACACCTGAGGACGGTGCTGTCACCCCAATCGTTTGTCCTTTTTGCAAAAATGGATACTGGATCATCCTGCTCACCTCCACCTTCTATGAATCTCTCATCTATTCATTGTAAAGAAAATTCCCCTTCTTCAAGGGGAATCTCGTCTTACTCTCTCTGACGCAGGACAGTATATACACCTGCGAAAATACACAAAATTCCAACAAACGAACGTAAGCCCATCTCTTCACCTAGAAGCAGCCATCCAAGGACCGTACCAACGATTGGTTGAAAGAAGAAAAACAGACCACCGCTTGAAGCGTCCATCAGTTGAAGCCCTCTATTCCACAAAAAGAAAGCAAGGGCCGTTGAGATGATACCTAGATACAGAATGCCGCCCCATATTTCCGGTCTTGCCATTTGATGCACATCCAGATGAGGCAAACGAAACAAGACAGGTGGTGTTAATACGATAAAGGCCACAATGATCGCATATGTTGTCGTCACTACTTGAGGATACTTTCCTGGAACTCGTTTCAAAAGAACAGACATGAGTGCCCATGTTAATGCAGCAATAACCAGTGAAAGACCACCAACAAACTCATCCGTTTGAACAGCGACAGGCCCAATCATCGTCAGCACACCTACTGTAGCAAGCAGAATGGAGACACACTTTCTCATTGTGAAAGATTCTTTTAATAGAAAGAAAGCGAAAAGCACCATAAAAGCAGGTGTGGCCGATGTGATGACGGCACCCATTTGTGCAGACGTATACATTGTGCCAATTTCTTGGGTCACGATCGAAAGAAAGTTGCCAATCAATCCAATCGACACAATCAGCGGGATATCCTTTTTGTCTAACCGAAAAGAGTAGCCCAAACGCCAAATCGTGAACACAAGAACGACTCCAGCTACTGCATATCTCATCCAGACGAGCTCAAGTGGCGGGACAACCGCAACTGTTACTTTGACCACTACATACATACCGCCCCAAATACTAGCAGCTAACGCTAAGTAGAGGGCTCCTATATATTTTCCATTCATTTTTTCCCCTCCGTTACTGGATATATTCACTGCGATATCCACAAACGGAGATCACTCTCCGTTATGGACGGAGGTGATTTGGTACATCATGTTCAAATAAAGGCTTCCATTGCATATCAGTCACCCCAATTGTGTTTATTTTCTGATTACTTTATAACAAAATCTGGTTCACTTCAATCCTTTTTATCGCCATGTTTCTTCATATAATAGAAGTTCAATAGGATTGACATGATGAATTCGTTTTCTTATAGTAAGTAAAACAATTGATGTTTACATAGAAAAGGAGTAGAGGTATTTGGATGTTGAAGCTAGGAAACACATTCCCACTGCCGGAAACGAACCGTTTCTTGAGGGAATAAAAGATTGTGTGCCAACCTTGCTTGGTTATATGAGCATTGGGTTTGCCTTTGGAATTGTTGGCATTAGTTCGCAGTTAAGTATATGGGAAATCGCGCTGTTATCTATCTTTATTTATGCTGGCGCTTCACAGTTTATCATCTGTGCATTACTTGTGACAGGAAGCCCTCTTTCCGCTATTATTTTCACCACGTTCATTGTCAATTTACGGCATTTGTTACTCAGCCTTACGCTTGCCCCCCATTTTACACGCTACTCTGTAAAGCAGAACATCGGATTTGGTCTTCTGCTTACTGATGAATCCTTTGGCGTAGCGATGAATAAATTAGCACAGCAAGGAAAATTGAATAACAGATGGATGCATGGACTGAACATTACAGCTTATTTATGCTGGATTGCTGCGTGTACACTTGGCGGAATATTCGGACACTGGATTTCAAATCCAGAGGCGCTTGGTCTTGATTTTGCCCTATCCGCGATGTTTGCTGCGCTGCTCATTCTTTCTTTACAGACGGTGCCAAAAAATAAGCTCACCCATCGCTTATCACTTGTTTTATATATGTTTGTTGCGATGTTTGTGCTGCTTCATTTTGTTCCTTCACACGTGGCTGTTTTGTTGGCAACTGTGCTTGTTGCCACTATTGGGGTGGTGACAGATAAATGATTAGCAGTTTTATGTTATGGCTCATTCTTGGCTGTATGATTGTGACCATCATCCCAAGAGTCGTTCCATTTTTATTTGTAAGGAGTATACAGATGCCAGAAGTGGTGCTCAAATGGTTATCATTTATCCCCATTTGTATATTTACCGCTTTGATTGCAGAGCATCTATTCATACATACTACAGCAGGCGTCACCATTCACTGGATGTACCTTGCTGTCTTGGTTCCAACTGTGTTAATCGCTGTTTGGACAAAAAGCTTGTCCCTCACCGTTCTAGTAGGCGTCATGCTGATGGGCACAGCTAGATGGTTTTTCTAATAGAAAAAGCTTAACCGGATGCGGTTAAGCTTTTTTCATTTTACGATACCGTATACAAAGCCGTCATAGCCTTTTTCGCCAACAGTTTGAATAGCGGTTGCCTCAATTCTCGACTCTTGTTTGAGTAAATCGAAGAATTCACGAGTTCCCTTCACTCGCTCATCTTGATCAGAGGCATGAAGAACTGCTCCATTTCTGACCACATTGTCTGCAATAATGACTGTTCCCTTTTTTGAGAAGTGTAACGCCCACTTCAGATATTGCGGGTTGTTTGGTTTGTCTGCATCAATGAAAATCAAATCGAACGGGAGCGTATCCTGCTCTTTTAACTGAGATAAAGTATCTAACGCTTTTCCTTGTAAAATGGTGACACGTTCTGCTAGGCCTGCTCTGTCTATGTTTTGCTGTGCTGTTTCTGCATGATGACTGACAGCCTCTAATGTCATGAGTTCTCCATCCGCTTCAAGTGCACGGGCAAGCCAAATGGTACTATAACCGCCAAGTGTACCGATTTCTAAAATGCGCTTTGCACCCTTGGTTTTTGCTAACAAATAAAGCAGTTTTCCTTGGGCCGGCGACACATCTATTTCTGGTAATCCGGCTTGCTTATTCTTGATAAGAGTTTGCTCCAATACGTCATCTTTAGCCATCAATTTGTCTTTGATATACTCGTCAACTTTCCCCCATACTTGCTCCAAGTCATCCATCTCCCTTGTTCATGTCTTCTATTTAAAGTCTACATGACGGAAGCGAGAATTTATAATCAATTCTTTTCACACACCTATTCATTTTATTGATGAAAGGAATGGGATGATGGATACATGGGGCAAGTACCTGTAAGTATGTGCAAACTACTGATTCAGCTTATTTTTCACGTCACCTTTTTTATCTTGAAGCTTTCCTTTTACTTGATCTTTCTTTCCTTCTGCTTTCAGGTTTTCATGATCTGTCGCTTCGCCAAGTTTTTCTTTCACTTGACCTTTGACTTGATTTGTTTTTCCTTTCGCTTTATCCATATGTCCATTTTGTTCACTCATTTGTTCCACCTCCACGTTTCATACTGTTTATTTAGCCTTTTTGCACATGACAAAACATCTGAGTGTGCTGTGTGTGCGTTTCAGGTATGATAGACATAGTCGAATGAAAGGTTGGTGGTCTGTTCAATGATCATTTCTGAAAGTACGTTCACTGTACGTGGTGTGACTTATCGTATTCGCTCTGCTGCATTAGCAGATGCCAAACAGTTATCAGCTCTCAGACTGAAAATCGATGGTGAAACCGAATATTTAGATCGTGAACCGGGTGAAGCTTTTATTGATGAGAAAGGGTTCGAGGCGTTGATTCAAGAGGATTCCAAGGAATGCCGTCATCTCTTTTTAGTTGCAGATAGTGAAGGAGACATTGTCGGTTTTTCAAGATGCGAAGGGCATTCTCTTAAGCGCTCTGCTCACAAAGTAACGTTTGGCGTCGCCGTACAGAAGGCCGCTTGGGGCTATCACATCGGGAAAGAACTTTTAGCTACATCGATTGACTGGGCAGATCAGCAAGGCATTCAAAAGATGTCACTTCAAGTAATGGAAACCAATCAAAAAGCCATTCGTTTATATAAACACTATGGCTTTGAGATTGAAGGCTTGTTAAAAAAAGATAAACGACTGGCGGACGGCATGTATTATGATACGGTTGTGATGGGCAGGCAGCGACCAGTCTCCTGACCGCTTACATGACATAACCCCAGATCATCGAAATCGCACTATAGATAAGTAGAAGTCCCATGACGAACTGGAACGGCCGCTGATAAAGAGTCAAAAAACGCTTGAATAACGAGCCAAATAGACTCCAGCTAAATGTGCCTAAAAAACCGATGATGGCAAGAATCAGTGTCAATAACATGTATTGCATATTGGACTGTCCATACGGCAGAACAAAAGTGGAAATGACGGTTAATCCATACAAGATGGCTTTCGGATTAATAAATTGCAGTAGCATACCTGGGATAAAATGATTATATCGGTCTAGGGTTTCGTCATCTCCGCCTTTACTTTTCATGATTTTAACAGCCAAATAGATCATGTAACTGGCTCCAATGAAAGCCATGACCCAGCCTATTTTCGGCATGACTTGATAAAGAATCATATTGAAGAAACCGCTCAAACATAAAATGACCAAAAATCCGATCCCAACCCCTAAACAAAATCGAAATGTTTGCTTGACCCCATATTTATTCGTAAAGACCATCGCCATGATATTATTCGGTCCAGGGGTAAAGCTGGTAACAAAAGCATAAATCAACATGGAAACAATCAAACTGTTACCTCCTTTTTCATACGTTATTTAGACTTAAAAGTCTTTATTGCGTATATATTACGTTTTATTGTACTATTCAGTCGTTATAAAGTAAATGCAGAAAGGAGTTTTTTTGATGGAGGATGTACAATCGATTATTGCTAGAAATGTAAAACTGCTAAGAGAGCAAAAGAAATTAAGCCTAGAAAAGATGGCTGAGGTAACAAATGTGAGTAAAACGATGATCGGACAAATCGAAAGAGGAGAATCCACACCGACCATCACCACTCTGTGGAAAATCGCCAATGGGTTGAAGGTGTCTTTTAGTGAACTTATTTACGCACCGCAGCCTGAGATTAAGTTTGTGCGAAAAGAAGAAGGACAAGTTTTAACAGAGGACGAGGGAAGGTATCGGGTATATACGACGTTCCCATTTGATGACCTGAGAAAATTTGAAGTCTATCAGGTAGAAATTGATCCTCATGGGTCGTTAAGTGCGGAAGAACATATCGGCGGTACAGAGGAATTGATTACCGTGTTTGAGGGAGCACTTGATTTATCGATCGGTGATGAGCAATACACATTACAAGCTGGCGACTCGATTCGGTTTAAAGCTGACCGTGCCCATGAGTATAAACAATCAGGAGAACAGATGGTCCGGCTGCAAATGATTCTTTATTATCCCCATTAAAAAAAGCTGACAGGCTTGTCCACCTGTCAGCTTTACATTTTATTTAATTAAATCCTGGATCGCGTACAACCGTTCCAGTAAAGGTAACTCTATATTTTCCTAAACCTAACTCTTCAATTGACGATTGATAGAGAATACCGACCCATCCATCCTTTGCATATGTAATACTTGATGGGATGTTTGACGTCGTATATGTTCTCGTTTCCGAGACGGTTCGACTTGCTTGTACCGTAACTTCACTGTTTACTTTCCCCTTCGCTTCTACCGGGACAGCGGTGACACCCGCACCCGTTAAAACAATTGCTCCAACCAAAACAGAAGTTATGACCTTTTTCATACAAAAATCCCTCCCTTTTTTTGTTGAACATATTAACCATACCATAATTTAGAACTTTCGTAAGTTATTTTTTCATTTTTTTGAAAATTATGATATGATTGTCTTATGCTGGATAGAGGGTGTTACATACTTCTATGCTTTTATCCTCATCTCGTTTCTAGTGAAACAATTGATAACGGAGGTGATTTCATGAAAAAATGGCTTATCTGTTTTCAACTTGTTTTCCTCTTCACCTTGACGGCCACACCATTTGCTTCTGCTGCTTCATGCCCTACAGTGAAACCATGTGTTATTGATCCTTAAGCATAAGAAAAAGTCGATCAAGCCTATTCCCTTGATCGACTTTTTTGTTATGCTTGTTCGGCTTCCCAGCGGGCAACCTCTTCTCTTACTTTAGGAGCCACTTCTTTTCCAAATAACTCAATAGCTTTCAGCACTTGATCATGCGGCATCGAACCGACCGGTACGTGCAGCATGAAGCGCGTAATGCCTACATTTTTTCGCAGATGAATCACTTTCTCTGCCACGGCATCTGGATCTCCTACATACAATGCACCTTCTAATGTTCTTGCTGCATCGAATGTAGAACGGGTATAAGGTCCCCAGCCTCGTTCTCTTGCTAATGTATTCATGACATGCTGTGTAGAAGGGAAGAATTGATCTGCTGCCAATTCTGTTTCCTCCGCAACAAATCCATGTGAGTGGGATGCCACCGTTAATTTCTCAGGGTCATGTCCAGCGTGAATCGCAGCTTGCTTGTAGAGCTGCACTAGCGGTGCGAACTGTCTAGGGCTGCCGCCAATAATGGCAAGGACAAGTGGTAATCCTAATAATCCAGCACGTACGACAGATTCTCTGTTTCCTCCACTGCCAATCCAGATGGGAAGCGGATCTTGAACAGGTCTTGGGTATACGCCGACATCCTGAATGGCTGGACGGTGCTTACCGCTCCACGTCACACGCTCTGACTGCTGTAATTTCAACAGTAAATCTAGTTTTTCTTCAAATAATTCTTCATAATCATCTAAGTCATAGCCAAAAAGCGGGAACGATTCAATAAATGATCCGCGGCCAGCCATGATCTCTGCACGCCCATTAGAAAGGCCATCTAATGTCGCAAAATCTTGAAACACACGAACAGGATCTGCCGATGAAAGAACAGTTACGGCACTTGTCAGACGAATATTCTTTGTTTGCGTTGCCGCAGCTGCTAATACGACTGCTGGATTTGATGCGGCGAAATCTTCACGATGATGCTCCCCTACACCAAAAACGTCGAGACCCACTTGATCTGCTAATATAATTTCTTCTACTACTTCACGAATACGCTGTGCGTGGCTGACTGTTTTTCCTGTTTGAAAATCAGGTGTTGTTTCTACAAATGTACTAATTCCTAGTTCCATGAATGGAACCCCCTATCTTATAAATATGTCACAAATTCAGAGACCGGCTTGCGATAGCCTCTCGCTTGTCTGCTCTCTACTTTTTCTTTTCCGAGTGTAATCATTAATACAGGAACCAAATCTGATTCGATGTTTAACACCTTTTTCATTGCTTCGGGGTCAAAGCCAATCATCGGGCAAGTATCCCATCCCTTGTTTTTGGCGGCAAGCATCAATAGCATGGCAGATAATGAAGCATTGCGAATCGCCTCTTCTTTCTGAAAGTCTGATCCTCTCTGCTCATAAAAACTCATCGTCTCTCTGACCATTTCCTCATATTGTTGCGCATTTAAGATGCCGAGCATTTTTAGGCCTTCATAAATGTTTCCTGCTTGCTCATAAGCTTTCGGATCGCCGAGCACAATGATCGCTGCTGAAGCGGAATGCACCTTATATTGTCCAAATGCAGCATCTCTTACTTGCTCTTTAAGCGCTTCTGATTGAACGACGACATATTGCGTATGCTGTAAATTAAAGGCTGAAGGTGCCAACTTCACTTCTTCAAAGATACTATTAAGCTCTTCTCTCGAAATCGAGATATTTGGCAAAAAATTTGATGCTGATCGTCTTTCACGTACCAATGTATCAAAGCTGTGTGTCATCTTGTTTCCCCTTTTCGTGAAGTTGTTTTGCACCTAAACCGATTTTTTTCAACCATTCAATGAGCTGCTCTTTTTCCTCTGTTTCGATAAAGGACAGATTTTGTGAAATGACATCTGTATGTTTTGGAAAAATATCGTCAAATAGCTGCTTCCCTTTATCTGTCAGTAATACATGGAATACACGTTTATCAGAAGGTGCACATTGTCTTTTGACTAATTCTTGTTTTTCTAATTTGTTGACCACATAGGTGATGCTCCCACTTGGAATGGATAAAATCTCACTAATTTTTTGAACGGGATGTGGTCCCTTACTATACAGTAATTCAAGAATTTGAAAGTTTTCAAATCCGATATCATAACGTTCAATGTCTTTTTGGATATTTGCAAAAAGGGCATGGTAGGCTTTCATCCATACTCGGAAAAGCCTTAAGTCTAATTCCTGTTCTTGCTGCACCATGGCAACTACTCCTTTTTCAATAAATCCTAAAACTAGGATAAATTTATCCTAACACTAGGATATTTTCTTGTCAATGTGTTTGTTTGATCAAAAAAAGACCCCTGTGATTCAGTGGTCTTCTTTTAACACAAAATGCATTTCAGCAATTTGCTTGTATTGATGCACTTGTTGTAATGAAAATCTAGATTCCTGTTCAGTTGGAGGGAAAAGAGGGATTCCTTTTCCAATCATGACAGGTGCGATTTGGAGATACAGCTCATCGACTAATCTTTCTTTTAATAATGCTTGAAGCAGTTCCCCGCCTCCTACTATCCAGATATGCTGCCCCTTTTCATTTTTTAAGTTGTGGATAAACGAGAGAACATCTTCACGAATGATATGGGTCCCTGTATGACTGTCTTGTAAAGTGCGAGAAACGATATAACATGTCTTGTCTTCATAAGGAAACTCATCAGGTGAAAGTTTGAGAACCTGCTCATATGTGTTCCGTCCCATGATCAGCGTATCGACTGATGCATAAAATTCCTCATATCTCGTATCCTCTTCGCCCTCTGTTCCTATGAGCCAATCTAGACGGTGATCATCCCTTGCTAAATATCCATCAATGCTCATTGCCCCATAAAATAGTAATTTCCTTTTCAATCTCACCACTCCCCACCTTGAATAAGAACATATATTCCCATTTTAACAGAAAGAATAGAAAAAGGATATATGATCAATTCGTTTCTTGCGATTCTTGTTCTACCTTCATGAGAAGCTCGTACAATATGTGCGCAAGCTTTGCCGCTTCGATTGTCATGCCTTCATGAATCCATTCTTCCAGTACACCAACAGCACCAGATACGACAAAAGAGGCCTCAATCTGTTCACGCTCCGTAATCTGACGCTGATCAAGCTGCCACTCTTTCATGATTTTTTCTTTAAAAAACGCTTTAAATTGATTCGTCGTTGGGCTATTCGGTTTGACAAATAACGTCATCATGAATTGTTTTTCTTTTAAATACTCAGTTGTTTTGTTTAAAAAGGACAGCATATCAAGCGGGTCCTGACTAGGAAACGATTCATCGTATAGTCCGCCAAGCTGATCGAATAGTTCCTTCTCAAGCTGTTCATGCAAATCAAACACATCTTGATAGTGCAAATAAAAGGTCCCTCTTCCTAAATCCGCTCTTCTAGATAGCTCTGATACTGTAATTTGTTGAACATCTTTTTCCATTAAAAGCTCAAGAAAGCTTTCTCGTATCGCCTTTTTGGTTTTGATTGTTCGTCTGTCCTTCATGAAACACCCTCCGTTTTTGAACAATATGGCTTTACCTGTCTATTTATGAACACGAGATCATTCATTGCCGATGTTCGGTTTGTTTTCCTCTTATTATAATAGACACATGTCCAATAATCTATATCTGTTCAAAAAAGGAGGACCATCATATGCTTCATTTCAGACTTGCCAGAGAGGATGAACTGCCTCAAGTGGCAGCGTTGTTAGATGATTCGTTTCAGAACTATTCATTTTTTGATTTATTATGCGAAAAGGTGACCAAGCGTTCTGCTTTCGCCCGTCAGCTGCATTTGGTCAACACAAAGGTATATTTTCAGCATCAAATCTGTTTGGTCGGGGTTGAGAATGAGAAAATTGTGTCTGCCGCCCTGTTAAAACATCCACGCCTTCCTGAACCAGGACTCATGGATTATGTGTTGTCAGGTGGGTTAAAGCTGCTCTTTACTGGTGGCTTATCGGCGATTCAGCATGTGTTCCGTATGTTAAAGGAGGCAAAAAAAGCGTGTTCTTCCTTAAAGAAACCTTACTGGTATTTAGAAGCTCTTGTCGTTGCAAAAGACCAACAAGGAAAAAAACTTGGAAGCCGTATGTTAAAGCAATGTCTTTTCCCTTTTATCGCCCGGCAAGGCGGTGGACTGTTCACACTGATTACACACAACGAGGCCAATCGTCATTTCTATCGAAAAAATGGGTGGACGGAGTTTGATGAGAGAGTACTGCACGGAGAAGACATGTCCCTAGCAAGCTGGAGTTATAAAACCGTGATCAAATAAGGTATCTTCTTCAAGGGATGATATAATAGAAGCAGTTCAAACAATGATCATACTTGGAGGAGAGACTGATGATACGACGACTTGATCATATCGTGTTGACTGTTCAACATATGGAGGAAACCATTCGCTTTTATACAAACGTATTAGGAATGAAGGAAGAAACTTTTGGAGAAGGCCGTAAAGCCCTTCGTTTTGGCTTACAAAAGATCAACCTTCATGAAGCGGGTCATGAATTTGAACCAAAAGCTGCTCATCCCCAGCCTGGATCTGCTGACTTATGTTTTATCACCGATTTAGATATAGACAGTTTATTGCTTCATCTTCGAAAGCAGGTTGTTCCAATTGAAGAAGGTCCGGTCAGACGGTCTGGTGCATTAGGTCCGATTGAATCCATTTATATCCGTGATCCTGATATGAACTTAATTGAAATCTCCCGATATATAGAGGAGGCTGATCCATCATGACTCGATTATTTTTGAGACCGATTGAAGAGCAAGATTATCCTGGTATTCATAGAGGATGCCAGCATGCAGAAACACTTTATATGACTGGCACACGAAAAACGTTCACACTAGAAGAAATTCGTTCAGCCTATACCCGTTTTCTGCAGGATGACAGTAGACGAGACTTTGCTATTTGTCTGCTAGACACGAAAGAAATGATCGGGGATGCGGCGATTGTGGATATTGATCCGATGAACCATACGGCAAGTTTCCGCATTGCGCTGCATGGTCCAGAGCATTTTCACAAAGGGTATGGCACTGAGGCTGTTCGGATGGTTCAAACATTTGCCTTTGAGACGTTAGAACTTAATCGGCTTGAGCTTGAAGTTTTTTCCCATAACCCACGAGCCTTTCGAAGCTATGAGAAAGCCGGATTTCAATATGAAGGAAAAAGACGTCAAGCGCTCTATTTCAACGGTGCTTATTCGGATGTCATCATGATGGGCATCCTTCGTGAGGAATACGATAGAATCAAATCATAAAGATGTCCCAGCCTACGAAGGGTCATCTTTTTTTAACAAATGAAGCCCTGTAACGATGATCAAACAAATGATAGAAGAGAGAACGATAGAGACGCTTGATATGCTGAGCGCCATCCCTTCCCATCTGCCAATGAAGAAACTGCCGATCAATAAGAGCAATCCAAACAAAGTGATACATATCGGAACAATCAGCCCAGCATGGCGATGCCTGCGTCTTTTTCCTGCCCACCACGAGAGACAGAGTACAATGACAGTAAAAATAGCGGTTTGCAGCCAGAACATATCGCATCCACTCCTTTTCTTTTTTATCCTATGACAACGGAGGTTTTTACAATGAATATTAGACCGATTCAAAAGCAGGACAATCCTTTTATCGCGGCCATTATCCGCCAGTCATTAGAATCAGCGAATCTTGCGATTGAAGGTACAGCCTACACAGACCCACACCTTGATCAGCTTTTCGAATACTATCAATCATTGACTCATGCAGCCTATTGGATTGCCGAAGAACATGGTGAAATTGTTGGTGGCGTTGGCATTGCCCCTTTCACAGATGGCATTTGTGAGCTGCAAAAGCTTTATTTAAGCCCAAAAGCACAAGGCAAAGGTGCGGGCAAGAAACTGATGGATACGGCCCTGCAATATGCTGCTACATACTACGATGCTTGTTATTTAGAAACCCGCAGTGAATTAACAGCTGCTACTGGCCTTTATCAACGGTATGACTTTTCTCTTCTTCCTGCACCGATTGAAGGCTCAGAGCATTCTGCCATGGATGCTTGGTATCTCAAAACCTTTTCAGCGTGAGGCATAAAATAAGCGATACGTCTTTGTCCACTGAAAACCTAGCTTCTCTGCCAATTTGGCCGAGGCTGCATGATGGACATCGCAATCCCAATGCGGTGTCTTCCCTTTTTCAACACAGATGCTGATCATTTGCTGAGCTGCTAACAAAGCCAACCCTTTTCCACGGCAGACTTCATCTGTCCAAATATCGATTTCCACACGTTTTTCACTTGAAAAAATAGAGATACATTCACTGACCACGTCTTCACCGTTTAAGATGGCAACTCCGACGCCATTAGATAAAAAGTGATCTACTCCTCCCCAATATGCTTCATAATAGCTGGATGGGAATACTTTGCTAGCGGCAATGACTTGTTCATTCGTGCGTTTGATCATTTCATCTTGATCAGGCACAATCAGATCAGGAGAGGTCAAGTCATAAGAATACGCATGTCTTTGCATTTCATTCAGTTGAGAACCGAAGCATTTTTTCATCATCTCATCTGATGCTGGATTTGCTGAAAACAAAGTGAAACGTCCGTTCTCTCTTTTCTGCTTTTTATAAACATCCACAATGAACGTTGAACATAATGAGAGTGCTGCTTCTGTCTTGCCTGCGACATAATAAATGCCGGTTGTTGTCCCTGCAAAATAGACACACGGGTGATCTCGGTGATCCACATATAAATCTCCTTTTATCACCCCATCGAGTATCGCATCTACGAACACTGGATAGGCAGGATCAATCCGCCGAATTTCCTCTTTTACCGCTCCTGTCCTTTGTTGATCTACAAGATACAACATCATTCCTCCATTCACGAACGAGTATCTTTTCATTATAAAGGAAAGCCGCAGACACGCGGTGAATCTTTGCAACAAAAAGAATTCTTCTGCATCAAAGCAACATTCAATCGCATTCGCTTTCATCTATTGCTATGCTCATTGTGAGAGGAGGTTTATGAATGAAATTTCGTTTTTTCTGGAATCAAGAAAAGGATGTGACGGAAGTAGACGTCATCAGCCATCCACATAATCAAGAACGTTTACAAAAGATGGCATCAATGCTGGAGACTAGTACATCTCTAACGGTCAAAGATCCAAAAAATGATCGGCAGTCTCTTTTACCATTAGAACAAATTGAAGCGATCTCTGCGCTTGGACATCTGTCAAAGGTGATCACGACTCAAGGTAAGACGTATTTTCTCGGTAAACGGCTGAAGGATCTGAAGTCGTTAGAGCGTGAACATTTCTATCGTATCAACAATGCAGTCATTCTCAATTTAGCGCAAGTCGACAGCTTTGTCGCTGGTACGTACGCTCGCTTAGAGGTCGAAACCATCTCGAAAAACAGTTACACCGTCAGTCGTCATTACGCCAAATATATAAAGGAGCGATTCAAATGATCAAGGAACTAAAACATCAATTTATGCAAACAGCTTTTGTCTCTATTGTATGGCTGACACTCATCCTGTCCATCACTCAATGGTCATCCTCTATCTCTTTTCATTACGTGTGGCACATCATTGCCATCGGGACTTTGGCAGGCATCGTCTTTGGGGTCATGTATCCTTTACTATGGAACTACTTTACCTTCCCAGCACCCATCAACATTCTGATCTCCACTGTCGTCAATTTAGGGTTTCAAATAGGAGCCGTCGCTTTATATTCGACTACACTGCTCGAATGGATCATGCCTTATTTTATCGGTATAGCCTTTCTCACATTAGTAGGCCATATCATCGCCTTTCTATTTTACAAAAAGCAACAAAATCAAAAACTGGCGCAGGCACTGAATCACCTGAAGCCGCAGCCTTAAAAAAAGAGACCTTATTTGAAAGGTCTCTTGTCTATTATTCTGCTGATGCCTCTTCTCTCGCCTTCCCCTTCCAAATAAGGGTTAAGCCTAACCCAAGAAATAAGACAACACCTGCAAACAGGAATGGGAAATGAATATTTTGATCGAATAATATGCCGCCAAGTGCCGGGCCAAAAATCGTACCAAGGCTTGTGTAGGTAGAGTTCATCCCTGCGACAAATCCTTGCTGATTGCCAGCGATTTTTGATAAGAAGGTCGTGAGTGCAGGGCGCAATAAATCGAACGCAAGGAAAATCACACACGTCACGATCAGCACAACCATAAAGCCTGACACGACCGTGGAAACAAAAGCGAGAACTGCTCCAACAATCAAGCATAGTTGAATAACTCGTTTCTCCCCAAGCGCATTCACCATTTTACCAAACACGAGTACTTGGATGATGACGGCTACAATTGAACTGACGGTAATGATAATCGCAATATCCTTCGGACCAAATCCAAACTTGTGATTTGTAAACAAGCTAAAGACCGTTTCATATGCAGATAGTCCAAACGCCAGCACAAAGACAATGATGAAGGCGATGAGATAGCTTGGATGAATCGATTTTTTCAAGTCTTTAAAGAAGGTCGATTCTTTCACTTGATCCATTTGTTTCTCTCGCTCTTCTTTTGTTAATGGTTCCTTCAGCATAAACATAGACGAAATCACAGCAATAAATGCAATCCCTGCTGCAAAGAAAAACGGCAGGCGAACGCCATATTCTGCAATAAATCCGCCAATTCCCGGGCCGATAATAAATCCGGTACTAATAGCAGCGGATACATACCCCATTGCCTTTGATCTTTCTTGAACAGTCGTGATATCGGCGACATAAGCGGTGACAGCCGGCATGATAAATGCTGCACTAATACCGCCAAGAACCCTTGCAAAGTACAGAACATATACGTGTGTTCCTAAGCCAAAAACGAGTTCTGATAACGCAAATAGAAAAAGGCCTGACACGATCATAATCTTTCTTCCATAGCGGTCTACCCATCTCCCTGCAACAGGTGATGCGATGAGCTGTGCAACGGCAAACGCCGCCACAAGATATCCCATCGTACTGCCCGTTAAATGCATGACATTCATAAAGAGCGGCATGACAGGTATGATCAGACCGATGCCTAAAAACGCAATAAATATATTACTTAATAAAATAACAAGTACGGCTTTTTGCTCACGAATCGGTTTTTGCATGATGTTTGTTTCCCCTTTACTGACTCACTTGTTACTCATGATGGTTGATTCCGTGAATAAACAATGAGATCGCCTCTTTTTGTAATTCCTTTTTCTGCTGCATCGTGTCATTTTTATATAACACGTCTAATCCATAGAATACGGAAAGTAATATTTTCACTTTTGATTCAACATGCTGAATCGACCAGCTACCATCTTCGTTTCCTTCAAGCAGGATGTCTCTCATCACATCATCAAAGTCTACATCAATCTTGTTCAGCCGCTCCATGACTTCATCTGATGTAAATGCACTGGCGCAAAATTCTTCACTCGCTCTCATTAGAGGATAGTTAATCCCCATTTGACTAAGCAGCTCTGCAAATCCTGCGAGCTTATCAATGGCCCGGCGCAGCATTTGTTTCTGTTCATGCCACGTCTCCATCATGAATCGATGATCCTCTTCCATAATATGAAGGAACAAAAACTCTTTTCCTTTAAAATGATGATAAAGGTTGCCTTTACTAATCTCAGCCGCCTCTAAAATATCTCGCACGGATGTTTCGGAATATCCTTTTTTCGCAAATAAATCACGTGAAGCGGTGACAATTTTCTGCTTCGTCTTTTCACTTTTTCCAGCCCCGCTTTGTGTACTTGTCATCTATGAACAATCCCTTCTACCTTGCTTTTCTTCACACGGACAAATAAAACCGACCAGTTGGTTTATTTTTTTATTATAAATGGAGATCGCCCATAATACAATGAAAAAGTCCTCGACTTCCAAAGGAGTGAATCTAAGTGAAAACAAACAAAACGATCATTTTTGCCATCACCAAAAAGGACGTATACTTGTTTTTCTTTTATGACCTGTTCATTGCCACCTTGGTCTATTACCTGTTTAAAATCAAACCAACTATGTTTTATGAATGCTTAGGGATGACAGGAAGTATTCTTTGTCCATTGTTGATGAGAAAGTGGAGGTAGAAGTCATTTTCTCCTCAAGTCTATCTCTCTTTTATTTAATTTTCCTTAACATTTAACTTCACTTAAATATTAAGATCATATAATATAGGAGAAAAGAGGTGATGTCATTGGATGAGGATATCATTCATTACAGCAAAAAAATCATTGAGTACTCAAATGCACTAGGTTCTATCTATGTAGAAGAGTATCAACGATTCTTAAAAAATGAGTATGCAGATTTAACTAGCAAACAAGAACTGACACTTGAATTGCTACGGTCGAAGACGAGAACAATCAATGAACTAGCTGATTATTTCTCCATTTCATCTAGTGCCGCTAGCCAGCTCATATCAAAGCTTGAACAACTTGGATATGTGAAAAGAGAGATTAATCCACATAACCGTAGAGAAATCATTGTTGATTTTGCTCAAAAGGGCCATGACTATCATAAAGATATTGAAAAAATTCAGCTGCATCTTATTCAAAAATACTATGCCAAGCTTTCAAAAGAAGATCTAAAAACATTATTATCGCTTTACGAAAAGATCTATCAAATTGCGAAAGAAACGCCTTAACCCGGCGTTTCATGCATGAATATGTAAGCTAGATAAACGATGAAAGGGATGATCATATGGACAGGATTCATTTGCAAGATGGACGTCATATTGGTTTGTCTCAATACGGTGATCTTGAAGGATTCCCAGTATTCTTTTTTCATGGGACACCTGGATCGAGAGTGATGTTTTTAGATGATGATCCAATCTCAAAAGAGCTTGGCATTCGTCTCATTTCTTTAGACAGACCTGGTTTTGGTTTATCTGATCCGCAACCTGACCGTACCATTTTAGACTGGGCAAAAGACGTACAGGAAGTGGCCGATCATCTTGACATCTCCCATTTTTCAGTGATTGGTGTCTCTGGAGGCGGGGCATTCGCTGCTGGTTGTGCCTATCAATTGCCAGATCGCATTCTTTCAGCTGCTCTCGTCTCAAGTACCACCCCATTTCAGGATGGTAAACCGCCTAAAAGTATGCTAAAAGAGAACAAGATTGCCTTTTTCCTCAGTAAAAGAATGCCTTGGCTCTTAAAGGCAAGTTATCGCGCTCAGAAAAAACTAATTGAAAAGAAACCAGAGAAATTCAAGAAACTAACGAAAAAAGGGAACAAACATTTACATCCATCGGATCGGCAATTTCTTCAAACCGATGAGCAACTGGAGCTGATGATGCGGCATTTATACGAAGCCACTCGTCAATCGGTTGATGAATGTATTCATGAACCAGATTTACTCTCACGGTCATGGGCATTCGATATGAAAGATATACAAATCCCTGTGGATGTCTGGCATGGAAAAGAGGATCAGATGGCCCCTTTTGCAGAGATAGAAAGAATGGCTCCCAACATTCCAAACGCAAAAACGAATTATATCGAGCAAGCAGGACATTTTCTGACTGATATAGATGATGTTTGGAGAGACATTTTACTCTCTTTAAAAAAACGGGCTGAACATCAGGTACACATATAAAAAAGACCCAATGATACGTCGGGTCTTTTTCTTTTTAGTACTGCTCGTAATAGGATTGAATTTTATCTGGATCTTTTGTTTTCGTCAGAGCCAGCATGAGTAGAATGCGTGCTTTTTGTGGATTTAATGAATCCGATGAGACAAAATGATGTTCATCATCCATTTTTTCATGTGTGACAATGCCATTTCCTGCACGGCTTGACCTCACGATCACCACGTCTTTCTTCACTGCATCTGTTGCCCCATTGATCGCTTCTGTTGACATCGTTCCATTTCCTGCGGCGGCAACGACAATGCCCTTCGCTCCTGCTTTAACGGCAGCATCATACACATACTTTTGATCATTTTGATAGCCGTATAAGATATCCACTTGCGGCAGTTCTTTTAGCTTTGAAATATCGAATTCACTGTCAGCTGTATGTTTTCTTGTCGGTTCGTTATAAAAAGAGACAACTTCACCCGCCACTTCTCCAATGTACCCTTGCTCAAGAGACTTGAACGAATCGGTTGTGGTGGTATTTGTCTTCGTAATAAAACGAGCAGAGGCAATTCGGTCATTTAATGTCACCATTACACCTTTGCCTTTGGCTTCTTTTGTCGAAGCAATTTTCACTGCATGATACAAGTTAAGCGGGCCATCCGCACTAATGGCAGATGCCGGCCTCATGGAACCCACGACCACCACAGGCTTATCACTTTTTACAACCAAATGTAAAAAATAGGCCGTTTCTTCTAATGTATCTGTACCATGTGTCACCACAATGCCATCCACTTGATCATCATTTAAAAGCTGATTGACTCGTTTCGCTAATTTTAAAAGAAGAGCGTTATCCACATTTTCACTGCCGACGTTCGCTACTTGCTCACCCGTGACATTTGCAATATCCTTCAGCTGTGGTACGGAAGCAATGACTTTATCGATTCCAAGTGCACCAGATTTATATCCAGTCGTATCCGTATTACTGTCTGAACTACCGGCAATCGTTCCGCCTGTTGCCAGCACCTTAATATTGGATAAAGACTTGTTCCCTGTCTCAACAGCCGTGTTTTTTTCTTTTGTTTCACTTGTAGTGCTTTCTTGATTACTTTGATTATTCTCTTGAGTGCTATCGTTCGCACAAGCTGCGGTCACCAATAGTGAAACAGTTAGAAGGACAACACCAAACCATTTTGTTACGTTCATAAGATCATCTCTTTTCTTAAATGTGATGAATAATTATCTGTCTATAGGGTTTACTTTATACCATTCCTTCATTCATCAGCATGAGGTGAAAGTCACAGAACCAAATAAAGGAAAAAGGACACTATTATCAAAATTTATTTATATCTTAATACCTAAATTGACTTCAGAAATTGTTCTCGACCCATTTATGATAAAATATAGGAAATCTTACAAAAAAGGAGTACATACAGTGCGTTCCGTTCAACCATTTTACAAAATCCTACTCACACTATTCTTCAGTTCCATTTTACTCAGCTTGTTCGTATGTTTATATCCACCGATTCAGGGCGAGCCTGCGTTTATGATGCTTTACACTCCCATCTTTTTTGTTTATTATTTCATCTTTGCGGTACCTTTACAGTTGTTGTTTTCTTTACAGCCCAAGGCTTTTCATCCTCTTTATTTAGCGGCTTACTTACTGATAGCAATGATTGTCATGCTTTTTGTTATGGATGGAATTGAGAGCTCAACATCCCTTCCGATCATGATTGTCAGCAGTTTCATCTACTGGACCTGCGATTCTTTGATTACTCAAAGAATGCATAAAAAAACACCTAATGTGTAGGTGTTTTTATCGATTCTAGTATGTGTTGACAGTGACCCACATTATCCAAGACATTTTTCGGCGCGGTGACCTACTGATGTGATCATGGGTTTTGAATGATGAATAAGAGTCGCTAAGAGAATCTATCCTCAGTGATTGGAACTTTTTATTTCATGCTTGTGCCAGCGTGTGAAAAAATGGGGTCCTTCAATTCAAAATCAAATGTCTTCCCATCAACGATACCAACTGTTTTTGAACTGGCGTAAAGCTCAAGCAAGCACGCTGCCATTTCTTTTGATGTGTGATATTTCTTGATAGTGCCTTCATATTCGAATTGATCGACATCTAATGAACGCTTTGCAAATTCCGATTCTGTCGCAGCAGGCGCTAATACTTTTGCCTGTAATTTGGCTCCTTTTTCTTTCAATTCTAGGGCCAGCCCTTCAGTAAAGGCGCTCACATAAAATTTCGTGGCTGAATAAGTGACAGCATTTCCGACGACGGTATAACCCGCTCTTGAAGAGATATTGATTAGCTGCGTCCCCTCTTTTTGCTCATAATCACGGACAAATAGAGTGGATAAAATTGTTAACGCTTCAATATTGAGATGAAGCATGTCCCCAATTTTTTTCACATCCTGCTCTCCTATTGAACCAAAATGGCCAAACCCGGCATTATTAATGAACGTATCCAGCTCATCACCAGCTAATGACTCATAGAAAGAATACACTTGCTCTCTGTCTGTTAAATCAACAGACTGGACTTTCACTTGAATATCGGGATATTTTTCTAGAATCTTTTCTTTCAGTTCTTGGAGTTTATCAAGCCGGCGTGCAGCTAAGATCAGATTTTTTCCTCTTGCTGCAAAGGCCAAAGCCGTTTCATATCCAATGCCTGAACTTGCTCCTGTAATGACTGTATAGCCCATTGTATATCCCCCTATTCGTATCTTCCAGCTGTTTAAAGTATAGCGAGAGCATGTGACCTTAGTCAATTTTGAAGAGATTCAAAGAGTCATGAACAACTAAACGTTCAGCTTTTAATCGGTTTCTTTTGAATCATGTTGGAGGATAGCCTGCTGAGCTTTTTTTGTTAATTTGTGAAAAACCAGTTGATAGGAATGTTCAATTAGCTCTTCGACAAATGAAGATGGAATATCTGCATCAAGATAAATAGAATTCCAATGCGTCTTATTCATGTAATAGCCGGGAATAATTCCTTCATGCATTTCTCTTAATTCTTCAGCACGTTGCGGATCACATTTTAAAGTGATGACTGGCTTACGATCGACATCTCCCCCCATCATGGCGAACATCTTTCCACCTATATGATAACGATCTGCCTGCCACTCAGGTTGATAGTCGTGGGTTGCTCCTTGTAAAGAAAGACAAAATGCCTGTAGTGTCTCTTTTTTCATTCTATTAGCTCCTTTTTAGATGTCTTCTATCTTTCTATTATATCGACAGCTGCGATTGTTGTATCTATACTTCTTTTCAAGACGTCAGCAAGAACACAAAAAAAGCACAGAAATAAAGGTCTGTGCTTTTTACTGATATCCGAATATTTCTTATTCAAACGCCTTCTTAAGCTGATCGCTCATCAGATGCCAAGCCTCTTCAGCTATCTTTAAATCTCCGGCATGAGTGAACGCATGAGGAACTCCTTTAAATTGTTTGTATGTGACATCTACCCCTGCTTCTTTTAACCTGTCCGCATAATGCTCAGCTTCTTCAGCTAGTGAATCCTTCTCAGCTGTGATAACAAGAGCTGGGGGCATTTGTGCTAACACTTCTCTCTCTGCAAAGACTGGAGAAACGAGCGGATTGTGCGGATCTTGACCTTGCAGGTAGAAGGCATTAAACCGTCTCGCCATTTCAACTGGAATTGCTTCTTCAAACGCTGGCTTTTGTGCTGGATCAGTAGCTAAATCAAGCGGCGGATAATCAAGCACTTGATAGACAATCGGAAGTTTGTTCCCTTTTTGGATATCAAGCAGACAAACCGCTGTTGCCAAATTCCCACCTGCACTATGTCCGCCAATGGCTAATCGATTTGGGTCTATTTGTAGTTCATCAGGATGTTCATATAACCATTTCATCACATCGTAGCATTCATGAAGAGCGGCTGGGAAAGGGTGTTCCGGTGCCAGCTGATACTCCACATTGACGACGATACACTCCGCACGATCTGCTATGACCGGACACCAATGATTATCCATTTCAGCACTTCCAAGGATAAAACCGCCCCCATGCAAATTCACGAAAACAGGTAGGGGTTGTTTCAATGTTTTCACAGGTTTAAATACCCACACCTTTGTTTCACCAGCACCTGTCGGGATATCATATTCCATTTTGTTCACTTCAGGAGGGTGGACTGGCTTTAATTCCGATTGACTAGCTAATGAATCTTCAGGTGGTTGGCGTAATGACTCAGCCATTTTGATTTGTTCGTCTAAGTTCATAATCTCAGCTCCTATCTTATTCTTTTATCTCTATCCATTCGTTACGAATTTCGCCTTTTCCTTCAATGTCGTCAGAGAGTCGTTGCTTTTTATCTATCTCCCCATTTTCATCGCATTTGAAACAAGCATTCACCCCTATGAATAAAAAAAGCACTGCGGCGCTAAGTCCTCAGTGCTTTTCATATATTATGATACTTGTTGTTCTACTTTCACTCGTTTAATAAAGAAAGCAATCACCAAGCCAATCACTGTCATAATGACAGCAAAGATAAAGGCATGCTGGACGCCATTTGTAAAGGCGAGCAGCTGATTGACTGGATTTGCGGGATCAGCCACATTTTGCATAAAACTGCGAGCTCCTGATGAAAGGATCGAGATACCAACCGCAGTCCCAATCGCTCCTGACACTTGCTGCAATGTATTCATAATCGCTGTACCGTGCGGATATAGCTCTGGCGGCAGCTGATTCAAACCGTTTGTTTGGGCAGGCATCATGATCATCGCAATCCCAACCATTAACGTAATATGAAGCGTCACGATATAACCGATTGACGTATTCATACTTAAGTTCGTGAAGCCAAACATGGTCGCTGCAACGATGACAAGACCTGGGATGACAAGCCATTTCGGCCCAAATTTATCAAAAAGCCCACCCATGATTGGCGATAGCAGTCCATTGATAATTCCACCTGGTAATAGCATTAAACCAGCTGTAAATGTAGACAGTGCCAAGGACGTTTGCAGATATAATGGCAGAATCATCATAGCAGACAGCATCACCATCATACACACTAAGATCAGAAGTAACCCGATCACAAACATTGGATATTTAAATGGGCTTAAATTCAACATCGGTTCTTTCATATTTAACTGTCTTAGGGAGAACACAAGAATGCCAATGACACCTACAACAATCGCCACAATCACATGCATACTGCTCCAGCCGCCGCCTTCACCGGCACTGCTAAAGCCATACACAATTCCACCGAAACCGATGGTTGATAGCACAATCGATAAAATGTCGATTTTCGGTCTTGTGGGTTCCGTAATATTTTGCATAAAAATATACCCAAATACGAGTGCAGCAACTAATAACGGAAGCGAAATCCAAAAAATCCAATGCCATGTTAACGATTTAAGAATGAGACCAGAGACCGTTGGACCAACTGCTGGGGCAAACATAATGACAAGACCAATAATCCCCATTGATCTACCTCTTTTATGAGGCGGAATGATGACCAAAATCGTATTAAACATCAATGGAAGGAGCAAGGCTGTTCCTACTGCCTGCACCACACGTGCCACCATTAAAATACTGAAGACTGGTGCAACTGCGGCAATAAATGTACCGATGATCGAAAAGACCAGTGAGGTTATGAAAAGCTGTCTTGTTGTAAACCATTGAAGAATGAGGCCAGAAATTGGAACGAGAATACCTAGTGTTAATAAATAGCCGGTGGTCAGCCACTGAGCAGTCGTTGCTTCAATACCAAAGTCTAATGTTAAACTTCTCAGCGCCATGTTGAGTGCCGTTTCACTGAACAGTCCAATAAATCCAGCTGTGATAAATGAAATAATAATGGGCAGCGTTCGAATGTCGGAAGCTGCTGTTTGCTGTTTGTTCATATTAAGTTGGCTCCTTTTCTTTTTCAATTTTGATGAACCATAAGTAGTTAGGCTGGACAGAAATGAGCCACTTCAATGTCTAGGAAAAGACAGACAAAACCTGTCTTTCTGCAGCGAATTGTGCAATTTTTTCGATTGAGTAGCCGGATTCATGAATATAAAACATGAGTTCAGGCGTCATTGGAGAGGACATACATAATGTCGTCAACTCAATGTCTTGTATGTTCGCTTCCCCTTTTTCTTTCGCTTCCTCGAGCAAATCACGAATGATTTGTTTGAGTGATTGACTGTAATGAGAATCATACACCTTACTTGTCTGCTCTAAATTTCCAGAGATCGTCAGCATCCGAATCCAGTCTAAGTGATGACCAACGATGAGATGGATCTCCTCGAGAACATATTGCAAACGATCTTGAACCGGCTGATCACTTATTTTTTTTAAGTAAAGATGCAAAGCAGGGATCAGCTGTTCAAATCTCTCACCAAGAATAGAGAGACACAAATCACTTTTATTTGCATAGCGGCGGTAAAGGGTCCCTTGACCAACACCAGCTGTTTTTGCGATTTTATGCATGCTGACATTCTCTACACCAAACTCTTGAAATAAAGAGAAAGCGACCTCTTCAATTTCCTTTCCAATATCCTTTTCCATGCTACCTCACCTTCTCTAGCTTCATCCACATCACATCTATTTGTATGTTTTGATTCAAGGCTCTTTAGGTTTCATTTAGGACAATTGTCCCGGTATTATCTTACGGACAACTGTCCGCTTTGTCAATCATTCTTTTCTGGCGATTTTTACTATCATTTGACTGATCCACCTGTTGTAACTATAATGGTTACAAAAAGTGATAGAGGTGATTGGATTGAATACATTCCTATTCGTTCATGGTGCATTCCAAGGAAGCTGGTGCTGGGACCAAATAAAACCTTCTCTTCAACAGAAAGGTCATACAGTGATAGCAATTGATTTACCTGGCAGTGGCGAAGACGCCACGCCTCCACAGGACGTATCATTAGAGAGCTATGTAAACAAAGTCGTCACAACGATTGAAAAAATAGACGAACCCGTCATTTTAGTTGGACACAGTATGAGCGGGATGGTGATCTCACAAGTAGCTGAGAACATTCCAGACAAGATCAAAAAACTAGTATATGTCTGTGCATTTGTTCCTGAAAACGGACAAGCTATTAGTGATATCGCATCAGGCGGTCCTAAAGCAACGTTTGACGAAAAGAATCAGACCATCACATTAATGGAAGAATTCATTGCGGAGGATATGCTCAACGAAAGTTCGGAGGAAGATCTGCAATTGTTTAAAAAGAAGATACGTCCACAGCCTGTTCAGCCTTTTGAAGATCAAGTTTCATTAACCAATGAAAGATTTGGAAGAGTGCCCAGTGTCTATATTGAAACAACAAATGATCGCTCCATTCCGATTGACTTGCAAAGACAAATGTATGCCACTAAACCTTTTGAGCGCATCTATACCCTTGATGCCGATCATTTCCCTTTCTATTCTAGAAAAAAAGAGCTTGTGGACTGTTTATTAGATATCGCAGTTACAGAAAGATAGCAAACAGCATGAGATCAATATTTTGGGATGAAAAAGTGAAAACATATGTAAAGGATGAAAAACCCGATCATTACTACTGGCGTTTTTGATCCTTTTCTATTGATACCTCAATTCCCATGAAATAAGAGAAGATTCTATCAAACTCAACTGCTTAATATCAGAAATTAGACCGATTTTCCATTTTACAAGAATCATGTATGATCAATAAAGAAAGCGCTTTCAAAAAGGAGAGGAGAATGCTTATATGTCTTATCGTGTAAAACGGATGCTGATGCTGCTTGTCGCTGGGTTATGCTTGAGCTTGTCCACATTTACAGCTGGTGCCTCGGCACAAACGGGTGGATCATTCTATGAACCCTTTAACAATTACAATACCGGGTTATGGCAAAAAGCTGATGGGTACTCGAATGGAAATATGTTTAACTGTACGTGGCGCGCAAACAATGTCTCCATGACGTCGTTAGGGGAAATGCGATTATCGCTCACTAGTCCTTCGTATAATAAGTTTGACTGTGGGGAAAACCGCTCCGTTCAAACATATGGCTATGGACTTTATGAAGTCAGCATGAAACCAGCCAAAAATGTTGGGATCGTATCTTCGTTCTTTACTTATACTGGACCGACGGATGGTACACCTTGGGATGAGATTGACATTGAGTTTCTCGGAAAAGATACCACGAAGGTACAATTCAACTATTATACCAATGGTGTCGGAAATCATGAAAAAATCGTCAACCTTGGTTTTGATGCAGCAAACTCTTATCACACATATGCGTTCGACTGGCAGCCTAACTCGATTAAATGGTATGTGGACGGTCAATTAAAACATACGGCTACTACTCAAATCCCTCAAACACCAGGAAAGATTATGATGAACTTATGGAATGGTGCAGGTGTCGATGAATGGCTCGGCTCCTACAACGGTGTTACTCCACTTTACGCTCATTACAATTGGGTACGTTACACAAAAAGATAACCACATCACAAAACCTGTGACAAGTCACAGGTTTTTCTTCATTTAAATAGAGCTCGTTTTTAATTGATGAACTAGTTTTTGTTCATAACTGTGGATAATATCTTCATAACTTTCAATCTTGTAATCTAACCGTTTAATCGTTTCTTCGATTTCCTTTTGTTTGTCTACGAGTCTTTCTCTCTCATTGACCAAAATACGCTTCCTTGAGGACAATGTACGATCCTCTCCCTCGATAAATAAAGCCGTATATTCTCTAAGAGCATCAATTGACAGACCCGCATTTCTCATACATTTAATAAATTCTATCCACTGAATATCTTCTTCTGTATAATCACGAACACCATTTTCATCACGCCTGATCGGTCTAATTAAACCTATATTCTCATAATACCTGAGCGTAGCAGTAGATAAATCGAGCTGCTTGGCGGCTTGTGCTATTTTCATTGTTTTCACCCTTCTCTTCTTTCTCTTACTTGACGATCTCCCTTTTCCCATCATCTCCATTTTAATCGAGAAGACAAGATACTTTTGGCTCAAATCTTGATTCAAGGCTGATACTAAAGCCTGAATTCAAGCGATCTGAAGGTTCTATGTTGACTTAAAGTTCACTTTAAGACGTACAGTATAGAGGAAGGACCGAATCTTACTTTTGAAAGGATGATCAAGAATGTGTCAGACGCACCAGTCAAACGTTTTAAGTGTTTCCCATGCAAAAGCAAACTTTGAACGGACAACCATTGAACGAAGAGCACTTCGTCCACATGATATTTTAATTGATATTCAGTTTAGCGGGATCTGTCATTCAGATATCCACAGTGCCTTTGATGAATGGGGCGGCGGTATTTTCCCAATGGTTCCGGGTCATGAGATTACTGGAGTTGTTTCAGCTGTAGGGGATGCTGTCACGAAATTCAACATTGGTGATCGTGTAGGCGTCGGTTGTTTTGTCGATTCTTGCGGTACATGTGAATATTGCCAAAATGGAGATGAGCAATATTGCAAGAAAGGAGTCGTTCAAACTTATAATAACCTCGATTATGATGGAGAACCAACTTACGGCGGCTACAGTCAGAAAATTGTTGTGACAGAACGATTTGTTGTCAATATTCCTGACCAGCTCTCCCTCGATGTCGCCAGCCCTCTTCTCTGTGCCGGCATCACAACGTATTCTCCGTTAAAACACTGGAAGGCTGGGCCTGGCAAAAAAGTGGCGATTGTCGGAATGGGCGGTCTAGGTCATGTCGCCATTCAATTTGCACGCGCACTTGGCGCTGAAGTGACTGTATTAAGCCGCTCTTTGAATAAAAAAGAAGAGGCCCTGTCATTTGGTGCAAAAGACTATTTTGCTACAAGTGACCCTGATACGTTTAAGACACTAGCCGGTCAATATGATCTCATTCTCAATACCGTCTCTGCCAATATCAACGTGGATGCCTATTTGTCCTTACTTCGTGTTGACGGAACATTAGTGAACGTCGGTGCACCACCAAAGCCAGACAACTTCCATGTGTTTTCATTAATTACGGGGCGTCGCAGCATCGCCGGCTCACTCGTTGGTGGCATCCAAGAAACACAAGAAATGCTCGATTTCGCAGCTGCTCACAATATCGCACCACAAATTGAAGTGATCAACGCAAACCAAGTCGATGAAGCATATGAACGTGTGCTAAATAGTGAAGTGCGTTATCGATTTGTGATTGATATTTCAACATTATGATCGGATTCTATTTGGAAAGACCAGCTCAATGTCTGGTCTTTTTTTAATGATGGATATTCTGTTTTTCTTGTAGCAAGGATTCTTGAGGATATGATCAAAAACCACCCGAAATTTTCATGAAAAAATCTCACTTTTTTAGAACCAAATTTATTGACAGAAAATAAATAAACATGTTATTATTAAAAATTTGATTATTTTACCTCTAAATGTGGTACCCTTAAAGTAGATACATGATATGGAGGCGGATGATATGTTTCAAATTGGTGATAATATTGTTTATCCAATGCACGGAGCAGGTATAATTGAAGCCATAGAAGAAAAAGAATTCTCTGATGAAAAACAATCGTATTATGTCATTAAGATGGCCGTTAGCCATATGAAAGTGATGATTCCTACAAGGAAGATGTCAAGGTCAAAGATAAGACCTGTTACAGATATACTTGCCTTAAAGAACATCATACACACTTTCCAAAATGGAACATCAGATAAGTTATTGCCATGGAAAGAGAGATATAAAATCAACACAGACAAAATAAAAACGGGCCACATACTAGAAGGCGCTGAAGTGGTACGTGATCTCATGCGGATGAAGAAAGAAAAAAAACTGAATGCCAGCGAAAAGAAAATGCTTGACGATGCTCATGGTTATTTGCTTAGTGAGCTAGAAGTCATCAAAGGAATCACTGAAAAACAAATCAAGAGTTTCTGCTAATATTGTCTACCTGCTTCCCCATTTTTTGAATACATTTTCTCTACGAACAAATCCCTCTATCTTCGACCAGTAAAGAAAAAAGAATTTATTTAGGCAAATTCCGCATATTGTAAATCCAATATGCTATACTGTTGATAAACCTTTGAAGCATGAATTTTTTTACGATTACCTTGTAACATCTCCCTACTTGTACGTTGAGTAGGGTTTTTTATTGCAGAAATAAATGAAAACACAAAAAAACAGGCTCTCTACAGAGAACCTGTTTTAAAAATGAAGATTAAGCAGTTTTTTGAACGTTAGCAGCTTGAGCTCCACGAGAACCTTGCTCTACGTCAAAAGTTACTTTTTGACCTTCGTCTAAAGATTTAAATCCGTCACCTTGGATAGCTGAGAAATGTACGAATACATCGTCGCCTTCTTCACGTTCGATAAATCCAAAACCTTTTTCTGCGTTAAACCATTTTACTGTACCTTGTTCCATGTTTGTTGCCTCCTAGTGCGTTACCACACAATGTATTATACTATCCTTGCCCAAAGTATCCTCAAGACGAAAAGTCTTTCTTCATGCTATCCTTTACGCCGAACAAAAATAATTATTCTTATTGTAACATGAATCGGAAATTATTGCAATTTTTTAATATGTTAACTCGAAATTCATTACACAAAACGTTTATTTCAATTATATAAAAATCAGACTTCCTATTAGTTTTAAAAATATTTAAGTATATTAAAGAACGATAACATAAATATCAATAATAAATATTTAACAAAGTTGAATTTAAACATTATATTATTTGTTATATAATGTTTTTTTACCCATATTTTATTAAAAATCACATTATTTATATATACAATAGAAAATCATGTATTTTTAATTTGGAGTGATAGTTGGTGATAAAAAAATATATATTGATCTGTTTATGTCTTTTATACATTGTAGGTTGTGAAAAACATGAGACCACGAAATTTAAATTATCAAAAGAACATCGTGATAATAATTGGGCAATTTGTATGACTTTACCTAATAAGAAAATAGAAATAACAAAAACCCAACCAGTAAAAATTACAGTACTGGATAGTGGAATTGAACAAAACATACCCCAAATAAAAAAACATATTAAAAATACATACAATGCAATTGATCGCACTTCAGAAACTAAGCCATTTTTTCCACATGGAACAATGATTGCAAGCATACTTACTAATACTCAAATTAAAAATACAAAAATAGGAATTACCGAGAATACCAATTTATATGATATTCAAGTTTTGGATGAACACGGAAAAGGCGAGCCTTCTGATACTATAGAAGGCATAGAATGGAGTATTAAACAGGGTGTAGATATAATTAATTTAAGCTTTGGTTTTGCTAAAGATGATTCGCGTTTAAAAGCTGCTATTGAAAAAGCACATTTAAGGCGCTTCAACAGTAAAGAATTTAGCAAGTAAAAAGACTAGATCAGGGACTTATGATGCTGAATTAAGAAGAATAGGAGATTAAATATCATGGATAAAATCAAAAAATTCCACATAAATTTTACAAAAAATATGGAAATTCCTTTTTTTCAAGTTTCACCCCAATTAAGAGTTCGATTTGGAGTTGAACTTTTTGACAATGGGAAACTTAGTTTACTAAAAGATATATTATCCGAGACACTGGATCATCCACAAGAAATTAATGTTACCTTTATTTCGGGTTATATTAAAAATGATCGCAGGTATCGAGAAAAAACAAATATAGGCAAGTATATAAAGATCAAAAATTGGTCTGAAACCATTACTTATCACGATGAAATAGATGCTAATGTCATATTTACAACTATTAAAAACATTCGTTTTGAGGAAGTGTATCAATATATTAAAAGTGTTGTGAAAGGAATGCGTTCATCTTATATTGTTATTTATAATGAGAACTATCTTGTCTATATTAGCGAAGATGTGATCGACTTTATCTCTTATGACCAAAATCTAATACAAAATTTAAGAAACCACTATCAAGGATTGTATGACACATATTATGAAAAGTAAAATTAAACAATGCTCTTTATATTAAGCTTCTGATACAAAAATGCAAAGAAGCCATCGATAAGAAGAAACCAAGGGTTCATAAACCTTTGGTTTCTTTAAATACGGTTGAGAAGAATTTAACATCTCTAGGTTATTCATCCACTCACTAGACCTTCAACCTAGAAATTATGTATTGTACCAATCCTCCCAAAAGTTGATTTTATACAAATAAAAAAGCCGCTCAATTATGAACGAAATTTTAAAAATACATCTCTTCAACATAGGCCACTTCACTTTTATTGGTCTCGAAAGTCCCCATCCACTCTTCAAACAGGCATTCAATTAAGATTTTAGAGGTACGCCCGTAAATATCTTTAATCAGGCATTGGCTTTGAAACATTGATCCAAGCATCTTTTGATCTTCTTCACTTGGTTCAAGATTCATCTATTTCAAGCATCTTCCCTTTCACCCGGTTCGTCAAATGTAAAAACGACACCAAAGTTTCCTTTCTCATCATCATGTAAAGCATCCATTATTGATTGTGAGATGGAGAACTTAGCATTAATGTAAAAACGCACCTAATACGCCCTCATTCATTTGATACTCTATTTTTTGCTTTTGGTGAAGCTTGAACTATCCTGCCAGCTACATTTAGATAATACAAAAAACCAAAGGTCTACAACCTTTGGTTTCTTAGATGCGGCCGAGAGGACTTGAACCTCCACGGGTTATTCACCCACTAGGCCCTCAACCTAGCGCGTCTGCCATTCCGCCACGACCGCGTGTATGATGTGCTCATATATTCATAAGTGCACTGTTTAAAAAACAATGCGGGTGAAGGGACTTGAACCCCCACGTCATAAAGACACTAGATCCTAAGTCTAGCGCGTCTGCCAATTCCGCCACACCCGCGTGACAATGGTGAGCCATGAAGGACTCGAACCTTCGACCCTCTGATTAAAAGTCAGATGCTCTACCAACTGAGCTAATGGCTCATCTGCTATGCAGAAAAACATATATAAAAAAATGGCTGGGCTAGCTGGATTCGAACCAACGCATGACGGAGTCAAAGTCCGTTGCCTTACCGCTTGGCTATAGCCCAACGAATCAACATAAAAAATAAAACATGACCCGTACGGGATTCGAACCCGTGTTACCGCCGTGAAAGGGCGGTGTCTTAACCGCTTGACCAACGGGCCATATCATAATGGCGGAGAAGGAGGGATTTGAACCCTCGCGCCGCTCGCGCGACCTACACCCTTAGCAGGGGCGCCTCTTCAGCCACTTGAGTACTTCTCCATTATGGCTCCGCAGGTAGGACTCGAACCTACGACCGATCGGTTAACAGCCGATAGCTCTACCACTGAGCTACTGCGGAATAATAAGACATGTTTCATTATATCTATGCCAGAAAAATGTGTCAAGAATTTTTAAACGTTTCATTCCTGCTCCATTTGCGACGGCTTTTATAATTTAACATATACTAATATAACAGTCAAGCCTTTTCCCCTTCCTTTTTTAACTTCCCATGACAAATCCCGCAGACATATCGCGTGGTGTCAAATCGGCGCTTCCTCGTATAATGTCTTCCGCATCCTGTGCACACATAATAATGAAGCGTCACCGCTCTTTTTTTCTTTTGAACGGTCTTCAGCGGGGTACAAAAGCGCGGGGCTCCTACTTGTTGCAAGAGTTCACGAAAATCCCTGTCCCGATGCTGATAGCCCTTTCCTTCAAGGTGCAAGTGATAATGACATAGTTCATGCTTAATGATACCAATCAATTCGTCTCTGCCATGCTCCTCAAGATATCGGCGATTTAGCTCAATATTGTGTGTTCCAAGTAAATATCGCCCGCCTGTCGTTTTAAGACGGTCATTAAAAACTGCCTGATGGCGAAATGCCTTACCAAAGAACTGCTCTGAAATGTCTTCTGTTAACTGCTGTAACTCTCTTTCGTTCAATCAAGATCGTTCCTTTCTATAAAAACCTCGAACGGGACAATTTCCCCTCTGCATACATTGAAGGTACACCCACTGTTTTGATCAAAGGAGGAATGGGCGATGCCCAACTGGCTGAAAAATCAGATGCAGAAAGCATTTTATGAGAAAAATCATTATCAAATCAAATTGCTCAATCAATGCTGGTACTTCTATAGAAAAAAGCATTCAGTCACATCAAGGCACACCCCATCCTAAGGTGCGCCTCGTTTTTTGTTTACTCTGGTTTTAGCATCGATAGAGCTACCCGGCCCTTTGCCTGGTCAACGGAGTCTACCCATACGGTCACAATGTCACCAACTGATACCACGTCAAGCGGATGTTTCACAAAGCGGTTGCTTAGCTTTGAAATATGGACAAGCCCGTCCTGCTTGACACCAATATCAACGAATGCGCCGAAGTCTACGACGTTTCTTACCGTTCCTTGCAGCTCCATTCCTTGCTTTAAATCCTCTAATTTCAACACATCCGTTTTCAAAAGAGGTTTCGGTACTTCATCGCGCGGATCACGCTCAGGTCTTGTCAGCTGATCGATGATATCCTGGAGTGTAATTGGACCAATGTCAAGCTGCTGTGCGGCTTCGTCCAGCTTCACCTCAGCCATTTTCTCTTTTAACTGTTCTGTTCCAAGATCGTCTGGCGTCATGTTGATCATGCGTAAGAACTGTTTTGTTTCTTTATAGCTTTCAGGGTGAATACCCGTGCGGTCAAGTGGATCTTGTCCATCTGTGATGCGCAGGAAGCCGATACACTGCTCATAGGTCTTTGCACCAAGCCTTGGGATATCCTTCAGCTCTTTTCTGCTTGTGAATCTCCCAATCTCTTCGCGGCGCTTGACGATGTTCCCTGCGACGGCTTTTGAAAGACCTGACACATATTGCAGCAGTGCCTGTGAAGCTGTATTAACGTTCACACCGACTTGGTTAACAACCGTCTCTACCACAAAGGTTAACGAGCTGTTTAATTGCTTTTGACTCACATCGTGCTGGTATTGTCCCACACCGACAGATTTTGGATCTATTTTGACAAGCTCTGCTAATGGGTCCTGCAACCTTCTGGCGATGGAAATGGCACTTCTTTCTTCCACTTGCAAGTCTGGAAACTCTTCTCTTGCCAGCGCAGATGCAGAGTATACACTTGCCCCTGCTTCATTCACGATCAAATATGAAACTGGCTGGTCCAGCTCTTGGATCAAGTCTGCGATAAATTGTTCGGTCTCTCTTGAGGCTGTTCCGTTTCCGATCGCAATGACTTCAATGTTCGATGATTGAATGATTTCTTTCACTTTTTGTTTGGCTTCCGCTTTTTTCTGTACAGGCGGATGCGGATAAATGACGCCAATATGATGGACTTTTCCTGTATCATCCACGACGGCTAATTTACAGCCTGTACGAAACGCAGGGTCCACCCCAAGTACACGTTTCCCTTTCATCGGCGGTTGAAGCAGGAGCTTTCTTAAGTTTTCAGCGAAAATATGAATGGCTTGTTCCTCTGCTTTTTCTGTCAGCTCTTTTCGTATTTCTCGTTCAATTGATGGCTGAATCAGGCGTTTATATGCATCATCAATGGCCGCTTCAATGTAAGGTCTCGCCGTCGTTTGCTTGCCTTTTAAGACTTGTTTATCGAGGTAGAAACGAATATTTTCAGCAGGTGGTTCGATGGCTGCTTTCAAAATCCCTTCTTTCTCGCCTCGGTTGACCGCGAGTACACGATGAGGCACAATTTTTTTAATCGGCTCTTGATAGTCGTAATACATTTCATAGACGTTTTTCTCATCGTTTTCAACGTCTTTTCCTGATGTGACAAGACTTCCCTTTTGGTACGTCTCACTGCGAATCCATTTCCTCATATCAGGATCATCCGCAAGCTGTTCAGCAATGATGTGCTGGGCGCCCTCCAGTGCTTCTTCTGCTGTTGTGACTTCTTTTTCTTCATTGATAAAAGCCGATGCTTTCTTTTCGATCTCATCGTTTGGCAGCTTCAGTAAATACTCTGCCAGCGGCTCAAGTCCTTTTGCTTTGGCTACATTTGCCTTTGTTTTACGCTTTTGTTTAAATGGACGGTATAAATCTTCGACCTCTTGCAACTTATGCGCCTGCTCGATCTTCTGTTTTAATTCATCAGTTAATTTGTCTTGTTCAGCGATTAAGCGAATCACTTCTTCTTTTCGATTCATCACATTTTGGATATATGTATAGCGTTCAGAAATGGTTTGGATTTGCACCTCGTCTAGTGAGCCTGTCTGCTCTTTCCGGTATCGTGCAATAAACGGGACGGTGTTGCCATCCTCTAATAGCTGGATCACACTTCCAATTTGTTTTGTTGAAAGCTTTAATTCTGTCGCAATTTGTTTCAATAAAAAGTCAGATGTCTTCATACTTTGCATCCTCTCACTGTGTCTTCTCTTTTAGTGTATCAAAAAAACCGGCAAAACAGAAAAAAGGTCAGCTATTTCATGTAAGCTGACCAAGTACATAGGTGAGATCGTCCTTCTTGTCTTGTGTGTATGTTTCAAGTTGTTTGTCGATGTCTGCAACTGAATGGCTATGCTTTAAACACATTCGCATGTTTGGCACATTCAGTCCGTCGGAATACATAATGAATGTCGATCCTTTTTCGTAGGAATAGGTGTATGTTTTATATTTTCTAGGTTTACCTGATAGATATCCTGATGTCGGAAGTGGATAAATATAGTCGCCAGAAGGTGCATTCAAGATAAATCGGATATTGCCAACCGAACAATAGGTAAACTGCTGCTGGGAAAAATTCACCTTTAATATGGCTACAGTGGCCCCGCGTTTATTTTTCATGGCCTGATTGCATCTATCGATGAGGGTTGTTACATCCTCATGTCCATATTCTTCGACAATTTCGCTGACTAAAGAAGATGATTCATTGGCGAACTGGCCGCTGCCTAATCCGTCTGCTACAGCACAAATTAGTTCTTCATCATCTGCTTTAATAAAAAAACTGTCCCCGCAGCATGATTTTCCTTCTTTGTTCGATTGATAGATAATGGCGTTTACATGCTCATGCTGTTCGATCTGCTTCATTACCCTAGCTCCATAGACGCATCTTCTGACAATGCATCTCGTAGCTTTTTAACTGCCTTCCGCTGCAGCCTTGATACATGCATTTGAGATATGCCGAGTAAATCGCCTGTTTCTTTCTGGCTTTTATTTTGCAAATACGTGAGATTGATAATTTCTTTTTCTCTATCTGTCAGAACGTGAAGCACACTTTCAAGCATCATTTTTTGGTTTACACGTTCGTACCCTTCTTCTTGTGAGCCGACAACGTCTAAAATCGTCACAGTGCTTCCTTCAGAATCAGCCTCTACGCCTTGGTCAACAGACAGCGCTTGATAGCTTTTGCCCATCTCCATTGTTTCAAGAACTTCTTCTTCTGTTACATCTAGATATTCTGCAATTTCTTGTACTTTAGGTGACTTTTGTGTTTCCGTTGTCAGGTGATCAACTGCCATCTTGATTCTTGGTCCAAGCTCTTTAATTCGTCTTGGTACATGGACACTCCATGTTTTATCACGTAAAAAGCGTTTGATTTCCCCGATAATGGTTGGAATGGCAAATGCCTCAAATGATTTACCGACAAGTGGATCATAACGCTTAATTGCGCCGAGTAGACCAATCATTCCAACTTGTCTTAAATCCTCATGAAAGCTTTTTCCTTTGGAGTATTTCTTCGCGAGCATATCCACAAGGTTTGTATAACACTCAACTAGTGTCAGCTGCGCCTGCTCGTCTTGGTTGGATTGATAGCTTTGAATGAGGCGATCCACTTCATCTTTAGTTAGTTTCATAGTTTTGGATGGTTGTGTCATGGTCAACTCGCTCCCTGTTTAAAAACTTTGTCATTGCCACGGTAACTCCGGAGTTTGCTTGCACCTCGACTTCATCCATCAATGTTTGCATTAAGTATAAACCAAGACCTCCTTCTGCCAATTGATCCACCGTATGAGCAGATGTGTACGGCCCTAGGTCTTCCTGCTTTTGCTTAAAGTCAAAGCTACCGCCTTTATCAGCGACAATAATTTCTAGACGATCTTCATAGACAAGAAAGCGAACCGCTACCTCTCCATCTTCGCCATCTGCACCTTTATAGGCATGCTGAACTGCATTGGTACACGCCTCACTGACGGCAATTTTCAAGTCCTCAATCTCTTCGTAGGCATAGCCCATCCGGCTTGCAACGCCTGAAAGAGTCAGACGAATGATGCCTACGTATTCTGGTTTCGCCGGTATTTTCATCTCGATTAGATCTACTGATTCGTTCATTGTACCCCACCCTCTGACTTTGCAGAAATGTCAATGATGTCCTTTAGTCCAGTGATTTCAAACAATCTGACAAGCCGATCCGACAAGTTCTCAAGCTTTAATGATCCTCCTGCTTTTTGAGCCGCTTTGAACAGCCCAACAAACACACCTAAACCTGTACTATCCATGTAAGTAACATCCTTCAGACAAATGTCAAGATGCTCTCCTTGCTCTGCTTTGGGCATAAGGGTTTCTCTCAGCTCAGGAGCAGAGTACACATCGATTTCTCCGCTGACACTAATTTTCGTCTTATGATCTATTTGATGCTCTTTTACAGACATATTCATTATGCATTCACCTCGAAATTCTTGTTTCCTAAAGTTTTATATACCCGCATATTCACTTTCTAAACCTTTCTTTTAAGGACAAGTAAAGTAAAGTCATCGTGAAGCTGAAAATCTTGTAATTTGAGTAAGCTTGCATAGATAGCGTCGACCATTTCCTGCGCTGAATAGGAAAGATGCTCTGCTATGAGCGCTTTGATATCTTCGCGCTCTAAGAAGCCGTCCTCTGACTTGGATTCGGTGACCCCATCTGAAAATAAGATCACCATATCTCCTACGTCCAAATGCTGCTCATATTCCCTGTAATCAAAGTCTGGTGCGATTCCAAGGACAAGACCCTTTGCATCTAAATCGTAAAATTGATTCTCTTTTTTGCAATAGAAAAAGCCCGGCTCATGTCCAGCCGATGCGTACTTAAATTCATGTGTTTCTTTATTATAGCTGCCATAAAACATGGTGATAAACATGCTTGGGTCTACGTTTTGCTCGACCACACGATTAAGGGTTTTGAGCACTTTTGTTGGGCCGCTGCCTGACTCTGGCAAGGAATCCATCGCATACTTAATCATCGACATACAGAGCGCAGCTGGAATTCCTTTCCCAATGACGTCTGCAATCGCGATATTGATTGTATCGTGATCTGTTACGAAATGGTAATAATCCCCACTCATCTGTTTTGCCGGCACACTGATGGCTCCGATATCAAATGTGTCTCCTTCTGGAATTTTCGTTTCCAGAAGGGTTTGCTGAACATTTGCAGCAATTTCAATTTCCGACTTAATTTCTTGCTGGATGCCTCTTAGTGTTAAATGCTCCTGGTAGGCAAGGCCATATCCAATCATCACTTCAATTAAGAAGTCTAGTGAATGAAAGACATCTTCCGGCAAATCAGGGTAAAGCTCCTGAATCACTTTTCGGTGAACACTCACTATTTCTTCAGGAGGTATTTGATGCTCAATGGTTTTTCGGCTAAATTTTTGAGCTTGATAAAGCGATGTTTCAGTTAAATCACTGATATAACGACTGAGCAGCTGATGATACCGCTGCTCCATTACCTCCTTAAAATCCATGGTTTCCCTCCTAGCGAAGCCACTTGACAGCTTGTATCTCAGTTCCTTGTTCTGGTGCAGAATCTAATGTGAAATCATCCATCAGCCTTCTGACTCCCGGAAGACCTGCTCCGAGTCCGCCTGATGTTGAGAATCCATCTTCCATCACTTTGCGTATATCCGTAATACCAGGCCCCTCATCGGCTGCGATGACTTTAAGTCCACGCTTTCCGCGCTCCATTACTTCTTCTATACAAATCTGACCTTTACCAGCGTATAAATAGATGTTACGAGCTAATTCTGAAATGGCCGTCGTAATTCTTGCTTGGTCAACTGTTCCAAAACCAAGTTCTTTTGCAACATTGCGCCCCAATTGTCTTGCTGCGACTATGTCCCATTCCGTCAATATTTTTACACAGGATTGGTCTTTCATATCTATTCCCCCAATTCCCGCTTCAGTGTCTCAAGCCCTTGTTCAAGATCTAGTGCTGTCTGAATTTCTTCCAGCGAAATGCCAAGTTCAATGAGCGTCACAGCAACTGCCGGCTGTATTCCTGTTAATACAACTTTTGCCCCCATGAGCTTAGACATGGTAATGACATCACCTAATACCTTGGCGATAAATGAATCAATCATATCGACGGACGTTAGATCGATGACAACACCGTTTGCTCCTGTTTCATGAATTTTATTCAGCAAGTCTTCTTGAAAGTGAAGAGCTGTTTGATCATCAAGCTCCCACTGAATCGAAATCAGAAGACAGTTATATAGTTTTAAGATTGGAATCTTCGGGTGATTTCTCACTAGGTTATCCCTCCAATGAAACAATTTTTCGATTTGTCATTTCCAAAGCAGTTTGAATTCCTTTTTGAAGGGTATTCTTTGTTGTAACCTGAGATAAATCAATTCCGAGGTTAACGATCGTTTGAGCAATTTCGGGGCGAATACCGACCAGCAAACATTTCGCACCTACTAATCTCACAGCCTCGGACGCTTGAATGATGTGGTGCGCAACCATCGTATCAACAACAGGAACACCCGTGATATCGATCAAGACAACCTGTGAACGATGCTTTACGACACCATTCAGTAAATTCTCCATAATTTTTTTCGCACGTTCTGTATCAATTGTTCCAACAAGCGGCATGACGGTGATATGCTCAAATACTGGGATCAGCGGGGCAGACAGTTCCTGCAGCGCGATTTTTTGAAGGTTCACGGTTTTTTCCCATGAGATGGAATATTGATTCAAAATTTCATTATGAATCGGTGTGATGAATCGATCAATTTGCCAGATGAGGTCATTGCTCTCTTCTGCTGTATCTTTGTCGTTGTTCATTTTTTGATATAAATGAGTACGGATTTCTGTTAGACCATTTGCCAGTAACTTAAGTGATATACCCATTTGAACAATTTTTAAAGCAAAAGTTTGCATTTTTTCTTCAAAATCTTCGGCATATCCCTCAGAAAGAGAGGCAATAATGAGCTGAACATATTCCGAACAGATGGTTTCATACATTTTGTCGTTCAGCATCATGTCCGTTTCTTCTTCACCGAGTCGTTTAAAAATGTCCGTCCACTCTTTTTCTAATTCCTTTTGATGCTCTCTTGCGAATGCTAACACGATATGATTCGACATGTTTTACCCCCTGCGTACATAAAAAGCACTTCTTTTAGTCTTTCTTCATTATAACGTTAATAAAAATTGAACACAAAAAAAAGTTGCTCACAAGAGAGCAACCAAATCTCACCATATTAAAAATCAATAAGAGCCAAACTAACTTGTAAGGCTTCATCAACCTTCTCCATCATCTCATCATCAAGATGTGTGATTTTATCTGTCAATCTTTGTTTATCGATCGTACGAATCTGTTCCAAAAGAATGACAGAATCTCGTTCAAAGCCGTATCGCTTTGCATTAATTTCGACGTGAGTCGGTAATTTCGCTTTTTGTATTTGGGCTGTTATGGCTGCAACGATAGCAGTCGGGCTGAAGCGATTTCCAATGTCATTTTGAATCACCAATACCGGGCGAACCCCGCCCTGCTCGGAGCCAACAACAGGAGATAAATCAGCAAAGTAAACATCACCGCGTTTAACAATCAAATGTTTAACCCCCGCTGACTAATCGCTCAACTGTATTCTCAGCCTCAAATTCTGCGTATTGTGCCTCTGAAGAGATATTCAGATTAATTTTCGCCATCTCCATGTAGCCGCGTCTCATCGATTCACGATTTTGTCGAATATTACGTTCACGAATATACGTTTTTGTCGCTCGGTAGATCAATTCATTTCTTGTTACCTTATCCTGCTCTGCTACTCGTTCGATTTCAGACATCAAAGCCTCCGGCAGTCGAATCTTCATTTCGTTTGTTGCGCTGGATTCAGACAAAAAACATACACCTCCACAAAACTTACGGATACCGTTTCGATCCATTCCAAGACTAATCATACCATTATTCAATGCACAAGCAAAGCTGTTTTTTCATGATTTCTTATTAGAACATGAAGCGGCTCGCCACCCGTAAATCAAGATGATAATGGAGTTCCTCTTTCCCATTATACGCTTTTTTCCGAAAATCATACGGTATTTCCAAAATCTCTAAAAAAGGGAGAATGTTTATGATGCCTTTGTAGAATAAAAGAGAACGATGTCAGTTTGAACATCGTTCCCGTGGATGCTGTTTATAAAAAGCTTGGACCGCCTTGAAGCAGCGGATTTCGTACATGAACCCTTTCGCCGTCCTCTATATAGACTCTTGGGACGCGATAGCCAACAGAACATGTGACTTCGTAGTTAATGGTTTCAAGCCGCTTGGCTATTTCATCGACAGATATCTTGTCTTCGCCTTGTGTCCCGATGAGCACGACTGGCTCCCCTGCCGGAATGTCCTTTTTCAAATCAACCATGAATTGATCCATACACACCCTTCCAGCAATCTTTCGGCGTTTTCCGCCAACGAGCACTTCTGTTCCGGCAAGCTTCCTAATCCAGCCGTCTGCATACCCGATTGGAATCGTACCAATCCATGTATCTTGATTCGCTGTATAAGTTGCACCATAGCTCACGCTCTCACCCTTTTGAATGGGCTTTACATGTGCAAGTTTTGTATGAAGAGATAATGCTTCTTCCAGTTTAAACGGCAATTCATCTTTGATTTCTTCCGACGGCGACAGCCCGTACATACTGATGCCAAAACGAACCATATTAAATAAAGTGTCTTTAAACCTTAGACCTGCTGCACTGTTGGCGCAATGAATGAGCAGTTTGTCCGTATGAAGCGGTTGAAGCAATGTTTTAAACGTATCAACCTGCATACCGAAGTAGTTTTCATCTTTTTCATCCGCTGTGGCAAAGTGAGTAAATACTCCTTCCAGCTGTAAAAAAGAATGATCGTGGACAAGCTCTTTTACTTCGCTCACCTGCTCGATTGTTTTCACACCTAACCGATTCATGCCGCTGTCGATTTTCAAGTGGAAACGAATAGGTTGTCCCATCTGCCCGTTCATCACTTTGACGACTTCTCTCAGCCACTGGATAGAGTAAGCAGTCATGATGACGTTGTATCTAACGGCGACTTTGACATACTCTGACGGTACTGCGCCGAGCACAAGAATCGGGGCTTTGATGCCTTTATTTCTTAAAGAAATGGCTTCATCTAAAAAAGCGACGGCTAACAGGTCTGCTCCTGCTTCGAGGGCAGCTCTTGCCACTTCTATATCTCCATGTCCATATGCATTGGCTTTCACAACAGCCATTAGTTGAACGTTTTGACCAATATGGTCTTTCATATGTGAAACATTATGCTTGATTGCTGTTAAATCAATTTCTGCCCATGTGTCTCTATAAAAGGCATTTGTGTCCATTCATCACACTTCCCTATTGAATGATTCAATACTTCATTATGATACTAAAAATCCAGAATAATGTGAAACAACTCAAAGAAAATCAGCCCCTGCACAGGGCTGATTTGTTGTTATGTTAAGAATTTCGCCTATTTCGCTGACTGTCCTTCTACACTTTTGGCGACCATTAAGAGTTCTTCTTTCGATAAATCACTTGAAGAAATTAAGTAGTCAACCCCATCAGATGTCCAAGAAAGAGATTTGTCTGTCAGAACACCCACTGTCATGCCAAGATCGACTGGCTCGCCATTCATCGTCACAGGCGTAGACGCTTCTGCTACCCGCGCTTTTTCCTGAATGAGCGTGAAGGATTTCTTTCCGCCATACGTCATCACATACCGTTTCCCAGCATCTGTTGTCATTTCTTTCTCTTCCATTTTCTTCACGCCCTCTGGCATATCCACAGGCGTTTTCACAGCAAAGCTGTCAGATGGATCTGCACTTGTGGCAACATCCATTTGAGAAAGTGTCATATTTTTCTTCTCATCAAAGGCGTCTTTGTCAAAGGATTTGTTGAATTCAAAGTGAGAGAATTCTACTTTCACCATTGGCTTTTTGTCGCTGTCCAGTACTTTCACACTGGCAGGCGCCATTGTTTTTTTATGAAAGGTAATCTCTTGGGTCGGCAGCATTTGGTTGTGCTGATAGTTGGTTTTTGTCTCAAAAACGTACTTCGACTCTTTTGCTTTGAACTGAGCTGCACTGTCATTTTTAATGTCTTTCACAAGTGATTCAAATAAATACACCTGACTGCTGTTGTTCGGCCAATCACTATGGAAGCGGAAGCTTTTGTTTAATGAAGGTGTCAGCACAAATACACCATTGCCATTTCTTAAAATGACTTGACTCTGATCCTTCTTCGGATTTTCTAAATAGACACGGTAAAGCTCCGGCTTCTTGTACCAAATTTCCACGTGGTATTCCTGCGGATCATTTCCTGTCTCAATGGTCATTTTTGCTTTGGCTTTGTATGATGTCATTTCCTCTGCCTTTTTGTTTAAATCTCCAACGATATCTTGTTGAGATTTTTGACCGCATGCGGAGAGAATCAGTACAAAAAGGATCCCCGTTACAAGCAAAACAAAGCTTTTTCTCACCCTTTTCAACCCCTTCGTTAATTGTGTTAAAAGGAAGAAACCGCTTGTTTGACTTTAACAGTACGCCTCAAGAGTTAACTGCGTACCGCGAACCATCAAAGCCTGTTAGCAACTCGCCCTTCCTTATCGCACTACCCAATATATGAAGGGGGGACAAACAATATGCAGACTAGCTTGACAACCTTTCAATTAAAACTTGTGCTGCAGCATATTCCTTTGTATGGGTAATGGACACATGAACGTAGTCTTCTTTTGTTTTCTCACTTTTGATGAGAGGTTTTCCGTTTGCATCTTTTTGTATCTCGATGTCGTGAAAGCTTACATACTGACCAATTCCCGTACCGTATGCTTTTGCGAATGCTTCCTTCGCCGCAAAACGCCCTGCCAGAAACTCCAGCTGTCTCTTTTCACTTAGTGTGTAAAAGACTTCCTGTTCACGTAAAGTCAAAATTCGTTCTGGTAAACGAGGCTGCCTGCTAAGAACTCGTGACAGCCGGCCGATCTCTACAATATCCATACCGATTCCTTTAATCATGAGGTACCTCCTATAATACTCGTACTAATTTGGATGTTCGCTTCATAAACGTGTTACTATAAACTTACCATTATCTAGTCAAAAGGGGTTTGTTATGTTTATTCGAACGGAGAGCTTTCAACAATTTATTAGATCGTATCCAATCGTAACAGCGATCCTTGCTTTGCAAATCGGCCTATGGCTTTTATTTGCGATCCCTATTCCAATGATCCAGCTTGGGCAGGACCATCTCGTTGGTTTTAATTATGGTGTTGCAGCAGGAGAATGGTGGCGGCTTTTAACGCCTATTTTTCTTCACGGAAGTCTGACACATATTCTGTTCAATTCCATGTCGCTCTTCCTATTCGCTCCAGCACTTGAATATTTGCTTGGGAAGATTCGATTTCTTGTGATTTATCTGGGTGCAGGATTCATTGGCAATCTCGGAACCTATTGGGTGGAGCCTTTAGAGTACGTACATGTCGGGGCTTCTGGTGCGATATTTGGTTTATTTGGCGTCTATCTTTATCTTGTCCTATTTAAACCGCATATGATGGACCGTGGTAATTCTCAGGTGATCTTAACGATTCTCGGCGTCTCTGTTATTATGACGTTCGTCAACTCGAACATCAACATCATGGCCCACTTATTTGGATTGATAGGCGGCATGATCCTAGCACCGATCACTCTATTCTTCCATTCAAAAAAACGACGCTATTAAGCTCATAAAAAATGTCGATCACTCCGTTTAACGGGAGCTGATCGACATTTTTTGGTTTAAGATGATTGATTCGTTTCATAGGAATACCAATCGCATACACGTGCAGCATCTTCCTCTTCAAGGTGATGCACACCAAAAGAATCAAGCAAGGCAGAGGACTTCACAAAGGTGTGAATACTTGCCACCCGCCCTTTCTTTTGAAAATAGGATTGGGTCATCGTATAGTTTTGCATTCGTTTTCTTAAAACAATTCCGGTGGTCTTGCCGATACCTCTTGTCGTTAACTGAATCAGCTGATCTTTGATCACATATCCTGATTGTTTATAGGCTAAATACCCAAAGAACAAGGCAAATGGTAATGGAATCAGCGCCAAATATCCCCATGGTGGAAAACGTACAGAAAGGATTATACCTACAAGTAATGGAACAAATCCGTAAGATATCAGATAACGTTTCAGTGAACGCTTCGGCACTTTTTTCAATTCACTTTCTGGTGCCAGCTGATATTGATCTGTAAATTGAGTTAACAATTCATTGATTTTTTTCTTCCGTATGAGTGGAAATAAGACAGAAGAGGTCTCTTTTTCTGTAATTGAACCTCCTGCGCTGACAAGCATGACCGTCGCAAAACCAAATGGTTCACGCAGAATATTTTCTTTGATTTTCACTGCTTGAATTCTCGCAAGCGGAATGGTCATTTGATGCCTTTCGATGAGTCCTCTTGTGATGATGATGTCTTTCCCTTTTCGTTTTGCGTTAAAATTCGCATATTGAAGGGCTGTTACCCCAACACTAAGAATCCACGCAAGCAATACGGCAATAAATATGAGAATCGCATAAATCTCAACACTCGCATGACTTAAAAAAGAGAATTGCTTGACGAAGCCGTCCAAAGGCAGAATTTCATCTATTTGTGTGTAGATGGCAAGACACCCAGAAATAATGACTCCGATTCCGCTTGAAGTGGTCGCAGCCAAAAGCAGCTCTGGTATACCCATTCGGTAGGAAACACTGATTTCTTTTTCTACAGGCTGTTGCGCTGTCAGAGGATCAGGGAGATCTAAATTTTCATCATTCATTTCTTCTTGTTGCAAGCTTTTCTTCCGGTTGAAAATCGATTGCTTTAATTGTTCCGCTTCTGCTTTTGTAATGGCCGTCAGACTCACTTCCGGGCCGTCTGTTCCGCCAGCTGTTTCGATTTGAACCCGCACTAAACCAAAGATCCGCTGGAAGATGCCTTCACTTGTATTCACCGTTTGAATTCGTTCTAACGAGATATACTTTTTCTTTTTGGTGATGACACCTGATTCCACTCGAAATTCATCGTCTTCCATTCGGTAGGTGAATCGTCTCCATGCTAAAACGGTTAATATCGCTTTCAATAATAGAAGTACACCAAGAATGATGAACGCATAAAAACGAATACTTGAATTCGAGTTCACAAAAATAAGCACGAAAAAAGGGATGATGAAGTTTTTGATCATGGATACGGCATCTGATATAAAATCAATGAACATCGAGATTGGATGTACACGTTTTGGTTCAGACATCATCTTCCGTCACCCTTGCTAATCGAGATATGTAATCACGAAGCTCATCTGCCTCTTCTAATTCCAGTGCCGGAATATCATGTACTGTCGCAGCAGTAGAAATTTGAACAGATGCCAACCGGTAGCGCCTTAAAAGCGGTCCTTGAGATGTATCCACATGCTGAACACGTACCATTGGTACAATGACACGTGTGACACGAATCAGTCCGTGCTGTATTTCGATTTCGTTCTCAAATACTTCGTAGCGCCAGATGTGATGGCGGATTTTCGGTATGAGCCAGATTCCGAAGATGACCTGTAAAATCCACAAACCGATGAGGATGGCTCCAATCCAATATGGCCATTGAAAATAATAACTAGCAACAAATACCCCAATGATGATGAATAAGAAAATCAATGAGATAATTCCATTTTGAAGACGCCATACTTTTAATCCATTTAAGCTAATTTGACGTTGCGGCTGTTTTCTCACATTCTTCCCCCATTCTCTTACTTTTCTATCAATATATTACGAAAGAAAGCCTAAAAAGTTTCATTAAGCCTGTTAAAAAAAGCGAACCCTGCAAAGGATTCGCTCTTGTATGTTAGCTGTTATAAGATTTCTTTTGACGACGATCGTTAGAAGAACGATTGCGGTCATTTGAAGAACGCTTTTTATCACCATAAGATGAACGAGTGCTCTTGCCTTTTCCACGGTAGCCTCCGCCACCGCCGCCGTCTCTACGTTTAGAAGAGCTGCGGTTGTTACGATTGCGTTTTGAAATCATTGGTGCTTCATCTGTCAAACGAACAGGCGTTGCATCCGGCTCTTTTGTCATCATTTTGATAGCAGCCGCAACCACTGTGACAGAGTCATGATCTTCTAACAATTCAGCTGCTGCTGTCATGTAGAAGTTCAAGTTGTTTTCACTGATGATTGTGCGCAGACGATCAATGGTTACTTGCTGTTGTCCTTCGATTGCCTCATCTAGTGTTGGTTCTTTCATACGATCCATTTTACGTTTAGTTGTTTGTTCGATCGCACGAAGCATATCTTTTTCACGTGGTGTGATGAATGTCATCGCCATACCTGTACGTCCAGCACGTCCAGTACGTCCGATACGGTGTACGTAGCTTTCTGGATCTTGTGGTACGTCAAAGTTATACACGTGTGTAACACCTGAGATATCAAGTCCACGTGCTGCAACGTCTGTTGCTACAAGCACATCGATTGAACCTTCTTTGAATTTACGAAGCGCAACCATACGTTTCGCTTGAGTCAAGTCACCATGAATTCCTTCAGCTGTATAACCTCTAAGGTTAAGTGCTTCAGTCAATTCGTCAACGCGGCGCTTTGTACGACCGAAGACAATTGAAAGCTCAGGTGATTGAATGTCAAGAAGACGAGTCAAAGTATCAAACTTCTTACGCTCATGGATATCCAAGTAGAACTGTTGGATGTTAGAGACAGTCATTTCTTTCGCTTTTACTTTTACGTGTTCTGGGTTTGTCATGAAACGTTCTGCAATGCGCTTAATTGGTGCAGGCATTGTCGCAGAGAATAAAAGTGTTTGGTGTTCACTTGGTACATTTGAAAGGATCGATTCAATGTCTTCGATGAAACCCATGTTTAGCATTTCGTCTGCTTCATCAAGCACGACTGTTTCAACATTTTGAAGACGCATTGTACGACGGTTAATGTGATCGAGTAAACGTCCTGGAGTCCCTACGATGATATGAGGATTTTTCTTGAGCGAACGGATTTGGCGACCGATATCTTGTCCACCGTAAATCGGAAGTACACGCGCACGCTTGTCTTGGCCAATTTTGTATAGCTCTTCAGATACTTGAATCGCTAATTCTCTTGTTGGCGCAATGATAATCGCTTGGATATTTGGAGACGCTGGGTCGATTTTTTCTACAAGAGGAATACCAAACGCTGCAGTTTTTCCTGTTCCTGTTTGTGCTTGTCCAATGACATCTTTATTCTGAAGACCGAGAGGAATTGTTTCCGCTTGAATCGGTGTTGCTTCTTCAAATCCCATGCGGTTAATAGCTTTCATGAGACTTTCGCTTAATTGAAAATCTTGAAACGTTATAGTCAAATTATTCAAACTCCTTCTAATTGCTGTTTCAGTAATCTCGTGAATGATCATTAAAAACTGCCCTTTGTATGAAAGGACAGGTCCATTATATACAAAGCCCGAATTACCCTACCTTATATCTTACCATTACACTATTTGTTTTTCAACAAGACAGAAATGGATATATCTACTGCTCGACAATGACAGATTCACCTTCACTTTGATCTCCGTCCATCCATTTCCACTTTTCGAACAGTTGGATTTTCCCGTTATCCAGCTGCTTAGGAGTGGAATGACATGAACCGCTTCTCATGCTGCCATCCTTGCTTACATGGTGATATCTAAAATGAAGCGCTCCGTCTTTATACACAGTTCCTACAAGTACGCCAGATTGAATACTGCCGCCTTGATATGTGCCCGTTAAAATATTCCCGTCCTGACGATATTGAAAAATGGTTCCTTCCGATACTTCCCCATTGCTCGAATTAGACTGCGGGACAAAGGTTTTTCCGTCATATTGAAACAACCGAATCGACCACCTTTTCTTACCTATTGTAACATAGGCCTGTCACTCATTCGACAAAAATGATGCAATTTTTAACAAGTGGGATTCAATTTATATTAGTTTAGCCACATTTTAGCTTTTCTATAGATTAAATTGTTTTTTTTAGAAATTGTTCGACTTTCTCAAACAATTGCTGTGCACAAGGCTCATGACAAACGTGATGTTTACAATCAGGTAAATAGAACATTTCTTTCTGACGGGACGGGATTTTATGATAAATGAATTCCGCACTAGAAGCGGGTACGATCCCATCACTTTCACCTTGAACGATTAAGACAGGTAAATGCAGCTTTTCAAGAGAGCCTTTCGTTTGCTTCACCAATTTCATAAATTCTACAGCAGCTGATAGCGGTGTACTCGTCAGCTTATGACGATATCGATCATACAATGGGTTTGTATCAATCAAACCAGACAAGGATTCCTTCACCATCTGCCTTGTGTCTTGAATCATTTGTTTTGGGTTTACATATTTAGCAGCAGCACTTAACAGAACAAGACGGGCCACTGGATACTTCGCTGCTAAATATGAGGCAATCATCCCGCCCATAGAAAAGCCGACCAAATAAATGGTGTCACATGTTCGGTAAAGGGATAAGAGTTCTAATTCAGCGGTGGCAATCCACTCCTGATAGAGAATGCCTTTGAGCTGAAGTTCCTCCCCATGCCCCGGAAGCGTGACAGATTGTACCGTCCAATCTGTCGTCTGCTTTAAATATTCTGCAAGTGGCTCTACTTCATACGGGGCACCAGTAAAACCGTGTATACATAGACAGCCAATCACCCTGTCACCTTCTTTGCCGATCTGATTTATAGTGCAGTAATCACGTCTTCCAATCTCATGCCACGGGAAGCTTTGACAAGAACGACATCGTCAGGTCCTGCCACATCCGCTAGTTTTTTCTTCAGTTCTTCTTTGTCCATATAAGAAGACACGCGGTCGTCTCCAAATGCTTTCTTCGCTCCTTCAGCAATGAATGCGCCAAGACGGCCAAACGTTAAAACATGATCAATAAACTCAGGCTTAATGTATTCCCCTACTTCAAAATGATAGGTCTCTTCTTCACTGCCCATCTCCAGCATATCTCCGAGAACGAGTATGCGGTTAGCAAAGCCATCCATATCTCCTACAAGATCAATCGCTGCTTTCATCGACGTAGGACTCGCATTATACGCATCGTTGATAACCGTGATGCCCTTATCTGTTTTAAACAGTTCTAAACGCATGCCTGTCAATTTCGTTTGCATCAGCCCTTGGGCAATTTGTCTTTCATTCAGATTGAAATGCTGGCCGATTGCAATAGCTGCAAGAGCATTCTTTACATTGTGTTTCCCTAATACAGGAATGAGAAACCCTTGAGCGTATCCCTCCACTTGAAATTCAGTGCCTTCAGCGAGTTGGTGGATGTGAATCACCTTGATATCACAGTCCTCTGATTCCCCAAATGTTTTTACGCTACGTGCCAGGGCATTTGCTCTTTGGCGGAGTAAAGGCTCGTCTCCTAAATAATAAAAAGTCCCATCTTCTTTTAACCCTTTTGTGATCTCACATTTTGCATCTGCAATGGCTTCTCTTGATCCTAGATCCTGCATATGAGATTCTCCAATATTGGTGATGACAGCTGCATCAGGTTCAGCGAGATTAGATAAAAATTCGATTTCTCCTTTTGCACTCATGCCCATCTCTAATACAGCAATCTCTGTTCCTTCTGGCATTGCAAGGATGGTCAGCGGAAGTCCAATATGATTATTAAAGTTGCCATCTGTTTTATGGACTCTGTATGTCGTTTGTAGGACAGAATGGATCATGTCTTTCGTCGTTGTTTTGCCATTACTTCCAGTAATACCGACAACTTGAGGGTTTTCCTCTTTTAAGTATGATTTTGCAAGCTGTTGGAGTGCTGTCAGAGTATCCTCTACAAGAATGACAGGTACACCGAACGGTGGGTTCGCTTCTGTTTCATTCCAAAGAACAGCTGCCGCTCCAAGCTCCACTGCTTTTGAAGCAAAAGTGTGACCGTTAAAATGTTCCCCGATAAGTGGGATAAATAGTGCGCCTTTTGATACTTTTCGTGTATCTGTTGTCACTCCGTGTATCTGTTCTTCGCCAAAAGCTTCATTCGATAATGTGCCACCAGCCATTTGGGCGACTTGTTTCACTGTACGTTTGATCATGTTTTTTCGCCTCTCTTTCTCATTTCACGTTTGAAGGAAAAGAGACACTACCTGTAGGATAGTGTCTGCTTGCTTCTTACATTAAAAAGTGGTTTTAATGGTTTGTTTTTCTTGATGGCGTTCAATTGCAAGTGACACCAGCTTCTCAATCAGCTCAGGATACTCTACACCAGTATGTTTCCAAAGCAGCGGGAACATGCTAAAAGGTGTGAACCCTGGCATTGTATTCACTTCATTGATCAGCACTTCGCCTTCTTCTGTTAGGAAGAAATCTGCACGTACGAGGCCAGATCCATCAATGGCTTTAAATGCCTTAATCGCCATATCGTGAATCGTCTTGTACTCTTCCTCTGACACACTCGCAGGAATGATCAAATCTGTATCGCCATCTTCATATTTTGCTTTGTAGTCATAAAAATCTGTTTTAGGTGCAATTTCACCAACGACTGAGCATTTCGGCTCGTCATTTCCTAATACACCAATTTCAATTTCTCGTCCTACAACGCCTTCTTCCACAACAACACGACGATCATATTGGAAAGCCAAATCAAATGCTGTTTGAAGCTCTTCTTTGCTGCGGCATTTACTAATTCCGACACTTGATCCCATGTTGGCAGGTTTCACAAAACAAGGATACCCGAGTACTGCTTCTACCTGTTCTAGACTGTCTGATATGGCTTTCTCATAATCCTTTTTATTAAAGGAAAGATGCTTTGCCTGCGCAAGCCCAGCTTGAGCAAACACATCTTTCATCATGACTTTATCCATACCCGCAGCAGACGCGAGAACGCCGTTACCGACATACGGGATATTCAATAGTTCAAGTAACCCTTGCATGGTCCCATCTTCACCATTTGGCCCATGTAGCAATGGAAAGACAACATCAATCTTTTCATCAGCAGATGCAGGCTGTGGAAACATGCTTTCATTTAAAGAAGTTGGTAAAAACGTCTTTGCATTTTGTTCAAATTGAAGCATTTTGACGTTTGATACTGGTTCAGTGAGTTTTTCTCCTCTTAGCCATTCGCCCTCTTCTGTAATATAAATTGGATGTATATCGAACTTCTCAGTGTTAAGTGCTTTTGTAACTGCAAGGGCTGTTTGCAGTGATACATTATGTTCGGCTGACTTTCCGCCGTAAACCAATCCTAAACTTATTTTCAATGGATACTCCCCCCACTAAAATTCATCTTTACTATCTTATCACTTTCAAGCAAAAATGCTCTAATTAATTTTTGTTGTTACGGAATTGAAATGATTTGTAAAGGTTGTAAGCGCCCCCCGAGCATTTGTATGTCATTCGCCTTTATTTTATATTAAAATGACATTGAAAAGGAGTTGTGACAAATTGAAAAAAATTACAAGCACTGAACAATTCAACGAAATCATTCAATCAGACAAAGAGGTCATCGTTAAATTCTTTGCGACATGGTGCCCTGATTGCACTAGAATGGACATGTTCATTCCAGACATCTTAGAGGCTTATGCTCAGAATGAATGGTTTGAAATAAACAAAGACGACTTTCCTGAGTTAGCGGAAACGTATCAGGTCATGGGAATTCCTAGCCTGTTAATTTTCAAAAATGGCGAAAAAACAGGTCATTTACACAGCGCCAACGCTAAATCACCTGAAGAAGTAACAGAGTTTCTTCAAGAACACGTTTCATAACTCATTTGAATGGAGACATCAGCCAACTCATGCTGGTGTCTTTTTTATATCCTTTTAAATCAAATCTCTTCATAAGACGAGATGTGCGGCTAAAACGTTTCAACATAGGCAGGAATGTTTGATCTGATTTTATGACAAGGTTTGACAGCGGATTATTTCCTGGGAAAGAATTCATCGTCGATATGGATGGGAATATGTCGGTTACGTGAATTTTCTGAATTGAATCTTTACTTATGACATTCTGCTTTGTATAATGGAGTTGCTAATTGAAAATGATTATCAATTTCATCTGTGTGAAATCTTATAGAGTCCATTCTACCAAAGGAGCGTTGAGTTACATGTCTAAGAAGAAAATCAAAACGTATCAGCAATTGATCGAAGAAAACAAGGAAGCAATCATGCAAGACCCTAAAATGATGGAAAGTATATACGAAACCATCGACAAAAAGCACCAGAAGCAGCTTGCCGCTGCTGGACGTGAATCATAAACACAAGAAGAGCAGTCAAACAGATGGCTGCTTTTTTATTTGCCCGAAGAAAAGAAAAAGCCGATAAAATCTATTCTTCGATTTTATCGGCTTTTGTTTTAATGTGATTTCGCTACACGGTCTTGCTTCATTCCTAAATAGATGAGCATATATGTTAGATAACCCATTGTCATCGTTAAACCACCGAAGAAGAATTGTGAAAACACGGGTTCTTCAAATGTCGTAACGGCAGCAAGCACGATCCAGCTCGCATATAAATAGACCATGAACCATTTCATGTTTCTTTTAAGTGTATACAGAAAGAAAAGACCCGCTAATGAAAAGATCCCTAGCGCTAGTCTGAAATAAACAAGATGATCAAACTGGAAGGCAAAAGACACAAACGAAAACGACAACAGCAACAAAATGGGTAAAGCCGTAATAAAATTTTTCACGATAGTGCCACCTCCATGACTCTGTCTTATTATAAGACAAAATCAGCCGGATATCGTGAAATACAGATTCGTTTTCACAAAGATGTCACGAATTTTTCTCGTTATTTGACACAATTTTTACACATTTACATCACGCTTCCAAAAAAGGAGCCAAGCAGCACCAACAAAGAAAACAAAATGCGCCCCTACAATGAATAGCGAAAACAGAGGGCTCATGCCCTGAAAGAGCGGCGGACCTTGAAAACTGTATTGTGTGAAGTCCGTATTAGCGAAAAGTAGAATCTTCCCCCACTGATTTTCTAACAGAGACATGATCGACACTAGTGATTTCGCCGCGTATAAGACGAAAAATGAAGTCACAAGTGCAATCAGACTGTTTCTAAACAAACTTGAGCACAGAAAAGCAAAGCTTGCCATCATGACCACTTCCACCCACTGTGATCCAATCACAGCAAATGTGTGCAGAAATAACCGCCCAGTGCTTTCATCAAAATCAGTACCAAAGAAAATAAGGCCAAAAAGAAAAGCGAACACATAATAAAAAACAAACAGGTAAAGGACCATCAGCACAAGAGTGATGTATTTTGACAAAAAAATATGAAGCCTTGTCTTCGGCCGGATCAACAAGAACTTGATGGTTCTTTTTTGAAACTCTGTTGAGATCAATGTGGCGCCAATCACGACAGCGAACACTTGTAAAATAAACACAACATTCGTGGAATAAGCAAAATAGTTCGCAACTGTATCTTGCCCGCCAAGCCCAGAAATGACTCGTTTCAATGCTAGAGCCATCGTCAATTGAAAGACAACAATCAGTCCAAGTGCAATGAATGTGATCTTTTGTCTCGTGATTTTTTTATGTTCATTCTTGATGAGTTGAAGCATCTGCCGTCCCGCCTTCCGTCCATTTCATAAAGGCCTCTTCAATTGATTGTTTTTGAGGCGTCATTTCAAGTACATCAAATTCTGCTAAGACAAGCTGTTTATTCAGCTCCGGCACACGGTCTTTTTTCAGTTGAACCAGCACATGCTGATCCCTTTGTTCATATGTATATCCTTGCGTATCTAGCCATGAAACTGCCTTTTCTACTGGCTGAATATTCATCAGCACCTGCTCTTTTCCTTCCATGTCACGAAGGTTTGTATTGGCTTTGATCTGTCCTTTTTGGATGATGATCATGCGGTCACAAAGCTCTTCTACTTCATGCAAAAGATGTGTAGCAAATAACACAGAGACACCTTCTTCTTGTACAAGCAGTTGCAAGTGCTCTCGAAACTCCTTCATTCCTGCGGGATCAAGCCCATTTGTTGGTTCATCTAAAATGAGCAGATTGGGCTTATGCAAAATGGCTTGTGCAATCCCGAGCCTTTGTTTCATCCCTAGTGAATACGTTTTGACCTTCTGATGAATGGCGTGCTCCAGACGAACTCTTTTTACCACTTCAAAAATGCGTTCTTCTGAAACTCCATCATGCATAGATGCATACAGCTCAAGGTTTTCAAAACCTGTTAAATATGAATAAAATTCCGGATTTTCTATGATCGCCCCAACAGATGACATCGCCTTTTGATGATCATCATCTTGAGAATATCCATTCATGATGATCCGGCCGTTGTTTTTTTTCATCAAGCCAACGATCAATCGAATCAAGGTCGTTTTTCCAGACCCATTTGGTCCAAGTAAACCGACAATTTCCCCTTGCCTAATGTCCAACGAAATATGTTGCAAAATTTGATGCCGACCAATTTGTTTATCGACGTTCTCTATGTGTAAAACAGCAGACTGCAAAGTGGTTCCTCCTTCTGATGTAAAACCTATGGCGGCAGTTACGGCCGCTCATCCTGTAAAAAGTATATCACGCTAGACAAGCCGTTCCACGAAAAAAAGGGCTGATCCAGTCAGCCCTTTCAGATTGTTGACAAAGGGCTAAAATGAACTTTATTTTAGCCCTTTGTCTTCTATTCAGCGTGATAGAAAGCCCTTGAAGTCTAGGAAGGACGAGCACTGGCACGGAGCGAATTTGACATTCGTGAGTACCAGCGCGCAGGACTGACAAAGAATGCGAGGGTTTGTCTACACGCTGAGGGCTGATCCAGTCAGCCCTTTTAAACATTACATTGATACATGAGGTGATGATGCATCTTTCTCATGTTTTTTCTCAGTTTCTGCGACAATCACTGCACACGCTGCGTCACCTGTAATATTGACAACCGTTCTTGCCATGTCTAATAAACGGTCTATCCCAAGGATCAGCGCAATGCCTTCAACAGGAAGACCGACAGAATTCAGTACCATGGCCAGCATAATTAAGCCAACTCCCGGTACGCCAGCAGTCCCGATACTGGCTAATACAGCGGTTAATACAACGGTGAGCATTTGCATGAGCGTTAGCTCCACACCAAACACTTGTGCAATAAAAATAGTTGCAACCCCTTGCATAATCGCTGTCCCATCCATATTGATCGTCGCGCCTAACGGCTGCACGAAACTAGAGATCGGCTCAGGTACTTTCAATTTCTTTTGAGCGGTTTCCATTGATACGGGAAGAACAGCATTACTGCTTGATGTACTAAATGCCACGACCATTGCAGGTGAAAAGTCTTTAAAGAATGTAAAAGGATTCCGTTTTGCAAATATCGCCAATGTGGAACCATAGGTGAGAAAGAAATGAACCAGCAGCGCTACTAGAACGACTGTAAAGTACAGCCCCATGGCTTTAATGGCAGCAAGACCTTGGCTTCCAATAGCCGTTACAATTAAGCCAAATGTTCCATACGGAGCAAATTTCATGACCACGCCCACAAGGTACATCATGAGTTCATTGCCTTGTTCTAATATTTTGAGTAATCCTTCTGTTTTTTTACCTAGCACTGCAATTCCTAGTCCTAAGAAAACACAGAATACAATGATTTGTAGCATATTGCCTTCGACTAAAGATTGAACTGGATTTGATGGAATGATGTTTAGTAATGTTTCTGCTGTAGATGGTGCTTCTTGAGGTTTGTATTCTGCCCCTTTTGTATCGAATGAACCAAAGGAACCTGGTTTAATCAATAAGGCTAAAGCCATTGCAATGATAATAGCGAATGTTGTTGTCAGTAGAAAATAAGAGATGCTTTTTGCGCCGATTCTGCCAAGTTTTTTCGGATCGCCAAGGCCTGCTACACCAAGTGTGATCGAAAAGAAGACAATCGGCACAACTAACATTTTAATCAGGTTTAAGAAGATTTGACCTAGAGGTGTAAATAGATAAGGGTCTAACACTTTGAATACATTTGGAGCAAAAATGTTGAGTAGTAGTCCTGTGATTGCACCTACAATTAAAGCAATAATAATTTTCGTCGCAAGCTTCAATAAAATCTCCCCTTCCTCGTCAAAAAGGCCCACGAGAGAGTCTTCTCGTGGGCCTGCGTGTCCATACGTGTACCACTGTCTACTCTCTTCACGCTGATGAGGTTAGCTGACGGGTTAGGACGAAGAGATGTCCTTTTTTCTTAAAATAAGAAAAATTCACCCCAAAAACTTGGGTCCCCCATTCCTTTAGAAGGATTAAGCGTGTGGTAATATGATATTTTCATACTATTTATACCTTATTTTTAGAAAATTGTAAACAGGTTCATATGAACTTTTTAATTACTTTCTTCCTTATTCGTGACCTCCAAGATATCTAAGATAAACACAAAGATTGGGATGCCGATAATCAGTCCCCAAATGCCAATATAGTGTTCAGAGAAGATCAGGACAATAAACGTGAAGAAAATAGGGAGCTCTGTTTTAGCTGACATGAGCTTCGGATTTAAGAAGTAGGCTTCAATGGCATGGATGATCACGATCACCAGCACAATATATAGGACGTACATTCCGCCTCCAAGTGTATACGCAATGATGCTGAGTGGAACGAGGGAGATGACCACACCCGCTACCGGAATTAAACCTAACAAGAAGACCATGACCGCTAATCCAAATAATTGCGGGAAGCCCATAATGCCAAGCGCAATTGTCGTTAACACACAGTTAACTGTTGCAATGATGAACTGTGCTTCAAGTACCTTACCAAATGTTCTGGAAAACTTACGTCCAAAGAAGGCAATTTCATGATAGAACACGGAGATTTTACTCGTTTTGAACTTATTCATGAATTGAATGAGGCGTTCCTTTTCGAACAGGAAGAACATGCTTAATATTAAGGACATAATGACCTGGATACTGAACGTGCTGAAATCTGTTAAGTATGTATAGAGGAAATTAAACCCTTTCTCGAAGAAAGAAGATATTTTGAAATCTCCGAACACATTGGTGACGACGTCAAAGAAGGGTAAATCTTGTGGATGATCTGCAATCTTTTTCCCTAAATGAAATAACTGTTCCACCTGTTTCGCGATGATGGGCACAAACACAAAGCCGCCAAACGTCAATCCACCAGCTAGAAGGATGTACAAAATGGTGATGACTGATTTCTGTCCTATTTTCAGGAAGCGATTTAAAAAGCCTCTTATGACCTCTTCTAACCGATTCATTAAAAAGGTGAAAATGAAGGTCAAAAGGATTAAATTCATCATTCCTCTTAATAGATATAATGCTGTGGCTAATACTACAAATACTGAAAACCTCTTGACACCAGGTTTTTCGAACAATTTAAAAAATGCCGCCATACGTTACACACCTGCCAGGACTAAAGTCTATTTTTCGTTGGATCTCATATTCATTATATCGGATCTTTCTGTAAATTATATAACAAAAGGTCAATGAGGTCTTACGATTCGTCCTAAATTTATCAAGCTTTTATGTTTTTTCTTTTTTACACAAGAAAAAACCGAACCCCATGTAGAACATAAGGTTTCGGTTTTTGGATGTTTTTATACTAAACAGCCTGCTTGATATTTCGCATTTCCTGTAGCGCTGTTTTACTCTTCGCTTCGTCAAATTCCCCTTCACTTTTCGCTACAACAATTGTAGCAATTCCATTTCCAATCAGGTTCGTAATCGCTCTTCCTTCACTCATGAAACGGTCGACCCCTAATAGCAGTGCAAGACCTTCTAGCGGGATAACCTGAAGTGCAGCAAGTGTAGAAGCCAGCACGATAAATCCGCTTCCTGTGACTCCAGCTGCTCCCTTTGATGTGAGCATCAGAACAAGGATGATCGTGATTTGCTGTCCGATGGATAGGTCCACCCCAAACACTTGCGCTAAGAAGACCACGGCCATGGACAAGTAGATTGAGGTTCCATCTAAGTTAAAGGAATAGCCTGTCGGGATGACAAGTCCAACAACCGACTTAGAGCACCCGTAGCGTTCCATTTTATCCATCATTCTTGGCAAGACAGATTCTGAAGAACTTGTGCCAAGAACAATTAAAATTTCATCTTTGATAAAACGGAGGTAACCGAACAGGCTGAAGCCATACATTTTACAAATGATGTTCAGCACGACGAAAATAAACAGGAACATCGTCATATAAACGGAAAGCATCAGACTAGCCAGTGGTTTAATTGAAGCTAAACCGAAGTGTCCGATTGTATAAGCCATTGCTCCAAATGCCCCTAATGGCGCGGCACGCATGATGTAACCAATGATTTTAAAGAAGACAAGCGACAGCTTATCAAGCCATTCGATGATGCCTTTCCCCTTCTCGCCAAGTGCAGCGAGCGCAACACCGAATAAAATAGAGAAGAATAAGACCTGTAAAATATCTCCCTTTGCAAAGGCATCTACCATGTTAGATGGCACAATGTGTGTGACAAACTCCATCCAGTCGATACCCTGTCCCCCATTTTGGGTATATTGCGAGACATCCCCTTTTTCAAGCTTACTATAGTCAAGACCCGCTCCTGGCTTCATGATATTGACCACAAACAGTCCGATGACAAGCGCAAGCGTCGTCACAACTTCAAAATAGATAAAAGCTTTTCCCCCAACTTTTCCAACCTTTTTCATATCCCCCATCTTGGCAATTCCAAGAACAATGGTTAAGAAAATAATGGGTGCAATGACCATTTTCACTGCATTAATAAATGTGTCACCAAGCGGCTTCATTTCTTTCCCGACGTTTGGCCAAACCATCCCAACAATGATCCCGATAATGACAGCTGCAACGACCTGAAATGTCAGGTTCTTCAATAGCCTCTTCATAAAAAATCAACTCCCTCACCCTTTGATGTAAACGCTTAACTGTTATCTGTAGATAAATGATAGCGATTTCATCAAAGGCTGTGAAGCTTATGGACATATCGTACATTTTGGTCTTTTTGGTCTCTTAGTCAGAATGTACGATATATTTGTTCACAGGGCGTCCGACCCCGCCATATTGCATATCTAATTTCAGCTCGCCTTCTTTCACGAGGAAGTCTAAATAACGGCGTGCCGTTACACGTGCAATCCCAAGTGCATTGGCGACTTCCTCTGCAGACTGCGCTCCTTCTTGCAGACGCATATAGGCTTTAATTTCATTCATCGTATGCACATTCAGCCCCTTAGGAAGCCACGTCTCTTCAAGTTTAACAGCAGGCTTTCGTATGATATCATCGAGCATCTCTTGAGAAAATTCTGCTGCGGTACGAATTTTTGATTTGAACGCTTTATAGCTTTCAAGAGATTCTTTCATCCGTTCAAACTTAAATGGCTTAATGATATAATCTCGGGCACCATTTTGAAGCATGGTGCCGATCGTCTCTTTATCCTTTGCTGCCGAAATCACAATCACATCCACCTGCATCTTTTGCTTTCTGATGTCTTGCAGTGTTTTGACGCCATCTTTTTTAGGCATATACACATCGAGCACCACAAGATCTGGGCGAATGTCTTTGATCAGCTGGATGCCCTGCTCGCCATTTCCTGCTACAGCCGCAACTTGAAAGCCAGGGACACTCTTAATGAACTCTTTATTGACTTCTTGCACCATCGGATCATCTTCAATTAATAGCACCTTAATCTGAGTCATCTGTCTCTCTCCTCTATTGTCATTGGGAATTCGATTGAGAAGGTGGTACCAATGCCGATGCTTGATGTGACTTCTACATTTCCCATTCCTTTGTCGATAATCGTTTTTACAATATACAGCCCGTAGCCTGTTCCGCCTTCTTTACCGTGAGTAAAGCCTTTGTCGAAAATATGAGGAATCATGTCCTCTTCTATTCCAGATCCATAATCTTCAATTAAGATCGCGAGGACATCCTCTGTTTGATCAATACTAATAGAAATGAGTTTTGTGTCTCTTTCTACAGTATCATACGCAGCAAAGGCGTTCTCGATCAGGTTGCCAAGCAGCTTCGTCATATCATGCTGATCCAGCCGCTCTGGGAAATCGCGCAGACTGCTATTTTCATCTACTTCAACCTTTATGCCTAGCTCCTTGCCCCTTCTTATCTTGCTCATCAATAAACCTGCAACTGCATCATGCTGTATCACACGGTGGAGAAAGTCCGTCACATGCTCCTGCTCTTCAGTCGTTTGAAACGCTAAATCGAGCGCTTGATCGGCTTTCCCCAGCTGAATTAATCCCGCAATTGTATGAAGCTTATTCATATGTTCATGATTTTGCACCCGCAGGCCATCAACGAAGTTCTTCACCCCGGTTAATTCCTCCGCCAATTTGGCCGCCTCTGTCCGGTCCTGAAAAATCGCAACCGCTCCGATGATTTTCTTTTTCATCACAATTGGAATTCGGCTGCTCATGATCCGCTTTCCGCTCATATGAATTTCTTCATTGTAGACGGGTTCTGCGCGGTCAATGATTTCTGGAAGCCTTGTATCTGACAGCACATCCCAAATATTTCGGCCCACTACATCACCTGTCACGTTGAAAATTTGCTTTGCTTTTTCATTAAAAATGGTGATCATGTGCTGGTTATCAATGGCAATGACCCCTTCATTAATGGAATGAAAAGTAGCGGTGCGCTCCTCTAGCATTCTGACAATCTCATGCGGCTCCAGCTTAAACATTTGCTGTTTAATATGACGGGCGAGCAAAAATGAACCGACAAGCCCGAAGCTGAGCGTGAGCAGAAGGATCATGAGGATATCCTGCTTCATTTCTCCTAATATATCTGCCATACTCGGCAATGTTCTTCCGACTAGTACAACCCCTGTTTGGTTAAATTTTTCATCCTTTACTGGATAAAAGGCTCTAATGGCAGTGCCCAGCTCTCCCTGTGCTTCTGAGAAATAGATATGCTCTGCAAAAGCAGGTTCTTCATCTGTCCCCTCAGAGCGCTGGCCAATCCTTGTTTTTACTGGATGTGTCAATCGCACGTGATCCATATCCATGACAACAATGTAGTCAGCATCTTGGATAATCCGAATCTCTTCAATGGCATGCTGCAACCGCGCACGCTCCTTTGTCTGATCATCCAATGCCTGCTTTACCTCATTCATCTCAGCCACTGTTCTTGCCGTGTTCATGAGCCTTTTTCGAAGTTCTCGTTCCTCTGTTTGCTGAATTCCCCCGACCAGAACAATTCCTCCGATTAAAAGGGCAAAAATGACAACGAAATATGTGAGGATGGTGAGCTTCCATCTAATAGATAATTGTTGTAATTTCAGTCGATTTCTCATCATTTTTTCACCTGTATCTTTACGAATTCTTCCTCTGTCAAGTATCCTTGACATAAGGGGGATCTGACGCATGAAGAATTTACTCGCCTATACGCTATTGCTCATCATCGGTTTTGTAACCGCTTTATACTTTGGTTTTTATCATATGATGCCTAAATCAGCGACGACCTTCGACGATGAACAGACAGGGCTGAAGGATCAGCTTGTGTTCAAATTCAGCCATGTTGTCGCAGATAATACCCCAAAAGGGCTGGCTGCAAAGAAATTTGCTGAGCTTGTTCACGAAAAATCCGACGGCAGGATCAGTATTCAAATCTTTTCAAACGGGAGTCTTTATTCTGATATCGAAGAAATTAATGCACTAAAAGAGAATCAAGTTCAATTTATTGCTCCGTCTACGTCAAAGCTCGGCATGCTGTCCCCTGAATGGCTGGCACTTGATCTGCCCTTTGCCTTTTCTAACTACGATGCTGTCCAAGAAGGGTTACATGGTGCGATTGGACAGAGACTGTTCGGCACACTGCAAAAAGACGGACTAAAGGGAATGGCCTACTGGACAAATGGCTTTAAGCAAATCACTTCGAATAAAGGCCCTATCAAGCAGCCAGGCGATTTAAAAAACCAATCTCTCCGTATTATGCAAAGTGACATGATTGAAAAGCAATTCAAGCTTCTTGGCGCAAAACCCTATCAGGAATCGTTTAATTCAACGTTTCAGCTGCTAGAAACAAAAAAAGTAGACGGTGAAGAAAATACAATTTCAAATATTTATTCAAAAAAATTCTATCATATACAAGACTATATGACGATCAGTAATCACGGGTATTTAGGGTATGTCGTCTTAACGGATCAATCCTTTTTTGATCGTCAGACACCTGAGACGAAACGAATTTTACTCGAAGCGATGGAAGAAACAACGGCATGGAACGAAAAACATGCCGAACAGATGAACAAGGATCAGCTGGAGGATATTAAACGCGAATCTCCAATTGCGATACACGAATTAACACCAGCAGAGCGGCAAAAATGGATGAAGGCGCTCGATCCTTTATATGATGAAGCAGAAAGGATCATAGGTTCCACCTTGATCAAACAAATCCGCGAGCTCCGGGCACGCTATGAATATTCTCCGATTCAAGCGTTTGAAGAAGATGCTGAGACCAAATAAAAAATCCCTTTAGAAAGGGATTTTTTTATGCGCCGGAGTCACGCTGTTCTTGCTGAGCGAGCTCCTCTAATCTTGATAATATTCTGCGCTTTCGATATTGCATGATGCCTGTTTCGGCAATTCCTTTTAACTGTGAGCGGTTGGACGCTGCACCAAACAAAATCCCCGCAATTGGGACAAGTTGAAACAGCTTCTTCCAGCCAAACGAATCACGGTAGTTATATACGACCTCACGCCATCCTTGAATTTGAGAGATCATGTTTTCGTGCTTCCCTTCTGATGCATGATAGCTCTTCAGCTCTTTTAATATTGATTTTTTCCCAACAACGTCAGCAGAATTCAGCTGTAAACATTTAATGATAAAGACTCGTTCTTCTTTATTTTTTGGATCATAGCCATAGGTGACGGCGATATCCTGTAATGTTTTTAAAGAGAGACCGAGGACAGCCGGAATATCTGCCGCTAATGTAAACATACCTCCGACACCTGTTGTCGCACCTTGCACAGTGGCGAGGTTTGTTCGGTTTTTCCCCATCTGATCACTAATGGCATCCATGACCTCGATCGGAGCCGCCTCAATATCTTCAATACGCTGAATCGATTCATCGGCACATTTCTTTTGAAATTGATGAATAATGCCTTTCTCTGACGTCAAATAGACACCGCCTGATTGAATGTAGTGCCCCATCTCATCTAATAACACACCGATTTTCTTTTGAATAAAGGCAGGGGTCAGCTTGTCCAGCATTTGAAATGGAAGCCGGCTGAGTTTCTCCCAAAACCATACCTTTTGCTGGTCTTTCTCCCATTTTTCAATCTCTTTTAATTGCGCTTTTAGCCACTCTCTTTCCTCCATGCCATTTGCCTCCTTAGATGCCGTTCAAGTATATGTCTGTTATTATACACAATCCTTGTCCATCATACGTATCGAACATTGAAGCGGTTCCGAAAGGTTTTAATCTCTTTTAAAACGGTTATTGCTTAGTAAACAATAAACAAACAAAAGAGGAGTGATCAACATGTTAGGATTTCTGATTTCATTAGTTGTGGCGATTGTCATTGGTCTCATTGGGAGTGCACTCGCTGGAGGCAGTGTGCCAGGAGGCTGGATCGGTTCAATGATTGCCGGGCTTGCAGGAGCTTGGATTGGTCATGGATTACTTGGAACGTGGGGTCCTAGTCTGGCAGGATTTGCGATCATTCCAGCGATCTTAGGAGCAGCCATTTTTGTCATTATTTTAAGCCTGATCTTCCGCAGCGTTGGATCAAGGGTTTCTTAAAAAACGATACAAAAGAAGAGGAAGTAGAGGATGCACCGCCTAAGATCAGAGGCGGTGTTTTTTATGTGTTGATTGACAAGGTATCTATTTTTTTCACTTACATATGATAAACAAACCTATTAGTTCAGATAGTTGACTTTTCATGTAGATGGGCATATGATGATTAAAAATTGCATCGAGGAAACTTTTTGTGCCAAAGCAAAACTTTGTAGAATCTAGGTGATGACATATGACAAACAAATACATCGAGGCACAAGCCCACATGTCAGTGGCAGCGGAGCGTGCACTTGAAGGAAAGGTGAAAGGATTTAGAAGGCTCCTTCCTTTTCTCGGGCCTGCTTTTATCGCAGCCATTGCCTATATTGATCCAGGAAACTTTGCGACCAACATTGCGGCTGGCTCGAAATATGGCTACCTTCTGTTATGGGTCATTCTCATATCCAATCTCATGGCCTTACTCATCCAGTCTTTGTCTGCAAAGCTTGGAATCGCAACAGGGAAAAATTTACCTGAAATTGCACGAGAAGAGTTTCCAAAACCAGTCTCGATTGGTTTATGGATTCAGGGCGAACTCGTCATTATCGCCACAGATTTAGCCGAATTTATCGGGGCTGCCCTTGGTTTATACTTACTCTTTCGTATCCCGCTGCTTGAAGCATCGATTATTGCAGCGATCGGTTCTTTTGCCATTTTAGAGCTCCAAAGACGAGGTTATCGAGCGTTAGAAGCAGGAATTACCGGCATGCTGTTTGTTATCGTGATTGCTTTCGCTGTACAAACCTTTGTGGCTAAACCTGATCTTGCAAGTGTCGCCGGTGGACTGTTCATTCCAAGGTTTGAAGGGACAGACAGCGTACTGCTTGCCGCTGGTATTTTAGGCGCTACGGTGATGCCGCATGCGATCTATCTCCATTCAGCCTTAACGCAAAGAAGAGTCGTCGGCAGAACGGAAAAAGAGAAAAAGCTGATTTTTCGTTTTGAGTTTTTAGACATCCTCATTGCGATGGTAGTTGCTGGCGCCATCAATGCCAGCATGTTGATTGTAGCAGCTGCTTTATTTTTTAAAAATGGTCTTTTTGTTGAGGATTTAGATGTAGCATTTCAGCATTTTGGAACTCTCGCAGGTCCTGTATCAGCCATCTTATTTGGTGTAGGTTTGCTTGTAGCCGGACTTTCCAGCTCTTCTGTCGGTACACTGTCAGGCGATATTATTATGCAGGGTTTTATTCAGTACCGAATTCCGCTATATGTCCGCCGGCTGATTACCATCATTCCACCTATTGCGATCATTGCATCTGGGGTCAATCCGACTTCTGCGCTTGTGATGAGTCAAGTGGTCTTATCATTTGGCATTGCGTTTGCTTTAATTCCGCTCATTTTGTTTACAAGTAAAAAACGAATTATGGGCGATTTGACGAATGCTCGCTGGGTGACAGGAATATCTTGGGTGATAGCAGCTCTTGTTGTCGCACTTAATCTGTTTTTAATTGTGGATACGTTTATGTAAAAGACAGTAATCATGCTGTCTTTTACATCGGGTTGTGGTAGAATTTCCCTTGAGAGGATGTGATCACATGTTTTTTTATCAGGATCAAGATCTATCCATGCGGCTGCTTGAACCAAGAGACGCGAGAAGTCTGTACCTGCTCATCCAACGCTCAAGAGAGCACTTACGTGAATGGATGCTATGGGTCGATTCGACGCAGACAGAAGAAGATAGCATGGCGTTTATTCAAGGTGCCATGCAGCAAGCTTTGCAAAACAATGGTTTTCAGGCTGGAATCTGGTCACATGGAGAACTCGTTGGTATCATTGGCACCCACCAAATTCATTGGATTAATCGGACGGTTTCCATTGGCTATTGGCTCGGGGAAGGCTATCAAGGAAAAGGCATCATGACAAAAGCATGCAAAGCAGTCATTCACTATTTATTTGAAGAGTGCGGTCTACACCGCATTGAAATCAGGGCCGCTGTCGATAATCAAAAAAGTAGACGCATCGCAGAGCGTTTATCTTTTTCACTTGAAGGCATTTTAAGACAATGTGAATGGCTGGGCGACCACTTTGCCGATCACTGTGTGTACGCACTTTTACAGCCTGAGTATGTGAAACAAAAAACGAATTCGATCAATCAGCCCACTTAATTGTGTCGATTGCATGAACTATTTTACAAAGTGAAGCTTTGTAGTATCCGTTGTGATTGGCATCTGATAAAATAGAAGGAAAAAATCGAGGTATGATGTATGTCTCTTATTATTTTATTTTACTTATGGATTGTCCCTTTATTATTTGGCATTTTCTTCTCATTCCTAACAAAGAAAGCCACATACAAACGCCGCTTTGTCCCATCCTATAGCATGGCAGGACTCAGCATCGTATTTCTCATTCTGGCACTCGTCTTTTCAGCCAGTCATTTTCTATTCATTTGCGGTATGTTCCTATTCGCCACAACACTTGTCGGCACAGGCATTCCTTTATTCTTGGCCTTTACAAAAACACCATCATAAAAAAGAAACCACCTTTCCATTAGGAAAAGGTGGTTTCTTTTTTATTGATGAGGCATTCGGTATGTAATAGATGCACCTTGATTTTCTTCAACCGTCTTCACAATGTCTTGCAGAATCTCTGCTGCTCGATCGCTTGAGTCATACTTGCCGAGAGTTTTTGTCCAAGAATCATTTCCCATGATCCCTTCAATTTTTTTACCCTGTACTGTGACTTCATTGACGTGGACCAGACTTTGCTGGTTTTGTGTGAAAATCCATAGCATGGCTGATTCTCCTTTTTTGTGGTGATTGGATTAGATTAACATATTATTTTAAATAGATCATAAAATTTAATCTTCAATATAGCTTTCTGCTAGATCAATATCTTGTTTCATCTCTAATTCAGGATATTTTTTATCCAACCTACGCAAACATTTAATTAATTCCTTACTTTGTAAAACTTCTGATATGTCTTCAAACACTTCACTTATCCAATATAAATCTTCTTTACTGCAACGATCTAAATATTCCAACGTTCTCTCTTCGTTTTCTCCGAGAATTTCTATTATTTCATCCCAACTCTTCTGTATACCGTAATCATCATTTAAATCTAATTTTTTTCTTTTATCTAATACTCTATTTAATGTATTTTCAATGTCCATCTTGATCCTCCACATTAAGGTTGTTTTGTAGCATCCGGAAAAATAGTTCCTACTTCTCCATTGGCTTTAATAACTCCAACTCTTACTCCTTTATATTCACCAAAGATAGCCACTCCATTTTCCACTTTAGAAAAATCAGGTGACTCAACAATTTTGGCACCCGCTGCCGCAATATCAGATTCTGTCCAGTTTTCTGGGAACCAAGATTGGTTAGAACCTGTTCGTTTTGCTTTCACCTTATGACCAGGCACATTCCCTATCCTAACACCGTTCTCATATACTTTATTTATATTATATTCTATATTATTTTCTTGTAAGAATTTTATATTGTGTTGTCCGTGTCCTCCACCCTTCATTTTTGAAATATCCCCTGTTTTAGGGTTTGTTGTGAAATCTCCTTTATTAGAATGTTTAATGCTATTTTCAGGTATTTTACTTAAACCACTTGTTTTTTTAATCCCCATCTTACCATGAAACCCTTTTGCACCAAACGGTAAAAGCATCCCCAGAGCCGCATTCATACTGGCTTCTTGCTGTTCTTTCGAGACCTTATTTCCAAACATATCTCGACCCGTAATCGCTTCGCTGAAGCCGTTGGTGGCGGTGAGACCATATAAGCCTTTTTGTGATGTTTTCAACGCATCGAAAGACTTCTGTGATGTCTTGTAAATGTCGACTGCTCTGACTGCGGCGGACGTGGCTTGAGTCGTTTTATAGACGGCTTTTCCGCCTTTGAAAATCCGGCCCACCCATCCGACGATTGGGATATATCCTGCTGCTGCCATGCCACCTGCGGCGACTCGCTGGCCTGCGGTGAGCTCTTCACCTGTGATCGGATCGACACCTGTTGCGGCACGTTTTGCATCGTTCACGCCTGTCAGTTCATTGACGATATTTCCTCCGTAATCAAGAGCTTTTTCATACCACGGACGGTTGGCGAGTGCTTCTTGTTCCTTTGCGATCTTGCGGGCTTCTTCTTGATCTTTTTTGATTTTTAGATATTCAGACGTTTGCTTCTCAATAGTGCTCAATGCGTTCGTTTTGCTTGTCTCTATCATACGATGATCCACTCAGGAAAAAAAATCCCCATTTTATCGGTTTTTTCTCGGTATGAAGGCCAATAAACACAAAAACCTTGAAAGGCATATAGCCAGTCAAAGTATGATAACAATAACATTATATTTAGAAGTAACAACTACTTCACCTACTGATTTATCTGAGAGAATATCATAATTGTTTTATATTTCTTTCTAATACAATAAGGCTATTTTAAAGTAACTCCACTCCAACTTGTTTATAAAATTTAACTTTTAACCTCTCTTCTTCGTCCACGTTCATTACCATAGCTTTTTCATCTTTTTTTATACTTGTTACATTATTAAAATCACCTGTAAATACTATAGAATCATTAAATGTAATACTTAGACTACTCGTTTGCTTATATACATCTAAAGTTAAAATCACCTTGAAATTTTGGTCATCTTTGTAAGTATAAATTAATTCTCCATCATCTATATTGCCTGTTATACTCACCGGCTCACTTTGAAAAAGTTCTAATAGATCATATTCATCATACTTAATAAACATTCGTATTCATCCTTTTATTAATTATTTCGGTATAACTGTGATAACATCGCCTGCTTCATTTATAATAACTTTAACATCCAGTGTTTCATGAACAAACGTTCCATCTATTACCGGGTATCTTTTTCGTATTCATTATAGCGTCTTCAATAACTGAAGGTGGAATATTTCTTGAATCAACATATTTTTTGATAAAATCACTAAATTCTTTTGTTTGTGGTTTAAACCCTAATTCTTCAGCTTTTTTAATTGCTCTACTTGTTAAAGTAGCTTTTACTTCAGGACTATCAGGTGCCATTCTTTCCAAAGCATGCTGAGAATAACCCTTTCCACTTATTTATATTTAACACCAACTTACGCTATTCACTTAAATAGATTTTGCAATGATGACTACACTCCGAGAGGATGCCAAGTACAGTCAATCATCAAATATAATGAAAAACTGTCCTCGATATGGCCACCGCAGATAGCTGCTATCCGGGCTCAGAATGTCCCTCTCGTATGGCCACAATCCTCAACACCTTTGTTCCGTATCCAGATACGCCATTGATACGGGAAAGGCGCGTCTCCCAATAAAAAAAGCGGACACCAACCAAGGCTCTTAGAGTGCTCAATGATCAGCGTCCGCAGGTTCTTCCTTCTGGACAAAATATTCGTTTTGCTTGTCTTAATCATACAATGATTCACACAGGAAAAAAGGTCCCCATTTTATCCCCCTTTTTGTCGGCTTTTTCTCGGTATGAAGGCCAATATACACAAAATGATCCTTGAAAGGCATTGGCCGATCAAGGATCATTTTGTTACTTCACTTTCACTGCTTCTTTCATTTCCTCTATTATTTTATTAAACCACTGTATAGGGTTTAATGAGATCGCCGGAAAATAGATTTCTGCATTATTTTCGATAAAACTTTCTTTTTCTTCAATTGTTAAAGTACCATTCAAAAAATCCTGACAATCCTTTATAGTAGATAGCAGACATTCTTTAGTAGCTTCATGAATAAACTCCTCTAACGCTTCTTCTGGTGAATCGATATCCTGATGAAATGTCCCACCTAAAAAATCTTCTAACTCCTCTAAATAACTGTAACTCTCATTCATTTTATCATCCTTCTTTCTATTTAACAGGGTATCCTGTTAAAATAAAACCACCATTCTCATCTTTTTTCAGTATAATTTTTGCATTTGTAACATTCTCAACTACTTCTGAATTTCTCGAAACACTTCTTCCAATTACCTCTCCATCACCCTTATATTTTAATGGTAATGTAGGTCTACTGTTGGGGTCGGATAACCACTTTTGTATTTTATCAACACTCTTAGGATCACCCAGAACTGAATCAGCAACTCTTTCTGCTGTCATTCTATCGTTAAAAGTAGAAGAACCCGTGATTTTAGGATTACTTTTCAGCCTTTCTAATAGTTCTTCATCTGTTTTCCCAACATGCCTCTCTATTAAGTGCCCACCTCTGGATTCATGTGTAGCTAATCCATTACCTGGAGATAAAGGATTTTTCTCACCTTTCTTGATTCCCATCTTACCATGAAACCCTTTTGCACCAAACGGTAAAAGCATCCCCAGAGCCGCATTCATACTCGCTTCCTGCTGTTCTTTCGAGACTTTATTTCCAAACATGTCTCGACCCGTAATCGCTTCGCTGAAGCCGTTGGTCGCAGTAAGACCGTATAAGCCTTTTTGTGATGTTTTCAACGCATCGAAAGACTTCTGTGATGTCTTGTAAATGTCGACGGCTCTGACTGCGGCTGACGTGGCTTGAGTCGTTTTATAAACGGCTTTACCGCCTTTGAAAATGCGTCCTGCCCAGCCGACAATCGGGATGTAGCCTGCTGCTGCCATGCCGCCTGCGGCGACTCGTTGGCCTGCGGTGAGTTCTTCTCCTGTGATCGGATCGACACCTGTTGCGGCACGTTTTGCATCGTTCACGCCTGTCAGCTCATTAACGATATTCCCGCCGTAATTAAGAGCTTTTTCATACCAAGGACGGTTGGCTAGTGCTTCTTGTTCCTTTGCGATCTCGCGGGCTTCTTCTTGATCTTTTTTGATTTTTAAATATTCAGAAGTTTGCTTCTCAATATCGCTTTTTGCCTTGTAGATTTCGCTATTTTGATACGCTTTCTTGTCAAAATTCATAGGCGAAATGGATTTTCCGTCATTTGTCGCATTCATCATTTCTGCGTACAATGCCATTGTAGCCTGCTGCTCCGTCTCTGACAAAGCATATTCATCTTTTAGATTTTGATCAAGTTCTATTAAATCTTTAACCGTTTTCTTGCGTTCATCTTCCGCATCTGCAATCTTTTCGTCAAAGGTTTTACTATCAAATACCTCCAGAGAAATGAGGTCATCAATATCTTGAAAAATCGTTTTGAGTGCTTTTTTTTGATCCTTTACAATGCTTTTGGCGTTTTTGATGCCCATATGTACAGCGTTGTCTAAAAAGTGTTCTTCTACAAAGGTATCGCCGCCAAAGTTTGTATCATCAAGCGTTCCAGAAACACCTTCATGAAAGGCTTTTTGCTTATCAATAAAGCTGATGAACATGTCCACATTTCCGGCGAGTTCTTTGTAGAAGCTTTTAATATTATCGGCACCTTTTCCAGTAAAGTCATCACCTAGATTCGCCACGCCCTGTAGCGCTTTTTTTAAATCAACCATTTCTTCACGGAGTGCCTGATAGTGTTTCGCCCTTGTATCCATGGCACTGGTTAGTGCTTTTGCATCAAGTATCTTACCCAGAAAAATCCACTCCCTCCATTATTGATCATAAAGTCTATTTTACCTTTCTCATCGAATTGGAAAAATAGGCTTTAAGTTACAAAAATCCAGTCTGTATATTTTTATACAAAAGAAAACAAGTGACAATTGAAATGTTTTTCCTTGTTCAACAAAAAAGTCAGTCCCCCTAATTGGAGGACCGACTACCTGCTGTTTAGAAAAAGCGTTTGAGGCTTTTCTTGAGTGGAGGGATATCCAGCTCACCTTTTTCAAAGAATTTTTTCAATAAATATTTACTAAAGCCTGCTGCTTGTGTGTATGTGATTTTACCAGGTAACGGTGGTTCATTGGTCACCGCAACATCAATGATCACAGGTTTATCAGCTTGAAGTGCTTGATCAAAGGCTGGTGCTAGTTCTTCATGTGATGACACCGAGATTCCTTTACCGCCGCATGCCTCTGCAAATTTTGCAAAATCAATATCTTCCAGCTCTATACCATAGTTGATGTTGCCTTTTACCTGTTGTTCATATTCAATCATACCAAGGTTGTTGTTGTTTAAGATCACAACGACAATTGGCAGTTTATATTTTACCGCCGTCACAAAATCTTGCATCACCATTGTGAAGCCTCCATCACCACAGACAGCAATGGCTTGGCGGTTTGGTTCGTTTAATTTAGCTGATATTGCGCCAGGTAAACCACAGCCCATTGTGGCAAGCCAGCTGGAAATAATGAAATCCTGCTGTTTCATTTCGAAATGACGTGCCATCCATACCGTCACATTACCGACATCAACTGAAAGAATGGCATCATCATCTACCGCTTCTTCTAATCTAGCGATGACTTGCTGCGGTTTAAGCGGTGATGTGGCAATAGATTTTTCCTTATCCATTTCTTCTCGCCACTTCATCATATGCTCTGTACAAGCTTCAAGGAAACCGCGCTGCTCTTTATATTCAATATAAGAGGTTAGTTCATGAAGACCATTTTTACTGTCACTTACAATCCCCACTTCTACTGGATATCTTTTACCTATCTGATCCGGTTTGATATCCAATTGAATGGCAGGTGTGTCTTCCGGTAAGTAATCCCTATATGGGAAGGAGGTTCCAAGCATGATTAATAAATCGCACTCTTCCATCGCTTCATATGCAGGCTTCGTCCCGATCTGACCTAGGTTCCCTAAAAAGTATGGATGCCTGTCTGGAACAACACCTTTTGCAGGAAGTGTAATGACGATCGGTGCAGCTGCCTTTTCTGCAAACGAAAGAAGCTCTTCTTTTGCATTTCTTAATCCTTTTCCTGCTAAGATGACTGGCTTCTTCGCATTGTTAATGAGTTGAGCAGCCTTTAGCAGTTGATCTTTCTTGGGCCGCACGTCTCCCTCTACGTAAAGAGGAGATGTATAAACGGGACTCCGCTTAATTTTCTGAGAAAATAAATCATCTGAGACAGTGAGAACCGCCACCCCTTTATGGGTATAAGCAGCTTTGATGGCTTGATTCAATAAGTCAGGCAGAGCTTCTGCTGTTTGTACTTGCTGATTAAAGACAGCAACATCGTCAAACATCCGCTCTAATTTGATTTCTTGAAATGCATCTCTGCCTACTTCAGTTGAGGCAACCTGCCCTGCAATCGCTAATACAGGTGCACCATCCGCTTTTGCATCGTATAGTCCATTTAATAAGTGGACAGCACCTGGCCCAGCAATTGATAAACAAACACCAAGTTTGCCTGTTAGTTTCGCATCAGCTGCTGCTGAAAGTGCTGCCACTTCTTCATGTCTTGTTTGTATAAATTGAATTTTGCTTGATTCATGCCTTAGTTCTTCGATTAATTCGTTAATACTGTCGCCGGGCATTCCATAAATATGTTTCACGCCCCACTCTTCCAGTAGCGCTGTTACTTCTTTTCCTGCGGTTCTTTGCGGCATGTGAGAAAACTCCTTTTTTCTTACTCCATACCACCGCACCCTTTTGATCAAACGTTTCAACTTGCTCTTGCTACTTTTTAAAGTGATATGGAAGAGTGGCGACAACAATATCCCGTTTCCATAATAAACGGAATCTTAATAAGAAAGCAGATTGATTATGCAAAATGGTGTGCCATCTTTTTTTCGGAATAAATTGAGGGACGAGCACCATCACTCTATATTGATGTGCATTTGCTTTCGCTTCAATCGTTTCAAGAAATTTATCAAGCGGGTGAATGAGACTTCGATAAGACGAATGTAAAATCACAAGACGCACATCACTATTCAGCTTTTCCCAATCAGCTTCAATTTTCTTGTCTTTCTCTTTATCAAACGATACATGAACCGCTATGACCTGGTCTGATAAGGATTTTGCATATTGCACAGATTGTTCGACGACACGTGTGACACCTGCTATTGGGACGATGACCACATTTCCTTTGATTTCGACAGGCTCGGTTTCATTCAATAAACGCAATTGTTCTCCAACAGACAGATAATGTTTCTTAATAGAATGAAAAATAAATAGAACAATTGGCATGAAAACAAATACTGGCCATACAAGGTGAAACTTGGTCAAAATGAGAATCATGAAAACCGTAAATGAAATAAGTGCTCCCACGATATTGATAGGCATTTTCACTTTCCATCCCTGTGGTTTTTCACGAATCCACTTTACACACATACCTGTCTGAGACAAGGTAAATGGAATAAACACACCGACAGCATAAAGTGGAATGAGGTGTTCCGTTTTCCCATCAAATAGCCAAATGAGCAGCATAGAAGCTACACCTAAAAAGATAATACCATTGGAATAACCAAGCCGATCTCCTCTCACTGTAAACATGCGCGGCATATATTTATCTTTTGCTAAGTTGACAGCCAATAATGGAAAAGCTGAAAAGCCTGTGTTTGCCGCTAATATTAAAATTAAAGCTGTGACAGCCTGAATGACATAGTAGAAAAATGTCCGTCCAAATGTGTCTGATGCAATTTGTGACACAACCGTTTCTTCTGGCTTTGGCGAGATGCCAAAACCAAACGCAAGCAATGTCACTCCTACAAATAGAACGGCCAGTAATCCCCCCATCATCAATAAAGTTCTCGCTGCATTTTGTGCAGCTGGTTTTTTAAAGGATGGAATTGTATTAGAAATCGCTTCAACACCAGTTAAAGCAGAACAGCCAGACGAAAATGCCTTTAATAAAAGAAATAACGTGATGCCTGATACATGTGTGCCAAATGCTGTATGTTCAGGTGCTGGCGGCACTTGCCCTGTTAATAGTTTAAACCCGCCCACTCCAATTAAAATGAGCAATGAAAAGACAAATAGGTACACAGGATAAGCCAAAATAGATGCCGACTCTGTCAGTCCACGAAGGTTTAACACCATAATCACTAGAACTAATACGATTGAAATCATGACATGATATGGATATAGAGCTGGAAAAGCCGATGTGATCGCATCGGTCCCAGCAGAAATGCTCACTGCTACGGTTAAAATGTAATCGACGAGTAATGATCCACCAGCAACCAGCCCTGGTTTTTCACCTAAGTTTCTGCTGGAGACGACATACGCCCCGCCGCCTTCTGGATAAGCATAAATAATCTGGCGGTAAGATAGAATTAACGCCATTAAAAGAATTAATACACAACCTGCAATCGGGAGTGAGTACCAAAACGCTGCCGCACTGACAACTGATAGAACAATCAAGATTTGTTCTGTACCGTATGCGACTGACGACAATGCGTCTGATGACAATAATGCCAAAGCTTTGATTTTTGATAGTTTTTGTTCTCCTGCTGCCTGTGATTTTAATGGTTTACCAATTAAAATACGCTTCATCAAACTGTACATGTGTTGCCCGCTCCTTTAGTGTCAAACGATTTGAGTTACAAAATTTTGGATCGCCAAAAAGACACAGAGGCAATAGAATGCCCCTGTGCCTATTGTTTAGATCACAGGTTGGTCTTTGCTCTCTTTAACGCTTACGAGGTTAGCTGACGGATTCGGGCGCATGAGATTTTGCCCTACCTTAAAAGGATTCACCCCACGTGGTGTTTTATACCACCACAATTGGTTCCCCCGCTCATCGAAATGATTCAGCGATTGGTCTTTTATAAAAGAGATCATACTCCCGTTTGACACCAAAGTAAAGAGATTTTTTCAAGGTCTTTTGATCGTTTAGAACTCAGTCTTTTTACGGTTTTTTCGTACGAAATAGACAATCATCACAAGCACAAAAAGGATGAGTGCAGCGATACACGCAAAGTAAATCCAAGACTCGCTGCTGCTTTGTTTTTCACTTGTTTTCAGACTGCTCGATGTGCTGCTGACGGATTGATGATTAGAAAACACGCCTTTGTTTTTACTCTCTATTGCAACTGTTGCTTTTTCTGTATTTGTTTGAAGAAATTGCATCACTTCATTTGACACGTTAGCTTCAGCTGCAGTCATTCCTGAAAAGACTGTCATTGTCTGTTCTTTATTCCAAACAGATGGCTGTGTCCATACAATTCGAGCCGTTGTTTCGTTGATCATGCCGAAAGAAGATACATCATACTGATCCTTTTTCACCGGAACAACGAGATCGGCTGCGTTTTCTTTCAGAAGAGAGAATGTTTGAATGCCTCCGATGAAAATGAGAGGGTGATTTTTCAATTGTTCATTTGTGACTTGAGAAGCTTTCATTAAATGATATTGAGCTACTTCTGGCTGACTAAAAGATTCCGTCAACATGGCCATTTGATTGATTGTTTCACGTTTGATTTGATCTGGTATGATGATCAATGTATTTTTCGACGTGAACGGGAGCGGCCATGCGGCTAAATCTGGCTTTTCACTCGTTGTTCCTTCTGGTATTTGTAAAGTGCTATTTTTGTCAATGAATATCCAGCCTTCTTCATCCGTATGTCTGCAGGATTCCATGTTTTTAAAACCACTTGTGACAAATTGCAAATCAATATATTCATTTTTTTGAAGTACCTTTGAATCTACTGGAATCGAGACATGATAGAATCCATTCGCATCTTTGTTGCCTAGTTTTGTTAAAGGTACGTCGTGCGGTTCGTCATTGATCATAACAGTTAACCGTTCTGTTTTGCTTGCTGCTGTATCAGATTTTTTGAATGAAAGATTGAGCTTTGCACCTGATTTTTGGTTAGCCAGTAGCGCTTTCGGATAATAGTAGTGGTCGGATGCCGTCTTGTTGGTCCCAACCGTGACATCATCTCCGCCAAAATCTTTCAAAGGAATCTTGTGAGATGGTTTAGACGTTTGAGCTGCAGTCTTTTGAATCAGTAAGTCCGTTCCAGTCAGTTGACCCGTTAATTCTGACTGAGTCAGAACATTGATTTTTTCAGCAATTGTCACAGGTTTTTCCGCTGTCACAAATAAAATAGGCTGTTCTGTTTTCTTTGCTGTCAAAGTTCTCATCGCTAACGTAAGATGACTGCTTTTTGTTTTAATTCCTGCAGCTTGTTCAATCGTTTTCAATCGTCCATCCCAGCTTCCTTTAGCTCCCACAGCAATCGTTGGGTGCGTCACTTGCTTGATGTCCTTTTCTTGGATAAGTTTGATCTCTTTTTGGCGATCTTTGTTTTTCAACGTACGGTATACTTTGATGGCTGCTTCTAATTCAGCTCCATCCGGTGAATTAGGAATGACAATGTCTGTCTGTTCTTTCTGATCACCCGTTTGAATAAAAGGTGATGGAAAGTTGTCTAATGCGAGGTCTTTCTTTTGAATTCCTTTGAATACAAGTTCACTTTCAGGATACACTTTTAGCCAATTGGCAGGTGTCTCTTGGTTGATACACACGCCTTCTTTTAAAACACCATAAAATGTGACCTGAATGCGATGAGTACCTTTTTTCAATTGTGCTTTGTTCAACTTGATTTGAATCGACTTCTTCTGGTTTTTCCCTGATACAGGGATGGTCTTTTCGATCTCTCCATCAATCATAACAGTGAATGAAGAAGGTGAAATCAATAATGGTGAAGCCTCTATATTTAACGTCAATGTGCTTGACTCTGTTTTTTCCTGATCCACTTGATAGGTAAATTCAGTGCGGTCTTCTTGTCCATATAAGGTCACTACGTCTTCTGATAGATGCTGCGTTTTTGTTTTGCTTTCTTTTGAAGAATGAACCCAATCATCTTTGACTTGAACTCGGTTGGATTGCGCCATTGCTTGACCTGCCATGAAAAAAGGCTGGATCGCTAAGGATAATCCTAATATATAAATCAACCATTTTAACGATTTCAATATGTCACCCGCTTTTCTTTTGTTGTTGATTGTAACGCTCGGTTTTGTACCATTTCACTTCTTGTTTCAATAATCGGCTTTTCGCCTCTACACATAAGGAGTACACAACAAGCGCAATCCATACTTGGGAATAGGTAAAGTACATGAGAATCACAATGAGAATGTTTTGTTTGGTCAGCTCTGTTTTCTCTATGCTTAACGTAATCATCACTTCTGTTAAAAAGAGGAAGAAGGCTAAGCCCCATAGAATGAGTGCCACAGCTCCCACAGATAAGTGAAGATCAACGAATAAGTTTACGATAAAAATGCCATTGGAGAGCAGTACACCAAAGAAAAATAAGAAATACGTAAAGAAAAAATAAAATAAATCGAAAATCATTCGTTTTCGTTTTAATTTCATAAACTGCCTTAAAAATTTAAGCACAACATATTGGTTGCCTCTAGCCCAGCGTGTTCTCTGCCGCCACCAGACTTTCCATGTTTCAGGCTCTTGTTCCCATGTAATCGCAGCAGGAAAGAACCGAATCACATAGCCAAGGTTATACACACGAATCGTTAATTCAGTGTCTTCAGCTAGTGCATGGACATCCCAGCCGCCAAGCTCTTCTAAAATGTGCCGGCGGATCGCAAAGTTGGTGCCTGGTATTGTCGCAATGCCAAACCATTTCCATCTCCCGCCTTGCGCCATCCACTGGAAGCAGATCGTTTCTATGTTAATGAATTTTGTCAGGAGGTTTTTGGCTGCATTAATGACCCTGAATTTCCCGACAACAGCACCTGCTTTAGGATCATTCAATAATCCAAGAACCAAATGGTAGACGGCTTTCTTTTCAGGCATATTATCTGCATCGTATACACAAATAACGTCTCCTGTCGAAGCCTTTAAGCCTTCATTCAGTGCAGTAGATTTCCCCTTCCCTGCAAATGGCGGCTTTGTTTCAATCATATGAACATGATCGTATTGCTCACTAAATGATTGCACAATCTCCCCTGTACAATCAGAGGAATTGTCATTAATCACAATGATTTCAAGAAGGTGTTTGGGATAGGATAACTGGACCATGGCTTTTAGCGTCTGCCGAATGACCACTTCTTCATTATGTGCTGGAATGAGAATGCTGACGGTCGGCAGATCTTTCCCTTGTTTCGTCCATTTAGGCAGCACTTTTTCGTAAGTTAAATAGTGCTGAAAGCCTCCCTGCATCAGAAACATATGATATAGGAGCATGATCCAAATCAGTATTAATGATAGGTAAAATAAGATATCAGCCACCTGATTTTCTCTCCTTAAAGATCCGTTTTTTCATCGTCAGCCTTAAATACAATGTGTAAAAAGCAAATGCCACAATAAAGAGCAGCACCACCATTGTGAGCATTCGAAGCATATTTTCCATCCCGCTTCGTTTGTTTGTTTTTGGTTCAGCTATATTGGATTGCTCTATTTGAATATGTCCATTTCCTGTTGTTTTGATCTGGACATTCTGAGTTTGAACAGTCTGTTTTGTTTTCTTTAAATCTAGCCATTCACTAGAAGGGATCGCATCCATTTGTGTGATTAACTCTTGCAGCCCATCTATCCCCGCTTCCACATCATAGGACAGCCCAATGGCGGCGGATTGGATATGCTGCATGGATTGAATTGTCTGCTCAGCCAGTATGTTTGCACCTTCTTGGTCAGACGCTGTATCTATAGACTGTTCAGGATATAAAGTCATGCCATGAAGCATGGCGGGTGTCGACAAAAACGGTGATGCACTTCTTGTTTTCCATGTACGGTCTGAGAGCTGCACCTGTCCAAATAGACTGGACACATGGTGGGAAATCACTTCATAGCCTTGCAGGGATATGGCGTCATTTGGTACTTCAAATGCAAGCGGGTATAATCCCTGCTGCGCGAGCAGTTCAATGCCTTTTGTCAGCTTTTCTTCTGTATAGATGGCTTCTTGATGTTGATTGGATTTGATATACGCATTAAAATCTTTTTCATTCGGAAAAAAGCTTTTGTTCAGCTGCTGATCAGCTTTCTCTGGTTCATTTGACGTAACGGGCTGATCGTACTTTACATCCCAAAATTCAAAGCCTTTACCCGACTCCTCCGTTCGATACGTACGGCTAAACCCATGAAGAACGACACTAGCTCCATTGCTTTGCAATTGTTTTAACACGTGGACAAGTTTAGGCCGGTCACTCAGCGTCACTTCATCCCCTGTTGCTGGATCAATCCATATAGGGGTCACCGCCAGCAGAAAAGGGATATGGCGAGCTGTTACGTATCGCCCAAGTTCAAGTAACTTCTTCTCATCCGTGACGGGGTTAATCTTCCCAAGCTGTAAGTACTTTGTCTTCGTCTGACTAGAAGCCGGCAGGAGAAGACTTTCAAGCACCTCTGCAAGAAGCTTGTCGTGCTGAAGCATATTTAGCATTCCGATATATGCCGCACCTTCTTTTGTTTGAATCACAAATGGCTGCTCAGCTTGATTTTTCTTCATTAAGAATTTACGTTGCAGATCTGTCCCTTGAACCGCCTGAGCTGTGATTCCTCTCTCTAGCTGACGGTATTCTTGATCATCAGTATCTTTGATTTGACTGATGTGATCTTGTTTGTGAAAAGTAAGCTTGGAGAATGGGCGAAGCTGTTCCGCATTGTATCCTATTGCGATTAAACGTTTTGATTCGTTTATGAGACGTACGGTTTGTGCTTTCAACGTTCTCTTTTCTTCACCTATATAGATAACTTGCTGAAAGTCATTGAGGTTCTTTTCAGTTATTTGTTCATCAGATAAAATGGTCGTTCGTGTGGAAAAATGCCCCACAAGTACATCAAGCATATGAACAGTTGGAGTTGCCTCACCTGATTGTGTGGAATAGACGATGAGGGTCCTGGACTCTTTCTCAAGTGCACCGGCTGATGTACTGTCTTTGATCGAAAGCATAGAGAAAAGAACGAATAACAAACAACATTTCGTCAAAACATTAAAGTTCATTCATCATCATCTCGTTTTCTAGTTCTTCTAAAAATTGCTCTGGTGTCCGATAATCAGAGCTGCTTGTTAAATGACAGACATGAAAAGTTAAGGTCACTTCACGACCATTTAGCAGGACATGCGTTTGCAGTTTATCCTTTAGCTTTTCAAGAACGATCGAGACGTTTTCTGCAGGTGTGTGAGTGAGCAGCAGCCCGATTCGTTCTTCGGATAATCGAAATTTCTTATCGGTTTCTCTCACACTTTCGCGAATCTTCATACTGAGTTGCTGGAAAAGATGCTGCATTTCTTTTTCTCCATATAATGTTTTGAATTCCGATGAGTAGTGCATATGAAGAAGGATAAAGACGAATGGCTGTTTGTATCGTTCTGCTCGTTTCATTTCCTCAGACAATTCGAGCCTCATCCGCTCTGCATTGTCAAAGCCTGTGGTTGAGTCAATCGCTACAAATTGTTTGATGGCCCTCTTTTGTTGTTCAATGGTGTAACGCATCGTTTTTATTCGCTCATGCACGTTTCCAGCAGAAATAGCAAAAAAGAGAAGCGCCACGCCCCATATCACGACATCTTGCAACGTTTGATTAGAAAAGAGTGAATTTGTGTGACCAAGCTCTGTAAAGAACATCCCGCTTCCTATAAAGAACAAAATCAACAAAGTAAAAACCAATGCTGGCAAAATACCAAATAAAATGCCGCATCCTATCACGACAAATGTGAGTGTGATGATCATGACACTCTCCGCATCACGTCCATTCAAGTAGCCCATAAATAAAATGAGTCCCGCAAACGTGAGGAGCAGCGTAAAATACGTGCGATAGGTGTTACTGAATAACCTTTTCATTTAGAAGCTCCCTTTCTGCAATTAGAGGCAATAAATTATCAAATGAGTGTGTATCTTTTTCGTTCATATAGCCTCCGTAATAAGGCTTGAGAGGATCTTGGATTTGCAGCTCTTTCATTCGGTGATAGACGTCTTTTGCAAAATCATCTTCTCCTTGTTTGAGTGCATATAAGATCACCAGTGCATAGACTGAAGGCGATTCATACGTCACTGCTGGCTGCAATGTGCTCAGCTTATATCGTCCGTACAGTTTTCCTTCCTTTTGGAAGTTGGTTTTCAGCCATTTCATGATGACTGATGTATCAACCTGTGCACGTTCAGCATAAAGAGCCGTATAAAGCTGGTCGATCAAGTTGATTTCCTGATCAAATGAGTAGACTTTCTTCACTATGTCATAGGATTTTGGAAAAAATCCTTTTTGTCTCGGTGCATTTTGTAGAATGGCCAATTGGTTGTTCATCATTTGTTCTGTGAATAGGTGGAGGGATACTAGTTCTTTGATTGCTTTTGGGTCAAGATATGAAAGTGTGATTGTGTGTGAAGTTTGCTTTGTCGATGCATCATAATAGTCGGTCAACATACCCTTGAACATGTTTTTGTCTTTTAACGCTTTTGCGATTTTTTTGGCTGTGGTTTGATACACTGACTTCTGCCACAATTGATCTGCTTTTTGAAGCGCTGTTACTACACGTAAGTCATCGACTAAAGCATTGACTTTGCTTTTTTGATGAGATTCGATTTGCCAGCTAAGAAGATCATGTTCCAGTAAGAATTGAGTGCGCAGGACGTCTACCTGTTGATCAAAAGATGTTTGATCTTTTTTTCTAACAAGATAATCCATCCAAAGTCCGAGCGATTCTGATAAGTAAGTAGGCTGTTCCGCAAGCGAGGTTCGAATCATGCCTTGGTCTGTCATTAAGTGGTGAGTCATAAAGTACTCTCCTGACAATACTGGCTTTGCAGGTTCTGGTTGAGCTGAATGTTGCTGCTGTTTCCAGGTACATCCACCTAGTAGAATGACAATGAGTATAGCGATAGCTGTACGATGTATGGGTGTATCCATTCGTGTCCCCTTTCAATCCTTGTTCTCTCTAAGCATCTAACGATTTATTATAGAGCGTTTCTGTTTAAATGAAAATAAATATTTTATACCAAATTACGAGTCTTTTCGCTTACATATTCCCATTTACAGAAAAACAACATGTCAAAATACTCGAACAAACAAAAAACCCATGCGAATTCACATGGGTTTTTACACAACTATTGATCTAATTTTAGTTTCTTCAATTGTTCTGCAAGTGCGTTATTGATTGGTTCTTCCACTTTCTTTTGTTTCTTCATATATTTGGACACATCGTGCTTACTGGCTCGTTTTTGATTGGATTGTGATTTGCGTTTTTCGAAAACAGACAGTTTCTCTCTATGACCACAAACACAGGCAAATATTTTGCCATCGCCTTCCCCGCGCAGCTCAAGCTTTTTATGACAGTTCGGGCAGCGTGCATTTGTTTTCTTTGCCACATTTTTTCGATGTCCGCATTCTCTATCCTGACAAACAAGCATGGTGCCGTTTTTCCCGTTCACTTTTAACATGAGTTTTCCGCAGTCAGGACAATGTGTGCCTGTCATGTTGTCATGCTTAAAGGTTTGGTTCGTTTGTTTGATTTCAGATACGGCTTGTTTTGCATATGACTTCATTTCACTCATGAATTGAGAAGCTTTCAATTGGCCTTTCGCAATTTTAGAAAGCTTTTGTTCCCATTCCGCTGTTAACGCAGGTGACTTTAAATCTTCAGGTACTAAAGAAAGCAGCTGCTTCCCTTTCGATGTGATGAAGATGTCTTTGCCTTTTTTCTCAATTAAGAAGCTGTTAAACAGTTTCTCAATGATATCAGCTCGAGTTGCCACTGTCCCCAATCCACCCGTTTCGCCAAGGGTTTTCACTAAGTCCTTTTCCTTGTTCTGCATAAATGCAGACGGGTTCTCCATGGCAGATAAAAGGGTCGCTTCGTTAAAACGAGCAGGAGGTTTCGTTTCGCCTTTTGTCTCTTTTAATTGGCGTACGTCAAGTGACTGCCCCTCTGTTAATGCCGGCAAGTGCTGATCTGCTTCAGGTGATTCCTCGTCTTCATAGGAATCATCGTACACGGCTTTCCAGCCGGCTGATTGCACAATTTTTCCTTTCGCTGTGAATGTCTCACTGCCGATCTTGGCGATCACTGTTGTTTCCTCATATTCAAAAGGGGTCATCAGTACAGCGAGGAATCGTTTGGCAATGAGGTCATATAATTTACGCTCTTTATCACTTAATGCACCCGGATACAGCTCTTCCTCGGTTGGAATGATCGCATGGTGATCTGACACTTTGGCATCGTTGACGAAGCCTTTATGTGCTTTAATGCCTGATTGTAGAATGCGATTCACATGCTGCGCGTAAGGTCTAACGTTCATTCCTTTGAGTCGATCTTTTAATGTGGGAACGATATCTGCCGAAATAAAACGTGAATCTGTACGCGGGTACGTCACAAGCTTATGCTGTTCATACAGACGCTGAAGTGTAGACAGTGTTTCTTTTGCTGAAAAACCGTAGCGTTTATGGGCATCACGCTGCAATTCTGTCAGGTCATACAATCCTGGAGCAAAGGATTTTTTCGCTGTTTTTTTCAGTGCATCAATCACTGCAGGTTTTCCTTTACAGGCTGCCAAGCGCTCCTTCACTACATCCTCTTGGAATGTACGGTTTTGTTTTGTCTTTGCATCCTGCCAAGTCAGCGTCAGTCCGTCTACTTGTGCAGTCAGCCCAAAGAACGGCTTCGGCTGGAATTGCTGAATGTCTTCATCTCGCTTGGCGATCATAGCAATCGTTGGCGTTTGCACACGTCCACAGGATAACTGCGCATTGAACTTCGTTGTCAGCGCTCTTGTTGCGTTGATCCCTACAATCCAGTCGGCCTCTGCACGCGCAACCGCCGAGCGATACAGGTTATCATACTCTCTGCCGTCTTTTAATCGTTTGAACCCTTCTTGAATGGCTTTGTCTGTAACAGACGAAATCCATAGACGTTTTAGAGGCTTTTTCACATGGGCTTTTTCAAGAATCCACCTTGCCACAAGCTCCCCTTCGCGTCCTGCATCTGTTGCGATGACAATGTCTTTTACATCTTTTCTCGCCAGCTGCGCTTTGACCGCTTGGAACTGTTTCCCTGTCTTTTTCATCACGACAAGCTTGAGTGGTTCTGGAATAATTGGTAAATCCTCTAGACGCCAGGATTGAAATTCTTTCCCGTAGCCTTCTGGATCAGCCAGTGTCACCAAGTGGCCAAGCGCCCACGTGACAATGTATTGATCTCCTTCTAAGAAACCATTTCCTTTTTTATGACACTTCAGCACACGTGCAAGGTCACGTCCTACCGAAGGTTTCTCTGCTAATACAACTGTTTTTGACACTAGATTTCACATCTCTTTCTTCTATCCATCCTTTTATTATAGCAGACGTGGAGATGCGGTTCTAATGACGGATTATTTCTTCAATCGTTTAATGATTTCGTTTGTGACCTCTTGTGTTTGATAAGCTCCGCCGATATCTGCCGTTAAAAAGCCGTCTGCTGTGACAGATTCAATCGTATCGAGAAGGTGTGTGCCTAATTCTTCCTCTCCGAAATGATCAAGCATGAGTTTAGCGGTCCAGATTTGTCCGATAGGGTTTGCGATCCCTTTTCCAGCGATATCTGGTGCTGATCCATGTACTGGCTCAAACATGGATGGATATTTGCCATTTACATTGATATTGGCTGCTGGTGCGACGCCAATACTACCCATTATGGCGGCACCAAGATCCGTCAAAATGTCACCAAATAAATTGCTGGCTACGATGACATCGAATTTCTCTGGTCTTGTGACAAAGAAGGCTGAGAGCGCATCAATGTGCTGAGAATCTGCCGCCACATTAGGGTAGTCCTTTTTGACGTCTTGAAACACTTCATCCCAAAATGGCATGGTATGCACGATGCCGTTTGACTTTGTTGCACTTGTTACATGCTTTCGTCTCTTTTCTGCTAATTGAAAAGCAAAACGCATCGCACGTTCTGTCCCTTTTCTAGAGAAGACGGCATTTTGAATCGCAAGCTGATCCTCCCCTTGATAAATCCGGCCCCCAATTTCACTATATTCGCCTTCTCCATTTTCTCTTACAACTAGTAGATCGAAATCTTTTGGCTGAGCAAGCGGAGAACGGATGCCCTTTAGCTGTTTTGCCGGTCTTACGTTAATCACCTGTTCAAATTCCCGTCTAATTTTTATGAGCAGTCCCCAAAGCGAGATATGATCAGGCACTAAGTTGGCATCACCGACAGCCCCTAAGAAAATACTGTCAAAGGCTTTCAGTTGTTCCAATCCATCCTTTGGCATCATCTCGCCATGCTCTAAATAGTATTCGCAGCTCCACGGAAAATCCTGAAAAGAAAAAGTCAGACCGCCATGCACCTCTGATATCGCTTTCAAAACACGTACTGCTTCTGGTACAACTTCTTTTCCTACCCCATCACCAGGTATGGTCGCAATCGAAAAGTGTTTCATTGTATTCTCCCCCTTATGAATGGTCGACCGTCGACCGATTAAATTGAGTTTACTAAAGAGTTCATGTTCTTTCAATAAACAAAAAGACGCTTTTTGATCAAAGCGCCTTTTTGTTCTGCAACTGTAATGGGACTGACTGTTTTTTTCTACCTGCTCCTTTTTTATCTGAAAGAAGCAATCCTCCCAAAGTCAGAGCTGTTCCGAGCAGTGACATGAAGGTCAATCTCTCATGGAGAACGATCATTGAAATGACCATCGTGATGATTGGAACGCCATAAATGTAGATACTCGATTTCACCACACCGATCGTCTTCACGGAAAAGCTCCATGTCAGAAAACAAATAGCAGATGCAAAGACGCCTAAAAACAGCAAGTGGAAGGCAAACGATGGATTCGTCAACCGCTCCCAGTCTAAACGAATCTTAAAATGCCAGATCAGTGGAATCATCCATAACAGCCCGTAAAAGAAGACACGTCTTGTCACCTGAATAATATGGTAGCCATATTGATTGATCATTTTCGATAAAATGGAATAAAATGCCCAGACAATGGTAGCCATAAATGCTAAAGCATCGCCGAGTGGATTCAATTGGAATGTCGTCATCCCGTTCAAGCTAATCAGCACAATTCCCGTCATCGCAATGAAAAAGCCGATAAAAAACCGGCTATGTAGCGGCTCATCTTTTAATAAAAAATAAGACAATAGAAAAGAGAAAAATGGGACAACGGAGCTGATAACACCTGCATTCGAAGCGAACGTATAGGTAAGTGCAACATTTTCTAAAAAATAGTATAAGACCACACCGCATAACCCTGCGAGCGCAAACATCCCTTCATGCTTTCTATGCTGCACCTTCATGGTGACTGGATAAATGATCATCAGGGCAAGGTACCCAAGGAAAAAACGAAAAAATAAAATCTCTGTTGGAGAAAAAGCCGTTAATAATATTTTGGTTGATATAAAGGTAGATCCCCATAAAAAAATGGTGAGCATGGCTGCTAGATGACCAAGAAGCTGTTTATTTTTCATTTTGCTGTTACCTGCTTTGCAAAAATTTGCTGATACTGCCCTGGCGTAAGCCCAATAAATTCCGAAAAGAAATGAGTCAAATGACTTTGATCAGAAAATCCAGCGGCAGCAGCTACATCTATTGGCTTCATTCCTTGGGCGAGAAGTTCCTTCGCATAGTTCACCCTGATTGTCTGTAAATAACGATACGGCGTAATTCCTCTGAACTTTGTAAAAGCACGCAGCAATGAATATTTGTTCATGGACACAAGCTCACCTAAGTCATCTAACGATATATTTTCCGTGAGATGTGTTTCAATATATTGCTGTACGTCTTGGACTTTTTGTTCATTGGCATTGGCTGCTGATGCTTTTTCCTCTGGTGTATCAGAATAGGTTTCGATCAACTGCTTCATCAAAAAGTAAAAGGCTTCCTGTTTATTCAAAGCAGGAGCTTCTTCTGTGATCATTTGATGAAGATCATATAATTGCTTTGCTAGTTCACTTTGTGAAACCACAGGGGCTTTAAAATGCGGCTTGTGCTGAAAGACCTTCTCCAGCACCTCTGGTTCAATATTTAAGCTGCGATAATCTAGCGGCATGTGATCAAATTGTTCACATGCGTGGTTATCGTACGGATTGAAAAGAAGGATATCTCCTTTTTCAATGATGTATTCTTGATTTTGGCAGAACATACGTCTTTGACCGCCTTCAATAAATCCAATCACATAGTATGGATGAAAATGTTTTGGGAACTTTTTGATGATGGCATGAAAGCGATACGCCTCTATTTGCAAGTCCTGGTCAAAATGGACTGTTCGTTCCTCTAGTATTCTTATGTCGATCCCCTCTTTTCACTGAGCTGATCATTAGTGTAGCACACCCTTTTTCTCTTGGATTGTACGATATTGACTTTTCGATGCAGGCTTGCCTAGAGGGAAGAACTTGGATAACATGAGACAAAAGATGATGTACAAAAGAGGGAATGATGGGATGAATTCATTCGAGATGGAAAGACCAGCACCGTATCACATGCAATTTTATGAACAGCTGAAGCAAATGATTTTTGATGGCCAGTTTCAGCCAGGAGAGCGCATCAATGAAACACAGCTTGCCAAACAATTTGGCGTAAGCCGATCACCGGTCAGAGAGGCGATGAGGCTGTTAGAAAAAGACGAGCTTTTAATCGCGGATCATCGATCAGGCTATTCCGTCTATACGTTAACAGAGCGGGATGTCGAGGAACTCTATCAAGTCCGAATGGCTTTAGAAACGCTTGCCGTTAAGCTTGCCTGCAAAGAAGCCACAGATAGAGAAATAGATGACATTGAACAGGTGCTCACGAAGGCAGACGAAGCGATCAAACAGCAGCTGCCATCTCAGGATATCGTTCAGTTACACGAAGCGTTTCATCAAACAATCATACAAGCCAGTCACAATCACCGTTTATCTAAACAATTAAATCACGTGAATGCGCTCATTCATTATTGCCGCATCTTTCATTTTAGCGGCGGGCCTCGGGCCGAGACGATTCAAAAAGAGCATACGGCCATTTTCACTCAAATAAAAGAACGCCGGGCTGCTGAAGCCGTTCAGGCGATGACAGACCACCTCATACATGATGTGGCGCATTTAAAGCAAGTACTCTCTGAAACAACCGAAAAGTAATGCGTGTCATTTCCCATTTTTTAAGCATTCGTTGAACATATTTTGAATTTTTCGTAGATTATCGCATGTTCAGGCGATCTTTCGTTTATATTAGAAGATGAGAAACTAGCTTTTATACAGGAGGATTTGTATATGCATACAAGTATCAGCCGTCTGAGACAGGCGGGTTTTATTGAGGGTATGTCTCTTTTAACCCTTCTTTTAATTGCCATGCCTCTAAAATATTTTGCGGATATTCCGATGGCGGTCACCATTGTGGGCTCTCTTCATGGCGCATTGTTTGTGATCTATATGCTCATTTTGGCATATGTGACATTTAAAGTTCGCTGGCATTTGAAATGGTCCATCGCCGGATTCTTTGCGGCATTCATTCCTTTCGGCAACTTCGCCTATGACAAGGTGCTTCGCCAGTATGATACAAAAGCTTAATCAAAAGGGCTAAAACGAATGTCGTTTTAGCCCTTTGTCTTTATGTTGAAGCGTTCTGATAATGGAACGCTTTTTTATATCGATGCATATTTCACAATGGCTGCTTGACGTGTCATGTCGTTAAACGCTATCCATAATTCATCATCAGGCAATACGCTAGTAATTGGATCAATTGGCTGCTTGATCTCATACTGCACACCATTTCTTTCGACTTGAATGATCGCTAACGGAAGATTGCCGATGACCCCGACAAACGACACTTCGGTCACTTTTGCACTTCCTTGTTTCTCTTGCATGAGTCCCATTTCTCTATTCAACTCTTCTTTTTTTGTCTGCATCGTGATTTGTGTCCCTGGCGCAACCTGCATATGATCAGGGATGAATTGGCTGACCGTTTTTGTGATGGACTGATCTCCGCTTGAAACCGTCACATCTAGCATGATCGGTTTCTGTCCATGAATCGTAACTGGGTATGGCTTCACCCGCTGGATGGTACCTGTTAACGTCACATCTTCTCCTGATCGATTCCGCACTTCATGGCCATAAGCTGCCATTTTCAGCTGACCACTGATGTCGACGAGATCGGCTTTTTCTCCTATTTTAAATTCAAAACCAGCCGCTTGAACCATCGGAATGGTATACCTTTCCTGATTTGCTTCAAATGTAAGTGATAAGACGGTGCCTCGTCCTACGGTTCCATATGATTCTATGTTTCTTAAAATAGCGCCTTTGATGAACTTTGGCTCGCTTGGCTGCGAGAAGTCACCCTCTTTTAAGAGCATCGCTTTTTTCTTTTTCGGATTGTAGAGAATGGCGATACGCTGACCCGGCTGCGGTATCTGAGTATAGGATACAACCGTTTTAACCGCCTTCTCGATATTTCTCCCATCATATTGAAATTGAAGCTGCATGTTGACCAGCGGCTGTTCGTTGATGTAGGTACCCGTTTCTTTGACTGATACAATATTGGCTTCTAATGTGACACTGTCTTTTATCTTGTTCTTTCTCACCAGTCTCAAAATCGGTGGCAGGAAGATCGCTAGCACAAATAACAGCAGTGGGATAAAGAGCCATATCGCCCAGTTGAGAATGAGTGGTCCGCCCTTCATGACATATTGCATAAAGGTGTCAACAGACGTTTGGTGGGCTGGACTGGCATTTTCGATTGAGATGACCTTTTGCAAAGGAAATTCCTTTAGCTGTTTGCTTTTCGCCTCAAATGTCCCCGTTAATTGGTTGCCAAGTGAATAATAGAGCCAATTGCTCTTCACATTTTTATGAAAAGAGAGATCTTCTTTTTGTAAAGATTCATATGACAACGACTGAGACAGCTTGCTGGCAGACGTCGCCTTATTCGTGCGATGATTATAAATATAACCAGTCAGCTTGCCTTGTGCTTCGTCCTTTGCTGTCGAGCCTAAAAGAAGAACTTCTTCTTCATTCAGCTGGTAGATAAAGGTTTGGTACATCGGTTTTGGTGTTGGGACGACTTTCCCAAGCCTTCCCTCTGCATTCACTTTCCTTGGTCTTTTTGGATAGTTGGATTCGACAGCGACAGCCACGTTTTGTGATGATCCGATCGTTTTTTGCAGCTGCTTCACGACTTTATCTTCGATGAGGCTGAACGGTTCTGCACTTTTGGAGACATAGACCCCAAGCTGATGTTTCTCATTTGAGATTCCGCTGACATACGCCTTTTGGTCATTTTTCAAAGTCAATTCAAACATAGGGAATGGGGTCTGCCCTCTAAAAGAATTCATGACGACATCGATGGAAACAGGTCTTGCTGGCAGCTTCAGCTCGTTGAGATTGTGGACATGAAACTGACCATTCTTTAGCTCACCGAGGACCGCAGCAGCGCCTTCCATTTCTCCTGTAAACACAAGACGTCCATTCCATTGATATGTATTCGTTTTTAAAAATGAGGGAATCTGTAAGTTTTGCTTGACGAGTTCTTTCTTTGCTCCGCTAGGAGACAGTTTCTCGATCAACAGCTGCTCGTCTTTATTTTTTAAAGCAATTAAGAGATGGTTCCCTTGAATGGATGGCAGCATTTCATTAAACGAATCGCTTGCTGTGGTCCATTCACTGATTCTTTTTCCTGATTGAGGATCATACATTGCAAAATGGAGCTGCTGGTTTTTTGATACAGCACTCACCACTCGTTTTCCTTCATCGAATGTAAACATTCGTTTGATGTCATACTCTGTTACTTTCCCTGCGGACAAATCATCTTGGTAATGGTTCCACACCAAGACACTAAGAATGATCGCTGGAATAAAGAAGACTATATACCTGAGGAAAATCACTGGTATTCTTTTCACTTGATCGCTTCCTTTCATGGAGTTCCTTTTTCTTATACGTCAGTGCAGCGAGAATGTTTCATGCTAGAAGAATACCATTCCAACTTTCTAAATCCATATTTTACATATTTGATTGTTTACGATAAAATCCAATCAGATTCAAAAAAAAGGATGTTATCTCAATGGATAAGCTATCATCGATCATTCTAGCGGCTTGGCTGCGTGTTCCCCGTTGGTTCAAGCAAGGGGTGCTCGTATCTATTACCATTTTCTTTTTTTATATGTGCTTTGTAAAGGGGCTGACTGGCTGGTACACCTTGCCGCCTGTCACTTTGCTCGCATGCGCCATTTGTTCCTTTCTCATCTGGATGGTGTGGCTAAACAGTCAAAAAAACAAGTAAAAAGGAGAATTTCATGAAAGAATCCATCTTTTATTTTGCTATCTCTTTTGTTCTTCAATGGGTTTGGTTTGGGGTTGTGCATCCAGATAGAGGCGTGACACTGCTGGACATGTTGATCTTCTCTATTTTGTTTACGGTGATGTTCTTTTTTATTGGCCGGATTTGGAGGTATCAGAAGAAAGGGCGAAGTGAGTGATGATGAAGCATTTCTTCTTTCTGTCGATGAGCAGTTCTATTGTGAGCGGAGAATCCTGTTAAAGGGGATGTCATGCGGACGGTGTCCGCTTTTTTTCTTCCTTTTTCCTATTTTATTGTTTAAAACGTAAAAAGGCTGCCAAATAGATGGCAGCCCGTTTCTTACTCTTTTCATGCAAATAAATAATCAATGTTTAATCTCCGTCACGGAGTGTATGAATTAAGATTCGATCATATCAGTGTGTCATATGTGTTCCGAGTGAACCTACGTTTGAAAGTAAACGCCATGGAAGTTCTGGATAACAAGACAACGAAAGCCCTACCTCTCATTCGTCCTTACGGCTCCGAAGCCGTGCCAGTGTGAATTGTAAATCAAAACGTCTTTTTTCCATTCTTCCGCTTTTATAGGGGGGCGGTTGCAGAAGGAAAAGAATAAGTTTGTTCGCTTTGACAGCGTCTCGTTCTTATCAAGTAGAAGCTCTATTGCTTCTCATTATGTCATAGAAAAAAGAAAGTTTACTTTCTTTATTTATTTGCTATTTCAACACTTAATATAAAACTATAACACGTTCCCCCAACTTACGCAAGTGTTAAAGTGATAATTCTGCTGGTGTCCGGTTTCCTTCGTTCATATAACGAATGGAGGTTGGGTCAATCTTAAGGATCACTAGGTTTGGATCATCTTTTCCTTTAAACCATTTCTCCATCTCATCAGACCAAAGGCGGTCGATCAGTTCTGGATCATCAGTTAATGTGGCTTTACCTGCAATTTCTGCATATGTGTCCCCAAATCCTTCACCTGAATAACCAATGAGAATATGAACATTCGGATTTTTTTCAATCTCATCAGCTTTATGTGTTTCTTTGCTTGTTGGTGTATATAATGTCAGCCCTTCATGAAAAAAAGTCATATAGCGGGTATGCGGCTTATCTTGTTCAACAGTCGCCAATGTTCCGACTTTTTGTTCGTCTAATAAATTCATTACCTTTTGTTTTAACTCTTCTTGTGACATGTATCTTCACTCCTTCAAAATGTCATCCGTACTCTTAGGTTTCCACGACAACCCATTCATTAAACAAAGAAATGTGTTTTTCATAAAAAGACATCTTCTAGCTGATGCTATAAAAAACGGATACATTGAAAGGGGAAATTGAATATGCATCATGAAACGATGTTCCATTTGAGTTCACTTGTTATTGCAGCGGTTGTTGTGGGCATTATCATATGGTCTGTCTCATCTGTACAGAAGAATCGGAAGAAATACTAAATACACCGCCCAATCAAAGCTGGGCGGCGTGTTTATTGATCATGTATTCATAAAGGAACCGCCGTTGACGTGAAGTGTCTGTCCCGTCATATAAGACGATTCGTCCGAAGCAAGCAGTACATAGCAGCCTACATGCTCCACAGGCTGTCCTGGTCTTCCCATTGGCGTCTCGGCCCCGAAGCTTTCGACACTGTCTTCATCAAATGTAGATGGAATGAGCGGCGTCCAAATTGGGCCGGGCGCTACACCGTTTACCCGAATACCATCTTTCACAAGCGACTGTGCCATAGAACGAGTAAAGCCGTTGATGGCCCCTTTTGTCGCCGTATAATCAATGAGCACTTTGTTGCCTCGATACGGGTTAATAGATGTTGTATTAATAATGGAACTTCCCGGTTTTAAGTAATCGAGTGACTTCTTCGTAAAATAAAAATAAGAATAGAAATTGGTTCTAAAGGTTTGGTGAAGCTGTTCACTAGAAATATCTTGAATACGTTCTTTCGGATGCTGTTCGGCCGCATTATTGACTAAGATGTCCAGCTTCCCAAAGGCTTCAACTGTCTTTTCTACCGCTTTCTCACAAAAGGCTTCGTCCCCGACATCCCCTGCAATCGTTAAACATTTGACGCCTTCCTGTTCTACACGTTTTTGCGTATCCTCTGCATCCTCATGTTCATTTAAGTATACGATCGCGACATGAGCTCCTTCTTTGGCATACGCGACAGAAACGGCACGTCCAATTCCGCTGTCTCCCCCTGTAATCAGCGCTACTTTTCCTTTTAGCTTACCAGACCCTTTATACGATTCATCCTCATAGATCGGCGCAGGATTCATTTCTCTTTCACTGCCTGGCTGCTGATCCTGCGTTTGGCGCGGAATGCCATTTGTTAAGTATTCACGTAAATCCATGTGTAAGCTCCTCCTTGATTTGTTGATGTATCCTTTCATTACCACTTCATTTTTTCACTCAAACATCCCTATGCTTCATCAATGCGTTTTGAAAACTGACAGGTTTCAGGATGGGAAAAATCGGTTACATAAACATAAAAAAGGAGCGTTCTCACATGCTGTCAACCATTTCTAAAACCTTTAGCAGACCAAAAGGCTGGCTCGGAAGCATCGCAGGTTTTATTATGGCAAATGAAAATAAGGCACTGAATCAATGGGCGATCCAGCATTTAGATTTATCAGATGGTGAAAACATATTGGAAATAGGCTATGGCCCCGGCTATAGCATCAAACATATGCTCAAGCATTATGACGATCTTCACATTGATGGACTAGATGCTTCTTCAACTATGAAGGAACAGGCGCATTCGCGTATAAAGAAACGATCCAAAGAGAAGCAGGTCCGGCTGTATGTCGGAAAAATTGAAAAAACACGCCTGCCGGCAGATCAGTATGACAAAGTACTTTCTGTTAACAATTATACGATTTGGGATGACCCAAAGGCTGGCGCACTCAACCTTTATCACACCTTGAAACCTGGCGGAACACTCGTCATTGTGATGCAGCCAAGAGAAAAAGGAGCGGACGCCAATCGGACAAAAGAAATGGGCGAAAGCATCCTCAATGACTTAGAATTTGCTGGTTTTGATCAGTTTTCTGTTGAATATGAAGAGATTCGTCCCACCCTTGCTGTCTGTGTCACAGCAAAAAAGCCGAGAAGCGAATAAGCTCTCGGCTTTTTTCTTACCATTTTGCCTCTTTGACAAATTGATAAAAAAGTTGATGTAATTTCTGTTCAATCTCTTCCTTTGTTCCTTGTCCATAAAGCGCCATGCTTTCTTCGCTTTCAATGATGGATGAACTGATCAGGCTAAACATTTCAGACCCTTCTTTGCCGAGCTCTAGCGGCGCCAGCATGAGGAGCATTCTGGACATGAGTTGCTGCCCGCCATCCATGCTTTTGATCTCGTATGCCTCATCAAGATCATAGATATGAAAGACCGGTTTCTTAATGAGATCATGCTTTAAGTGAAAAAGAGCAAACTCAGTTCCCGGAATGCCTAAACCACCTTGCTGCTCACGCTCAAGTAAACCGGCTGTCACTTCGTCTGCACGTTCTAAATAGCCTTGACTTTCAACCTGACGCATCAGCTCTCTCATTGTTGTCTCATGCTGCTCCATTGTCTTCTTTTTTTCTATTGTAAAATGGGACAAGATGCTGCGAATCACTGACATATAATTCGTGATTTGCTCTGCCATTCCTATCATATCAACCGTTTCCTCCACCGATTCTTTTGCAGATTCCTGCGCTCTTTTTTTCTCAATCAGATAAGGAATTTTTCGTTTAATATGAGACTTGACCCGCACTGCGTCATCCTCGTTTAAGAGCGGGCTGACCATAATGTAATCAATATGCTCATATGGGATCGGAACGGTTGATACGATCATGTCATAGCTCGCCGCGTCGATTTCCTTTAACTCCATTAAGGAAGATAGATCGAATTTGGCGATCTCAGGCAGTTCTTTTTTTAATCGTGATGCGAGCATTTTTGACGACCCGATACCGCTTGAGCAAACGACCAATGCATGAATCTTTGTTTCTTCTTTTTTAATTTCAAGCACCGAACCAAAATGAAGCACGATAAAGGCAATTTCATCCTCTGGAAATTCGATCTCAGGAAAGAAGCGCTCCACACCTTCTTCAATCGCCATGAACAGCAAGAAGTAGTCTTTTTTTATTTGTTGTGTGAGCGGATTGTAAATCCGCATCTTTTCTTTTAATCGGTTCATAGCTGGTTCAAGATGAGACACGAGTCCCTCATACAATGAATCGTTTTCATTTAAATGATAGCCTGTTTTATGAGAAATAAAGTCAATGAGTTTCTTCGTTCTCAGCGCGATATCTAACTCAATCTCATCAATGCGGTATTCTGCCGTAAAGCTTCGATTTGCACTGCGCAAATGGATGGTCATGTATCCAACCTCAGCTTCAGGAATCTCTACATTAAACATGCGTTCTAATGCTCGTGCGATTCTGAGTGAAGATTCAAATTCCTTCGTCCGCTTTAATTCAAGCAATTCTTCCTCTTCCATCCGAATGGTTTCACCAATTTGAATGCGTTCAATGGCATAGGTTAAGTGAACGACAAGTGCAATATAGGCACTATCTGACAACGAGAGAGAGAGTCTGTTTTTCAAATGAAAGAGCAGCCTTTCTACCTTGAGCAGCTGTCCTCGACTGACTACCCCAAACACCTTTTCAGTCGCTTTCGTTCGATGTTTAATATTCATCTCAATCGTTTCGAGAAATAATTGAATGTCGAGACGGTCAACGATCAGGTTGCCGACAATTTTTCGTTTGGCTTCCTCCGGCCCTTTTAATTCAATGCCGTACCCGCGCTTGCGGATGAGCAGTAAACCGTAAGGAGCGATCCAGTCCGTCAGTTCATCTAAGTCGTAGCTGATGGTCGCATTTGTAACCTGCAAGTCGGCTGCAAGTGTATATAATTTCACCGGTTCCTTTGCTTCGAGCAGGGCACACAGGATTAAGAGCTTCCGTTCATCAGAACTATATTCAATTTGATCTTCATTTGAAATATGAGACAGAAGCCGCTGTTTGTCTTCCTGTTCACCGACCGCCTTCAAGCCCTTCCCCGGCTGTTTATCAAGTGATAGGTTGTAATTCTTTAAAATAGGTTTAATGGATTTAAGTTCTCTATGAATGGTTCTTGTACTTACCTGAACAGAATCGGCGATCTCACGAATGGTGACATAACGATTTTGCTGAATCATATATTTGATCACTTTCTGTTCTCGTGCCGTTATGTACATGAAATGCCTCCTTCTGCTTAAATAGGTCTATTGTCACACTTTAATATAAAACGCTTTCACTAATTGATGCAACCTGAAGTTGATCTAAATTTGGCACACAGGCTGTGACAAAATGAAAGACTCACACGTTTTTCCAAAAGGAAGGTCCATAATCCTTTTGATGAAATTGAATCGTTTGTTCATGAAATGGCAGTGTGCCCCCGACCTTTAATGAATAGGTAGGATTATAGACGGGAGAGCCAAAGCAATACTCCATCGTCCTTTCCTCCGGCCGAAACATGACGGTTCGCATCGTCCCAAACAGCTCTTCATAATTGTGCACAGTCAGACCAGCAGGGTATTCTGCCTGAAATAGTTCCGTAAGAGACTCGCTTGACGGCTGTTCTTCTAAAGCTTGAATTAACATGTCGTACCTGACAACAGAATGATGTTTCGTCAACCCTTTTGCCGTGTGATCAGCAAGCGGATGGTTCGTAGCCGCAATAAATCCACGCTCCGGCCTTCTCACCTTTTTTTGCCCATCAATCATTTCAATCACAGCCGCCTCTCCCTTCCGGTCAGCAAGCATTAGATGAACATTAGACGCGACGGGCATTTCCTGTACCAAACGGACGGCATCCTCCACCGTTTTACAGGACTCTAGCACAGCACGAATAACATGATATACTTGCAAGCCAGCAACAGCCGGCGGCTTTAAGCCTGGTTCGTTGCCAATAGGCGGACCGCATGCAGAAAATGTCACCGATAGACCATGTTCATTCATCCCATCCGATCGACCAAATAAGATTAATGATGAGCCTGTATGGACTGCTGTGCCCTTCACATGTGTAGATACAAGACGCATATCATCAAACAGCGGAGAAAAATCATAGTTGCGCAGCATCACCGTCTGTTGATTGGCAGCCTCATTCCCCTGCATCACACAATGGGAACAGCCTGGCTGAAGATGTGAAGAATAGAAAAAGGTCAAATCGCTTTCATCTATTTGCATTTCATCACAAAATCCCGAGAGCTCTTCTTCTAACTGAGGAAGAAACGGTCGAATTAGCTGCTTTGTTTCCTTCACAGCCTCTTTTGATAACGGTTCTGATTGAATGTATTGTTTCTTAAGCAAAGGGCGCTCCTTCAGCCAAATAGCCTGCTGCTTTCCTACCTCATAAGCTGTTCCTTTCAATTCATGAAAATACGCACTCATCTCCTGCATGCATCCACCTCTTTTGTCTTGTTTCTTTTATCATATCGAAACAGCCCTTCATTTAAAAGAATGAAAAAACTGCAATCCCGAGGGATCACAGTTGCTTAGCGGATTGTTGAAACAGCGCTTCTGCCATTGCTTCATATCCTTTGTGGTTTGGATGAAATTGATCAATCGATAAGTATGCGCTTTGATGTCCTTCAAATACACCGTAAATATCCACCACTTCTACATGTGGATTCGCAGCAAGCTGGCGAAGGTGATGGTTGTATTGCTTCAGCCATCTCTCGGCGATCGGAATCTCAGGAAAAGGATTATATAAATTCAATAAATATACGCAGTATGGATGATGCTGCCCTCTTTTTATCAGAGCGATTTCTTGAACCATTTTGCTAAAATTCGCCTGACAATGCATAGACGCTTGCAGCAGTGTCTTTTCATCTTCCCCTTTTTCATACTGCAGAACAGCTTGAACAAGATCATTCCCGCAGCCTGTGATGGTGATGATGTCAGCATGAGCAATCGCCCGTCTTACATCAGACCGCTGAAAAAGCTGCAAGATCTCTTCCGTTGTTAACCCTGATTTCGCAAATACGGACAGTTTCACCGGTATATGCAGCTTCTTTTCAAGCTTCGCCGCATATCGCTCCGTAAAACCGCCGCCAAATAAACGTGCCCCCACCCCAACCGTTAAGGAATCTCCAATCGCAACATAGGATCGTCCCACTCTTATCCCTCACTCTCTCCTGCCTTCTCTTATATATACGAAAAAGAAGAACAAATGCTTGTAGCAGATGGCTTAAAGGCATCCACCTTTTTTTCAAAAACGCAGGATGGGCGCATTTACAAACACTTTACTTGCGATATCGATCCATTTTTTGTTCAATGGGAGTAGGGTTTTTTTGCTTAAATCGCAGCTTTGAAGCGTTTCAGAAAAATTTACAAACTTTTTATCTTGATTTCAAGACTTTATACCTTGACTTCAAACTATATAGTGATTACAATGAAAATATCAGTTTTTATGTAACTGTGCTTGTTACATCTTTTTCATAGCATTCCAATATGATTAAAGATGCCACATATTCAGTGTATCTTTGGGATACGCTAAAAAAATCATTGAAACAGGAAGGATTGAATGAACATGGCAAAAGTTTTATACATCACTGCACATCCGCATGATGAAACAGTTTCTTACAGTATGGCTACTGCTAAAGCATTTATCGAATCTTATAAGGAAGCAAATCCAAGTGACGAGGTTGTACATATCGATTTGTACAAAGAAAACATTCCTCACATTGATGCAGATGTATTCGCTGGATGGGGCAAGCTTCAATCTGGTGCTGGCTTCGATACACTTTCAGCTGAAGAGCAAGCGAAAGTTGCTCGCCTAAACGAATTAAGCGATCAATTCGTTTCTGCTGACAAATACGTATTTGTTTCACCACTTTGGAACTTCTCATTCCCACCAGTTCTTAAAGCATACATCGACTCTGTTGCTGTAGCTGGTAAAACATTCAAATACACTGAGCAAGGTCCTGTTGGATTACTAACAGACAAAAAAGCGCTACACATCCAAGCACGTGGCGGATATTACACTGAAGGTCCTGCTGCTGAACTAGAAGCAGGTCACCGTTACCTTGGAACAATTGCAAACTTCTTCGGTATTCCTTCTTTCGAAGGTCTTATTGTTGAAGGTCACAATGCTGAGCCTGCAAAAGCAGAACAAATTAAAGCAGATGCGATCGAACGTGCAAAAGCTTTAGGTAAAACTTTCTAATCATGAACACGCAAAAAGCCAATGATCTTAACGGTCATTGGCTTTTTATTTGTTCAGATGCAAAACCTAATTCTTTTGAAATGCCGCTGGCCGCTTTTTTGACCTGCTCAATTAAATAAGGAAGCCGTTCCTTTTGATAGCCGGCCTCAAACCCTGCAATACTAATGCCTGCTGCCACTTCTCCGTGATGATTGAAAATGGGCGCTCCAATAGCGGCAGTATAGTTTTCAAGCTCTGAATAGCTTAACGTATATCCGCGCCTGTTTGATTCTTCGATCATGTTTCGCAGGACATCTTTATCGGTAATGGTTCCGATCCCAATTTTCCCGAGCTCTACCGAATCAATATAGGCAAGTCTCTCTTCCTCTGGCAAAAAGGAAAGAATACTTCTCGCACAAGCTCCCGCATATAATGGGGATCTTCTTCCGACGGCGGTATAGAGCCGGACAGGCTGCGTTCCTTCCATTTTCTCCACATAAATGGCTTCATCTCCTTCACGAATAATGAGCTGAACAGCCTCACCTACCTCATCACGCAAGTTTTCCATAAAGGGCCTTGCAATTCTACGGATATCGAGGCGATCGGCGACAAGCTGACCGTATTCAAGGAACATCAATCCTAATCGGTAAACACCTGAAGGATGCTTTTCTAATAATCCCATATCGGCTAACGAGTTGGCCATTCGGTGTACAGATGTTTTGGGCATGCTCGAGAGCTCAATCATGTCATTTAACGTTAATTGTTCGTGTGTGATAAAAAGCCGTAATATCTCCATTGATTTCACAACGGTTTTATTTGTGTTCTGCATGTTTCTCACCTTTTCTAAAACGAAAATGCTTCGAGTTTTAATCTTGCCGTCAGGTCCTTCATTTCTGCTTCTTGTGTGAATAAGGCTTGCTCTGCTTCTTGGCGGTCAATTTGTTGAAACGTGAGATTCGCTCCAGGCATCGCCTGCGCAATGAGCGGCAAATCGACTGTTGCCACCTCACCAATACGGGGATATCCACCTGTCGTCTGGCGATCTGCGAGCAGAATAATCGGCTGGCCGTCAGGAGGAATTTGAATAGAGCCAAAAGCAACCGCTTCTGAAATCAATTCAAGCTTTTGCTTTAAACGTATCGGTTCTCCTTTCAATCTGCATCCCATACGATCAGATTGGGGAGTGACCTGATAAGACCGTTCGAAAAAAGCTTGCTGCGATTCTTCCTGAAAATGAGACAGATGTCTCCCTGCCAGCACCCGAATGACTGGTGATTTCCCGAGAGGCAAAAAATGAGCATGATTGACTGTCCAGTCTGGCGCACGTTCCCCTTTGCTTTTTAACATGTGAACGAGGCTCACCGCCAGTGGTGACGGTTCTCCAATCGGCAGGACGTCTCCTTTTTCTAGCGGACGCCCTTCTACCCCGCCTATCTTCGCTCTGACGTACGTACTTTTACTTTTCATCACCGGCTCAACATCAAATCCACCGGCTACAGCGAGGTAGGAGCGGCATCCCCTCTTACAAGGGCCAAAGGTGATCGTGCTTCCTGCTCGAATGAAGAGCGGTTTCCATAGAGGCACTTGTTCCCCGTCAATCTCAACCTCCACATCAGCACCGGTCACGGCGATCAGCTGATCCTTCTGACATGTCAACACTGGACCGGGCCCCATTAATGTGATTTCCAGCACCGCTTCGTTTTCTTGATTCCCAGTGAGGATGTTGGCGATTCGGAGCGAGAGCGGGTCCATGCCGCCGCTCGTTAAAACACCGTACTTCTGATAGCCTATTCTCCCTTTATCTTGAATGGTGGTGAACATTCCTGGCTTGATGACATGCATACTCAACGATCTTCCTCCTTCATGCTGAAAAATTCCTTTTCAGACAGTTGAACAAATCGAACCTCGTCCCCTGCCTTTAGTAGACTAGGTCTCTCAGCATTCGGCCGAAATAAGGATAAAGGGGTTTGTCCAATGAGCTGCCAGCCTCCGGGTGTAGATATCGGATAAACCCCTGTCTGCTTCCCCGCAATACCCACAGACCCTTTCGGAATCGACATTCTTGGTGTTTCTCTACGCGGAGCTGCAATTTTTTCAGAAAGTCCGCCTAAAAACGGGAACCCAGGAGCAAACCCAATCATATAGACAAGATACGTCCCGGATGTGTGAATACGTACAACTTCTTCAGGCGTCAAACCATTGATACGGGCGACTTCTTCTAAGTCAGGACCGAGCTCTCCTCCATAACATACAGGAATGTCGACGATCCGGCGCTTTGCCTGATTCCCCTCCTGCCAGTTGTCTTCAAGGAGGTTTTCAATATAGTCTTTGACCCATTCATACGGAGAGATTGCACGTTGCTTAAGCTGAGCAGATTGATACACCTTATAGGGCTCATAAAAGACGGTCACGTTTGTAAAGGCTTGAACAGCTTCCACATATCCGTCAAATGGATGCTGTTCAATACATGAAAACAGCTGCTTCACACGCTCATGAATGTCTTCACTTATGTCAGTCCCGGCTTGGATGACAATGGCTGCGTCTCCTAGCGGGTGGAACGTGATCGTATCTTTTATCGTTGAAAATGCCACTCTTATGACACCTCTCTTTCTACAGGACACCGAGCTTTTGATCTCTTACATCTGTGATAAACATATGACCGGGTGCATGGGTGATCGCAATGTCTGGCTTAGTGTGCATGACAATGGCTTGCGGCGTCACACCACATGCCCAAAACACCGGGACTTCACCTTCTTTGATCACAGATGGTTCTCCAAAGTCTGGTTGATCTACATGTTCAATGCCAATCACAGCTGGATCACCTATATGGATAGGACCGCCATGTACCGATGGGAATCTAGACGTCACCTGAACACTTCTTGTGACTTGATGCGCTGGGATCGGCCTCATACTGACAACCATCGGACCATGGAATACACCTGCCCTTTCACATGGAATGTTCGTTTGATACATTGGTACATTATGACCGTCTTCAATATGGCGGACAGGAATGTCATTCAGCATCAGTGCATGCTCAAACGTAAAGCTGCATCCGATGAGAAAGCCCACCATATCATCCTCCCAATAGGAAGAAATATCTGTTACCTCTTCTTGAAGAACCCCTTTTTTGTAAACACGATATTTAGGGAAATCCGTTCGAATATCCGCATCAGGTGCTGAACGCCTTGGCACTGGATCACCTGGGTCGAGCACATCAAGCAAAGGGCACGAAGCCGGATTCCGCTGACAAAATAAAAGAAAATCGAAGGCCAGCTCTTTTTTGACGATCATTAAGTTGGCTTGCGCAAATCCCTCAGCAAAGCCAGCCGTTGGTCCTGTGATCTTCTGCTTACGAATCAATTCCCTTATTTGTGACGGCTTATAGGTTTGATATGCTTTCATGTGATCAGCTCCATAGTTTTGGAATTTCATTCATGATGGTATATCCGCCCATGATTGCCATGATGACAACAACAAACGCACCTGTTGCTGTCAAAAAGAATGGATGGCGATAATCACCGACAATTTCTTTTTTATAGGCAGCAATCAGCAATGTTCCGAGTGCAAGCGGCAAGATCAATGCATTGATGGCCCCAACCAAAATCAATATGTTCACAGGTCTTCCAATCGTGATAAAACAAATGGTCGAGAGCGCAATGAATCCAACGATAATGCCTCGTTGATTTTTCTCGATTTTTGGTGAGAAGGTTTTAAAGAAGGAAACGGAGGTGTATGCTGCTCCAATGACTGAGGTAATGGCGGCAGCCCACATAATAATCCCGAACATTTTATATCCAACATTTCCAGATGCTAATTGAAAAACAGACGCAGGCGGGTTCGATGGATCAATCTGTAAGCCTTTTGAGACAACTCCTAGAACGGCTAAAAATAAAGCCACACGCATCACGGATGTGATCAAAATACCGAAAATGGAACTTTTCGTCACTTGCGGCAATGCATCCTTCCCCTTAATGCCAGCATCCAGCAGACGATGACCACCAGCAAAAACGATATAGCCACCAACTGTCCCGCCGACAAGTGTGACAATTGATAACATGTCAATTTTCTCTGGCACGAAAGTTCTCATGACCGCTTCTCCAACTGGCGGTGCTGTGGAAATAGCCACATACAGCATCAGACCAATCATGACAAAACCAGCGATTTGTGTGAATCGGTCCATCGCTTTTCCTGCCTCTTTGATGACAAAAATGAGAATGGCAATGACTGCACTGACCCCAGCCCCTATGCGGGGATCGACGCCGAATATGACCTGAAAACCGAGACCCGCACCAGCGATATTTCCAATATTAAAGGCAAGACCCCCAATGACAATCAAACAGGCTAACACATATCCGAGACCCGGCAGAACCATATTGGCAATGTCCTGTCCTCTTTTTTCCGAGACGGCAATGATACGCCATACATTTGTTTGCGCAAAAATGTCTAGCAAAATAGAAATCAAGATGACAAACCCAAAGCTAGCTGCGAGCTGCTGTGTGAACACCGTTGTTTGTGTTAAAAATCCCGGTCCAATGGCGGACGTTGCCATTAAAAAGGCTGCGCCCATCAGCATAGAACGGTTCCCTTTTGGAGCTTTCATCTGTTTGGCTTTCTCTCTTTTCATGCTGTTTCCCCCTTTGATGACGATTTATCGAAAGGCCTTGAGTTGAATAGTGGCTTCTTTTAGCTTCGCTGTAATGGTTTTTGCAAATTGAAGCGCGTGACTGCCATCTCCGTGGATGCACACCGTATCTGCTTTGAGCTGAACATCTTCCCCTTGCACTGTCCGCACTTTCCCCTCTCTTACCATACGGATGACCTGCTGAACTGCCCTTTCATCCTCTTCAATGAGTGCATGAGGTTCACGGCGGGATGTCAATGTCCCGTCTGGTTGATACGTCCGATCAGAAAAAACTTCATGTGCCACTTGAAGACCGATTCTTTCCCCTGCTGACGCAAGTTCACTGCCTGACAGCGCAAATAACACAAGGTTAGGATCAATATCATACACAGCCTTCGCAATTGATTCAGATAATTCAGTATTTTTAGCCGCCATGTTGTAAAGGGCGCCGTGTGGTTTGACGTGCTGCATCGTACCGCCTTCTGCTTTCAGAAAGGCTGATAGTGCACCAATTTGATAGATCACAAGATCATAGGCCTCCTCTGCTGAGATCGCGATTGGACGTCTGCCAAAACCGACTAAATCTTGCAGACCTGGATGTGCACCAATTTGGACCCCTTTATCCAGTGCCATTTTAACCGTCTTTCTCATCACAGTTGGATCTCCCGCATGAAAACCGCATGCAATATTGGCTGAGGTAACATATTCAAGAATTTGTTCATCTGAACCGATCGTGTATTGACCAAAACTTTCTCCCAAATCACAGTTAATATCCACTTGATACATAGAACCCCTCCTTGTCGTTCCGAATTGCGGAATAGAAAGTCCGAATATTCGAATTTATATTGATTATACCAACTTTGGATAGACTGCACATGAAATTGTCAGAAAATATAACAATAGAACTAGTAGAAAACAAAAAAAGTGAGAGGTCATATCCTCTCACTTTTTCTACTCATTTATTTAGACAGCACCCAATGCTGGATGGCTTTTGCTACCCCATGCTCTGTATTAGGAGCCGTAATCCAATCAGCCGCTTCTTTCACAACTTCTTGTGCATTGCCCATTGCGATGCCTAATCCGGCTTCTTGAATCATCGCCATATCATTCAGGCTGTCGCCAAGTGACATGACGTTGTCCATTGTACAGCCAATGCGTTCTGCAACTTTTGCAAGAGCTGCCGCTTTGTTAATGCCTGCTGCATTGACTTCGATATTGGTTGGACTGGAATTCGTGATTTCTAGCTGTCCATTTGTTTTCAATGTATGGAGGACTTCCTCACGAACAGCATCGTCATGAATATCAAAACCAAATTTCAGCCATTCGTGGTCATGAATGCGTTCTGGGAATTCTCCTCTCCACACTTTATCCACAGTAGATGCCCAGTAATCGGTTTCGTATCTGTTTTTTAGATCCCACATCATCTGAACGTGATCGGGATGCAGTAGTTCTCGTTCGATCAACTGGAAGTTTGAATCCCAAATTTCACTTCCGTTCGCTGTGACAAGATAGGAAGAGAGTTTCAGCGGCTCGACCAGCTCTCGGCATGTCATCAGCGTACGTCCTGTGCTAATCACCACATGGACCCCTTTGGCTTCTGCTTCTTTAATGGCTTGTTTATTTTCCTCAGGAATGACGTGCTCACTGTTTAACAGCGTGCCATCCATATCAATGGCAATCAATCGGATGTCTTTCTTATCAGCTTGTGTTGACAAATTGAGTACCCCACTTTGTATCATTTTTTGAATCTATCTTTATTTTAATATAAAGATGAAGATGGCACAAAGGGACGAGTTTGATCCCATAGAAAAAAGACCTTGTGACAGGTCTTTTTAACGTTCACACGCAATGCCGTCTTTATCACGGTCAAGGTGTTTATTTTTTAAGTAAAGTGCTTTTGATGCATAAGGCTTGTACTTCGTTTTTCCACCTTTGTTTTTCGTATTTTTGCTTTTTGCCACGCCGCCTTTATATACTTTGTTGAGTGCTTTGCAGTTTTTGTACTTGACTGTCTTTGCATCCGCTGTGTGTGTGTCAACTTGTGTAAAGCTAAGTAAAAGACCGAAAGACAAGACAGTGACCATGATTTTTTTTAACATGTAAGTTCCCCCTATTTTTTCTCATTTTACATTTTTATCATATGTCACCACATTTTGTTTTTCAAGACGATTGAGGTGAAAATATTGGTTTTTTTGGAATTCAATGAATCTTATGACCTATGTGGTAAAATGAGTGGGAAACCTTTCCGGTTTTGACACGTATATGAAGAGAGGAGCTTTCCACATGAAAATGAAATATACCATTCTATATGTAAACGATGTTGAAGCAAGTATTCAGTTCTACCATCATATCCTCGGTTTCCCGATTAAATTGAGGGTTGAATCCTATGTTGAGTTTGATACAGGAGAAGTCACCCTATCGATTAATTCACGCCAAGATGTGAAAGAGGCACTTGGGCTGCCTGTTCCAGAGGCAGTCAGCTCATCACAAACGTTTGAGATTGGCTTTGTTGTGGATGATGTGAATGAAACCATTGCGTCTTTGAAGGAAAAAGGGGTACCTGTCATCAAGGAACCTGCTAAGAAGCCGTGGGGACAAACGGTCAGTTATGTGTCTGATCCTGATGGACATTTCATTGAAATATGTGATGCGGTCTCCTAATAGCTGTCCGAAGGAGTGAAGCGTAATGAGAAAGAAACATGCTTTTTTTGTTGGTGTTTGCTCCATGCTGGTGATTTGCAGTGCGGCGCTCATATTACAGCACCATGAATGGATTGGGTTTGTCAGTGGTGGAATCTCTATTATTGCATTCGTCGTGTCTGGATTTCTTATGGGTGCATGGACCAACGGGGACGAGGCACGAGCGGCCTATCACTCTGAAACAAAAGAACACCGGATGTTTCGTCTTGATACGGCGTTTCTTTTCATCATCTTTGCCCTTCCGCATATGGGTGCTGCACTATTATATGTTTTTATGTAAATAGTTGATTTGGTTCAAAGGAGTGATCAACATGGCTGTTTTTGTCTTATTCGTTATATTTGGTTTACCTATGATCTCTGTGCTGATTGGCATTTTCGGCACATTGTTTTTAAAGAACATTTGGTTTCCTACATTGATTGTGCTGGTAGCGAGTGTGATTCTAATGTTCACCTCTATTGGTGGAAATAAAACCTTTCTCATTTGGGTCATCATCTACACAGCCTGTGCATTTCTCGGTGCATTCATTACAAAGCGATTCCAAGTTGTTTCATAAATACTCATCAAAAAAAGAACAGTTTGCACTGTTCTTTTTTTGATTAAATATCTGCACACCATAGCTCTATTTCGATTTTCAGCTCTGGCCACCCTAATGCAGTCACATAGGCAACGGTCATTGATGGATATGCCGTTTTGAAGATTGCATCCCACTGTGGATATAGATGATCCCAATCAATTTCTTCTGTTGCCCAAATATTGACTTTGATGACGTGTTCTTCATTCAATCCTTCTGATGCAAGGATTCTCTTTATATTTTCAAACGTATTGGTGACTTGGTCGTTTAAGCTTGATGGGATCTGTCCATCCGCTCCTGTCCCTACTTGACCTGATGTCACAAATAACCCCGCACCCTTTGGCACCCTTGTGATATGACTGTAGTTGCCAACGGGTTTCGGCATACTTTCCGGGTTTTTTCTCGTGATTTTTTCCATGTAAATCCCTCACTCACTATGATTTTTCTGCGTGTTTTTCCTCCTGTAGACAGACTTCACCAATTTTTGTCTATTCTAAAAGAAAACAGCAGTGGAGTATCCGTAGCCACAAGGTAAGAACATCAATATTTTCTTTTTCATGGCCGAAACACTCCTTTTGATTGCGTGAGCAAGGTTTAGATTTATTTCATCCTACCTGATAAATGAACCACAGTCAAAAATAAATGATAACGTGTAATATCTTGATTCTTATTGCCTATTATCTAAAATCGTTCTTTTCTTGTTCATGGTTTGTTCAAATTTCTTCTATATAGTAGATCGTAATAGGAGGTAGGATACATCATGGCAAAAATAAATAAGAAAATGATTAGTCTTTGCACCGCAGCCATCAGCAGCTTATACATCACTGGTTATGCAACTACCCATCACGCGCAAGCCGTTCAGACAGCACAATCAAATACACAAGCAGACGCTTCTTCAAACGATACATCTCTCACATCAGATACTACCGCCACTCAAACAGAAGATACCACTTCAGAAACTGAACTCAAGGATGGTACTTTCTCTGGTACTGGATCAAATGAGATTGGCTCTATCAGTGTATCTGTTACCATCAAACAAGGAAATATCACTTCTGTCGAGATTACGAGTGATAACACTAGATACGGACAAAGCTCCATTTCATCATTACCCAATGAAGTGGTCATTAGACAAAGTGCTGATGTAGATACGGTGAGCGGCGCAACATTAAGTACTCAGGATTTTGAAACAGCCGTTGCTCAGGCTTTAGAGCAGGCAAAGGCATAGAGAGGAGACACTATGATGAAATGGTTAGGACAACAAAAACTCATTACTTTTCAAAAATCCATGCTGGCTATGGGAACTGTTATCAATATTCAAGTGGTTGCCTATGAAGAAGATCGACGGGCTGTTTTAGAAGACATCAACCGTGCCTTTTCCATTTTTTACGATATCGAGCATCGTTTTAGCCGTTTCCGCTCTGATTCTGAAGTCATGAAGTTAGCCAATCGTTCAAAGCAAGAGGTAGTTGTCAGTGAAATGCTTTTCGATTTAACAGCCTATGCGTTAGAGTTAGCCGAGTTAACAAATGGCAAGTATGATCCAACCATCGGAAAAATCATGGAACAAAAAGGATTCGATCGTTTATATACGACAGGAAAAACTTTTTCATCACATGACGTACCACATACAGCTGTTCATTACCGTGACGTCCAGTTAAACGAGATGAATCGGACGATTTATTTGAACAAACCGCTTATTTTGGATTTTGGTTCTATTGCAAAGGGATTCGCATGCGATCTTGCAGCAAAAGAACTTGAAGCATGGGAAGGCTTTATGATGAATGCTGGCGGAGATGTGTTGGTATCTGGATTTAACGAACAACAAGAAGAGTGGACAATTGGGATTCGGCATCCCATTCACAAACAGACCAACATCTCGGTCATTCAAACGACTAATTGTGCGATTTGTACATCTGGCAGCTATGAACGGATCAGCCGTTATGATCCTCATACGCACCATTTGATTCACCCTCAAACGAAACAGTCTGAACAAAGTTTGTTAAGCTGTACCGTCATTGCACCACTCGGTATGCTCGCCGATAGTCTATCGACAGCTGCTTTTTTATTAGGTCGAGAAGAGGGTTATTCATTTTTAGCCGAACATGAAATACCTGCCGTAATGGTGGATCAAGATGCTGATATGACCCTAACACCGGAGATGAAGGAGGTTCAATCATGGAATTACAGCCAGCATCAACCACAGACCAAACACTGTTGAAATCATCGCCTTCACTAAAAACTTACATTCGGACGCCGAAACGGTATGCCATCGCCATTCTTTTGATTCTTCTAGCCGCCGGGAGTCTGCACACTGGATTTCTTAGTGGTCTCACTACAGTTGCCACTAGCATTGGGACAGCACTGATTCTTGACGTTTTTATTTCAAGAGTGATTTTGAAAAACAATAAACACACATTCCCTGATGGAGCTCTGCTCACAGGGCTGATTATTGGCATTGTTCTAAGTCCAGCCACTTCTTTTGCTGTATCTGTTTTCACAGCCACAGCGGCCATTTTATCTAAGCATGTCATCACTTATCAAAAGAAACCAATTTTGAATCCAGCCGCATTTGGTTTATGGCTCTCAGTCATTTTATTTTCTTCCAATCAAAGCTGGTGGGGCGGTATGTCTCTTCTACCTTGGTGGACCATAATCCTTGTGATGGTCGGCGGTTATTTGGTGACAAGCCGCGTACAAAAGTTCCCGCAAGTTTTCGCCTTTCTAGCCGCATACGGCCTTATTCACCTCATATTGGGGTTCATTGGCTTAACGGATGCTTCATCTGCTTTTATGACGCCCTACTTGAATGCCGTCTTGTTCCTTGCGTTCTTTATGTTGACTGATCCACCTACTTCACCCGCAAAGAATCGTGATCAAATCATCTTTGGTATCCTGTGTGCTGTCGTTTCATGTGTGGACTTCTATTTATTTAACAGCTTATCTTACTTACTCACAGGGCTTTTATGTGCCAATGCTTGGAAAGCCTATCGAACGTACCAAACAAATCAAAAGCGACGGGCAATACGGACGAAAGTCGTCTAAATAAAAAACGGACATCGACTTTTCGACGTCCGTTTGACCATACCTTATAAACGATAACGTGCAATATCTTGATTCAATCGCATGCTTAGCTCATTGAGCCTTTCTGCTGCCTTCGCCACATTGGAGATGGCGGTGACTTGTTCGTCAGTAGATGCAGTGATTTCTTCAATCGCAGCGGCATTTTCTTGAGAAATATGCGCTGCACCATGCATCGCTTTTGTGATGAGGTCGTTTTGTTCCAGTAATGTGTTCAGCTCTTTTGCCATCGTATTCGTTTCAACGATGGTTTGTGAAATCGATGTAGAGATGGAATTGAATTCTTGTTCTGTTGCGTGAACCGCTTCATCAAGCTCGGCAAAACGATCCATTGTTTTGGACATCATGCCAGCTGTAGACGTCGTTTCTTCTTTAATGCCTTGAATCATCTGCTGGATTTGAACAGCTGATTGCTTTGTCTGTTCAGCTAAATTCCGCACTTCACTCGCCACAACCGAGAATCCTTTGCCATGCTCTCCTGCACGAGCTGCTTCAATGCTCGCATTCAGGGCCAGTAAGTTCGTTTCATTTGAAATGCTTTCAATGGTATCTGTGATTTGTGAAATATCTTGTACTTTTGTACTTAATTGCTCAATCCCTGATCGAATGCCTTGAGATGCCTGAATGGATTGCTCATTTGATTGTTTTAATTGCTGGACAATTTGCTGACCCTGCTGGGAAGATTGGTTCGACTGGTCTGAAATTCGTTTGATCTGGTCGCTTTGTTCTTTGACGTTTTCAATGGATTGATTGAACTGAGTCATTTGTTGATTGGCTACCTCAAGGTCTGATGCCTGATGAAGGGTCCCAGTTGAGATATCTCCAATTGCTCGGCCAATTTCTTCACTGCTGGCGGATGTTTCTTCAGAGATGGCGGATAGATCTGTCGCAGATTCGACGAGCTGGCTGCTCGTTTCCTGCAAACCGCTCACAAGTGCTCTAAGCTCTCCTGACATATGATTAAAGCCTTTTGCCAACTGCCCAATTTCATCCGAGGTTTCTTTTAAGCTGGTGCGTTCAAGATTGCCCGCCGCAATTTCTTTTGAAGCAGCCGTGACTTGCTTAAGCAGTCTCACTTTACCTCGGGCTGCCAAATAAAAGACACCCATACTTAAAAGAGCGACACCTGCTGTAATGAGAATAATATAGAGCTTCATCTGCTCTAGTTCTTTATAAAATTCATCCTGAAATACGGCGATTCCTATACTCCAATTCCACGGTGTAAACTGGTTCATATAAGCGAGTTTTTGCTTTTCTTCCCCCGTGGCATCGTCTTTATCCATATAGGTGATATAGTGTGCATCCTCGCCTTTTGCTGTGGCTCCAGCGACCATTTTTTGACGGTTTGTCGTATCATCTGGGATGACGCCAATGTCGTTAACCGGATGAACCTGTGATGAATAATCGGCTCCATATGCGACAAGGTAGCCTTTATTTTTATAGATAAAATCTGATTTTTGAAATTGGTACCCTTTGCCGTTGTCATTTTTAGGCCCGCTCAAGTAAATACGGGCTTGTTCCTGCGCCTGTTCAAGCGTCAGTTCTTTGTTCTCCACACGGTCGTTCAATTGTTCAAGAGTGGCCATCGCTCCATTTACGATGTGTTTTAAATCTGCTTTCCCTGCATCAATTAAGACATTTTTCGCTAAAAAATACCCCGTTGTTCCTACAAGTCCGCCTGTTAAAATTGTAATAACGATAATGGCTGACATCAATTGAAAAAAGACACTTCTCGAAGCAAACGCTTTCTTTTTCATGTTCTAATTCCCCCTTACTACATATATCGTCATGCAGGGGAAAGTATTAAAAAAGTCATAGAAAAATCCCTTTCACGTTAGAAAGGGATTTTTTGATTATCGCTCGGTTTCTTTGAGGATGTCTTGATAGAGATCGTCTTCAGGTTTGAGTCCACATACCTCTTGAAGCACACCTTCAATGCCTTTTTCTTTCCTTAATGCCTGCAAGCGAACCGCTTCTTCGTCTTCTGCAAAGTCGTAAGCCAAAGCAGCAGCGATCCCTTTGATTAAGTACACTGGCTGCTTGATCTTTTTCGCTGGACCGATTAAACGGTCATCTGCTCCCAGCTTTCTAATCGGAGAGCGTGCGACACGAGTCACTTCATCGGAAATAAAAGCATTTTCAAATCGCTTGATGATTTTTTGAATATACGCATCATGTTCTTCTTCTCGGAAGCCATATGCGTCAATTAAATAACTGCCCGTTTCATGAAGGGCACCTTCGACTACCTGACGAATGTCTGGTGTATCAACAGCTTCTTTAATGGTTTTTACGCCTTGCTGATACCCGACATAAGCCGCTAGTGCATGTCCTGTATTGACGGTGAAGAGCTTCCGTTCAATATACGGCGTCAAATCTTGGACAAAATTCGCTCCGTCAATTTGAGGAACATCTCCAATAAAGCCCGTCTCATCAATGACCCACTCGAAAAATGGTTCAACCGACACTTTGAGAATGTCCTCATGGTGCTGAATCGGAACAATGCGGTCAACCGCAGCGTTCGGAAAGCCAACGGTTTGTGATATCGCTGCTTGCTCATCTGCTGTTAAATGAGAGAACACCGCTTCTTTTAAATGAGCACTTCCCCCAATCATATTTTCACATGCCACGATGTTGATGATATGGTCCGGCTTTTTTTGTTTTAATCCTTCAGCAATCGATGAGGCAATGATCTTCAATACGGCTGGTCCAACAGCTGTTGTAATCAAATTGGCTGTGGCAACGGCCTCTGTTAATGCCGCTGGGTTTTGCGAAGAATTGATCGCTGATACTGGCCCGACTACTTCTTGCTTCTGCCCTGGTGCTGCGAGTTCAACCGTGTATTCTCCTCTTTCATTCAGCTCATTGATGACCTCTTCATTCACATCGGTAAAGACAAGCTCAAAGCCTGATGTCTTTAACAAAGATCCGATAAACCCTCTGCCAATATTCCCTGCTCCAAAATGAAGTGCCTTCATGTTAGTTCACCTCGTTAAAGATGGCGATCAGTTCATCCTGATCCTTTGCATGAATGATCCGTTCTACATTTTCTTCTTCTGAACAGACAATCGCAATTTGAGAAAGAATATCAAGATGCTCGTTGTTTTTCCCAGCGATCCCAAAGACGACTTTCGCCACATTTCCTTCACCATATTCCACACCATTTGGAATTTGGATAATGGAAATCCCTGAATGAAGGACAGCCGCTTTCGCATCCTCTGTTCCATGAGGGATCGCAATACCGTTCCCCATAAATGTAGAAGAGATGTTTTCTCTTTCAAACATTTTGTCGACATAATCACTTGTGACATAGCCGTTTGCTACGAGGACTTCGCCTGCTTTTTTGATGGCTTCTTCTTTAGAACCTGCTTGTTCGTTTAGAAAAATATTGTCTTTAGAAAGTACTTGTTTCATACATGATCACACACCTTTTTTAGAATAAAAATCAGGAAAACAACCAAAACGGGGAGTTCAATTAGGAAAAATTGGACTCAACCCGTTTCGTCATGTTATTTTTTCAATTTCTCAATCAGCTCATCATATTTCGGGCTGTTTAAGAAATTATCCACTGAGATATGCACAGCGCCTGGCAGCTTTGCCTTTGCTCTGTCTGTTAAATCTTTATGAGTAAAGACCACATCCGCATCGTCTGGGATGTTGCTGATCGATGTGTTTGTCACATCGATATCAAGCTCTGCCTTTTTCACTTTGTTTTTCAGAATGGACGCACCCATTGCACTTGAACCCATCCCTGCATCGCAGGCAAAGATGATTTTGTTCACGTCATCTGGATTGACATCACTTGGAGATGCTGCTTGCTCGTTTGCTTGAGAGTCTTCTTTTTGTGCCGTAAGAGCAGCGGCTGCTGCACTTTTCTTGCCTTTCATGTCCTGCATCTTTTCTGTTGCTGCTGTTAAATCTTCGTCAACTTCTTTAGACGCTTTCAAAATGACAGATGCAACAAGGAACGATACGATAGCTGCTACGACAACCCCTGCTAAAACGGCAAGGTGACCGCCTTTTGGAGACATCAGCATAAGCGCAATAATACTTCCTGGTGACGGCACAGCTTTTAATCCTGCATTTAATAATGTGAACGTCAGGACACCACTTGCTCCCCCTGCAATGACAGCCAAAATGAGTTTTGGTTTCATTAAGATGTACGGGAAGTAAATTTCATGGATTCCTCCTAAGAACTGAATGACAATGGCACCTGGTGCAGACTGTTTCGCATTTCCTCTTCCAAAGAACATATACGCAAGAAGAACACCTAAGCCTGGCCCTGGGTTTGTTTCAAGCAAGAACAGAACAGATTGCCCTGTCTTCGCTGCTTGCTCGACCCCTAACGGACCTAAAATACCTTGGTTAATCGCGTTGTTTAAGAATAATACTTTTGCAGGTTCAATGAAGATACTTGCCAGCGGTAGTAAATGAGCATTGACAATGATATCTACACCTGCCGCAAGGGCTTTATTCAGACCTAGTACCACTGGGCCGATAGCATAGAATGCAATGGCAACAAGAATGGCACCGAGGATACCTGCCGTAAAGTTATTCACAAGCATTTCAAAGCCAGATTTGATTCGGTCTTTGAACAGCTGGTCGATTTTCTTAATAAGATAACCGCCCAGCGGCCCCATGATCATGGCACCTAAAAACATTGGAATGTCTGAGCCAACAATGACCCCAATCGTAGCCGTAGCACCGAGCACTCCGCCTCGATGGTCATAGACGAGTTTACCGCCTGTGTAACCAATTAAGAGCGGCAGTAAGTAGTTAATCATCGGTCCAACGAGTGTAGCTAATTGCTCATTCGGAAGATAACCACTTGGAATGAACAAAGCTGTAATAAGTCCCCATGCAATAAATGCACCAATATTCGGCATAATCATGCCGCTTAAATAGCTTCCAAAGCGCTGTACTTTCACGCGGAATCCGCTTTTTTCCTGCATCTGTGAAAACCCCTTTCTTCTCTCCCTTTATTTCGGGCTTTATAGGTCAAAAGATATAAGAACAAGAGTCAGTGAAGCCCTTATACCTATCGTAAAACGCTTTCACTTTCCCTTCAATTGAAACTAAATGTCACTTTGTCACTTAGTGTGTGACAAAATTGAAAAATAATGTGACACCTCTCGGCATACCATAGATGATAGCGGGGTAAAAGTTGAATCTACTGTTGTTTTGGCGCAAAATTCATTGGAATTTCACAACTTTTAAATGGTCACTTCTTGTTTCCTCTACTTAAATCGAATAGGCTTATATTGATCAAACATTCAAGAAACGTCTGCGCAGACATGACACAGAAAAAGTGAACCATCTTGCTATTTGTTTCGTTTACCTTTTAGAGTGGGCGGTACAATAGAAAGAGCGGTTTTTCTGTGACTCACAGTTTACTGCCGCTTTCTTTCTGATACATGAGACATTTTCATAGGTAGAAAGGCGGTTATTCACATTGTTGAAATATAGTAAGTGGCTTCTGCTGCTCATCTTCATGTTCTCCTTTTTCATGCCAAAAGAAGCATTTGCTCATGCATATGTGGTGAGCTCAAATCCAGTAGCAAATGAAGAGCTGGATCAGCAGCCTTCTGCAGTCTCGATCACCTTTAGTGAAGGAATCGAAAGCGGATTTCATGCCATTAAGGTGTTTAATGCAAAAGGGGATCGTGTGGATCAAGGAGATACGGTCATCAAAGAGCAAAAGATCATGGAAGCAGCTTTAAAAAAGAATTTACCAAAAGGCATTTACACCATTCAGTGGAATGCGGTATCAGCCGATGGGCACTCTGTGTCTGGCATGATTCCATTTAGTATCGGAAAAGCGGATGGAGGATTTGATCAATTAGATCAAGGACAATCAAGTGAATCCATTGATATGGCTTCAACCATTGACAAAGCCTTTCTGTATACGTCATTTAGCTTATTTCTTGGAACCATTTTATTTGGGCTTCTATGGTTTAAAGCGCCCATAACCGACGTTTTAGCCCGGCGAATGAAGCGACTTTTGACTGTTTCACTGATCATGATGGGCGGAGCACTCTTGTTCCAGCTGCCGATTCAAACAAAATCAGCGGCAGACGTGTCCTTTTTAGGGGCATTTCAACCATCGCTTTTACAAGAAACCATTGCGTCGACTTCGGGTGGGAGTCTGTGGATGATGCTAATGGCGTCATTTGTTCTACTGACGATCTGGACAATTGTGGCGATGAAAAAAGGAAACTTCACTTCCTTCCGGGTATGGCTGTTTCCACTGCTCATTTTCATCGTGCTTCTTTGGCTGAAAGCACAAATCGGTCATCCAGCCGCTACAGATAATAAAATACTGACAACGTCACTTGATTTCATTCATCTCATTTCTGCATCTATTTGGGTCGGCGGCTTAACAGCCATTGTCCTTCTTTTGATGAAGAAACTGCCGAATGAAGATCAGCCGCTCATACGCAGCACCCTGACAGCTTTTCATCCGTGGGCACTGCTCTCAGTTGGACTGATTGTGTTTTCTGGGTTTGTGAATGCGATTTTTATTCTGCAATCATTTGATGCCCTTTTCCAATCAGCTTATGGACGCACCTTCTTAATCAAACTTGGTTTATTTATCATCATGGGTCTCCTTGGGCTCGTCCATTATTTGATGCTGAGATGGGAAAAGAAGCAGAAACGAAACGTATCTTTACGAGCAGAGTGGATCATTGGGATCGCTATTTTACTATTAACAGCCGTATTCACCAATATCCCAAGCCCTCCGCCGCCTGCACCAGAGCCATTCTTTGGAGCCAATCAGGTGGAGCATCGTGACCTTGTGTCTTTGAGCATTACCCCGAATGCTCCAGGTAAAAACACGTTCGAGGTGGCATTTACGAAGAAGGATGGACAAACGATCACAGACATTCAATCTGTGACAGCTAAGATCCACAAAGTCTCCTTGTTCGGTGATGAAACGCCAAACGAATTTCAGCTGCAGCGATTAAAGAATGGACACTTCTCGGCTGAAAACCTCTTACTAAATGAAAAAGGCACTTGGAAAATTGAGATTCATGCATTAACTGGTTCTTTTGACAACATCGATACGACATTCATTAGAAGAAACTAAAAGGAGTTCATATCATATGAAAAAATACGTTAAAGCTTTATTACCAATGCTTCTCGCTTCATTTTTACTGGCGATTCCTGTGAGTGCACACGTGACAGTCAAACCTGATACATCTGCAACGAATGCTTGGGAAACCTATACGTTAAAAGTACCTTCTGAAAGCGACAGTCCGACAACAAAGGTTGTCATCACGATGCCTAAAGGCGTAGAATTCCAGCAATACGAGCCAGTGCCTGGCTGGAAAACAACAACTGAAGAGAAAAACGGAAAAGTCACAAGAGTCACTTGGGAAGCAACTGGCGATGGTGTCCTTGCTGGCCAGTTCCAGCAATTCGTGTTTGTCGCAAAAAACCCTGAAAAAGCCAGCGAAGCGGCATGGGATGCCTATCAATATTACAAGGATGGAACAGTAGTTGAATGGACTGGCGACAAGGACGCTGATAAGCCTCATTCGATCACAAACATTGTTGCGTCTAATACCGTAACGGATTCACATGGTCAAGAAAAACCAAAAGAAGAAAAGGCATCTGAAACAGCCTCTGCTTCTTCTTCACCACTTGTTCTTGGTCTGTCCATTGCAGGCTTAGTTGTGGCATTGATTGCACTTGGACTTACTTTTAGAAAGAAATAAACCTTACATGAGCGATCGTTTTTTCAAGCGGTCGCTTTTTATTTTCCCAACCTATCATTTCCAATATAGGATTGAATAGGATACTTGTGCGTGCCATAATGAGACACATGACCACCTAGGAGGCTATGAGATGAACCATCTAATCATATTTGCTCATCCCCAGCAAAGCTTAAATCAAACCCTATTAGATCTTGTTGTAAGCACTCTTTTGAACAATGGTCATCATGTGACGGTTCGTGATGTGTATAGCATTGGCTTTCCGCCAGAGCTGACAACAGCAGAAAAGGTTGCCATGAGAAACGGACATGTGCCGGCACCGGTTCAAAGAGAGCAGAAGCTGATTCAACAAGCTGATGTCCTCACGTTTATCTTTCCAATATGGTGGACAGGCTTGCCGGCGATGCTAAAGGGTTATGTGGAGCGCGTTTTTTCAGAGGGGTTTGCGTATGAGATCAATGAAAACGGAGTTGTGAAAAATCTGCTTCGAGACAAAAAAGGGGTCATTATTAATACGCATGATGCACCGAGGACCTTTCTTGATTCAAATATGATCATCACCCCCAGCCATCACATGACGACAGATACAGCCGCCTTCGATCTGATCGGCGTTGAGCCAGTCGAACGGCTCTTGTTCAGCAGCATGGAACAAGCATCTGCAGACGACATCCACGAGATTCTCAAAGAAACAAAAGAAACGGTGGATCAACTTTTCCCACCGGCTGTTTAACATAAAAAAGACTGCCGAGGCTTCTCGGACAGTCTTTTTCACATGTTATTCGTCTAAACCAATTGACACATATTTTGTTTCTAAATAAGGCTCGATGCCTTCGATGCCGCCTTCACGGCCAATACCGCTCTCTTTCATACCGCCGAAAGGTGCCTGCACGGCGGATGGTCCCCCGTCATTCCAGCCAATAATCCCGTAATCTAGATTCTCAGATATATAGAGACCATTGCGGTAATTCTCTGTAAAGAAATAAGCCGCAAGTCCAAAAGGTGTATCATTTGCTAATTCAATGGCTTCATCTAAAGTGCTAAATGTCGTAATTGGTGCAACTGGACCAAACGTCTCTTCATGCATAATGTTCATGGAAGGGTCGACATGAGTTAGCACCGTCGGCTGAACAAAATAATACGACTTCTCATCGTCAAAATGTGTATCGCCGCCGACAAGAACTTTCGCCCCTTTATCCACAGCATCTTGAATTTGGTCGACAATTTTATTAAAGCCTCGCTTATTAATAATTGGTCCGATGGACGTTCCTTCCTCAAACCCATTTCCTACTTTCAGCTTTTCCACTTCTTTGCTAAAGCTTTGCGCAAATGCTTCATGAATTTCTTCATGGACGATTAATCGGTTGGCACAAACACAGGTCTGGCCTGCATTACGGAATTTAGATGCCACTGCTTGTTTCACAGCCAATTCAAGGTTGGCGTCCTTATCTACGATCAGCGGGGCATGACCGCCAAGTTCCATAGAAACGTGTTTCACTGTGCTCGCACTGTTTTTGATGAGATGTTTTCCAACTGGTGTTGAGCCAGTAAACGTGATCTTGCGGATCAATGGACTATCTGTGAAGATTTCCCCCACTTCTTTTCCATCTCCAATCACCCATTGCAAGGCATCCTCTGGAATTCCGGCTTCATGGCCTAATTTCACAAGCTCAATGGCCGTAAGCGGCGTGTCTTCAGCAGGTTTCACGATAAACGTACAGCCCGCCGCAAGCGCTGGTGCCGCCTTCCTTGTAATCATCGCCGCAGGGAAATTCCACGGTGTAATGGCCGCAACAGGACCGACTGGCTGCTTTGTGACAAATAGGCGTTTGTTTGTCGTATGAGACGGGATCGTTCTGCCGTAAATCCGCTTTGCTTCCTCCGCGTACCATTCAATATATCCAGCGGCATAGACGATTTCCCCTAATGCTTCTTGATACGGCTTCCCGTTTTCTTCTGTGATGATTTTTGCAAGCCTTTCTTTATGCTCAATCATGAGATCAAACCACTTGCGAATGATATTTGCACGTTCATGGGCTGACGTTTTTGCCCATGTTTTGAATGCTTTGTGTGAGCGAGTGATCGCATCTTCAATCTGTTCTTTTGTATGCTGAGCAACTGAGGCAATTTCTTCTCCGGTTGCAGGATTATACACTTTGAGTTCGTTTGTCATGCTCTACCTTCTCCTTCGTTCTTGGATTCATTACATATAGTATATACCCAATGAGTGCCCAACCTAAAAGCAATATCCATTCAGCTGGCCATGATAAGGAAGCCGGCATCCCAGGAAAATAAAATGAAAGAAAAAGGAAACTAAGGCCAATGGCTAAAACGCCGGTCGTCCGCCAATATTTAATGCGGTATGGACGCTCAAGCTCAGGTTCTGTCTTGCGAAGTTTCATAAAGGCAATGGACACAATCAAATACCCAACGATGATGCCCACACCGCCTGCATTGACAATCCACACGAGGGCAGGGCGGCCAAGTAATGGTGCAAAAAAGGCCAATGCACCTAAGAACAAAATGGCATTTGTCGGTGTTTTATACTTCGGATGAATATACGCAAACCATTTGGAAATCATGCCTCTTTCCGCCATTGCATAGAGGATACGGCTTGCACCAATGATAAAAGCATTCCAGCTCGTCACAATGCCTGCTACACCACCAATGACAAGCACAGTTCCAAACGCCTGATGACCAAGAAGCTGTACCATGGCATCTGCTGTTGCTAGTGATGAAGCCTCAAGCTGACCTTTTGACAACCCTGCCGCTACTCCAAAGACAATGAGCAGATAAAATACAACCGCACTCACAATGGAGATAATCAAAATTCTCCCGATGATCTTCTTCGGTGCGTTAATCTCCGCCGCTACCTGCGGGATGACATCAAACCCAACGAATAAAAAGGGAATCATCACTAACACAGCCATCAGACCGCCAACCCCGCCTTGAAACATCGGCTCAAGGTTTGCAAAATCTCCATTAAATGTAGCTCCGCCTAATAGAAGAAAACCTGTCAGGATAATGGCCACTGTGAACACCGATTGAAAAATAGCAGCAGGCTTTGCGCCAATGTAGTTCAGAGCTGTTAAAAACAACGCACCGCCAGATCCAATCAATACCCATGTAAAGTAAACATCCCATCCTCCTATATTCCATAGGAAACCAACATGCTGTGTTGGAATGACATAGTCAATGACTGTCGGAAGTGCGACAGCTTCAAACGTAATCACGGACACATAACCGAACAATACGCCCCATGCGGAGACAAACGCTGATTTGATCCCAAATGCCCGCTGGACAAAGACGAGTCCTCCGCCTGTTTCTGGAATCGCAGAGGAAAGCTCTGCATACGTTAGTCCAATAAAGATGACGAGAATGCCCCCTATGACAAAGGCAATCACACTTCCTAAAAATCCAGCTGTTAAAATCCAATCTCCCGAAAGTACAACCCAGCCCCAGCCAAGCATTGCACCAATGGATAAAAACAGTACGTCTGACTGCGACATGGTTTTAGCCATTTGTTGTTTTTGCATACAACCATCCCCCTTTGTTGTTTAGCGTGCTGTGAAGGCGTCTTCGATGATCCCTAGTCCTTCTTGCAGCAGCTCATCTGTGATGACAAGTGGTGTTAAAAAGCGAATAATATTCCCATTGATCCCTGCCGTTAATAAGAGTAGTCCGTGCTTGTTTGCATAGGCTGCAATCGCTGCGGCTGTCTTCTTATCTGGTGTACGCGTTTTTTGATCTTCCACAATTTCAATGGCCGCCATTGCCCCTAATCGCCGGACTTCCCCGATGAATGAGTACTTACTTCTCCACTCATTCGCTTTGTCCTCAATGACTTGTCCAATGTGTTCAGATCGTTCATTCAGTTGTTCTGTTTCTATAATATCTAGTACAGCCAAAGCTGCAACACAGCCTAATGGACTGCCAGCATACGTTCCCCCTAGCTCCCCTGGGTCCGCTGCATCCAGTAATTCTTTTCTGCCAACGACACCGCTCAGCGGCAGGCCAGCTGCAAGTGATTTTGACACAGTGATTAAGTCTGGCACCACATCGAAGTGTTCAATCGCAAAGTATTTCCCTGTTCTTGCGAATCCTGTTTGGATCTCATCTGCCACGAATACGATCCCATGCTGCTGGCAGAATGAAGCGACGTGTTGTACAAAACGCTTCGATGGTACAATGAATCCGCCCTCCCCTTGGACTGGCTCCATGACCACACAAGCGACCGTTTCTGGTGCAACGGTTGCGACAAAGAATTGATTGAACTGATCAATGATGTATTCGTCGTAGGCTGCATCGCTTAATCCTTCAGGTTTTTGATAGTAATAAGGATACGGCGCTTGATAGACCTCTGATGCAAATGGGCCGAATCCAAATTTATAAGGCTTGACCTTGCTTGTCATGCTCATCGTCATATTCGTTCTTCCGTGGAACCCTCTTGTAAATGAGACAACCGCTTGTCTTTTCGTATATTTACGGGCAATTTTCACTGCATTTTCAACTGCTTCTGCACCTGAATTTAAGAAAATGGCTTTTTTGTCGTGGTCGCCTGGTGTGAGGTGGCATAGCTTTTCTGCTAATTCGATATAGGATTCGTACATCATGACATTAAATCCTGGGTGAATCAGGCTGTCTGCCTGCGCTTTGACTGCTTCCACAACCTTTGGATGGGAGTGTCCTACATTTAATGTACCGATGGCCCCTGCAAAATCGATAAAACGATTGCCGTCGATATCGAAAAGCTCGGCTCCCTTCCCTTTCGCTGCAAGATGACGGTTGCCATTACTTACGCCTCTTGCGACGTATTGATCTCTTTTCCCCTGCCATTCCTCTGTTGAAAAACGGTTTGTTGTCGTTTGACTCATTGTCATCCATCCCCTTTATGTCTTTTTTATTATTCTGAATATTTTTTGGTATGATAGAAAGTACCAATATCATTTTTTTCATGGTACCAGAGAGGATGACATGGCGAGATGCTGACAATTCAACTAGATCAATCAGGGGAAAACGGATTTATTTATCATCAAATTTATACAAAAATTAAAGAGGAAATTTTAAACCGCAACCTGCAGCCGCACGATCAATTACCGTCTAAACGAGAGTTAGCCGATACCTTAAATGTCAGCGTCAATTCAGTGAATGGCGCCTATCAACAACTGCTTGCCGAAGGATATTTATATTCAGTTGAACGGAAAGGTTTTTTTGTGGAATCACTTGAAACATTTCATGAATCAGGTCAACTGAAACCCTCTTCCCTTCCAGCGGATTTAAAAGAGAATTCGATTGAGCGAAATGACTGGTATTCCTTTTCACATATTTCTGTTGATACAGCCAATTTTCCTTTTAAAAGTTGGCTGAAAAGTGAACAAAAAGCGATTCATCTCCACCAAGAAGCCTTTGGTGAGCTGCCGCACCCACAAGGCGTCTATGAGCTGCGGGAAACGATTGCCCGGCTAATTGGACTTGCACGAGGGGTCAAATGCTACCCTGAGCAGCTCATTTTAAGTGCGGGTACACAGTCGCTCATTCATTCGCTATCAAGCATTCTTCCAGCTGATCAAATATACGGATTAGAAAACCCCGGCTACCGCAGACTGTATCAAATGCTGAAAAACAATCATCACCGGATTGAAACGATTGGCATTGATCGAAAAGGGGTGCGGATGAGCGATATTCAGAAGAAAGAGCCAAATGTGTTGATCATTACGCCTTCTCATCAGTTCCCAACAGGGGTGATCATGCCGATTTCCCGGCGGATACAGCTGTTAAACTGGGCAGCTGATCAGCCAGATCGCTATATCATTGAGGACGATTATGACAGTGAATTTAAGTACGGCACAGACAGCATACCGGCGCTGCAGAGCCTTGACCGCTATGACAAAGTCATTTATATGGGGACCTTTTCGAAATCATTGCTGCCCGGCTTAAGGATCAGTTACATGGTGCTACCGCAGCATTTATTAAGACGCTATAAGGAAGAACAGCACTTTTTCATCCAAACGGCCAACCTTTTTACACAATACACCCTTCTTTATTTTATAAAAGATGGCGCCTATCAGCGGCATATTAAAAGAATGAATGGGCTATACGAGGAAAAACGAAAACAGCTCATTGGAGAGCTCGACACTGTCTTTTGTGACAACGTACGGATTATCGGGGAAAATGCAGGGCTACATTTTATCGCAGAATTCCGCTCAGATCGTACGCAGCATGAGATTTTACAGCGTGCCAAAGACCGAAAGCTGAAAATGTACGGGATGGACCGTTTTACCCTTGATGAGCATGTGCCTGGTCACAAAGAAGGCTTTGTCCCGCTTGTCCTCGGTTTCTCTCATATGCGACCAGAGGATATTAAGCCAGCGGTGAAACGCCTGTATGACTCGATTTATGGGAAATGAAACAGCTCATGTAGATGAATCGTGGCACTCCTTTGACGGAACTATACCCATAGAGGAGTGTTACGATCACATTCTTTCATAAACGTAATAGTTGATGTGAATATTTTTTTCTAGCAATTTCACGAGTGTTTGAAGGCTTTTTAAGTTTGTTGGCAGTAACGCAATACCATCTCCCTGTTCAACAATTTTGATCATTCCTTCAAACGAATCTAACTCAAATAGGGTTCGATCACCCAGCATACGCGTGGCCTCATGTCTTAATGGGCAAAGCTGATCACGATTCACGACCAATGAGATATCATCATCGTATATTTCTTTAGATTTTCCATACACGTTCAATGCCAAGCTCTTTACCTCTTTTAATTGATATTCCGGTTTTTCCATTTGATTAAAAGAAATAATTTGATCATACACATCCTCTGTTAACTTTTTGTTGATCGTACTTGATGAAGCAATGATAAAATCAGTGGCTTGAATATCCTCTAAAACTCGTTGCTCGTATAAAACGTTAAATAGAAGTTCAGAGCATAAAACGTTCTTTTTCTTTGAAGTCAATTTTTGTTGAATGGACTTCGTTTCTTTTACGATTTTTTGAGCGTATTGATAAAATAAATCTCCCTGTCCTGTTGAACTGATTCCATGATGATGCCGGATAAAAAATGTTGAATCATATAAAGTTTCAAGCGCTTTGATTCTTTGAGAAATATTGGATTGCGCATACCCTAAAGCTTTAGCCGCTTGATTAATCGATTCTTTTTGATACACCTCTATAAAAATAATCAAATCATTTATATTCATCATGATCACCTATCACTTTTTGTGATAACAATAACACAAATATGTATTATTCAACTGGTTTGAAGTCCATTATGATGGCTATTGAAAGGGAGTGTTTCAATGCATGCCATGCAATATCATGTGGATCTGCCTGCGGATTATGATATGAATATCATTAGAAAAAGAGTACGAAACAATGGATGGAAAACAGATGGATATCAGGATTTATTATTTAAAGCTTATTTGATCACTGAAAAAGACAAACATAGGAGTTTACACAACAGCTATTGCCCATTGTATATTTGGAAACAATCTGAGGGGATGACGGATTTTGTGTTTAAGGGGTCATTTGATCATATTTTACGTTCTTTTGGCTGGAAACAAATTAATATTGGCATCACGTATTCCGTTCATTTAACAGATGATTTTCATCGTAGCACATTCGTTCTTGAAGAGTATGTGACGATTCATCCTACTGATTGCCTGGAAAACCTAGATATCTCCCATCTCTTTTCCCATTTTAACGACAATAAGGGTGAAGTCATCGTATATAACCCCGATAAATGGAAATGCGTCAAATATTCTTTTCTGGACTCATTACCAGAGAATATAGAGCAGCAGATTCACATTTATGACATTGTCCATCTGTCTATGGCTCATTCAATGGCCTAATTCCGTTTTACACGAGACGCATCACAAATCCCCAAGGTTACAATGCCTTGGGGATTTGTCATTTGTTGATGCAAGATTCTCTTACCACCGCTCCTTGTCTACAGCTAATACGGATGACAAGAGGCCTGGAAAAGCGGTATCAATGTCATCCTTTCTGAGAGAGTAGTAACGGTGCTTCCCGTCAATTCTCACTTTCACGATGCCTGCCTCTCTTAGTACTTTAAAGTGATGCGACAGCGTGGACTTGGCAATGTTCATATGATACGTACCGCATGTTCTCTCACCCGCTTCCGCTAAGCAGCGGACAATCTCCAGCCGAACAGGGTCAGCCAATGCTTGCAGCACAGAAATGAGTCTCATGTTTTCTTGGGTTGGATGGTTTGGATTATTCATACGATAAATGTATCGTATTTTGTTCTAACATACAATCTCGTTACTCGCCTATGACAAAAAAGACACAGGGCTAAAATCAAGTTCATTTTAGCCCTGTGTCAACAATCGGATACATGTCATTGAGACATGTATTTTTTTAAGTTCATTTTCTTGTCATGTGCCATTGGTTTTGTTATCATAGCAAAAGTGACCACTCGGTTTCCATTGTGACCATATGGTTTTGCCGATTCGGAAAGGACTTATGAAGATGAACGAAAAGCAAGAAGAGATTTTGCGGGTGTCGAAGAAATTATTTTCTCAAAAAGGCTATATGAGTGTCTCCATGCAGTCAATTGCTGATGCCTGTAAAATATCAAAAGCGTCTATTTATAAACTGTTTGACTCAAAGGAAGCTCTTCTATTGGAACTGATTAAATACAATCAGCGCAAAATGAGAGAGATTTCTCAGATCATTCATTCCGAAACGACGCTGTCCAAAAAGGAAAAATTCACAAAAAAGATTAAGCTTGAGCTTGAAGAGTTTAAAGAGAATCATAAATTTTTGAATATGCTGTCCTTTGAAGCCTTTTCACAGCATTCGCCCATCGTCATTAAGCATTTACGTGAGACACGCTCCATTATCATGCAGCGGCACAGAGACATGATTTTAAGCACATATGGTGAATCTGTTGCGCCTTATGTGTGGGATCTTGTAATTGTCCTCAACGGATTAATGAGAGAATTCATCTTGATGTTGGCGATTGAGCACAAGAACATCCAATTAGAAAATGCCGCCGAAATGATCATCGGTGTGATGGACCGTGTATCAATAAAGCCTTGCTCCATTGAGCCTGTGCTAACAGATCAGCTGATGGACTCTTATTTGCTTTCCACACAGGAAGAATATGATGAAGAAAAGCTTGTCATCTCGTACTTAACAAAGATGAAACAAGAGCTTCACACACTCTCAAATGGAGAAGAAAAGGACGATCTCCTCTCTGCGTTTGAACTGCTGAGTCAAGAACTGTCAAAGGACCAACCGAGAACCTTTTTAATCAGCTCATTGCTTGATTATTTAGGCAAACACAGCGTTTTATCACAAAACGTGTCACAGCTGAAAAGCATTATTTTATAGATAAAGAAGGGATAATATGAACCAATCAACAACATCGTATAACCGGTCTGTGATTGTTGGGATTTTCCTCGTTGGGGCGTTCGTTGCAATCTTAAACCAAACGCTTCTCATTCCAGCGATCCCACATATCATGGAAGAGTTCAATATTGATGTCAGTAAAGGTCAATGGCTGACCACAGCCTTTATGCTGACAAACGGGATTCTCATCCCAATTACGGCCTTTTTAATTGAGAAATTTTCAAGCCGTTCCTTAGTCTTAACGGCTCTTAGCATTTTTACAGCAGGTACCATTCTTGCTTCGTTCGCCACGAATTTCCCGGTGCTACTTGCAGCACGTATCGTGCAGGCAGCTGGCGCAGGGATTTTGATGCCGCTCATGCAAACGATCTTTTTAACCATTTTCCCAAAAGAAAAACGCGGGCAAGCCATGGGTATGGTCGGACTAGTGATTTCATTCGCACCGGCGCTTGGACCAACACTTGGCGGCTGGATTGTCGATTCCTTTAGCTGGAAGTTCTTATTCTATATTGTTCTACCAATCGGTATCATTGATCTCATTCTTGCTTTCTTCTTAATGAAAAATGTCACACAGCAAAGAGACACTCGTATCGATGTCTTATCGGTTATCCTGTCTTCCTTCGGATTTGGCGGACTGCTGTACGGATTTTCAAGTGTTGGAACGTATGGCTGGACGAGTGCGACCGTTCTTATTTCACTCATTGTCGGCGCTGTGAGCTTGTTCTTCTTTATCCTGCGTCAGTCGAATTTGAAAAGACCGATGCTTGAGTTTGGCGTCTTTAAGTTTGCGATCTTTAGCTTAACGACCTTCCTCGGTATGCTCGTCTTTGCTTTACTGATTGGAACAGAGACGATTCTGCCGCTCTATACGCAGAATGTCAGAGGGTTATCTGCCCTTGATACAGGGCTGATCTTATTGCCAGGGGCTCTCTTTATGGGATTCCTATCACCGATTATCGGACGAATTTTTGACAAAGTAGGCGGTAAAGGGCTGGCTCTAGGCGGGTTTACGATATTAGCTGTCACTTCCCTGCCATTTATGATGCTCAGTCTTGATTCATCGATTACCCTCATTACAGTGGCCTACACGCTTCGCTTAATCGGGGTTGGGATGATCATGATGCCGCTGACAACAGCCGGTATTAACTCGTTACCACCACATTTGATTCCGCACGGGACAGCAATGAATAATACGATGAGACAAATGGGCGGCTCTATCGGGACGGCTGTGCTTGTCTCCATTATGAGCAGCTCTGCTGCCAATGCAGCATTATCCGATCCAATGAAGTCAGCCGTTCATGGCATGAATACGTCATTTATCGTGTCTGGTGCTATTGCGGTGATTGGACTTGTCCTCTCATTCTTCTTAAAAGAAAAACGTAAAAACAAAGTGATGAAGCAGGAGCTATCTTCTTCGTCCTCTTCTTCATAAAGACAAAGAGCTCGGCATATCGCCGGCTCTTTTTTCATATATTCACACATAACGTCCTCCTCAAAAATACATTTGTTCATATAGAGAAGAAAAACCTTGATAATTTGAAGAAAAGAGTTGATAATAGAAACTATTCAATTTGTGAGAAAATTTTTACTATAGGAGATGTATGCATTGAAGGTCGTTAAATTTGGTGGCAGTTCTCTTGCTTCTGGCAAGCAGCTGCAAAAGGTATTTGACATTGTCACAGCAGATCCAGCTCGAAAAGCAGTCGTTGTTTCCGCACCAGGAAAACGGCATTCAACGGATACGAAGGTCACCGATCTATTAATTAGCTGCGGTGAACAATATTTACGTTTAGGTGAAGCACACGATTTACAAGAAGCTGTCATCGAGCGATATGCCTCGATTGCGGATGAGCTGGGGTTAGGTGATGACATTATTGACATCATCCGGCAAGATGTAAACACGTTATTACAGGCTGATTCTTCTCATCCTGAGCGTTATCTTGATGCGATTAAAGCAAGCGGTGAAGATAATAACGCAAAGCTGATTGCAGCCTACTTTCAGCATCAAGGTGTCGAAGCGCACTATGTGAATCCAAAAGAAGCCGGTCTATTTGTCAGCGACGAGCCTGGTCAAGCGCAAGTCCTTCCAGAATCGTATGATCATTTATACAAATTAAGAGAACGCTCTGGCATCATTGTGTTCCCTGGGTTTTTCGGTTTTAGTCTAGCGGGTGATATCGTCACTTTTTCCCGCAGTGGATCAGACATTACCGGTTCCATTTTGGCAAATGGACTGAAGGCAGATGTGTATGAAAACTTTACGGATGTGGATGCAGTCTATGCCGTCAATCCAACAATCGTTCATGAGCCAAAGGAAATCACAGAGCTGACGTATCGTGAAATGCGTGAATTGTCCTATGCGGGTTTTTCTGTATTTCATGATGAAGCACTTATTCCAGCCTTTCGGGCAGGTATTCCTGTTCAGATTAAGAACACCAATAATCCAGCGGCCAAAGGCACGAAAATTGTGAATCAACGGGATCATACGAATGGCCCTGTTGTGGGAATCGCATCAGACAATGGATTTTGCAGTATTTATATCAGTAAGTATTTGATGAACCGAGAAGTGGGCTTTGGACGTAAGGTACTGCAAACGTTAGAGGAATATGGACTTACGTATGAACACGTCCCTTCTGGCATTGATGATATGACCATTATTTTAAGGCAGGATCAGCTGGAGGAGCAGCAGATTGAACAAGAGCTTTTAGACCGATTAAAGCTTGTACTTGATGCAGATGAAGTGGTTTTAGAGCGGAACCTCTCGCTTATTATGGTCGTAGGAGAAGCGATGCGTCATAATGTTGGTACAACAGCAAGAGCGGCAAAAGCGCTGTCAAAAGCCAAAGTGAATATTGAAATGATCAATCAAGGCTCTTCAGAGGTGAGCATGATGTTTGGCGTCAAAGCAGCTCAAGAAAAAGAAGCCGTTCAAGCCTTATATGAGGAATTTTTCTCTATGTCCACGGTGCCCGTCTCCATTTAATCAGCAGACTGTCAGATCTCCGGATCGGCAGTCTTTTTGATCTCGCATGATTCGAGCTGATTTGCGCATTAAAGTATATCTATTTCTCGTTTGATTTTGTATGATAGAGACAAATCAACTATTGTTCCGGACATTGATCGGAGCTACAAGGAGTCCTAATCCATGCCTCGTCAACAACTATTAAAACAGTTTCGCAATTTTCATGATGCTTCTACAAGTATTTTAAACATGATGAGTCAATTCATTCATGTGAATACACTGTTTATTGCTAAAAATGATCAAAACACCAATCAGATTGTGAAGGTGCTAAATCACGACGAGCAGCTTCTTGAAGAAGGGGAAGAAAATCCTTACGAGAAGACATTTTGCAAGCTGGCGGTCGATCATCGCGATACGCTGTTGATCCCTGATATCCGCTTGGACGAGCGTTCAAAAAACTTAGACGTCACGAAACAGCTGCAAGGCGGATCATTTATTGGGGTTCCCATCGATTTTACTGATGGTACGAACTATGGAACCATTTGTGGACTTGATCTAAGGCCGCAGCAATTTACAGAAGAGCATGTTCATATGTTTGAAACGATGGCATCTTTGTTGAGTTACGTCTTAGAACTCGACCAGGCCAATCGGCAGATTCAGCAATTATCTGTACCGATCGTACCTGTTGTTGACGGTGTCGCTGTGCTCCCTCTTCTTGGTGATATCGAAGAGACACGTGCGCAGCATATTTTAGAAACCATTTTACAGGAAAGCTACAGGCTGTCGCTCTCTCATTTGGTCATTGATGTTTCAGGGACAAAACGACTCAATGAACAAAGCATTCAATACTTGGTCAGCTATGCGCAAACGTTAAGACTTTTAGGCATTTCAGCTGTTTTAACAGGGATTAAGCAAGACCTTGCGCTGAGTGCGATTCAATCGAATATTTCATTTAAAGACATCACCATTCGTAAGGATTTACCGCAAGCACTTGCTCATATTGGCTTAACGTTCTCCAAAACAGAATAAGTGATGATACACCAAAAAGGGCTAAACCGAGTTTAGCCCTTTTTCTGCTTTTCAGCGTGATAGAAAACCTTTGCAGTTTAGGAAAGACGAGTACCGGCGCGGAGCGAATTTCGCATTCGTGAGCACCGGCACGCAGGACTGACACCGAATGCGAGGGTTTGTCTACACGCTGAGGCTAAACGGAGTTTAGCCCTTTTCTTGTGGTAGCGGTAAACGAATGATAAATGTTGTTCCCTTATGTTTTTCGCTTTTTAAATCGATATGTCCTTCATGCAAGTCCACAAGCTGCTTGACAATAGACAAGCCAAGTCCGTATTCTCCATATGGTGTATTCGTTCTCGAAATATCCGCTTTATAAAAACGTTCCCAAATGTGTTTGACTTCTTCAGGTGCAATGCCGATTCCCGTGTCTTCTACTTCAATGATCGTTTCCCCATTCTCTTCTTTCCCTCTCAAAGAAATACGACCGCCTTCTGTAAATTGAATGGCGTTCTTTGTGATGTTGACGAGGATTTGAATGAGCCGGTCATAATCTGCGTACACCTTTTGTTCAGGGTGAACCTCTACAATGAGCTGATTGTTTTTCTCTTCAGCCATTCGGCTCAGCTGCTCCTTAATCACTTCAAACGTATCAATGAGTGGATAGTGAAATTTTTGAAGGGTGATTTGATTCGACCTGATTTTCTCATAATCCATATTTTCATTGACGAGACGCAGCATTCGTTTTGTCTCATCAGTGATGAGCGCATAGCATTTCTCTTTCTCTTCTGCCGGCACATCCGCAGTATTCAGCCATTCGACCAATCCTCGAATGGTCGTCAACGGTGTTTTCAATTCGTGAGACACATCCGCAATGAATTGTCGCCTACGCTTTTCGAGCCGGTCAATTTCCTCTCTTGATCGTTGGAGGCGTTTGGCCATCATATTAAAATCCTCACTGAGTGTACCAATTTCATCAAGGTGTTTGTTTTCAAGATTGATGTTGTAATCGCCTTGAGCGATCTTCTCTGTTGCCTCTCTCAGTTTTTTGATTCGGTTCACATGAAATTTAGACAAAAACAGACTGAGAATAAAGGTAATTGTCAGTGCCACAAACACGATGATATACAGATAACGATTCATCTGAGCAATCAGCTCTTCCGCTCCTTGGATAGGGGCAATGAGAACGACACCGCCTTTTAGCTCTCCGTCCTCCATCACAGGAAGTGCCACAAGCGATGCTTCTTGATCAAGACGGCGTGAATCACTCCGCTTGACAATGATTTGCTCTCCTTTTGAGAGCTTGGCCCATAAATCTTTTGTCAACAAAGCTTCATGCGGTGGCATCCCTTGCTGCTGAGACAAAACATCCCCTTTCTCATCAAACACGAAAAAGCGAATTTGTCTTGTCGAGAGAATATCTTCAAATGGACGCAGGCGGAAAACCATCTCGGTTTTTGGCAGCTGTTTAAAATTCTGCAAAATTTCATTCCCATAAGAACTCATTTCATCTACTCTGTTTTGATAGGCAATATCTTTTACAAAATGAGACATGAGGGTGCTGATAATAATGATGGCAATGAGCAATAACCCAAGGTGACTAATCAGCAACTGGTAAAAATATTTAATCTTCATCGAACTTATACCCTACGCCCCATACCGTATACAGAAAGGGCTTAGGTCCGTCTCCGATTTTTTGGCGCAACCGCTTAATATGAACATCAACCGTTCGTTCATCACCATAAAATTGGTATCCCCAAATTTGCTCAAGCAATTGTTCTCGTGAAAATACTTGCCGAGGATGCTGTATAAAAAAGCACAGCAAATCGTATTCCTTTGGCGTTAAATTTTCGATCCGTTTCCCCTCTAGAAACACTTCTCTCGTTTTTTTATCTAACTGAAAATGTTCGGTCTCCAGCCGTTTATCCTCTTTCGCTCCTTCTTGAGTAGATGTTGTTTGAGCAAAACGTCGTTTCACTGCTTTGATTCTTGCCATTAAGGTGAGCGGACTAAAGGGTTTTGTCACATAATCATCTGCCCCAAGATCGAAGCCCAGCACCTGATCAGATTCCGTTTCCTTTGCTGTCAGCATAATAATCGGAACATCACTAATCTGGCGGACTTTTTGACAAATGGTCAGACCATCCATTGAAGGAAGCATGACATCTAAGATGAGCAGATCCCAATCCTCCTCTTGCTTAAATCGATTCAATCCTTCTAATCCATCATGGACGAATTCCGCTTGAAATCCTTCTCGTTGAAAAAACATATCCGTCATTGTACAAACACTCTGGTTATCTTCAATCATTAATATTTTCATCATCAGCCTCCGCTGTTGCCTTTGTTTTTCTTTATGTAGCTTTATTTTACATGTTCCTTCTCAAATCTCAATTGGATTGATACGATTTCATGAACTTATCATGCTTTGGTCATCTTTTATTCATACTTTTTGATGGAGCTGGGTGTCGAGGTGAACCTCATTGATTTTTGTTATGAAAAAAAGCTCATCTTATTGATGAGCCCTTTTCCTTGTCATGCCAGCAGTTGCAAGTAAGCAGCGTCATTCCCCTCTTCAACCGCCTGTAAAAGCTGCTTTGCCTGAGATGTGCTGGTGACGCTGCTTAACTTTTGTATGATGTCTTCTGTCGATAACGCACAGCCTGGTGCTCCCCGAGGGATATCGACCCGTTTGCTGATGGTGGACCCGTCAGATAAGTTGAGCTTTACAATCGTAAATCGCCCTTTTGGCACTGCGTCTGGATGGGGTTTTATCGTTTGATCATATACTCTATTTACCCGCTTCATCCATGTCCGCAGCTCTGGTGAAATGGCTTTTTTCGTAAAAGCATCCAGTGATAAAGGTTGTCCAAACACCGCTAGTGCGATGACATACTCGACACTAAATCGTCCCTCTTCTCCCGTCAAAGGTGTCCGCTCCGTGAGTGCGGCATCTCCGCCAGGCGGAAACATGACGTCGACCTGTTCGATCTTCCCCTGTAAGGAAGAGTGTTCTTGTACTAATGACTCGATCGCATCGGCTGCATGATGCGCCGCTGAACAGAACGGATACACTTTAAACCATAGACCTGGTGACACGATACGCCACGCAGTGCCGTAGTCTTCTAGCATACGTCTTTCCGCTAGCTTCTGATCCCCATAGAGAGAAAAGAAGCCCAGCTCTCCATCCAGAAGCGATTCACTCCCGCCAAAACCTGAGCAAGCTAAATCCATGGACCATACGGCTGTTTTAGCGGCGAGGCCAGCTTGTAATGGTTTCATATCAGCCCCAAACTGCTTTCGCATTCCAGCTGATTGCGCACCTGCAAAGCCGATCGCTTTCGCCAGCTCTTTCTGTGAAACTTGTTTCAAATAACCAATCGCACAGACCGCTGCAATGGCTCCGAGAGTTCCGGTATTATGCCAGCCCCGCTCATAATGCGATTTGCCGATGGATTCACCTAGCCTTGCCATCACTTCGACGCCAGTAATGTAGGCTGCTAGAAATCGATCACCGTACGCCTCCCCGTTGGTCAGCTGGGAAAGCAAGGCCGGAATGATCACCGCACTTGGGTGTCCTCTCACATCAGAATGCACATCATCATAATCAAGGGCGTGAATCAGGTAGCCATTTAGCATGGCTGCTGCTTGGCGGCTGACCTTCTTCCCTTGTCCAATGACGGGAATTTGAGCCGCGCCGCCTTCTTGTTCCACCAGCGCCATGAGCTTCTGAATCCCTTCATCCTCTTTTGCAGCAAGCGCTGCTGCCGCAGCGTCTAACAGACCGTTTCGAGCCATTTGAACGGCCTGTTGATCTTGCAACGGATCAGCAGAAAGCACTGCCTCTGCGAGCTGTTTCGTTAGTTCCATGTTCTTAACTCCAACGCCCGAACCGCAAGCTCGGAGAAGAAAGCAGCAGCGACTGGGATTGCCTCTTCATTTAACGTAAAGGCAGGATGATGCCACTCCTCGGTACCGCTCGTCCCCATCCATACGAAAAAGCCTGGAATGCGCTCTTGGTAAAGAGCAAAGTCTTCTCCGCCTGGTGACTGCTCTGCCTCTACTACTGCGAGATCAAGCGCTCCTGCCGTTTCTTCCACAACCTTTGTCAAACGCTCGTCATTCATCACAGAAGGCAAATACGGATGCCATTTCACTTCTGCCTTTGCGCCAAACCCTTCTGCGATACCGCTCACGATTTGTTTCATGAGATCTGGAATCATCGCTCTCACTTCAGGTTCAAACGTCCGAACGGTCCCTTCCATCTCGACGCGATCAGGTATCACATTCCATGATGTGCCACCTTGAATACGTGTGATGCTGACAACCGCATGATGCAAAGAACTGATGCGGCGGCTGACAATTTGCTGTAGGGCGCTTGTGATCTGACCGCTGATGGCAATCGGATCAATTGTGTGATTTGGAATTCCAGCATGACCACCCGTTCCTTTAATGTCAATTTCAAACCGATCGACGCTCGCCATTAATGCTTTTTCTCTTATCCCGATGGTGCCAACTGGCAGGTTAGGTTTATTGTGCATACCAAATATCGCATCCACTCCATTTAAGACGCCCGCCTCTATGACGTGTTTCGCTCCTTGCGCCACTTCCTCAGCCGGCTGGAACAAAATGCGCACTGTTCCCTTGAGCTCATGTTTCCGTTCGTTTAATAGGACGGCCGCACCAAAAATCGAAGCGGTATGGAAATCATGGCCGCATGCATGCATTTTCCCTTGTATCTTTGAAGAAAATGGTTCACCAGATGCCTCTTCAATTGGAAGTGCGTCAATATCGGCTCTCAGAGCAATCGTTGGTCCCTCTTGTTCTCCTTTGATTTCACAAACGACTCCTGTTTGAAGATCTGGGAAATCGAGCACTGTGATCCCTTCCTCTTGTAACCAGCCTCGTAGTTTTTTTGTCGTTTCATACTCTTCAAATGCCAGCTCTGGATGCTCATGAAGCGCTCGGCGTATGTTAATTAAACGTTTGTTTAAAGCTTCATTTCCTAATGATTTCACTGATACTCACCCCTCTAAAGAGTAAAAAGCAGCTTATGCTTCTTCAGCCGCTGCTTCTTTTTGGATAAATCGTTTTGTTCGTTCATTCTTCGTTTCGTCAAATAGTTCGGTTGGCGTTCCCTGCTCAATGATATGACCATCTGCCATAAAAATCACATGATCTGCTACTTCTCTTGCAAACGCCATTTCATGTGTCACGATGATCATCGTTGTTTCTTGAATGGCAATGGATTTAATCACTTGAAGCACACCTGAGACAAGCTCTGGATCTAGTGCTGACGTTGGTTCATCCAGCAAAATCGCATGTGGATCGACCGCTAACGCACGGGCAATGCCGATCCGCTGCTGCTGACCGCCGGATAGTGTAACCGGATAGCTGTCCGCTTTTTGTTCTAGCCCTACTTGTTTCAATAGCTCCATGCCGATTTCATTTGCCTGCTGTTTGGTCATTTTTTTCGTCACAAGCAGTGACTCTGTAATGTTTTGCAAGGCTGTTTTGTTTTTGAATAAATTATAGTTTTGAAACACCATGGCCGTTTGCTGACGCAGGTGATGGGCTTCTTTACGTGTATATTTAGACGCATTCAGCTTCGCATCGCCAATTTCAATCGTGCCTTCGTCTGGAATTTCTAATAGATTTAGACAGCGCAGCAATGTTGATTTACCGGAGCCAGAAGGTCCGATAATGGCCACAACCTGCCCTTTTTGCACGTCGAGATTGATTCCGTCTAAGACGACAAGGTCGCCGAATGATTTTTTCAAATTGGTGAGCTTGATCATGTCCACACCTCCTTAATTCCGGTAAGGTTTGCTGATTTTTCGTTCAAATAGGTCTTGCAGGAAACTATAAATGATGGTGAGCACCCAATACACAATGCCAACCGCTAAATACGTTTCAAAGTACTTATAGTTGGCCGATGCAATCATTTTCCCTTGCGCAAACATTTCTGCCACCCCAATGGTAAAGGCAAGCGATGTTTCTTTTAAAAGACCAATAAAGGTATTCCCCGTCGCTGGAATGGCATTTCTGACGGCCTGCGGGAAAATAATTCTGACGTAAGACTGCCATCTTGTCATGCCGACAGATAAACAGGCCTCAAGCTGCCCTTCATCCACTGAATTAAGAGCCGCTCTAAAAATTTCTGCTAAGTACGCTGAGTTTTTAATACTTAAACCGATAATGACCGCTGTTAGAGCATCCATTGAGGTCATCGCAGGGAATAGCTGCGGAAGACCAAAATAAATGAGAAAGAGCTGAACCAAAGTTGGAACCGCTCTGAAAAAAGAAATATACAGCTTGGCAAATTGGTATAAGACAGGTATCCGGTTTTTCGTTATAAGCGCGAATACCACACCAATGATAATGGCAAATACCATGGAGACAATCGCCATGAAGATCGTTATCGGCAAGTATTGAATCAAGGTTGGAAAAACCGTCACCATATACTGCCAATCAATGTGATTCATGTCTGCTTTTCACCGCCGCTGTTGTTATTTTTTAATCGGCACTGTGACATCGTCTTTGAAATATTTCTCAGACAATTTCTTCAGTGTTCCGTCTTCTCTTAATTCTTTGATCGCTTTATTGAATTCTTCTCTTAGCTTGTCGTGCTTTTCATCTTTGGCAAATGGGTAGCCGACTTCTTCATATACGATTGGGTTGCCGACGATTTTGAGTGGAAGTCCTGTTTTTTCAATTTGAGCTAACAAGACACTGCGTCCGTTGACGTAAGCATCTACACGGCCATTTGCAACTTCATTTAAGACACCGTCTTGTGTTTCATATGTTTTGATGTTGATTTTCTTGTCTGGGTCTTTGCTCTCTAGGTTTTTGGCATGGTTTGAGCCAAGAACAGCCGCCACCGTTTTTCCTTTTAAGTCGTCAAGTCCTTTAATGTCCTTGTTGTCCTTCTTGACAATGATTTGTGTTCCTGCGTATGCATACGTATCTGTAAAGTTGAACGTTTGTTTACGCTCATCTGTAATCGCAACTTGGTTTGATACGGTATCCAGCTTACCAGATGTCAGCTGTCCCATCAGTCCGCTGAATTCACTCAGCTGCCAGTCTAGTTTGTAGCCTAGTTTTTTCGCAATGGCTTCTGTGACTTCGACATCAAATCCTACTAGTTTGCCGTTTTCTTTATAAGCAAATGGATAGCTTTGGCCTGTAGCGCCCACTTTAAGCACTTTTTCGTCTTTGCCTTCACTCTGATTGCCCCCGCCGCATGCTGCTAACACCGCAAGCATTGCCGCAAATAAAACAACTAGCCACTTTTTGTTTTTCATGTTCGTACACCCTTCTTTCCTCTTATGGTTGTGTAATATCTGATCTTAATTGTTTTTTAAAGTAAATGGTGATATGACCTTTGCCTAAATCCTTTTCACCTGCTCTGACATAGCCTTTACGCTCATACATGTCCATGAGCCACGGATGCTTATCAGCTGTCCCGAGAGAGACATACGGTACCTTTAGTGTGTCCCTTAGCACTTCCGTTTCAACCCACTCAAGCAAGGCTGAGCCTGTGCCTTTTTTTGCCGCTGGTTCTGAAGCAAACCACCATATATGCGGAACGCCGAATGGTCCTGGCTGTTCTCCCCAAGGCATACGGAGTGATAAGGTGGAGAGAAGCTCTCCGTTTTCTTCCAATACATAGCAAAGGTTCTTTTGTACATTTTTCTGAACGAGGGCGACATCTGCATGTGCTGCTTGGAACTGGATGCCGAGCTCACGAATCGGCTCATAGGCTCTTGTTGTCAGTTCAAGCAGCGCTTCTATATCTTCCTCAGTTGCCAGACGAAACGTATATCCCAACGTTAGTCACCTCACCTTTATGTCGTGTAGCGATTTTTTGGCTGTTTTAATCCGAGATTTTCTCGTAAAGTTTGTCCTGTGTATTCTGTTTTGAACAGGCCTCTTTCCTGAAGGATCGGAACGACGCGATCTACGAAGGCATCAAGTCCTTCTGGCAATAATGGCGGCATCACGTTAAAACCGTCGGCTGCTTCCTCAACGAGCCATGTCTCCATCACATCTGCTAGCTGCTCTGGTGTTCCAATGAAGATATGGTGCCCACGGGAACCTGCAACAGATTGGTAGAGCTGGCGAATGGTCAGGTTGTCCTTTCTCGCCATATTCATCACAAGGTCAAAGCGGCTTTTCACGGCATTTGATGCGCTTGGATCAATCTCTGGAAGCGGTCCGTCTAGTGGATACTGCGAAAGATCAATACCCCCTAAGTAGTTTTGTAAAATGCTAAGGCCGATCTCTGGAACAATCAGCTCTTGTAATTCTTCATACTTCGCTTTTGCCTCTTCTACTGTATCGGCAATGATTGGGAAGATGCCCGGCATGATGCTGACATCCTCTCTAGCTCGTCCAGCAGCCTCTACTTTCCCCTTCAAGCTTTGGTAAAATTCCTTCGCTTTGTCGAGATCGTTTTGTGCCGTAAAAATAAGCTCAGCCGTTTTAGCCGCAAGCTTTTGACCATCTTCAGAAGACCCTGCTTGAATGATCACCGGCTGTCCTTGAGGGGTGCGTGATACGTTAAGCGGACCCCGTACTGAGAAGAATTCACCTTTGTGCTGCAGCTCATGAAGCTTACTAGACTCAAAGAATTCTCCTGTTTCTTGGTTTCTGACAAGTGCGTCCTCTTCCCAAGAATCCCACAGACCTTTGACGACATCGACGAATTCTTCAGCTCGCTCGTATCGTTTGTGGTGCGCTAAATGCTCTTCTCCGCTAAAATTTTTCGCTGTTTCTTCAATAGAAGATGTGACCACATTCCATGCCGCTCGTCCGCCTGATAAATGATCGAGTGAGGCAAACTGTCTCGCTATATGGAATGGCTCACTGTATGTAGTTGATGCTGTTGCTGCTAAACCAATTGTTGAGGTAGACTCTGCAATCGAAGAAAGCAGGGTGAGCGGTTCAAATCTCGTTAATACATTTGGATGAGATGTATGATTAATTGATAAGCTGTCGGCTAAAAAGAGCAAATCCAGCTTCCCTTCCTCTGCCTTTTTCGCTAATTGTTTAAAGTAATCAAGATTCATGGCTGCGTCTGGTACTGCTTTCGGATGTCTCCAAGAGGCGACATGATGTCCAGTTCCTGCGATGAATACGCCTAGCTTGAGCTTCCGTTTCGGCTGTGACACTTGTTCTTCATCCTTTCTATATCTTCCTGTATCAAGCAGTTCTTTTTACAAGATACATTTTTCTGATTGAATTAATCGGTTTTATCCATAAAAAAAGGGCAAATGTTGTGAAAAATGAAAAATAATTATTACTATATGCCCTTTTTACATGATTGTCAACCGCCTTCTGAACCTCCAAAAAAAGGGTTTTACAGGGGTTTACGACGGATCAATTTCAATATTTCCGATGAGCCGGTCCGTAGAGTGTGTCATCAGTTGACTGCGCTCCAGTACGTTATGGGCAATCACCGAATGAGTGGAAGATATGGTGCGGACGGCAATCGCTTTTTGAGGAGAGAGATTAATGATGTTATTCCGCAGCACACGTGCTGAGACAACCTCATCAAGAAAAACGGCTGTCGGCTGTCCGATTGAACGATTTAAATAAAAGCGGTTATCACCAATTTGGGGTGAGCCATTTTTAATATACATCACCACATATAAGGACGTTTCTTCAAAGGAATTGTCTTTAATCTCTAAAGGAGCGGTCGAATTGCTGTAAACGGCGTAGTTTTGATAATGCTTAAAACGATTCTGCCAAATGAAAGCCTTTGCATTTCCTGTCACGCTGATCGTATACGATGATGCGAGCTGTGAATGTCCTTCTTGAATAAAGTGATTGCCGTTGATCCCCGCTTCTCCCTCCTGCACCCATATCCCTCGGCTGAATTCCTTGAATTGATTATGCTGAATGAGAATATTCGTTCCTCTGACCATCGCCGCATCGATGACAGAGTAGACGGTATTGTTTGAAAAGACAATGCTGTCTGATTGATAAATACGCAGCGATGCACTTCTAAGCCGTGTGTTTGTCCCTGACTCAATATGATTTCCTTCTATTAAAATACGATTGGCCATATAGACAGACACAGCCGCATCTTCAAAAAGACTGATTTTATTACCTGTGATGTGCACGCTGTCTCCCCTCACATCAATCCCCTTTTCAAATCCTTCAATCATATTGCCAATAATGATCACATTGTTTTCCGATTGATCAAGCGGCACTCCTAAACTCGTAATCCCTGCTTTTGTCACGCCCCCTCCCACTGCACGAATCAAATTATTCGCAATGATCGTTTCAGTGGCGAAGCCATAGGAGATACTGCTGTCCGTTTGATTGCCTTCAATGATCACACCATAGCCGTTGTAATTATAGATAGAGCTTGCTGCGCCGCCTCTGACAATGTTGTTTCGAATCTGAATATTTAGCGGCTCTTCCAGGTTGGTCGTATTCTCCCCGTATCCTTCAATATCAATGCCCATTTTTGGCTCGACCCCGTTTACCCCTGCCCTTTCAAGCAAACAGTCTTCCACAATGACACCATCACAGCCTGTAATAGACATATTGTTTCGCCTTGAGTCAGTGATGGTGCAGCCAGAAATATGAATAGACGAAGCAGGCGAGTACGATTCGATATGGGTCAATAAACCGTGAGGACTGACAATGATACCGTCTCCCGTACAATTGATTATTTGAACACGATCGATATTCACATGGGAAGCACCTTCAATACACACCCCGAAGCCCCATTCATGTGTTTTTCTTTCTGGCGGGAGTGACTTGTACACATGCTCATCACGGTCGCCTTCAATCCGTCCACCCCGAATGGTCACATGCTCTACCTCTCCTATATAAAAGGCTGCATATCCCCACGAATCATTTGGTTTCACTTTGATGACGGCATCTGATGCCATCTCAATACAAATATGACTTGGCACTCGTATACCGGCATTACGAAAAGGGAAAAATCGATCTCCCCTATACACCGCATCTATGACATACGTTCCACTCGGCAGCCAGACGTGGGAGTAGCCCTGTGCTTTTGTCCATTCTAGGCATTCGTTGAGTTTGGCGGTACAGTCCGTTTTCCCGTCAGCAATCACGCCAAAGTCTAATACATTGACAACGGGTTTCTTCAGATCAGATTCATTTACATCCCCCAATGAAAACCCCTCCTTTTTACACATGTCCTCTTGTCATCCTATGCATGTGGGAAAGGTTTGCTTGTACGATATTTCAAATTTTATATAAATTCTTCTGGAATAACTTTCCGATGATTTTCACTTGAGCGAATTTTTCATCTTTTTGAGTCTTTACGCCTATTGAACTAACATTTTCCTGTTTTAGAATAGTTTTATATTGACACAAGAACTATACAAGAATATCATTTTTCTCATATCTCTTTTTTTAAGAAAGGATCTATGCCATGTCTACAATTGACCACGATAAAATTGTTAAAAGTGTTCCTCAAAAAGGGTTTTTTGGACATCCTAAAGGACTTTACACACTGTTTTTCACTGAATTTTGGGAGCGTTTTTCTTATTATGGCATGCGTGCACTGCTTATTTATTATATGTACACAGAGGTGACAAAAGGCGGTCTCGGCTTCGACCAAACAACCGCTAATTCGATCATGTCTGTCTACGGTGCCCTTGTCTATATGTCAGGCATTATTGGCGGATGGCTTGCCGACCGGGTATTTGGTTCGTCCAGTACGGTCTTTTATGGCGGGGTATTCATTATGCTTGGTCATGTCATTTTGGCACTGCCTAGCGGAGCAACAGCGCTCTTTATTAGTATGGGGCTGATTATTATTGGGACAGGTCTCCTAAAGCCGAACGTGTCAAACATAGTCGGTGACCTGTATACAAAAACAGACCCTCGCAGGGATTCTGGATTCAGTATTTTCTATATGGGGATCAACATGGGTGGTTTTATCGCCCCATTAATTGTCGGAACACTCGGTCAAAAAGTGAATTTCCACCTTGGTTTCTCACTCGCTGCCGTTGGTATGCTTGTTGGACTGATTACGTTTGTCATCACGAAAAAGCCGAATCTTGGACTTGCCGGCACTTATGTCACAAATCCACTATCAGCTGCTGAACGCAAGAACTTCAAAATTTTCGGTACATTGATCGTGATTGTACTTGCTGTTTTTGCTGTCATCGGCATTCAAACAGGAGCGCTCACGATTAATCTATTCACTTGGTTTGTCAGTGTCCTTGGTGTGCTGATTCCAATTGTTTATTTTATTGTGATGTATTTTAGTAAAAAAACGAGTGCAGTGGAGCAGTCGAGGGTCCTCGCTTATATTCCATTGTTCCTAGCTGCGGTGATGTTCTGGGCCATTCAAGAACAAGGCTCAAATATTTTAGCCACATATGCAGATCAGCGAACAAACTTGAATTTCCTTGGCATGACATTAGCCTCTTCTTGGTTCCAATCATTGAACCCAATCTTTATTGTGCTCCTATCACCAGTATTTGCTTGGTTATGGGTCAGACTCGGTAAGAAACAGCCGTCTACCCCGATTAAATTCTCACTTGGCCTTCTGTTCGCAGGATTATCCTTTATCATCATGATCATTCCTGCTTACATGTCTGGACCACATACACTTGTAAGCCCACTATGGCTCGTTTTAAGCTTCTTCCTTGTCGTCATCGGAGAGCTTTGCTTATCACCAGTTGGGCTGTCAGCGACAACAAAACTGGCACCTGCTGCCTTCTCAGCGCAAACGATGAGCCTTTGGTTCCTTTCCAATGCAATGGCACAGGCGATTAATGCGCAAGTGGTCAAGCTGTTTGATAAAGTGCCAGAAACCGTCTATTTCGGGATCATCGGCATGCTCGCCATCGTTTTATGTGGCGTTATGCTTCTGCTTACACCGGTGATTAAGAAAGCGATGAAAGGCGTGCATTAAATTGAAAAAGAAGCCTCCCAAATGGGAAGGCTTCTTTTTTTGAATTAAAACCGAATCTCATCATCTCCGTGGATTTGCAACTGGAGCGGTTCACTTTTCACCTGATGTTTTTTCACATAGCGGTGATAGACAACATATCCAATGATCATGAGCGGTACGCCGACATACAGCCCAATCCGCTGCTCCGCATCAAAGGCAAGACTGATTAGCACAATCGAGTTCAGCGTGATCGCAATGATCGGCAGTACCGGATAAAGAGGGGTTTTAAATTTTAGGTTTTCCAGCTTCCCGCCTGCTTTCAAATATCTTCTGCGGAAAAGCAGTTGTGATAATGTAATCGTAATCCAGCCGGTTTGGGCGCTCATGCCTGCAATAGACACGATCCAAGCAAAAACGGTTTTCTCTGCAAAGAAGCCTGATAATAATGAAATACCTGTAAACAGGAAAGTGAGCAGTAAGGCATTCATCGGGATGCCCCGCTGATTGACTCGTCTAAACGCCTTGCCTGCCATTCCTTCCTTCGACAAAGAGTACAGCATTCTCGTAGAGGCATATAGGCCAGAGTTCGCCACAGATAATAAAGCAATGATAATGACAAAGTTCATGATATCTGCCGCATAAGGAATGCCCGTTCTCTCAAACACAGTGACAAATGGGCTTTGCAGCACACTCGCTTCTTTCCAAGGCACCATACCCGCTAAGACAAAAATAGATAAAACGAAAAAGACAAGTGTGCGCCAAACCGTCTGATGAATCGAGCGAGGCACGGTTTTCTCTGGATTTTCACTTTCTCCTGCCGCAATCCCGATCAGCTCCGTTCCTTGAAACGAAAAATTCACCGTGATCATCGTGACGACTACTGCGAGCAAGCCATTCGGAAACAGCCCATCACTCACAAAATGACTAAAGTAAGGAGCCGGTTCCCCGCTCGTCGTTTGAATAAAACCAAACATCGCCGCTCCGCCTACGCCAATAAATAGTAAGATGGCGACAATCTTAATGGTTGAAAAGAAAAACTCCGACTCCCCGAACGCTTTCGCTGACCTGGCATTTAATAAGAACAAACACAGCCCAAATATGAGACACCAAATCCACACATCCACTTGTGGAAGCCAGCGTCTCATCAGCTGCCCTGCTGATAAAAATTCCAGCGCCACGGTGGCTGCCCAGCCAAGCCAATAAATCCAGCCAACAGCAAATCCTGCTGCAGGACTCACAAATTTCGTCGCATACGTATGAAAAGACCCCGACACAGGAAGCGCGACTGACAGCTCTCCCAAACACAGCATGGTTAAATACATGATCAATCCGCCCACAATATAGGAAAGAACAGCTCCGACTGGCCCTGCTTGTCCAATCGTATAGCCTGTTCCAAGGAAAAAACCTGTCCCAATGACACCGCCAAGAGAAATCATAAATAAATGGCGGGAGGTCATCGCCCTTTTCAATTGTTCGGGCTGATTTTGTCCAACATCCACAATGATGCCCTCCTTCTTCTAAGATGTTCTGTTATCAAAACATGTCTCCATGTGATTATTCCATTTTCAAAACAACCTACTAATTATACATCTTTTATAATAAATATGCTTCCTTCTATCGTCACTGTTACAAAGTCTTTATTTTAGTAATGTTCGCACAACTTAAAGAAGAGACTCACCTTGAAATTCGTGAACCATCAAAAAAACCAGTGTGCGTCTAGCTGAAGACTTTCACACTGGTTTTCAGTTATTTTTCTGACAAGAAGGAAATAGAGAATATCATGGAAGGATCTTTTTCTTTCGTGTACCTGTCATAACAATGATAAACAAAGCCATATTGATTTTGTTCAACTCTCATCCCCGAACCTCTATCATGATAACCAGGCATTCTTTCCTCTTCCCAGATATTGAATAAATTCATAGTACCTCCAACACAAGTTACCATATGTTCATCACTTCCCTTATTCTCCCAAAATATTAAAGTAGAGACTTTGTCACCCCCTCCTACGATAAAACCATTTTCTGATAAAAGAACAACTCCCTGTCTACGTGAAGACGCTGTATGATGGATTTTCACTTGTATCGACTGATCATTTGAAAAATGAACCACATCCGTTTTCATCACTTGATCGAATTGGCCATCTACTTCTTGGTACTCCTTCTCTTTTCTAATTCGCATGCATTTGTCGCTCCTCATTACTTTTTTTATGATCATTGTGATTTTTCAAAGTCACTTTCAACAAATAAATCAAAAGAAAACACGGCATACAAATAATGGCCATTCCTAAGAATGCATAGGATTGAGATATAGAAAATAAGTACCCACTCACAATTGTTAACAGACCGTTACCAAGACTTAATCCTAAAGCTGCGTATAACCCGTGAGCATATGGGAAAAATTGATTTTTTATATGTCTATCTAGATATTTCATAAAGGCAACTTGAGTAAGACCAAACGTAAAGGCATGGAGTAGTTGGGACAGGATGAAAATAAACACATCTTCAAAAAGGAAGAGTGACACCCATCTTATAATGGATGCCGTTACACTAAACATCAATAAAGTCGTCACTGAACCCTTTTTAAACAACGAATCCGAAATGAAAAAGAAGACAATTTCTGCGATGACCGCTATTAACAAAAGAAACCCTATATATTCTGGCCGTACCCCTAAATTACCTAAAAAAAGCACAGCGTAACTGTAATATGCAGCATGAGCCGACTGTAAGATGACACAAAGAAGCAGAACAAACACAAATGACTTTGACTGAAATAGTTTTTTTATGCTCATTCCCGCTGGGTCATTTTTTTCTCGCAAGGTACTAGGAGCTCGTAAAGAAGCCAATAAGGCAAATAGCAGCAGTCCCCCAAGCATCACATAAATAATGACTTTTTCCCCAAATAAGGAGATCATAATCCCCATAAGCAGCAATGCTACAATATATCCAAAAGAGCCAAAGGATCTACTGCGTCCATAAGCAATCTCTCCTTTTTTCATCAGTCTAGAGGCCATCGCTTCATGCATAGCTAAAGGCATTGGATAGAGAAGACTAATGAAGAACGTGGTCACAATGACCGCTGAAAAGCTATTTGCCGGTATAAGAAGAACAAAAAGAAGCACCGATAAAAAAACCACCCATTGATTTAAACGAGCCAAGCCCATATACTGACTTGCCAAAGGAAATAGAAAAAAGGTAGTCATCGCTCGGGTTAGTAACCCAGTCGCAATAATGATCCCAGCTTGATCAGGTGAGAAGTTCTTATCTGCAACAAGCCATATCGACCAATAAGGAACAAATATACCAAATGTGAAAAAGAAGCCAAAAAACTGCATAGACATCCATTTGTTAGCATTCATATTCTTTCTGCCGATCTGACTTTATTCAATTGCCCTTTTATAAATTCACTCATTTCTTGAAAACAGCGGTCTTTAGAGGGCGCTTTAAAAGCCTCTGAATAGGGGTTAGCAAATCCATGTCTTCCCTCTACCATCTTCACACGAACCCCTTTCTTTTTCTCCAAAACCTCGACAATCTCCAAGGGTTTAAAAGCATTTTCAATGGTCGGAAAAAACAACAACGTTTCACATTTAGGCGAAATCGTCATGTAATCTCTTATTCTGGAACCATACAACCCGATGATTCCAGTAAATAAACCGTCATATCGACTACATAGCCAAGCGACTGTTGCTCCCACACTGAAACCTAATGCAAAAAGACGGATACTCTTATCTTTTGCTTTTAATTCTCTTGCTAATTGAAGGACTGTGTCGACTGATCGGTCAAAACCTACTTCTTTCATAAAATAACGATAAGCATCGTCTTCACTATCACGATCAAATGGTTTGATTTGACCTAGTAGCTGCGGGCAATAGACTTCAAAACCAGCTCTTTCAAAATATTTGATTGTCGTCTCCATATGATCATTTATGCCATAAATCTCATGTATTAAGATAATGACTGGTTTTTGTTGATGATGTAATGTTTGCAAATGTCTATCATTCCCTTCTTAAGAGTGAAAAACGAGAAGACTTTCCCCACCCTTAATTCCCATTCACCTTTACTTCCATGTGTAAAATACCTGTAAATGTAGGATTAGAAGTCCATTCTGGATTTTCAAGATCGTATAAAGGCTGTATATCAGGACATCGTGAAATGACTTCTTTTAATATCTCCATGATTTCTGCTCGAGCAAATGCTGCTGCGATACATGTGTGATACCCTCCACCAAAGGCCATATGACGAAATCCCTTTCTCGTGATATCCATTTGGTCTGGATGTGCGAAAACTCTCTCATCTCTTCCAGCAGATGCCAAGAAAAAGTAAACAGAATCGTTCTTTTTAATTTGCTTTCCATGCAACTCAATATCTGTAGATGCATGTCTGACAATATATTGGATAGGTCCTTCTAACCTCATTGTTTCGTCTAGGACTTTAGGTAATAATGACATATCCTTTTTCAACATATTGAGAATCTCTGGATTTTTAAATAACAAATGCAGCGAGTTACTGAGCACAAACTGTGGAATTTTATGTCCGCCAAAAATGAGATGCATCGTCTGGGCGATTAATTGATCATCTGTTAACTCGCCATTAACACCTGGTGTTTCTGAAATAAGCCGGCTTAACAAATCATTCTTCTTCTCTTTTCTTCTCTCTGCTATAGCATTTGATAAATATGCATAAATCTCTTTTACGCTTCCCCTGACTTGTTCGCTTATTTCTTTACTAGGTACATGAGATACGACAAAGTTTTGCATAAAAAGAGCAATATCATCGGACCATTTGATAAATTTATCTACTTCTGCACCTGGAATACCAAGCATTTTACACAGTACCATCGCTGGGATAGGATGTGCGATTTCTTCTACGAAATCAAATGATTCTGTGTGGCCCTCAAGAACACGGTCAATAATTGTCGCAACTATTTTTTTAATTTCAGGAGTGATCAATTCAATTTCATTTACTAAAAACGCCCGATTCATATAACCCCTTAGCTCTGTATGGTCAGGACGATCATGATAAACCATCCATGTTTTAATGATGTCAATGATATCTTTAAAGTGCTGATCTTCACCTTTTTCTAAATTATTCATCTTTAAAGGAATTACTTGACTCGATATAAACCGATCGCCCGGAAGGTTTGTGGTCATGTCAGCATGTCTTGTAATGAACCAAGACTTCATCTCTTCATTCCAACACACAGGAGCTTCATTTCTTAATTGCTGATAAATGTCATATCGACGTTCAAAATATTCATTACTATACAAACTCAACTGTTCCACACTCTGTTCTGTTTTCATTTTCAACATCATCCCTTCTGTTTTCACATACAACATTCTCGATTCATTTTTGAGATTAGTGGAAATATTACGACCTTCTCTTCACAGCAGGCGGGAGCATATAAAAAACCAAGATAAAGAGAACCTGCACCATCACTGAATAGCGCGAGAAGTTCTACCTGATCTTGGTCTTAAAGAATGTATGATTGAAACGATTCACAGAGGTTTTTAGTTAGAGGCATCTAACAGTATAAAATGATATAGTTCCTGTCATTTTTCCTATAAGTAAGATTAAGTAGCAATCTTCTCGTAGTCTAATTCTTTACGGGAATTAGGTAGAGACTCTCAGACCATATTTCTGAAGGTATACGAGTATTGCTGCCTACATCAAATTTGAATCGAATGTAAAAAAATGCAATATAATACTTTATTTTTACATTTTTATCATAGCATATTTGCCTTTGAATTGGTTCAAAAAATAATTACATTTTTCAAATATCTTGACGATCATTTCGCTATTTGCTCGATTTTAGTTTGATCTCACTTTTAATTCGGGTATATGGATAGCGGCATTAGTTGGCCTATTTCATACTAGAAGGCTGTAACAGCAGGCATAAAGTTGGTGAGATTCGCTCAAGCTAGTTTCAAATGCTTTACTTTTAGGTTGCTTCTCTGTAAGATCATATGTTGTAAATACCAACAAGAAAAGTGGGGAATAAAATGAAAAAAATGTTCTTTGCCATTATTTTAGGCGCTTGTGTTGCATTGATCACGGCATGCGGATCAGCTGCAAACGACAGCGCAAATAAACAATCTGGGTCTAAGGAATCAGGTGACCTTTGGAAATCCATTCAGGATAAAGGCGTATTAACCATCGGTACAGAAGGTACATATGCTCCTTTCACCTTCCATGACAAAAAGACAGATAAACTAACTGGCTATGATGTCGAGGTCATCACAGAAGTTGCAAAACGTCTTGACTTAAAACCAGAATTCAAAGAAACACAATGGGACAGCATGTTTGCTGGTCTGAATTCAAAACGTTTTGATGTGGTAGCGAACCAAGTTGGTAAAACTGGACGTGAAAATCAATATGATTTCTCTGATAAATACACAACGTCTCAAGCCATTGTTGTGACAAAATCAGATAACAATGACATCAAGAAACTTTCTGATGTGAAAGGCAAAAAAGCAGCACAATCATTAACAAGTAACTATAACAAATTAGCTACAGATGCTGGCGCTAAGATTGAAGGGGTTGAAGGTCTTGCACAATCCATTCAATTGATTCAGCAAGGGCGTGCTGATTTGACGTTCAATGATAAATTGGCTGTCTTGAATTACTTGAAAACAAGCGGTAACAAAAACCTAAAAGTTGCATTTGAAACAGGAGATCCACAAGAAACGTATTTTGCCTTCAGAAAAGGCAGCGGCGAAGTCGTTGACAAAGTGAATGGCGCATTAAAAGAAATGAAAAAAGACGGTACACTTGCTAAGATTTCTAAGAAATGGTTTGGTGAAGATGTTACAAAGTAATACCCTAGGAGTCGTCATTCCTTGGGATCTTCTTCAGCAATCTTTTTGGCCAATGGTGATGCAGGGGATTTATTATACAATCCCCCTTGCCATCATTGCCTTCATTATTGGTCTTTTTATCGCGCTTGTGACAGCTCTTGCTAGAATGTCTAAAATCAAAGCCCTCAGATGGATTTTCTCCATCTATGTGTCGGCCGTTCGCGGAACGCCGCTTTTTGTGCAATTGTTTATTATTTTCTATTTCTTTCCGACATTTAATATCACACTTGATCCATATCCAAGTGCTATCATCGCTTTTTCTTTAAACGTAGGTGCGTATGCTTCGGAAATTATCCGTGCATCCGTCCTATCTGTTCCAAAAGGACAATGGGAAGCGGGGTATTCAATTGGGATGACCCATCGCAAAACGCTCGTCCGCGTGATTTTACCGCAGGCAGTGCGTGTATCGATTCCGCCGCTGTCTAATTCTTTCATTAGTTTGGTGAAGGATACATCGCTTGCCTCCCAAATCCTCGTGGCAGAGATGTTCCGTAAATCACAGGAAATTGCTGCGGCGAACTTGGATCAAATTTTATTTATTTATATGGAAGCAGCCCTGATCTATTGGGTATTCTGCTTCATTCTATCGCTCGTTCAACACCAAATTGAAAAACGACTTGATCGATATGTCGCAAGGTAAGGAGGGAACGACATGCTAACAGTCAAAGGCTTAAACAAATCCTTTGGTGAAAATGAGATTTTAAAGTCGATTGATTTTACGATCAACAAAGGGCAGGTTGTGGCGATTCTTGGTCCATCAGGTTCAGGGAAAACAACGATGCTTCGCTGTTTAAATGCACTTGAAATTCCAAATGCCGGCTCCTTTACCTTCGATGATTTCTCGATTGATTTTTCTAAAAAAAATAAACAAGCTGATTTGCTCAAGCTTCGCCGGAAGTCAGGCATGGTGTTTCAAGATTATCATCTGTTCCCGCATCGTACTGTTCTTGAGAATGTGATGGAAGGTCCAGTCCAAGTTCAGCGCCGGCCAAAAGAAGAGGTGCGAAAAGAAGCGATTCAGCTCCTGCAAAAGGTAGGACTTGAGGATAAAAAAGATTTGTATCCCTTCCAGCTGTCAGGCGGTCAAAAGCAGCGTGTCGGCATTGCCCGTGCACTTGCCATTCAGCCAGAGCTTATGCTTTTTGATGAACCAACCTCTGCGCTTGATCCTGAGCTTGTCGGGGAAGTCTTAAAGGTCATGAAAGATTTAGCGAAAGAAGGCTGGACGATGGCAGTCGTTACACATGAAATCAAGTTTGCCCAAGAAGTGGCGGACGAAGTGATTTTTATTGATGGCGGCGTGATCGTCGAACAAGGTCCTCCTGAAGAAATCTTCAAACGACCAAAGGAAGAACGAACAAAGCAATTTTTAAACCGGATTTTGAATCCAGTATGATCAAAAAGGCTGTTCTCACTTGATGAGAACAGCCTTTTTTTATATCTCTTTTTTCAGGCGAAGCGCCAATAAGTCTTGAAGGAGCAGTCTCGCTCCCTCTGGACTGATGACCACTCCACCCGATAGCACTTTGTTGGAGTTTGTCACTTCTCCTGTGACGATACAGGGCTTGTCCTGCCAATACGGCTTCATCACAATGTGACCTTCTTCTTGATAGATCTCCACCATATCTCGGGGATGAATTTTCAACCTTTTTCTTATATCTGTTGGCAGGACAATTCTTCCGACGTTATCTATATACTTTACATAGTCTTTACTTAACAAAGTGACCCCCCCTGCATCTCTAGATATGATATAGACGATTCCCTGTTTATCTAGGGATTAAGCGCTCTAATCGGTTAATGAAAGAAGGAGCTGCAGGCTGATCCAATGGCTAAACACGCTTCCCATATATGATATATCTGTTTGGTGCAGGACCAATGAAAGAAAAAGGATAACATGTGGTGAGGATAAGTTCTTCCTTTTCCTGTTGTAGTGTAATAATACTTTGATCATCTTTTTTCACAATCTTTGTTTTCTCAATTTCATAGGTAAATCGACCGTATGAAAGCTCAATAACGAGTTGATCCCCTTTCACAAGTTCTCCTGTTCGTCTAAACACAGTATCACGATGCCCAGATAAAACGATTTGTCCCTGTTCATTAGGAAAATAGCTCTCGTGATAATGACCAACTCCCTTTGCCAAATCCTCCGCCGCTGTTCCTTCTACAATTGGTAACTCAGCTTTTAACTTTGGAATGTGCAATAGCCCAATGGTTTCACCAGCCTTCGGCACAAAAGGGGAATCCGCTTTCCCCTTTTGCTGGATGACCGCTTGTGCAGACTGGAATGACTGATCTACTTGTCTTTGTCCATCAACGATTTTCATATATCCTACAATCACAAGACAAATACCTGCTGTAATCAATAGAGCTGAGATGATTTTTTGAAACATGGACGATTATCCGTTTCTTTTTCTTCTTTTCCATACAATAAGGGATGCACCTATTAGTACAAGTGCAAATCCTGCTAGTAAAAAGTTGTACATCTCTGTTGCAGTGTTCGGAAGATGATGACCAGGTGTATCCGGTTCTGAATGAGAAGGCTGCTCTGGATTTGTTGGCACCCCTGGCACATGCGGCGGCGGTACTACCGCTGTTGAGTTTTCAGGTTTGTCTGGTTCGTCAACATTATCACCCTTCACAACTGCGATATTTTGAATGGTTTTACCTTCAGATCCTTTCGTGACCTTCGCTTCAAAAGTAACCGTATGCCAGTCTGTGTCTTTAATATCACCAAATTGACCGGTCACTGTGCCTTTTGTGTAGTCTCCGTTGTCATCATCTTTTGCGTCTGTGACAGCTTGTCCATCTACTTTTAATGACCCTTCGACGTATTCAAGACCTTCTGGCAGTTTATCTGCGATGACTAAATCTTTGATGATACTGTCTTCTACACTATTTTTTGTTTTGATGGTGTAAAGAAGGGTGTCGCCTACCTGAACTTGTTTTTCATTTGTATTGCCTTCTGCTTTTTGAGAGATCTCAGATGTTTTTTCTGATTCAAGCTTTGGATCTCTTGGATCAATGTTTGTATCCGTTGTCGGCTCATCTGGTGGCGTGTTTTCGCCTGTTACTTTCGCTGTGTTTTGAATGCTTTTACCTGATTGGCCTTTAGCAACCTTCGCTTCAAAAGTAACCGTATGCCAGTCTGTGTCTTTAATATCACCAAATTGACCGGTCACTGTGCCTTTTGTGTAGTCTCCGTTGTCATCATCTTTTGCATCTGTGACGGCTTGGTCATCTACTTTTAGTGACCCTTCGACGTATTCAAGACCTTCTGGCAGTTTATCTGCGATGACTAAATCTTTGATGATACTGTCTTCTACACTATTTTTTGTTTTGATGGTGTAAAGAAGGGTGTCGCCTACCTGAACTTGTTTTTCATTTGTATTGCCTTCTGCTTTTTGAGAGATCTCAGATGTTTTTTCTGATTCAAGCTTTGGATCTCTTGGATCAATTTTTGTATCCGTTGTCGGCTCATCTGGTGGCGTGTTTTCGCCTGTTACTTTCGCTGTGTTTTGAATGCTTTTACCTGATTGGCCTTTAGCAACCTTCGCTTCAAAAGTAACCGTATGCCAGTCTGTGTCTTTGATATCACCAAATTGTCCGGTGACTGTGCCTTTTGTGTAATCTCCGTTATCGGCATCTTTTGCGTCTGTGACGGCTTGGTCATCTACTTTTAATGACCCTTCGACGTATTCAAGACCTTCTGGCAGTTTATCTGAAATCACGAGATTTTCGACGATGCTGTCCTCTTCAAGATTCTTTGTTTTGATCGTATAAAGAAGGGTATCGCCTACCTGTGGTGTTTTTTCATCTGTGTTCCCTTCTGCTTTTTTCTGAATGCTCGCTGTCTTTTCTGATGCTAGTTTTGGATCACGAGGATAAATTTCTGTTTTTGTTGTTGGATCATCTGGCGGCGTGTTTTCACCAGTTACTTCGGCAGTGTTTTGAATGTCTTGACCAGCCTGTCCCTTTTCAACTGTCACTTCAAACGTCACGGTATGCCAGTCTGTGTCCTTCACATTACCAAAATAACCTGTGACCTTTCCATCTGTGTAGTCACCGCTATCGTCGTCTTTCACATCTGTAACGGATTCTCCATCAATTTCAAGAGACCCAGCGACATACTTCAGCCCTTTTGGTAATTGATCTGAGATCACTAGATTTTCCACAAGGCTGTCTTCTATCGTGTTCTTTGTTTTAATTGTATAAAGCAGGGTATCTCCCACTTCTGGATGCTTCTCATCTTTGTTACCTTCTGCTTTTTTCTGCAAGACGGCTGATTTTTCAGAAGTCAGCTTCGGGTCACGAGGATAGATTTCTGTTTTTGTTGTCGGATCATCTGGAGGTGTGTTGTCACCTGTGACACTGGCTGTATTTTGAATATCTTTACCAGATTGTCCTTTTTCAACCGTGACCTCAAAGGTCACTGTATGCCAGTCTGTATCTTTAATGTCACCGAATTGTCCTGAGACGGTTCTGTTTGTGACATCACCATTGTCTTGATCTTTCTCATCTGTGACCGCTTGTCCGTCTACCTCAAGGGAATTCGGCACATACGCTAATCCTTCCGGCAGTTCGTCTGAGATCACTAAATTTTCAACGAGACTGTCTTCTATCGTATTCTTTGTTTTAATCGTATAAAGAAGGGTATCACCGACCTCTGGATGCTTCTCATCTGTATTGCCATCTGCTTTTTTCTGCAAGACGGCTGATTTTTCAGAAGTCAGCTTCGGGTCACGAGGATAGATTTCTATATTCGTTGTCGGCTTGTCTGGCGGTGTATTGCCGGTTGTGACATTGGCTGTATTTTGAATGTCTTTGCCTGCCTGACCTTTTTCAACTGTGACTTCAAACGTCACGGTATGCCATTTCACATCTTTCACTTCACCGAACGTTCCAGTGACAGTTCCATCTGTCATATCACCGTTGTCGTCATCTTTTGTATCTGTGACTGGATTTCCATCTACCTGAAGTGAGTTTGGTACATATGATAACCCTTGAGGTAACTTATCAGAAATCACAAGATCTTCAATCACGCTATCTTCAACAGCGTTACGGGCTTGAATGGTATACAGCAATGTGTCGCCTACTTCTGGATGCTTCTCATCTGTATTACCATCTGCTTTTTTCTGTAAGACCGCTGATTTTTCCGATTCAAGCTTTGGATCACGAGGATAAATTTCTATATTTGTTGTTGGTTTGTCTGGTGGTGTATTATCCCCTTCGACATTCGCTGTATTTTGAATATCCTTGCCAGCTTGACCTTTTGCTACTTTCGCTTCAAATGTCACGGTGTGCCAATCAGTGTCTTTCACATCACCTATTTGACCTGTCACAGTGCCGTTTGTATAATCACCTTTGTCTTGATCTTTGGCATCAGTTACGCTTGTACCGTCTACCTTAAGAGATCCAGAAACATAGGTTAAACTACTCGGAAGATTATCTGATATGGTCAGATTCTTAAGAACGCCGTATTGCACCGTATTTTTTGCTCTAATTGTATAAAGCAAAGTGTCGCCTACTTCTGGATTCTTTTCATCTGTGTTGCCTTCTGCTTTTTTCTGTAAAGCAACCGATTTTTCTGATTCAAGGTTAGGTGGATATGGATCGAATTCAGGCTTCACCCTTGAAGCTAAGTCGTAAGATAATGAATCACCTGCAGTGCCCATATATGTTGTACTTAATGTTTTCGCATCAAGTGTAAAAAGAGTGGAATGACCAATAGAGTCATCTTTTCCTGATTGTAATAGCATTTGTCCATTTGGCAAAAAGCTAATTCCTCGTACTCCTCCCTCAATAGGTTTACCATCTGCATTTGTGATTGGAATCACTCGAATGACTTCAGCTGTTTCAGGATTCATTTGCGCAATGGACCCACTGGTATTAGATGCGAACCAAAGATAGCCATCCTTATCGACTACAAGGTCTCCGCCAATGTCTCCGCCAATGCCAGGGCCAACGTCATAACCAACAATTTTCTTGGCCGTTTTTTGACCAGTTGCTAAGTCGTACGTTGCAAGGTAGGGTTCTCCACCAACCTCATACGAATGAATATATTTACCGTTATAAACAACGGCATTAGGCGCTCTTCCGCCTAAAACACCTACACGCTCTGCTTGTCCAGTGGTCGCATTTATTTTATAAAGAACTGGCTCTCCACTTGCTGTCGTAGTTGCATACACAGTGTTTTCTTGGTCATTCACAGCAACACCGTTCACTACAGTCGAATTAATTCCCTTCACCTGTACACTAGCCTTTACGTTTGTTGGATTTTGCCCATCAAGCTGATAAAGAACTAACTTCCCATTTCCAATCATGTAGGAATCTGTGTTATTGACAACCACCGTCCCAGCGGCTTTCGTAACAGGTGGCGAAACTGTTAATAAATTCCCAGCAATCAGCACCAATATAAGAAATAATTGACTCGTTCTTTTTATTATGTTCATTTTTTTTAACATCCCCTTTTCCCTGCTCTAAATCATAATGGTATGTACCAGTTCACCTCCCACACTTTGGTAAAGAATATCAGTAACATTTCAGAACCCTCAACATGACCAAAAGACTATTTTCGACAAAAATAGCCCTTTGGTCATATACAGCTTTCGACATCTGATCCATCTATGTTTTTTCCAATAAAACAAGTTTTTTTATCGTGTATCAAATATTTTATCTATCAATAAAAACAGGCCTAACGACGCAATTTACATACAATCTATTCTATTTTATCTTGAATATTCTTTAATTGGATAAGGGTTGTTTTTTTGTCATTTTATATTGAATTTTTTTCTTATTTTCATAAAAATTGTTAATTATTGGTTCGCTTTGTTAAAAAAAACAATTCAAAAGTCTTGCTCCAACATTTGATGTTTTCTGCTCTTTTTATGGAAAAAATTCTTTTTATCGAGTAAGCGATTACAATTGAGCAAAGCCATTTAAAGGGGCGTGCGAGTATGTTACGATTGAAATCGAGTGTTTAAGAAAGAAGGGAAAGCTTTTGAAGCGGGAACATCTTTTACGTTGGTTTTTTTATTTTGTTGGATTGATTGTACTTGCTTTTGGACTATCGCTGACAGTGAAAGGAAAGATCCTTGGCATTGGTCCTTGGGACGCTTTTCATTATGGACTGTTTCAGCATTTTGGTTTAACTATTGGACAATGGTCCATCATTATTGGTGCACTCATTGTGACACTGACATCTGTTTTCACGAAATCTTTTCCAAAGATCGGCGCCCTGCTCAATATGGTGCTGATCGGCGTGTTTATTGATTTCTTTAATGCAGTATTACCTGCACCACATGGGTATTTACCTGCTTTATATGTGTTTATTACGGGCGTGATTGTGTCTGGGTATGGCGTTGGCATTTATGTCTCAGCTAATCTTGGCGCTGGGCCAAGGGATTCATTAATGCTGCTCATCTCAGCAAAAACGGGGCTGAACGTACAGTGGGTTCGAAATGGTATTGAGTTAACCGTGCTTCTATTTGCATGGATGCTCGGCGGACCAATTGGCATTGGAACGATTCTGACCGCCATCTTTACAGGACTCGTCCTTCGCTTTTCCTTGCCGCAATCAACTCGGCTTCTGCAGCTGCTCATTACAAAAACAGCGGAGAAACCTGTTCAAACCCTTACCCGATAAGAACAAGCCATTCTATGAAAAGAATGGCTTTTCTTGTGCAGACCAACTTTACCCTTCTATTGAAAAGGATGCTTCGCAAGGTGTTCATCCAATGGTACAATAAATGTAAAAAATTGAGGTCCGTTATGAAGATTTTCGCTATTCAATTACAACCTTTAGATGATAAAAATGCACGAAAGCAAATAGAACAGCTGAAGCCTTTTGTGTCACTTGAAAAACGCGCCGCCGCTGAGCGCTTTCGTTTTTTGATCGATGCAAGAAGAACGCTGTTAGGTGAGGTACTGATTCGTCACATCATTCATGAGATGTACGCACTGCCTATGGAACAGATCATTTTTGAAACAGAAGGGAATGGAAAGCCTGTTGTCCGGCAAATTCCTTCTTTTCATTTTAATCTTTCTCACTCTGGTGATTGGGTCGTGGGCGCAGTAGATGATGCGCCTGTTGGTATTGATATTGAAGAGATTAAACCGATTGATTTAGCCATTGCCGAGCGATTTTTTTCAGCTGACGAATATCAAGATTTACTCTCACAGCCGGCAGAACGGCAGGAAGCCTATTTCTTTCATTTATGGTCCATGAAGGAGGCTTTTATCAAGCTGACAGGGAAGGGAATATCCTATGGTCTTTCATCCTTTACCGCTCGCTTGTCAGAGGATGGACAGGCTACTTTGAGATTACCTGATCACGAAGCCCCTTGCGTTGTCCAAACATATTCACTTGATCCTGCCTACCAAATGGCAGTTTGTACAAGAAAACCCGCTGCGGCTGAGCACGTCGAGATACTCACTTGTGAGAACATGCTGTCTCGCCTTAATAACGTGTGATTTGTTGAAGTGATGACTTTAGCAAATCGACGCCTCGTGCGATTTCCTCTTCTTTTACATGCCAAATGTTCAGCTGAAGTATAGGCTCCTTTTGATAAGTAGAAATGAAATGGCGGTCAATCGGCTGAACCATCACAGAAGCCTTTTTTAGCTGCTGAATAAGCTGATTCATCGGAATGGACCGGTCGACACGAACGTGGGTATGGGTAGCTGGCTCCTCTTCTCCCAGCTCATAAGCGCCTTGATCATTTTTCAAACAGGCCACAAGTTGTTTGGATCGAGCTCTATAGGTCGCCTGCATCCTTTCTCTATGACGCTCAAACATCCCGCTTTTCAAATATATTTCTAAAGCAGCCTGCGACAGCATCGAGCTGTCGATATCAATCAGCCGTTTATGTTCACTGAAGGGGCCAATCAGCTCGTTTGGTAAGACGACAGCACCTGTTCTAAGCCCTGGAAAAATGATTTTTGAGAAGCTTTTTAAATAAATGACCTTCCCCGCCTGATCATATGAATAGATCGGGTCTCTTTTTGTATCGAATTCTAAATCAGCCAAATAATCATCTTCAACGATGTAGACATCATATGCTTCGGCAAGGGCTGCAATCGCTATTTTTTCTTGTTTCGACAGACTCGTTCCAAGCGGGTTTTGAAACCTTGGCATCGTATAGAAAAAGCGAATATCCTCCTCTCGGAAGATACGCTCCAATTCCTGAAGATCGAGTCCTTTTTCCGTACGCTGAATCCCCCGGACAGGCAGCTGGTTTTTCTCTAAGTATTGGAGGAATAGGTGATAGCCTGGCTGTTCGACCAATATGGTCTGTTTTCCATTCGGAAACGGGATGGTGCTTAAAATCGATAAAGCCAGCTGAATACCAGAGGTCATAACGATCTGTTCTGGAGAGGCAAACACTTGATAATCCGTTAAACGCTTTGAAATGATTGGCAGTAAAGATGGTAATCCATTGGTGGTGCCATAGATAAATAAATCATTTTGATACAGATCAATCGCTTGATTGATGCAGTGCTGAAAATCGACATATGGAAACACAATGGGATCAGGCGCAGAGGAAGCAAAATCAATCCATGTGCTGCCCTTCTTAACGGCTGACTGATTGGTTTTCACGACAAAATAGCCACTTCTTTCTACAGAGTACAGCAAGTGTTCACGCTCTAACGTGTCTAGTGCTTTTATGACAGTGCTTTTGCTCACAGCATAATGAGCCGCTAAGTGACGAATGGATGGAATTTTCATTCCAGCATTGTATTCACCGCTCTCGATTTTGTTTTTTATATTCAACACAAGCTGATCATATTTCCTCACAGCACTACCCTCCTTGTACCGGTACAGATATCAATAACTCTTATTGTACACTTTACTTGACCCGTTTACGATAAAAAGACAGAACCGGTCAAATTCAACTGAAGCATGCATGCTCGTGTAAGGAGAATTCTGATGGATATGTCAAAACAAAAAGCGTATGCTGCCTCAATCGCATACGCCTGTATTATTGGTTTTTCATTCTTGTTTGTCAAAGTAGCCTTAGCATCAGCGAATCCAATTGATGTATTGGCACACCGATTTACTGTTTCTTTCGCAGCTGCTCTTTTGTTATTTCCATTTTTACGAAAAAAGTACCGTTTTTCCATTCAATGGCGTGATCTTATTTACATTGTGCCATTTTCCTTGCTTTATCCTGTGTTGTTTTTTGCATTTCAAGTGTGGGGGCTGATGTTTACCTCTTCATCAGAGGCCGGCATTATTCAGGCGACCATCCCCATTTTGACAATGGTGCTTGCAGCATGGTGTTTAAAGGAACGTCCTACCTCGATCCAAGTGCTGTTTACCATTCTTTCTGTGTCCGGGGTGATGCTCCTCTTTGTGGTGAAGGGAATTGATGTGAAACATTCTCATCTCATTGGTTATGTGCTAATCTTACTTTCAGCCTTATCATCCAGTGCCTATAGCGTATTTGCCAGGGTGATGACACGGCGATTCCATGTCATTGAACTGACTTTCGTGATGACATTCTTTGGATTTGTCTTCTTTAATGCTGCTGCTCTCATTCGGCACTCGGTAAATGCTACACTACCGCAGTTTTTCAGTCCGTTTACGCAGCCATCCTTTGTATGGTCTATGCTCTTTTTAGGCATTCTCTCATCACTGCTCACAGCGTATTTATCAAACTATGCTCTTTCCCACCTTGAAGCAGCAAAGGTGAGTATCTTTAACAATCTTTCTGCTTTCATTACCATTGCCGCTGGCGTGCTTATTTTACATGAAACGATTGATATAGTTCACCTCATCGGGGCTGTGCTCGTCATTGGCGGAGTGATTGGCGGAAATGTGGTGAGGAAGGGGAATTCATCACAGAAGAACTAGACAAAACTAACAACAAAACCATTTATTGTCTTGTATTTTTTTGTATAATAAGGAGAGAGAACCTTTCCTTATTATACAAACTAAAATGGACGTGTTATGAGTGCATATATTTATAGTATTTACAAAGATATTGATCCTCAACGAGTTAAGAGGCTATCAACGTAACAGACCTTATTTATATGTGTTATTTGCGATGAACTACATACTAGCACCACTCTTCCTAGGTGGACTGCTTGCGTTTTTTATCAAAAACGTATCAATCATCTACATCTCATTTTTCATTTTTTTAACAACGATTCACCTTGATAAAAGTCTAATGCGAATCTTATTTTCTTCAGATAAAAAACAGATGGCCATCCTGAAATTGAATATGGACCAATATATTTTCGGGAAAGATATGAGTAAATTTTTCAGTGTCATGATTGGTTTTATATGCTTTTTTTTAGGTTCTTTCTGCATGACTTTAAACACACATGTTTTGTATCATTCTTTTATTCTTGGAGCCTTAGGCATTAGCTCGTTATTATTCGGATATTTACTTAGATTGAACTTATTATTACTTCTTACTAGACCTAGAGTCTTATCAATCACACCCATGATTCAATACATCACCACTGGGGTCATTGCTGCTTGGATGTTTTTTGTTTTTAAATTCGAATTATTTTCTATTCCTTTTTCTAACCAATTGGTGCTTACGCTTGCTGCTTTGATCTTTCTTACTAGTCTTATTTTGTTAATCAATTGGAAAAAGAACCTTAGATATACGCCTATCTTCCATTCAGAGGAGAAGGATAGACATCATCAAAACACAACATCAAGATCTTTCGATCATATTTTATTTTTTGAAATCACCCTTCTTTTGAGAAACCCTCCAATACAATGGTCGGTTTTACTATTTATATTAACAATATCTGGTGGTCTATTTACTCTCATTCTGTATGGTGTTCATACAAACCAAATCGAAACACTGAATATAGAAAATGATTTTTTGTTTATCTTTAGTGTGATATTCCCTATGATTTTTATTTCTAACGCCCTTCAATCTTATGTCTCTTTTGATGTTGATGGTCCCATTATTCCTTTAAAACATAGGTTACCTCACTTTATAAAGAACAAAATAAACTCTAAGTTGATATTATCCGTTTTATTACATATGTTTTTTTGTATTGTATATACTATCTTTTCTACTTTTACAATAAATGTAGATCACCCCTTTTATGTAATATTTACTTTGTTAGTTAGTAGCGTTTTAATAGGCGTATGCACAGTTGGTTCTACTGTTCTATTTCCTTATTTTAAATGGGAATATGTGTATCAAGTTCCTAGCACACTAAGCAAATTAACATTAAACCTTTGCTTCAGTTTCATTTTAGGCTTATCCGTTATGTCCTCATATAACCTAGCCTCTTTTATTGCGGCAAATACGATCATGATTGTTTGTACAGTGATCATCATCGTCATCATGTTTTTATTTTGGGATAAAACGATTAACAAAAACTGTCAATCAGTTAAAACATTATTCGAGTGAGGGATTGTATGCTTTCAATTCATGATCTAATCAAGGAATATACAGAGTCCAACTTCAAAATATCAATTCATGAATTACATTTTCATAAAGGCTCAATTGTTGGATTATTAGGCAAAAATGGCGCTGGAAAAACAACCATTCTTGAAATAATCGCGGGGTTGATCACACCAGATAAAGGTGAATTGATCATACAAAAAAATATAGCAAATGGTTTTTCAACTGTCGGTTACATGGAAGATGATCCAACACTTTTTGAAAACTTAACATGCTTCGAATTGATTAAATATCAATCCATGTTAGTTGAACAACCGTTAAATAAAAAACAGATTCAACATTTATTAGAAAAATATGGGCTTGAAAAACAAGCCCATATTCGCTCTTCTTCTCTATCCCGAGGGATGAGGCAGAGAATTTCTTTTATATTAACCACCTTACACAATCCAGCTATTATCTTATTAGATGAACCATTTACCGGTCTAGACCCAGCAAATATGACACTTATGAAAAGACATCTAAGAGAATTTAAGGCTCAAAATAAAACGATCATTCTTTCTACGCACATCCTGCAATTTGCCGCTAACTTATGTGACGAGATCCTTTTTATAAATGAAGGACAAATCGTTCATTCAGAAAAAAAACCTTCCGAAGAAATATTTGATGAAGTGCAGCTTGAAAAAAGATTCTTTGAAACGTTATCCTAAATAGCAGTTTCTCTGCGTTTAAAATGATATTCAGCTATAGAAAACAACGGCCCTCGTTTGACGGGGCCGTTGTTTTCTTTTATTGGCTGATGAATTGCCTTTTTGTTGTCTGCTCAATGACATGCCTCATATGTTCTGCGAACTGCTCGAGGTGTGTGTTGATATACATGTGGCCTCCTTCGAAATCAGTGCGTTCGATGGCGTTTGCCCATGTTAGCCAGCCGACTGCGTCTTCCATACATTTTTTATCTTGCTTTCCGTTCAATAAATAAACGGGTGATTCAATGATTGTTTTGTCTGTATGCTGGAAGGATTCTAATGCTTGATAGTCGGCACGTAAGGATGGTGTAAAGTAATCCATCATTGGCTTATTCTCTAACAATTCTTTTGGAATCCCGCCCATTTCAGCGATATGCTGAACAAATGCTTCATTCGATAAATGGGTCAATATTTGTCTTTTTGTTTGTGGCGGCTGAATGGCAGAAATGACAACTGCTGCCGGATCGATGCCTTCCTTTTCTAGCAGCTGAGTCAGCCTGTACACCACAAGTCCGCCCATGGAATGTCCGAACAAAATAAATGGACGGTTTAATTTGCCTGTCAGTCCTTCTTTATACAATTCAGCCAACCGGTCAATGCTTGACTCAAGCGGCATGAGGTTCGTTCCATGACCCGGAGGCTCTGCTGCTGTCACTTCGGCCGTGTCCTTCAGCTTTTCAAAGAGCGGACGGTAAGAGGCGGAATATCCGCCTGCAAAAGGAAAACAAATAAGCTGAATCAGATCTGATTTTTTTTCAAAGGTTTTAAATAATTGGTTCATACGTCCTTACCCCTTTACGATCGTTTCAAGAATCTGCGCAAGTTGATCTGCCTGCGGTCTTTTCATCATGGTCACATGGTCGCCTTTTATCTGAAAATACGAGCACGTTTCTCTCGTGTAAGCTTCCCAATCGGCAAATTTCTTCTGGAAATCTGTGGCGTGATCGCTGCTTTGTATAATATAAAACGGCACAGAGAATGGGTCTTTTTCTAATTCAATGGCTTGTGACATGATGGTATTATGTGTCTGCATTTGCAAGTATTTATCTAAATAGTGATCATTCATAAATTGATGAACGACTTCATCCTTTTCTGCTTCTTTGAGAATTTTCTGCTTCACTTCTTGGAAGCTGAGCCCTTGTAATGCTTCTGGTTTGATGCCGACGAGGTTCCCCATACCCAGAACGAGGGCCAGCATTTTCACTTCTTCTTCGTTCATATCGGCATGAAGCGCTTGATCTGCCTCATCTCTTAATACCGGAACCGTATCTAAAATGATCAATCCTTTTGGCGCTTTTCCTGCATGACAGAGTCTCTGATTCATTCCGTAAGCAAGATGTCCGCCCATGGAATGCCCGGCCAAATAATCAATGCCTGGTCGATAGAATGTCTCAATGGCTTCAATAAAAATGGTGACAAGCTCTGTATAATGAAGGAATTGTGGTTCTTCATCCTCATACAAGCCTGGAGACTGCAAGGCGTAAACAGCTCCTTCATGTGTCATGAGCTTGGCCACATCGATATACCCCATCACCGTTCCACCAGCAGGCGGTGCAAAGAAAATTCTCGGTTCAGCCGGATCCCCTTTTTTCAACTCGATCACATAGTCTTTCGGGGCTCTTTCGACAGGCTCGCCTGTTTCTGGCATTGTGTCCAAATATGCCGCTAACTGCGCTGGCGCTGGGTGCATGAAAATCCATTTCGGATCAACACGGACACTTTTTTCTTTTAATTTGGCAACGGCTTGAATACTCATAATGGAATCTCCACCTAAATCAAAGAATGAATCATGAATTCCTACTCGTTTGACACCAAGCACTTCACTGAAAGCTGTCACAATCAGCTGCTGTGTTTCTGTTACCGGTTGATCGTCTTCATGTGAGGATGAGACTGCGTCTGTCGGCTCCGGCAATGCTTTTTGATCGACCTTCCCATTCGTTGTGACGGGAATTGCGTCAAGTACGATAAAGTAACTTGGAATCATATAGCCTGGCAGGCTTTCCTGTAAAAATGCTTTCCATCCGGGAACAGGCTCTCCTCCATCTGTGACAAGGTAGGCTGCCAGCCGTTTTGAGCTGCCGTACGTTTTAGCAATGACGGTACATTCTTTTACTTGTGGATGTTTGAGCAGGGCTGTCTCAATTTCTCCACATTCAATTCGGTAGCCTCTAATTTTGACCAAGTTGTCTTTTCGGCCAAGGTATTCAATACTGCCATCAGATCGCCATTTCCCTAGGTCACCGGAACGATACAGTTTGTCCCCTTTTAATGCCGGGAATGGATTGTCAATAAACCGCTCCTGCGTGCGCTCTGGGTCATGCAGATATCCTTTTGCCAGCCCTGTTCCGCCGATATAGATTTCTCCTTTGACACCTGTAGGTACTGGATTGAGATGATCATCAAGTATGACAACCGTTGAGTTGGCGACTGGCACACCGATTGGTACTGATCTTGCATCCTCCGGTACATGTGTGACTTGATAAGTGGTCGCTAATGTTGTGTTTTCTGTTGGACCGTAAGCATTGATCAGCACACCCTTCATATGTGGCAATGCCTTTCGTGCATGCTCACTAGACATGGCTTCTCCGCCAACGAGTAATGTACGGTATCCAGCCACACTTTTTGGATCATGCTCAATCAGCCGGTTGAATAATGCAGTTGGCAAACAGTTGGCTGTGACTTGATGCGTTTTGATTAAACGAGTTAATTCGTCCATATTCAGAGCAGCATATTTCGGGATCAGAACCAGCTGACCGCCATTGAGCAGCATTCCCCATAATTCAAAGGTAAAGGCATCAAATGCATAGTTAGACAGCTGAAGCATTTTATCTTCTGAACCAAGCTCAATATAGTTTGTTTCTTTCACTAAGCGGACCACACCTGCATGAGGAAGCATCACGCCTTTTGGTGTGCCTGTTGAGCCTGAAGTGTAGTTAACATAGGCAAGCTGGTCTTCTCCTACAATCGATTTTTCCCTTTGATACACTGCGTCTGTTTCTGGTAACGGCTTGTCCATTTCAATCTTTGTGCCGCTCAGATCGTCTAAACGATTGATCAGATGCGACTGGGTTAAGATGATATCGCTTTGTGTATCGCGAACGATCAGACCGATGCGGGCATCTGGATACTCAGGTGACATCGGTACATAAGCAGCACCCGACTTGACGATCCCTAGAACTGAGACCATCATGTCAAACGAACGATCAAACAGCATCGGGACAAGTGAACCTGGTCCAACGCCCTTTGACTGTAAATAGGCAGCCAGTTTTGTCGCTTTCTCGTCTAAATCTTGATACGTCATATGCTCTTCCATATAAGATACAGCAATCCGGTGCGGGTCACGCTGCACTTGTTCTTCAAATAATTCTTGCAGCGTACGCTTTGGATAAGGCGTGTCAGTTTGATTTTTCCCTATGATCATGGCATTCTGTTCTGTTTTGTCCATGACGCAAAAGTCAGCAAATGTCCGTTCAGGCTGAGCCGTCATGCCATCTAACAGATTGAGATAATAATTCATCATACGGTGGATCGTTTCTTGCTCAAATAAATCCGTATTATATTCCACATGGATAGACAGCTTGTCCTCCTGCTCAAATACATGCAAGGTGAGATCAAATTTAGAGACGGTATGATGGACCATCACTTGTTCCGATGTCAGTCCTTTTAGGTTGATATCCAGCGAATCAGTGACATACCCCATGGCGACTTGGAAAATTGGTGAACGACTTAGGTCTCTATCAATTGAAAGGTCATCCACAAGCTTGTCGAATGGATAATGCTGATGCTCAAAGGCTTTTAACGTCATTTCTTTCACCTTTGCCAGTAAATCGGCAAAGGTATCGGCTTTTGAAACGTCCTGTCTCAGCGCCAATGTATTGACAAACATGCCGACCAGCTTCTCTGATTGTTCGACATCACGCCCAGCGATCGGCGATCCAACAATGACATCTGTTTGTCCAGACAACTTGTGAAGCAGGACATAATAGGCTGACAACATCGTCATAAATAGTGTTGTCCCCTGCTGCCTCGACAAGGCATGTAAACGACGAACAAGCGATTCATCTATCACGATTTGCTCTGTAGCCCCATTAAATGTTTGAACCGGCGGACGAGGACGGTCAAACGGGAGCTCTAATACCGGCAACTCTCCTTGTAACGTTTCTAGCCAATAGCTCTGAGCCTTCTGGTGGTTCTTTAATTGCTCATTCTCCCAATGAACATAGTCGGTCCATTCAATCTCAAGTGCAGGTAGCTCAGGCATTTTCTCTGATAATAGCGCACCATACACGACTTCTAATTCTTGAATAAGCAGGCTGAGCGACCATGCATCGGAAATGATATGATGCTGCGCACAAAGCAAGTAATACTCCTCTTTCCCCATATCAACAATTGTCCACTGTGCAAGCGGTCCCCGTTCTAAGTCATAGATGCGGTTCGCCTCTTGCTGAATCAGCTGTTCCAATCTTCTCGCTCTTGTTTTTTCATTAAATAATGAGAAATTCGCAACGGTTACTGATGGCGGAAGATCTTCACGGATGACTTGAACCGGCTTGCCGCCAATGGTTTGAAATGTTGCGCGCAGTGCTTCATGACGTTTTGTTAAGAGACCGATCGCCTTTGTTAACGTTTGGATGTGTAATTGGCCCATCAGCTTCCAAGCACCTAATATATTGTAATGATGGCTCTTTTCTAATGTAGATAAGAACCAAATTCGCTTTTGAGCGTGTGACAGCTCATAGCTTGTTCGTTTTTCCAGCTTTGGAATGCTGGCTTCCTGAATGGCTGGTGCTCCATTGATGTCATCGACCATTTGTGCCAAGTGTGCCAGATTCTTGCTTTCAAACAATATTTTTAGCGGCGCCTTTAGTGAAAACTCATGATTAATACGTGAAATCGTTTGAGTGGCCTTTAATGAATGTCCACCAAGGTCAAAGAATTGATCCTCTTTGTACACACGATCGACTTCTAAAATATCCTCCCATATGGCCGCAAGCACCTGCTCTGTCTTCGTTTCTGGCAATTGCTTTTCAAACGGCTGTGCGTGTTTGTGATGGAACTGTTTGAGGGCTTCGTGATCAATAGAGCCATCTTGTTTTTTCGGTATATCTTCCACTTGCCTGATGTCCCATTTCCCCTCTATGATGCCTGTGATCTTGTCAGCATCCACTTCTTTGCCTGATTGCACCGTATAGTACAGTTTCTTTTCAAAATGTGGTATTGGTGCTGGTTGAAGATGTTCAGCAATTTCTTGATTGGCCCCATCTAGGCCGATAAATAGATGCGCTTCATTCAGCCGAACACCTAGACATAATGAATGGAGTCCTTGTTTTTTTCCAATCAATTGAAAGCCCTTGCGAACGGTTAGCGCAGCCCCAGTATGTCCCTTAGACAAACCAAGATTATCCCACATACTGAAATTCAACGAAATCGCTCTTCTTCCCTCATGATAGGTAAGGGCATGTGCGAGTCCATCTAAAAAGCTGTTCGCCGCAGAATATGCGCCAAATGTGGTACCACCAAAAAAGCCATTCACTGATCCAAAAAAGACGAGTGGCACTGACGGATCATGCTTGAAAGCTTCCTGCAGCACCCAAGCACCGTCTGCCTTCCCTGAAAGTTCTTTGACGAAATCTTCTTCTGTTGTATGAGCCAGTGTGTACGTATCCACATGCTGAAAGTGCTCAGATACATTGCCAGCACCGGCTAAATGAAGCGCTCCTCGGATCGACTGTCCGAAATGCTTTTCTGCTTCATAAATCGCCTGCTCGACGTCACATAAATTCGTCACATCGGCTTGTACATAAAGGACGTCTCCCAGATCTTTAAGTTGTGAGAATGACGCCTCTTTTTCTCTGTCTTCTTCAAGGGATGTCCGTCCAATTAACACGAGCTTCAAGCCAAATTGGACCATTTGCTTAGACAGTTCAAATCCAATACCGCCAAGCCCGCCAGTCAGCAAGTACAAGCCTTCATATTCTAAAAACCCTTCTGCCTGAGGTGCCATCATCATATTCACTTTTTCCAGCTTTGGTACGAGGCGCTGGCCATGCCGGTAAGACACTTCTGCTTTTAAATGAATCGCACCTAGTTCGTCCGCAATATGCTTGGCATCCTGTTCCACATTCTCCGCTTCAATATCAAGGTGAGACACTTCTGCCCCTTCCCATTCTTGCGGGATGGTTTTTAATAATCCGGCAAGAGACGTTTTCTCCACATGAAGCTCATCTTGCGGTTTTACAAATTGACCACCTTTTGTGACAACAACGAGACGCATCGGCTCTTTATTTTCTTGTCTCAATGCTTGATACAAATACAAAATGGATTGGCTAGTGCTTGCATTCAGTTCTTTGAACTGCGCAGGGCTCGCAATCATCTCCTTGTCTGACACATTCCACAAGTGGAGCATACGGTCAATTTTTAATTCATCGGCTTCAAGCGCCGCCACAAGCCTGACGTAATCCCCCTTGATTCGAGGGTTCATCTGATACATCCCTTTTGACAGGCGTAAAAATTCATGACCCTTTTTCACAGAAACATAAGGCAGGTTCATTTGTTCAAATTGGGCATAAAGCGATTGATAAAGCCCTTTTTCATCCTCAAATACGAGTACATGATCATTGGATACCGGCTGAGATGGACCGATATTCTCTTTTACCCAAATACGTTTAAAGAACCAATCTGGGAGGGTTTGTTCATTTTCCGAAGCAAGATCAAGTGCACGTTCAATGTCATGAAACACCCCAGCTTTCAGTGCCGCACCTAGTTGGGCACGTTGGATTTTTCCGCTTTCTGTTTTCGGAAATTGGTCTTTTTTCACCGGAATGATATGATCAGGTTCGATTCCCATTTTGCGAATGATGCTCTCTCTAATCTGCTGAATCATTGTGATTTGATCCTCTATCGAATCCTTCTGCGTAACAAAAAAGACGGCGAGTGTGTCATTACTTGATTCGGGATTGTAAATGCCGTACGCAGCGGCAAAGGTAACTTCAACCCCCTCAACCTCTTCCACAACGGCTTCAATTTCGTAATTCAAATAGTTCGCTCCGTTGATGACGATGATATCCTTTTCTCGCCCTGTGAGGACTAGGCGCCCTTCATGAATAAATCCTAAATCTCCTGTATGAAACCAGCCGTTTTCCGCAAATACTTCTTCATTGGCTTCCTCATTTTGATAGTAGCCCATCATAATCGTTGGACTCTTCACCTGCAAGCGGCCGACTTGATCTTCTGGCAGCACATGGTGATGCTCGTCTACAATCCGAATCCATACAGAAGGGATGGGTGCACCGACTTCTGTAAAGGTCATCTTGTGCGGATGATCGTGCGTCACATATTGAATCTCACTTGTTAATGAGGTCTGATCAATGGTCAGTTGTCCACCCTGATCATCATGACGCATGAATTCTTTTGACTGGACAATGGCTGATGATGTTTCTGACATGCCATAAGCCGGCACCATCGCATGGCGGCTTAATCCGTGCTCACCCATGATGTGCATGAAACGCTGCGTCACTTTAGGAACAACTGCTTCGGCGGCGTTCATGATATAGGTCAAGGTGGAGAGATCCCAGCTCCCTTTGCGAATGTCGTCTTCATATTCATTCATCATCGCAAAGGCAAAGTTTGGCGCCCACGTCCTTGTGACACCGTATCTTTCTACCCAATCCAGCCACACCATCGGCCGTTCGATAAATTGATCAATGGATGGACTAATTTGCTGGCAGCCGAGGTACACATCATGTACATGAAACATGACAATGCCCCCTACATGATCAAGCGGCATCCAGTTCATTGATACATCCTCATGCGTGAAACCATTTGCCTGCTCAAAGGAAATGATTCTAGATAAAATGCTTTGATGGTTGTGCCGGATACACTTTGGCACACCCGTACTTCCTGAGGACAGCAGCTGAAGCACAGGCTCATCCGGCTCTGGCTCATAATGCTGTTCATCTGGATCACAGGCAAGTAATGTTTCGATTGTTAAAATCGGAATCGCTTTTGATTCAAATGTTTTACGCAGTCCTGCAATGTCCTCAGCACTCGCTTCGTTTGTAATAATGAATGGCTCATTTTGCAGCTGAAACACGCCCTTGAGCTTGTTCACGCCTTGATTCATTTCATCATACACAGGCGGTACAGAGACTGGGGTTGGAATGATTCCACCGAGAATACAGCCCCAGAATACTGTGATAAAATCTTGATGATCTTTCAATTGAAGCAGCACTTGATCGCCGTTTGAAAGTCCGGCTGCCCTTAATCCAGATAGGACACGTTCCGCTCCTGTGAGCAATTCCGGGTAAGTCTGGATCACCTCATGACCGCCTTCTTTGAGATACGTGACTCCGCGATTTGGTGACATAAAGGCGGCTCGGATCAGTACCTCTGTCAATGTGACTGGTGTACCAGGTTTTCTGATCACATCACCTCCATAAACAAGAGCTGGTGGTTTTTCTTGTGCGGAGGATTGTATGGTTTGGCTGACTTCATCTTTTGAAAACGATTCGTTTCCATTTGTACGCTGTCTATCTGGGAAGAGGTCATCTAAATGATAGGGTGTTTGTTTTTCTGTCTGACTCTCTATCAAAACGGCTGCTTCCTCTACTCCATCTATGGCTTTCGTGCAATCTTCTATCTTTCTTCGTTCCTCTTCATCTAGTACATCAATGACAAGCAGCGCCTCGGTATCGATCGCTCCATTTTCTTTTCGCGGCAAGGAAGGGACTAGGACGAGTGCGGCTGGCACTTCATCAGGATGAAGCGGACCTTTCATCAAATCCTCTCTTGTCAGCGAAGGGTCCTTCGCTTGTGCAAAAAGCACAAGCGATAGGCCTCCTTCTTGATTTTTCTTCGGGATGAGCGCACATTCCTTTAGTGGAAAGTGAAGCATGAAGACTTTCTCTAATGCTTTGAGATCGATTCGTTTTCCATTGATCCTGACAATATGATTTGCTGCATTTCCTTTTCGTCTACTAACTAGCATTCTTCTTCTCCTCCTACATCCAATCCAAAATCTGAATCTTGCTTTCTTCTGTCCAAACGCCGACATCCCCTGTCGGATAAAGGTATTCGCCTGTTTGATGTTTGAATGGATGCGGAATTTTATGCGCCTCCATCCAATCGGCTAGCTCTCCAAAAAGTGCTTTGATCTCTTTTGCGCCGATAAAAATATCTCCAGGAAATCCAACCGGCATGAGCTGATGTTCTTCATTCAGGACATATATTTCCGTTTCATAGGTAGAATCATGTACGCCTGCATAGACTTCTTCTTGGTCTGGGTATAGCACGCTGACATGTGCGTTTTTCGCCCAATCACTGATCATCCGCTCTTTTTCCTCATTTGTCACAATTGTGAAGGAAGATAGCGGCGTATCCACTTGTTCTGTCATGGCTTCAAGTGTGTGAATCAGCTGTTGCATCAGCGTTTGTATTTGCTTTTCTGTATATTGATGTAAGTTGTATGTGATCCGAAGCTCCAGCGTATCTCCCGGCACTGCGACAAGGGTTAAGTCATAATTTGTTTCTTCATGACTGGCGATGTCTAAAATGCGTACGCCATACGGCTCAATGGATTCAATCGGATAGTTTTCAAACACGACAATGCTGTGAAACAATGCCTCTCCATTTGGAATTTCCGTCATCTGCTGAATATCTGGCAGTACAGTATACTCGTATTCTCTCATCTGAAAAACGGTTTCCTGTGTATAGGCGAGCAATCGCGCAATCGTCCAGTCCGAATGGATCGGCAGACGAAGCGGCAATGTGTTAATAAAGAGCCCTGTCATGCTTTCCACTTCTGGTAAGTCGGCTGGCCGGCCAGATACGGTCACCCCAAATATGACATCCTCTGCGCCTGAATGAAGGTGCAAGAGCAGTCCCCACGCTGATTGAATCAGTGTGCTCAACGTGACCTTCTGCTTGCCTGTCATCTTCTCCAGCTTCAGTTGCATCTCTGGCGTCAATTTGACGCTGGACTGCGCCATGCTTGCTTCTTGGTCTGAAGCATGTTCTTCGCCGTCTCCTGGAAGCGGTGTCGCTTCCTCTACGCCTGACATATAACGCTGCCAGAATTCTTGCGCCTTCTCTTGATCCTGCTTTTGCAGCCATTCGATAAAATCTTTATATGGACGGACTGTAGAAAGACTGATCTCTCGTTCGTCCACAAGAGAGCGATAAAGCGCAAAGGATTCCTGAATAAAGCTGAACAAACTCCATCCATCGATTAAAATGTGATGAAAACTAAAGACAAACGTGCATCTTTCCTCATCACAACGGAATAAAGCAATCCGAATAAGCGGTTCATCTATATGGTCTAAATTGAAATCCTTTGAACGATCAGATACTAAAAAGTGTTCGATTGTCTCTTCTTGCTCCTCGTCACTCAGGTGGCGCACATCGTGCTGAGTGAGGTGGATGCTTCCTTCTGATTGAATGAACTGAACAGGCTCCTTCAGCCCTTCCCAAGCGAATTTTGTTCTCAAAATGGAATGACGTTCTACAAGAAGATTCCAAGCTTGTTCATAGGCATCGCCGTTTGTTAAGCCTTCGAGTGTCATATGCACCTGACCAAAATAAGCTTGTGAGGCTTGATCTAGAAGTGCATGAAACAGCATTCCTTGCTGCATTGGAGACAGCGGATACACATCGACTACATTGTCTGGAAGTTCATCTATTTGCTTTTGCGTGAGCTGAACCATTGGAAAATCAGATGGTGTAAAGCCGCCGCTCGTTTCAACACAATGCGTCAAGATGATCTCCATTTTTTCTTTAAAACGTTCAGGTAACAACCGCACCTCTTGATCTTGCAGCAGTTCTCGATTGATCATAAAGTTCATCTGCAACTGACCATCTGTCACATATCCATACACATCGATCAAATGCTGTCTTTCTGCTTTCGGATCGTGAACATGTCCATTTCGTTCGTCTGCTATATAAAGCTTGGCTTCGCCATCTGCCTGATCTAACTGACCAAGGTAATTAAAGCTCATCTGCGGCGTTACCGTTTTGAGTAAACGAGATTCTGTCATATATTGAAGCAAACCGTAGCCGATTCCCTTTTGCGGCACAGCTCGTAAGGTTTCTTTGACGTCTTTGATTTGTCTTGCAACATCGGTTTGAATAAAAGGAATAAAAATAGGATAAGAGCTTGTAAACCAGCCGACTGTCCGTGACAAATCCATCTGTTCAAATAAATCCTCGCGTCCATGCCCTTCTAACGTGATGAGCATTGGCTTTCCAATGGCTTGCGTGAGGCCTGATAACAGTAAATCGTTAATCTCTGTTCGGTATGCTTGTGAGGCCTGTCTAAGTAACCTATCTGTTTGTTCCTTTGTGAGCTGAACCGACAGGATCTCTGCATGTTCTTCTATATTAGAAAGCGCAGGCAGTTGGAAAGGAGAACCTTCTTCCTCTTGATCCTTGATTTTTTGCCAAAAAGAGGCCTGCGCTTGTAATTGATCGGTTTGTGCATATTCATATAATGCATCTGCCCACTGCTTATAGGAGGCGGTTTTTTTCGCAAATATGATGTCCTGCCCCGTAGCAAGCTGTTTCAATCCATTTAGTACATCTTCTTGTATCATGCGCCATGATATGCCATCTATGACGAGATGGTGTGCAGCAATAAAGAGCTCAGACGTGTCTTCACCTGTATGGAAAAGAATCGCTTTGATCACTTCTCCTCGCTCTAATGACAATGTTCCTTGACAGGCACTTGTCTCCAAGCGGATTTGTTTCCGTGCTTCCTCTTGAGACACATCCGTCACATCAAAGAATGTGACACAAGGTGTGACACCAGGCTCACGAATGGTTTGAATCCATGTGCCATCTGCCTCTTTTGTATATATAGCTCTCAGCATATCGTGATGATCGACCAGTTTTGAAAGAACCTGTGTTAACTGTTCATGTGGAACAGATCGCTTCATTTCAATATGCGCCGATAGATTCCAATAATCTTGATTGGTCATCGATTGCTCAAAGAACCAAGATTGAATCGGGAGAAGACGAACCTCTCCTGTCACAGGTGATTGATCATAGACCGTAGAGACCTCTGCCTTTCTCATCGCTTGTGCGAGTTGTGAGATGGTCTGTTTTTCAAATACATCTCTCGGCTGGATGACGTAGCCTTCCTGTGCTAAGCGTGCCACCATTTGTATGACAATAATGGAATCTCCGCCAAGCTCAAAGTAGTTATCATGGACGCCAATAGAAGGAGCGCCTAGCAGCTGAGACCACACTTTTTCTAACACACGTTCTTCCTCAGTAGCTGCTTTATCAATGGCTGTTTCTACTTCTTCTTGTCTCCACTCTGGCGGCGGAAGACGCTTTTGGTCTACCTTTCCATTTGGCGTAAGCGGTAATTCATCCAGCTCTATTAATAGGCTTGGCACCATATAATCTGGCAGGATGTCTTTTAAGTTATGGCGAATGTCTTGCGTGGTCATGCCGCCTTTTTGGACAAAATAACCGATCAATCGCTTATGACCACTCTCATGCTGATGCGGGATAACGGCAAATTCTGTGATGTCATCAAATGTCAGCATAGCGGCTTCAATTTCTCCACATTCCACGCGGTGTCCGCGAATTTTCACTTGATGATCGATTCTTCCAAGGCAGTCAATGATGCCATTTGACAGCCAGCGGCCCATATCGCCTGTTTTATATAAACGCGCTCCTTCTTGGAAAGGATGCGGGATAAATGATGATGCTGTTTTTTCTTCATCTCCAAGGTAACCAAGTGCCAGCCCTGTGCCGCCAACGTAAATTTCGCCGATGACGCCTTGCGGAACTGGCTGCATTTGGTCATCTAATACATAAGCTTGTGAATAAGCAATAGGCTGTCCAATCGGGACCGTCGCCTGATCTTCTTCCAGTGCTCGAATGTGATGCACACAGGAGAATGTTGTATTCTCTGTTGGTCCATAACCATTTAAAAGCCCTTCAGGCAAATACGGTAGTGCTTTTCGGATATGAGCGGCTGATAAGGCATCTCCGCCGACCAATAATGCATGAAGTCCAGATAAAGCTTCTGGATGTTCTTCTGTTAAACGGTTGAACAGCGGCACAGTCAGGAACCCTGTTGTAATCTGATAAGTTTTTAGTGCTTCCGCTAATGTATCCATTGATAAAATGGTATTTCGATCCGTCAGTATGAGCCTTCCCCCGTTTAAAAGGGCACCCCATATTTCATACGTAAAAGCATCAAAAGAGAAGCTGGCGATTTGTAAAATGCGCGTTTGTTCATTAAGGGTGACATAGTCTGTTTCACACACAAGCCGGACGACCGCTTGATGCGGGATCAGTACTCCTTTTGGCTGTCCAGTTGACCCCGATGTGTAGTTGATATAAGCAAGTCCATCAGGTCTTAGTGCAGCGGGCATGACTTCTGCTTCTGGTAAAAATTCTTCATACCCTTGATCAAGACAAATGAGTTCCGTTTGATTGATGGATACTTTTTTCAGCCATTCATTTTTTGTCAGTAAAAGCTGAATACCTGTATCTCTCAGCATATAATCAATGCGGGCATCTGGATATTCAGGATCAATTGGCACATAAGCCCCGCCTGCTTTCACAATGGCCAGCACCCCAAGAATCATTTCAGGCGATCTGTCGATGAGCAGTCCAACTGGTTCATGCGGCGTCACGCCTCGCTGCTGCAAATAGCCTGCTAGACGATTGACTTTCTCGTGTAACTCCTGGTACGTCCACTCATCTCCTTGAAACTCAAGCGCCACTGCATGAGGTGTCTTTTTCACTTGCGCTTCAAATCGTTCCGTCATGAGTAGCGGACCTTTTGGTTGATCAGTCTTTCCGCTCCATTCATAGAGCAATTGATGCTTTTCTTTCTCTGGCAGGAAATTCACTTGTCTGATCGGCTGCGCTGGATTTTCACAAATTCCTTCAAGCAGGTGCTCGTAGTATGCGAGGAATCGCTCCATCGTGTCATCAGAAAACAAATCCGCATGATACTCAAGTTTTAACTGAAGACCTTCAGCTCCTTCAAACACAAACAGAGAGAGATCAAATTTCGCTGTATCATTATCTTCAATGGCTAAAACCGACGTCGCCTCTCCCATTGGAGAAGCTTCAAGCGGTAGGTTTTGCAGAACAAACATGACCTGAAACAGCGGCTGCTTACTGGCATCACGCACAATATTCAATTCATCGACCACCATCTCAAACGGCACATCCTGATGTGCATAAGCACCGACGGTTGTCTCCTTCACTCGCTCTAATAATTCCGTAAAGGCTGGATTCCCGCTATGGTCGATCCGAAGCGCCAATGTATTCACGAAAAAGCCGATTAAATGCTCCATTTCCGTTCGATTTCTCCCAGCAATGACCGAGCCAATGACAAACTCATCCTGTGAAGACAATCGATGTAATAGAGTAGAGAAAGCCGACAGCAAGGTCATATACAGTGTGCTGTCTGTTTTCTTGGATAGCGCCGCAATCTTTTTAGACAGTGACTTCGACAGCTGATATGTTTTCGTCTTCCCTTTGTAGGATTGAACGGCCGGCCGCGGATGATCATACGGCAATACCAAATCTTCAACAGGTGCCGCAAATTGCTCCTTCCAATAGGCAAGCTGCTTACCTAGTGGTTCTCCTGTCAAATACTCCTTCTGCCACAGTGCGTAATCCGCATATTGAATTGGCAGTGCCGGCAAGTGAGGCTCCCGCCCTTCGATCGCCGCTGTATACCACTCGGATAATTCTCTTGCAACAATGCCGATCGACCAGCCATCTGACACGATGTGGTGAATGGACATAAGCAAGATATGCTCTGCGGGTGAAAGTCGAATCAGCTTCACTCGAAAGAGCGCTTCGTGTTCTAATTGAAAAGGTGTGGATGCCTCTTCTTTCGCCCATTCAGCCGCTTTTTGTTCTTTCTCTTCCTGTGACGCTATGCCTGAAAGGTCCATCACCTCAAGCTCTGGAAGGGCCATCTGTTCATGAATGACCTGTACCGGTTCATCCCCGCTCATTGTAAAGGACGTTCTGAGCGATTCATGTCTTTCCACCATATGATGCAGACTTTCCTGAAGCACCTTGATATCTAAAGGCCCGTTCATCCTAAAAGAAATCGTATTATTGTAAAATGGCAGATCCGGCTCTAATTGATAAAGGAACCACTGTCTTTGCTGGGCATAAGACATCGGAATTTCCCGACCCTTCTCCATTTTTCTCATCGGAATCACTTCATCTGCTTTGGCATTTGAATCGATCCAGTCTGCTAATTCTCCGAGTCTCGTATGTTCAAACAACACAGCAAGCGGCACGTCAAACCCTGTTTTTTGTCTAACCGCAGACAGCATTTGCGTCGCCTTCAGCGAATGACCTCCTAGTAGAAAGAAATGATCGCCGCAGCTGACATCCGAGACATCGAGCAACTCTGACCAAATGTGTGCGAGCAGTTTCTCCGTTTCTGTGTGAGGTGCTCTGTTGTCTGAATCCATTCCGCTTTCCTCTATTAATTCATGAAAATATGCCTCGTCTGGCGTTCCATCTTCTGTTTCTTTCCAATATTCCTCAGGAAACAAATGCACGGCATATTCACCAGATAGACGGGACTGTAAACATGTATGAATCGATTGATAGAGCCGCTCTTCCACCGCCTTTGTTTGATCAGTTTTGAAAAAGACGTAAAAGGTCTGCTCTGTTTGCATCTCCGCATCCGCATGGACCATCTCGTGAATCTCTTTCTTCGATCGATCCAATCCCGTATAAATGAGCGGAGCATCTGTCATCAGACATGCGAGCATCGTTTGGAAGCCTGCCTGCTTTGAAATTGGGAGATAACCTCTTTCTTTTAAAATGCCTTTTATCATGGAGCCTTCACTCATGCCAATCTCGTCCCACATGCTGAAACTAAAGCAATATGGCTTCACTGTAGATGTCAGCTTCTGATAATGAGCAAATTGTTCAACGAACTCATTGGCAGCGCAATAGGCGCCGACAGTCATACCGCCCTTTAGCGTTCGGGCTGACGAGCTGGAAAGAAATAAAACATTCCTGCGTTTGGAGGCAGCTTCATGAAGCGCAATCGTTCCATATACCTTCGCTTCGTACATGTCATTCAGAGACACAGAAGTCATATCAGCAAGCAGTTCTTCTTGAATGATACCTGCGAAATGAATGATCCCATCCAGCCTTCGATTTCCAGCGACCTCATGTCTAGAGATGATCGCTTCCACCTCTTTTTCAGCCGTGATGTCTGCTTTCTCATAAAGAACCTTGCCGCCATGCAATTTTGCCTGCTTTTCTAGCAAAGACAATGTCTCTTGCTGGTCACTAGAAAGTGCCTCTCTCTCTTTCCTTCCAAGCAACACGAGATGTGCTTGATAAGATGTCAGTAGGTGTTCACTGACTAAACGTCCAATTCCGCCTAGCCCGCCTGTTATGACATAAAGCCCAGATGATTCAAATGGTGGCTCTTTCCTTTTCTGTTCCTTTTCCAAATGAAGAGGTGCTAAAAAGGGAATATAACGAACACCTTGACGATAAGCAGCAACATGACGGTCTTGGTCATGTGTGAGTTCTGCCATCATCGCCATTGCATGGGAATGACTAGATACCGATTCTGCTAGAGAAAAATCAAGACATTGCACCTTGATAAACGGCCATTCATGCTGAATTGCTGTCATCAGTCCTACTGTCGTTGCTTTTTCTACATCGTGGATTTGATCCTCCGGCACATTCATCGCATGGGCTGAGACAAAAGTGATGGCCACCTGCTCCTCATAGACGGAAATGGCTTTTGTTAAAAATAATGCACTCATGCTGCCCGTTTTCTGCGCTTGTTTTGCCTTGTCCACATAAAGCTTGTCTTCTTGGTTTGTATAGTTCCAAAGGTGAATGATGTGTTTCACCGAAACGCCATACGAACGGAGCGTCTCAAAGAGTTGTTCGTAGTCAGACGGCCGATTCGGGTGGATGATGAAGTGAGTGTGTGTGAGTTGTTTGAACGCTTGACCCGGTTCAACCGTAATGTATGTTTGTTCACTGTTTGCAAAAGATTTCAATTGATCTGCCAGTCCTAATGGATCTGCAAAGATCACAACGTCCCCTATGATCTGCTTGTCAGCTACATCAAGTGGAGCAGGTATCCACTTCTTTTGATAACTCCAATCAGGCAAGGTATGTTCATTTTCAAGTCTCATGTCCATTTCCATGATCATTTCATCAAATTCGCCTTCTTGCCATCTTGTCTTGAGCTGTGCCCTTTCTATTTTTCCAGAGCTTGTTTTGGGAAATGCATGCTTCTGGACAGGAATGATGCGAGATGCAGACAAGCCCATTTTTGTTGCAATATGGGATTTAATGTGTTGACTTGCCCTCATAATATAAGCTGGCTCATACAGCTTCGGTGTAAAAAAGAGAATCAGTTCATCGGATGCAGAAGCCTCCATTCGGACAGAACAAGCAGCCACAAAGCTCGTTTCTACTCCCGGTACTTCTTCTGCTATGGCTTCAATTTCATAGTTGTGATAGTTTTTCCCGTTGATGATAATCATGTCTTTTTCTCTACCGGTTAGTGTCAGCCTTCCTTCGTGCAGGAAACCTAAATCACCCGTGTGAAACCAGCCATCCGCTTGAAATACTTCTTGATTCGCTTCGTCATTCCGGTAATAACCCTTCATGGTGGTTGGACCTTTTATTTGCACACGGCCAATATGATCTTCTGGAAGAAGCTCATGCTGATGATTGACGATGCGTATCGTGATACCTGGAATCGGTTTGCCCAGCTCTGTAAAGCTGACGGTTCCTGTCTCACGTGCTTCTGCTGGTCTTAGCTGCTCTGTCAGCGACGTTTCCTCAAAGGTCAGAACCCCGCTGTTTTCATCTCCACGCTCAATCGCAAAGGAAAACACAACCGCTGATGAGATTTCAGACATGCCGAAAGCCGGTCTGATCACATCTCCCTTTAAGCCGTGCGGAGCAAGCAAATGTAGAAATCGGTGGATGGTTTTTGGAACGACCGCCTCTGCCCCATTGATCATGCAGGTCACCGCCGACAGATCCCAAGACCCTGATGAAATCTCTTTCTCATAATCATTGATCATCGCAAATGCAAAGTTAGGTGCCCACGTCTTCGTTGCACGGTAGCGGTCCATCCAGTCAAGCCACCGCAACGGCTGAGCGATAAAGTCATCTGTTCTTGCCCGAATCTGCTCGCAGCCTGTGTACACATTGACAAGGTGGAACATCACGATGCCGCCAATATGATCTAAAGGCATCCAGTCTAACGAGACATCCTCTTGTGTAAATTGATTCGCTGCCACTGTTCCTTTGACGTTCGCCAGCACACTTCTATGGGAATGCTCTACACACTTTGGCATCCCTGTACTTCCAGACGTTAAGATAAAGAAGACGGAATCATCCGGCGCGGCAGGGTGAGCGGCTGTATCTCTTTCTAATGTCAGCATCGGCTCAACTGCTGCGACACGTAATTGGTCTGTATGCCACAGGAAGGCTAACCCTTGCACCTCCTCGATCAGTGAGTCATCTGTTAGGATGAGCGGATGCTCGAGCAGCTTCCAAGCGTGATGAAGCTTCTTCACTGCAGCATTCATCTCCCGATAGGTTGGGGCAGCCGACACAAGCGTTGGAACAAATCCGCCTAATACACATGCCCAAAAGGCAGTGACCATGGCATGATTCGATGAGAATTGAAAGAAAACAGGATCGCCTGCCTTAAGCCCCAGTGCCCTTAACCCAGTCAGAACCCTCTCGGCGTCTCCTTGTAACTGCGCATAAGATTGTGTGAGTTCGTTCTTGCTATTCACGATATACGTAAGCCCATTTGTCGTTTTTGCAGCCTCTGTTAAGACGTCCTGTAAGGTCTGTGCGCCTTGTGTGACGTCGAGATCCCCTCCATAGGAAAGAGCGGGCGGCATGTCGGCCAAAGCAGGTACAGCCGTTTTCGTCTGTATCGTTTCCGCTGCGGCCTCATGCTCAATGTGCTTGTCGAGAAATAAATGAGAGAGGTGATACGGCCGCGGTCGAATGGTTTTTTCACGTGAAAAAACAGCGAAGCGTTCGATTTCGTTGGTTTGTAAAATGGTTGTTTTTACATCTTGTAAAATCGCATCCATTGATTCATGTATACTCGTTTGGTTAATGGTTGATGGTTTCATATGAGTTCCTTTCCTTTTTTGTTAGGCAGGACTGCAAGGCTGCATCCTGCCTAATCTAAAGTTTACAAGACTCGTTCTCTATTTGTTTGATTGACAATATGTTTGATCAGCTGTGCATTTTGAGCTGCACATTCTTTCTGTTTGAACATATCAGCATGCCGGCCATAGCCTTGGTATTGGGTAAAAGATCCGGCCGTTGCCTGTGTCCACTCTTCCATCCAGTCCGGGATCGCTATTTGTTCTTCAGATTGGATGAACGTAATATCTGCCTGTATTTTGCCTTGATTCACCCCCTTAACAAACGTTTCATAGTAGGCGCGCGTCTTTTGGGCAAGCGCTTCTTGAACGATCTCCCCTTGAGCAAGTTCGCTTTGTTTCGTTTGATGAACAATCGCTTCAATATCATCATCAATGGATCGTCCTTCTAAATCACTTTCTCCAATTTTCTTATAGGAATCGATCATGATGACCTTCTCGACTGTCCGCCCTCCTTGTTCAAGCGCTTGAACAAGCTCAAAGGCGAGGTAACATCCGCCTGAGTACCCCATCAACGTCAGCGGCCCTTTTGGCTGAAGGTGCTGAATATGCTGAACGTACTGCGCCATTCGGTTATTCGTTTCAATAAAATCAAAGGCGACTAGCCGAACATCATCAAGCGTTTTTGCTGCTTCCTGATAGATAAAGCCGTAGCCTGGTAATGGCGGAAGAGCAAAGACTGTTGATGTTTGAGATTCATTGAATACAAGATAGCCAGCGGTTTCCCCGTCCTGATGCTGAATATAACGACTAAGCGCTTCAATCGTCGGGGTCTCAAACAACAAATGGATCGGCACCTGAACCTCAAACTCTTTTGATACTTTGGACAATAGAGACATCGCTTTTAAAGAATGTCCGCCAAGCTCAAAGAAATGGTCATCTGTGCTAATATCCTCTCGTTCAAGTACTTCCCGCCACATCAAAAGCAGCTTTTGTTCCACTTCATTTGCGGGCAGTTTCACACGGCGGTTTCCTTGCGGCGCCTCTGGTTTTGGTAGCTGGCGTTTATCAACCTTCCCGTTTGGCGTAAGTGGGAGGTTCTCCAGTTCAATCAGCTCATGAGGCAGCATATAAGCTGGAAGACGCTCTTTCAGCCCTGATTTGATGTCATCGAGTTTCCCTTTCCATGCATCATCACACGTGATGTAGGCAAGCAGTCTTGTATGATTTGTTTCATCATGATCCGCTAGGAGTACAGCTTGTTTTACACCTTGATGCATGAGAAGGTTGGCTTCAATTTCTGTCAATTCAATTCGGTGCCCGCGAATTTTCACCTGATCATCGACTCTGCCTGCATACTCAATCAGACCGTCTTCTCGAAAATAGGCTAAATCCCCCGTGCGATACAGGCGCTCACCCGAAGCGAAAGGATGAGGAATAAACACTTGTTTTGTCAGATCAGGACGATTCAAATATCCTTTTGCCAGTCCTTTGCCGCTCAGACAAAGCTCTCCAACCATTCCAATCGGCTGAAGCTGCCTGTGCTCACTCAATATATAAGCGCCCGTCTGGTTGAGCGGCTTCCCAATTGGAATAGAATGTGCCTCTAAAGGGATTGCTTCATCTATTGGATAATACGTGGCAAAAACCGTTGATTCGGTTGGTCCGTATACATTCAACAATCTGCCTTTTCCCATCACATCAAAGGCTTTTCTCACATGCTGAACTGATGCCCTCTCTCCCCCAAACAGCACCTTACGCACACCGCGCATCCAGTCTGTTCCTTCATCAACGAGAAGATGGAATAAAGCCGTTGGAACAAACATGACAGAAATATGCTCTCCTTTTATCAGCTCAGTGAGCTTCCCCATATCTAAAATGGTTTCTTTTTGCGGCAGGACAAGCTTTGCTCCGTTTAAAAGCGCACCATATACATCAAATGTAAAGCCATCAAATACGCTATTTGATAACGACAACAATGTATCTGTTTCTAAAATGGTTAAATAATTCGTATTTTTGACCACCCGGGCAATATTGGAATGGGTCGTCATGATGCCTTTTGGCTGTCCGGTTGTTCCAGATGTATACATGATGTATGCCGTATCATCTAAACGAGCTTCAAGTGGCAGATTCTCTGAGCTCATCAGTAAAATTTCTTGATCATCTGCAAAAAGATACGTGCCATCAAATGCGAGTGACCTCGTCTGACTGATAAAGGATGAATGAGTCAGAAGATGCGTCGCTCCGCTATCTTTCAGCATATATTGGATACGGCTTTCTGGATAATCTGGATCAATCGGCACATAGGTGGCACCTGCTTTTAAGACAGCGAGTAAGCTGACAATGAGTTCAGGTGTCCGCTCTGCTAAAATGGCGGTCACCGTTTGATGATTGACCCCATTTTTTTGCAAATGCCTTGCCAGTCGATTGGCTTGTTCGTTCAGCTCCGCATATGTCATCGTGTGATCACCTGCTGATAATGCCACTGCATTCGGCTGTTTTCGGACATTATGCTCAAACCACTTTGTCAAATATAGCTGATCATGCTCAAGCTCAGGTGCATTCCATTCCTCTAACATTCGCTGTTTTTCCTGCTTTGTCACAAGTGTCAGTGTATGAACTGACTGATCTGGATGTTTGATGGCCCCTTTGATCAAAAGGGTCAGCTGATCCTTTAATTTACGGACAAATGCAGGGTCAAATGCACGCTGATTAAAGGCCAGCTTCAGCTGCAATTGTTCCCCGGGCGACGCCAGTAAATTGAGATCATAGTTCGATTTTTCATAGACATTCATGTCTTCTACTGTAAAGCCAAGCAGTGACTCCTGCTCGTCTTTCTTTGCAGCAGGGACATTCTCAAACACCACAATATGATCAATGAGCTGCTGCTGACCTGCCTTAGCCTGAATATCATAAATCGGGATATATTGGTGCGGTTCAGCAGCTAAAGACTGCTGCTGCGTCTCTGATAATAGAGAACGGAACGTCATTTGGTCTGTCAGCTGAATTCGTCTTGGAATGACATTGATGAACAACCCCACCATCCGGTCCACACCAGCCAAATCCGACGGACGTCCTGACACAACTGTTCCAAACAAAACATCATTTGACCGCTGATACCTGCTTAGTAAAATGGACCAAGCCGATTGAAGCGCACTGCTTAACGTGGCATTCTGCTGCAAGGCTAACTCTGATAAAGCAGCTGTTTCTTCTTTACTCATGGCCCATTCGATTTCGCCTAATTCATGCTCATTTGTTTGCTTTCGCTGTTCTTTAAAAGTCGATTGCCCCTCAAAGCCAGCCAAAGATTGCGTCCAATATTCAAGTGAGGCTTGTTTATCTTGTTTTTCCAGCCAATGAATATATTCTTTATATGGCTTGACTGGCTCCAGCCTGTAAGGGATGTCATGCAAAAGTGCATGATAAATCGCAAACAATTCCTGCACAACTAGACCAAAACACCAGCCATCTAGAAGGATATGGTGATAGCTCCATATCCAGCGATAGCTTGAAGGACCCGTTTGAAAAACGGAGGCCCGCATGAGCAAATCTTTTGAGAGATCAAATCCTCTCAGCTGATCCTTTTGTTTAAAACGATCAATACGTTCAAGCTGTTCACTTTCAGAAAGATCCTGTATGTCCACAACATCAAGCTGGAAAGGTCGATTCTTTAATACAACTTGGACAGGACGCTTCACTTTTTCGTGGAGGAACACGGTACGAAAAATATCGTACCGTTCCACGATGATATTCATGCTTTTCTCAAGCAAATCATGCCGAAGTGTGCCCTTCACGTTCATATCCATTTGTTCTACATAAAAGCCTTTTTCTTGATGATGGAGGGTATGAAACAGCATTCCTTCTTGCATCGGTGACAGATAGTACATATCTTGAACTTGATCCCTTTTAAATTGACTCATCTATTTCATTCCTCCTTTCCTTTTTCATGACTGATCTAGTGGTGTTAGGTCAATTTCTCCTCGAGCATGTCAAAGATATCGTCCATTTCATCCATTTCAAGGTCTGCAGCCGAGAAGTCACTTGGCGTAAATTCTCGCTCTTGATGCGCTAAGCAATGGGTGATGATGGATCTGATTTTCTCCTTCAACAATGCGATGAACTGCTGTATCGTTTGTTCTTCATATTCACTTGCACAATATGAGCACGACAGAATGAATTGATTGTGCTGAACAAGACCGCTGAGGTTCAGCTTATAAACAGCTTCGGATTCAGGGCTCGCTTGACGGCCCATATCATAGGTTGAGGGCCCAAAGAGTTCTGTCGTCACTTCCTGATCAATCTGCCCAAGATAGTTCAAGCTGATTTCAGGCTGCACGTGTTTGACTGACGGTTCGGATGGTGTCATGTATCTTAAAATACCGTAACCAATCCCTTTATTCGGTACACGCCGTAGCATCTCTTTCGTACCTTTGATAGCGTCTGCAATGGTCTGATTCGGTTTCGCTTCAAGAACGACTGGATACATGCTCGTAAACCAGCCAACTGTGCGGGATATATCTAATCCTGATAAAATGTCCTCTCTTCCATGACCTTCAAGCTGTACATGTACATGAGATTGACCTGTCCATTCCTGAACGGCCAGTCCGAGCGCACATAGAAGAATATCATTCATTTCTGTTGTGTACGGAAGATGGATATTCGTTAACAGATGCTCGGTTTCTGCTTCTGTCAGCTGCATTTTGACAGCTTTCGTATCCGCGACTTTTCTTTCTTTTACTTCATGGTCAACAGGTAAAGTCGTAAACGGTCTATTTTCAATCGCTGCCCAATACTCCTTTTGGTTTTTTAGCAGCTGTGACTGCGCGTATCGTTCAACCGCTTCTGCCCATTCTTTGAAAGAGTGCGTTTTTGGCGGCAGAACCATCGCTTCTCCTTTTTCTGTCTGATGATAAAGAGACATAAAGTCTTCTAGTAAAATCCGGCATGAAACGCCGTCAATCACTAAATGATGTGTGATCATGAGTAAGTGATCACCGTTTTCTGTATGGAAACAAATCACTTTCATCAACGGACCTTTTTCAAGATTCAGTTGACGCTGATACTCATTGGCGTATGTGGAAATCGCCTGTTTCACATCTTGCGCTTTTGAAACATCACAAGAAATAATTGAAAATGGTTCTGTCAGCTCCCGCTGATTGTATTGCAGAATGTCATCATGCTCCTGTCTGAACACCATGCGCAGTGCATCATGATGTGAGAGCAGCCTTTGCAGAACTTGTTCTGTGACAGCCAAGTCAAACCCTTTTGGTGCATGAAGCATCATTGAGAGATTCCAGTGGTGCTGGTGATCAAAGTTCCGTTCAAAGAACCAGCGCTGAATTGGTGTTAAAATGACCTCTCCTTCGACAGGTGATTGATCAGCTGTGAGAAGATCCGCTTCTTCGATATATGGGCGGAGCTCCGCAATCGTTGGGTATTGGAAAAGCAGTTTCATATCGAGCTTCCAGCCTTCTTGCGTGAGTCTGCTTGCCATTTGGATGCCTTTAATCGAATCTCCGCCAAGGAAGAAGAAATGGTCGTGAATACCGACTTGGCTGACGCCAAGCACATCTTCCCAAATGCCGCAAAGCAGTGCTTCCACTTCATCTCTTGGCGCTTCGTATGCTGTTTGATTCGCTTCCATATCAGGTGCTGGCAGTGCTTTGAGATCCACTTTTCCATTTGCCGTCATCGGCAGTTGGTCTAGCTTGATGATCCATGATGGCACCATATATTCAGGCAAGGTGCACTTTAAGCTTTCTTTCAAAGTGCCCGTTTCTTCATCTGTGATGGCGTAAGCCACAAGAGCGTCTTGATCACTTGCGTCTTTGACCGTTGTCACGACGGCTTCTTTCACTTCATTTAGCGCAAGGAGCTGTGCTTCAATTTCTGATAGCTCAATACGGAATCCGCGGATGTTCACTTGATGGTCTTTTCTACCGAGGTAGATCAGCTCGCCATCCTCTGTCCATTTCACCAAATCACCTGTACGGTACATGCGCTCTCCTGGATAAAACGGATCTGGGACAAACCGTTTGTCCGTTTCCTCTGGGAGATTCCAGTAGCCTCTTGCCAGTCCTTTCCCCGCAATCACAAGTTCACCCGGTACGCCTTGCGGCGAGAGGTCATATAACGAACCCATAATGTAAAAACGAGTATTGGCAATCGCTGTTCCGATAGGAAGCGTGCCTTGATCTGGATCAATGATCCCACTTGTCGCCACGACCGTATTTTCTGTTGGGCCGTAGTTATTGACGAGTTTGTATGGAACGGGCTTCACCTGTTTCAGCTTGTCCCCGCCTGTCAGTAAGTAACGGAGAGAATGATTGTCCATCGACATAAACTGCTCACATAGCTGTGTTGGCAGGAACGCAATGGTGATGCCTTCGTGATTAAAATACGAATTGAGCTTGATCATATCGAGGCGAATCGCTTCGTCGATGATATGGAGCTCTGCGCCGGCGATCCACGTCGGGAACATCTCCCAAATGGAGGCATCAAAGCCAAAGCCGGCATATTTGGCGGTTCGGTCTTGTTTCGTCACCTGGAAGGCATCATTGTGCCAGTAGGCGAGATTGACAAGGGACTGGTGCTCGACCATGACACCCTTCGGCTGTCCAGTCGTTCCAGATGTGTAAATCATATAGGCGAGATCCGTTGGCTTGATAGGAACCTGAATCTCGTGCGCTTCTCCTTCTACCGCCTCTTCTATGAAGAGGGTATGACCTGTGAAAGAAGGTGGTGCAGTGAGCTCTTTCTGAATCAGAAGGACCTCTGCCCCGCAGTCTTCCAGCATGTAGGCAATGCGCTGCGCTGGATAATCGGCATCAATTGGCACGAATGCCGCACCTGCCTTGAGCACACCGAGAACAGCGGCTGTCATCTCGAGCGATGGACGCGTGAGAATGCCGATGCGGTCTCCCGGTTTTGTGCCGCTGGAAATGAGTCTTGCGGCGACTGTATTCGCCCGATTGTTCAGCTCTTCATACGTCCAGCTTGTGCCGCAGAAGGATGCGGCTTTTTGATGAGATACTTCCTGCGACTTCGCCTTAATCAATGCATGAACCGTTTGATCTGTCGGGACATTTAGGATAGGTCCTGACCATTCATTAAGCAGTTCTCGCTCTTCTTCTTTTGTTAAGATTGAGATGGTTGAGATCGGCTGATTCAATTTCGCGATCATTTCGTCTATGATTCGCTCAAAATATTGACTCCATCGCTGAATGGTACTCTTTTTAAATAGTGCCGCTGCATATTCAAAGCGCAAGCCCACTTGATCTTGTTCCTCAAAGATGCCGAGCGTTAAATCAAACTTTGCCTGAACGGCTTCTTGCTGTTTGTGTGAAAGCGTAAGTCCATTCAAATTCGGTAACGTCAGATCACGGTCATCCGTTGTCATCATGACACTAAACAACGGGTTGCGGCTCGTGTCTTTCGAAAGGTCTAACTGCGCGACCAAATCCTCAAACGGGAATCCTTGATGCTCATAAGCTGATAGATTGTGATCTTTTATTTTTTCTAGCAGATGCTCTGCAGTTTCTTCTAACTGAACGTCATGTCGAAGGGCCAGTGTATTCACAAACATGCCCGGAATCCGTTCGATTGACGCATGTGTACGGCCAGCCGTTACAGCACCTATGACGATGTCATGCTGCCCAGTCAATTTATGAAGGAGAATGGCAAAGGCCGTTTGCATCACCATGTTCAAGCTCACATTTTTTTCAGCCATGAGCGCTTTGACATGCTGCGCCTTTTCAGCAGACAGGCATCTATCAACCCGGTCTCCTGCAAATGACTGCACGCTAGGCCGCGGGAAATCAAGCGGAAGTGCCAAGTCTTCTGGTGGCTGTGCATATTGCTCCAGCCAATACTGCCGCTGTTTTTCAAGTGCTACTTGCTGCTCTTCCTCTTGCTGCCATACCGCATAATCCTTGTAGTGCAACTGAACTGGCGGTAACGTCTTATGCTCATACAACTCCGCTAATTCTTGAATGAGCAGACTGCGTGTCACCCCGTCTGCGATGATATGGTGCATATCCATCATGAACACATATTTATCATCAGACAGCTTTGCCACTTTCGCCCTCATTAGAGGTGCTTGATGTAATGAGAATGGTGTCATGAAGTTGTCTACGACGGATTGTACCTGATCGCTTTCTACTTCAACCATCTGTAACGTAAACGGCACACGGCGATAAATTTTTTGGACGGGACTCCCGTCAATTTCAACAAAGGCTGTCCGCAATGACTCATGTCTATCAATTAAAGCGTGAATCGCTCCTTCTAGCTGCTTCAGATCAAGGTTTCCTTCCATCATGAAAACGGCTGGCATATGGTAGGTGACGGATTCTGGATGCAGCTGCTGTAATACGTACATTCGCTTTTGTGCGGAAGAGACTGGATAGAAATCTTGCTTTTCCGCTGGCTGAATGGATGTAACGAGCGAAGCATCAGCTTCTTCCAAATAGGCAGCTATCGCCCGTATCGTTGGCTTTTCAAAAAGAACCTTGAGTGGAACATGCTGATTCAGTTTGGCTTGCATTTTCGAAATGAGCACCATGCCTTTCAGAGAATGCCCGCCTAATTCAAAGAAATGGTCATCAATGCCGACTTTTTCAATCTCAAGAACATCTGACCAAATATCACAAAGCGTCTTCTCAAGCGCCGTTTCTGGTGCTGCGTGTGCCGTGCGGTTCATATGTGCCTCATGAGGAAGCGGCAGAGATTTCGCATCCACTTTTCCGTTTTGCGTCAGCGGAATATGATCCACTTTGACAAAATAAGTAGGAATCATGTAATCCGGCAGTGTCTCTGAAAGCTTTTCTCTAAATGTCAGCGTTCCAATGTGATCAGGTGCTGTATAATATAACGCCAGCTCCGGTAAACGAGATGTGTTGATCACTTTGACATACACTTTTTGAATGGTTGAAAGGGCACGTGCGGCATGCTCAATTTCTTGTTTCTCAATTCGATAACCGCGAATTTTCACTTGATCGTCTACTCTTCCAAGGAATTCAATCTCCCCATTTGCATGCTGTCTGACCAAATCTCCAGTCCGATACATCCGCTCTTGAGGGAAATAAGGATTTTCAAGAAAACGCTCTGCTGTTAATTCAGGCTGATTCAAATAACCTTTTGAAACACCATCACCTGAAATGTAGAGCTCACCCGGTGCGCCATAAGGGACAAGGCGCTGCTCGCGATTGCATACAAGCGCTCTTGTATGAGCAATAGGCTTTCCGATGATAGAACGCTCCTTTAAAGCGTCCAGTTCATGCGGTGTCATTAGCTTGCTCACTGTACCAATCGTTGTTTCTGTCGGACCGTAATGGTTCATCACTGCGACGCATGGATGCTGCTTCATAAATGTCTCAACATCTTCAGAGACAATCGGTTCTCCTCCCAATACCACAAGCCGTAAAGCGTCAAATGTATAACCCTTTGAATCTGCCATCATATGAAATAAGGATGGTGTCATTTTGATATAAGTCAGCTCTTGTTCATCAATAAAACGCATGAGACGTACAGGGTCTGTATACACGTCTTCACGAGGAATATAGAGTGTCCCGCCTGCTTTTAGAACCGGGAAAATGCTTGTGTAACCAAGGTCGTATGCATAAGAAGACAGGAGTGCCGTTCGATCGCATTCTTGTAAAGTCACTTCATGTGTCAACCAATTGACGTAGTGTGATAGATTACGATGCGTGAGCTGTACACCCTTTGGCTTCCCTGTTGTTCCAGATGTGTAAATCACATAAGCCAGTTGATCAACCGATACGTCCGGCAGGTCTAGAGAATCGTTTCGTTGGACGGCTTTCTCCACATGTACGACCTGAATCGACTTGAGATGCTGATAGGAATCACCAAGAGACTCATTTGCCACGATGACTTTTGCCCCTGAATCTTTTAATGTGTAACGAATACGTTCCGCAGGAAAAGCTGGATCAATTGGTACAAATGCACCGCCTGCTTTCATTACACCTAGCATCGAGACAATGACATAGACAGAGCGATCAAGAATAAGCGCGACTGTGCTTTCTTTCTCTACGCCTTGCATCTTCAGCTCACTGCAAAGAGCATTGGACATGCGATCCAGTTCGCAGTAGGTGAGCTTCCTTTCACCATCCATCACCGCAATGGCATCAGGTGTTTCCATGGCTTGACGTGAAAATTGCACATGATACGGCTCATGTTGACCTGTTTGTTCTCCATCCCTTTTCTCCAGCCGCTCCATTTGCTCATGCTGATCCAAGAGATTGAACAAGCCAATTCGTTCATTCGGATGCTGGACCGCCTCACGAATAATCGCAAGCAGATGTGTTCCGAACCGGCGGATGGTTTCCTCTTTAAATAATGCCGTTGCATAGTCTAGGCTTAGTTTTATTTCTCCCTCACGTTCAAATGCTTCTAGAGACAGATCAAATTTGACGGATCGGTGCTGCATCGCATAAGGCGAAATGTTCAGATCGCCGAGCTTTAGTGCAGGAACATCCATGTTCTGCATATTAAACGAAACACTAAAGAGCGGGCTTCGGGTTGTATCACGATCAAGCGGCAGACGCGCGATTAACTCTTCGAGCGGATAGCTTTGATGTGCAAAAGCATCTACACTCGTTTCTTTTATTTCTTCAAGCAGCTGTAAAAATGACTTTGTTTGTTCCGGTTTTCCGCGCATCGCAATGGTATTGATGAACATCCCCGGCATGTCCTGAATATCTGGATGTGTTCGCCCCGCAACAGGAGATCCGACAATGATATCTTCCTGTCCGCTGTAGGAAGCGAGCAGCACTTGAAATGCAGATAACAAGAACATGTACAGCGTCGTATCTGTATTCTTGAGCAGCTCATGAATACGCTGAGTCGTCGCTTGATCACAGCCAAACATCACCCGTTCTCCAGAAAAATCACGTTCCACTGGACGCGGGTAGTCTGTCGGCAAATCTAAAACCGGTACATCTCCTTCGAATTGTTTCAGCCAATACGCTTCATGCGCACGCTGTTTCTCTGTTTCTTCTTCACTTAACTGCCAGACAGCGTAATCTTTATAATGAATGGCTCTTTCTGCAAGTGCCTCTCCATCATAGGCTTTCGCCAAATCCTGAATGAACGTCTTCATGGAACTGCCATCTGTAATCAGGTGATGTGCTTCCAAGACTAATAGATGACGATCATGACTCACTTTGAGCAACTGTGCCCGCAGGAGGGGAGCGGCTGTCAAATCAAACGGCGCCTGACGTTCAGCAAGAAATGCCTCGGCCTCTTCTTCCTTTACATCATGAACAGGGAGATCAAATGCCGCTCGTTCATGTACCCTTTGGACGACGTTCTCGCCTTTCATATGAAAACTCGTTCTTAAGATTTCATGCGTTTGAATCAATTCATCAAATGCTGAGGTGAGCCGCTGATGATCAAGCGTACCTTCAAGCGTTAAGACGATCGGAATATGATAGTTCGTACTCTTAGGTTCAAGTGTTTGTAAAATGTATAAGCGCCGCTGAGCTGGTGACACTGGGTAGTCCTCCGCCTTCGCTGCGGGTAAGATCGGATGTCCTTGTTCTTCTTGACCGTCCTGGTCAATGTATGCCGCAAGCGATCGAACCGTTGGCTTTTCGAATATCACTTGAATCGGAACTTCCTTTTGGAACACTTCTTGAATTTTGGCTGACATCATCATTGCTTTGAGTGAATGTCCGCCAGTCATGAAGAAATGCTCATCTATTCCCACCGCTTTCCCAAGCAGTTCCTCCCAAATTTGAGCAAGCGCCTTTTCCGTCTCGGTTTCAGGTGGAATGAGCCTGATTTCTTCACGATCAGCTTCGTCAGGCGTTGGTAAAGCTTTTCGATCGACCTTTCCGTTTGCTGTAAGCGGAAAAGCATCTAGCTTCATGACGTGATGAGGTACCATATATGCTGGCAGTGCTTGATGAAATAGAGCCCGCACTTCTTCTTCTTCTGTGATCGTTCCCGTATAGTAAGCGGTCATTTCTTTTTCTTCTGAAGGAGACTCATGGATGAGCACAACCGCATCATCGATCCCTGTCTCTTGTTGAAGAACCGTTTCAATTTCACCGAGCTCAATACGGAAGCCGCGGATTTTCACTTGATCATCTGTCCGTCCGAGAAATTCGATTTGACCATTTGAACTGTACCTAGCCAAATCTCCTGTTCGATACAAACGCCCTTCTGCCTTGAAAGGATCAGCGATAAATACTTGCTCTGTTAATTCTGGACGATGCAGATATCCTCTTGAGACACCGTCTCCGCCAACATACAGCTCTCCTGGCGCGCCAATTGGCTGAAGTCTTTGATTGTCATCTAAAATGTAAGCGGACGAATGATTGATCGGCTGACCAATTGGAATCGTGCCCGTTTCATCCCCTCTCACCTCATAAATGGTTGAGATGGTGGTGTTTTCTGTTGGGCCATACGCATTCAGTAAAACAAGTGATGGATGGTTTTTCTTCACAAGCTCTGCACTTTTCACATTGATCACATCACCGCCTGTGATCAATTTGGACAATCCTTTAAACATATGCGGCCGCTGCTGAGCGAGTTGATTAAACAAACCTGTCGTTAAAAAGAGCGCCGAGATTTGATTCGTTTGGATAAATCGTTCAAACCGGTTGATGTCTAATAATGTGTCACGGTCAACAGGATAAAGCGTTGCACCGTTCAGCAGTGTTGTAAAGATTTCAAAGGTAATGGCATCAAAGCTGACTGCTCCTGTATGTGCCATACGATCCGACTTGTTCAAGCCCAGTGTCTCCTGAGAACATGCCAATCTGACAATATGCTGATGCTCAATTTGAACACCTTTTGGCTGGCCGGTTGACCCCGACGTGTACATGATATATGCCAATTGCGAAGGAGAGGTCTCGACTTCCAATGGTACGATTGACTGATTCGATATGTCTGACACATGAACGGCTTGGATGCTTTCATGAACTGGCGGCTGGCTGTCCGCATAGAGCAACACGGATGCACCGCTGTCTTCAAGCATAAAGCGGATTCTCTCCTCTGGCTGGGCTGGATCAATTGGTACATAAGCAGCCCCTGCTTGAAGAACCGCTAAAATGGCGATCACTGCTTCAGCAGATCGATTCATATACACTGCGACGGCATCTTCTTGTTTCACTCCGCTATCAATCAAATGTCCCGCAACACGATGGATTTCTTGGCCGAGCTCTTCATAGGTGAATGCCCGCTCTCCTTCGACTAACGCCAGATGGTCTGGTTGCGTTTGAATGCGTTCTTTAAGAAGCTCAGGAATAGACAGATGCTTTGGATAATCTCGTTCTGTCTTGTTCCATGCTTCAATCTGCTGTTTTTCTTCTTCGGTGATACACGTCACGTCATGAAGGCGAACTTCCGGATTTTCGATGATCTGCTTCATGAGATTAGTGAGGTGTTTCGATATTTTTCCAATGACCTCTTCTTCAAAAGCCACCGCATTGTATTTGATTTTCAATGTCCATGTTTCACCTGGATATACGAGGACATTTAGATCGAAATTGGTTTGTTCAAATCCGTCTTTTACATCAATGGAAAACCCTAGACGTTCCGACATGGTGTCACCAGATAGCTCTTGATCTAAAGGATAGTTCTCAAACCCGACCAAGTGATCGAAGAGTTGTCCTCCTGCAGCTGTCTGTTGCTGAATGTCATAAAGCGGCATAAAATCATAGTTTTCCGCTTCCAGCGCATGCTGCTGAACTTTTTGAAACAGCTGTTTGAAGGTGTCTTCCTGATTCATTTCTACCCTGACCGGTATTGTATTGATAAAAAGCCCTGCCATCTGTTCAATACCAGCCACACTTGGCGGCCTGCCAGATACGACTGTTCCGAAAGTGATATCATTTGCCGCATGGTAAGTGCCTAAAAGAACCGACCAAACAGCCTGGAATAGATTTGGTGCTGTCACTTGGCAATTCCTTGCGATCTCTTGAATGCTGCTGACCATTTCAGCATCCCATGTGAATGTCCATTCCTGATGGTCATATTGCCCGTTCGCTTCTTTCTGTTGCAAAAGCCCTTGATGCTGAACAGCACCGTCTAAGCGATCCTTCCAATAGCCTTCCGCTGCTTGTTGATTTTGCTTGCCAAGCCACTGGATATAATCTGCATAAGGTTTTCCTTGTGAGCGATCCGGCGTTTTGCCGTTCCGATAAGATTCGTAGTAATGAAACAATTTTTTCATCAAAACTCCCATGGACCAACCATCCATGATGATGTGATGGTTGCTCCAAATGAGATGCCAGTTTGTTTCATTCAGTTGAAAAACAGCGACCTTCAATAACACATCATTCGTTAAATGGAAGCCTTGCTTTCTCACTTGCTTTTTATATTGATCTAGTACCTTTTGCTGTTCCTGATGATTCAGGTGAGATAGATTCTCTCTATACACATCTAGATTGCGCTCTGCCAGTACAACCTGACGAGGCTTCTGTAATTGCTGATAGACAAAGGCTGTACGGAGAATGTCATATGTGCCGATGAGCTCATTGAGACTTTTTTCAAAAAGATCGAGATCAAATTCCCCTCTTATTCCAAGCTCCAGCTGTGTGAAATAAGAGGAAGAATTAGGGTCTAGCATGGCATGATATAACATGCCTTCTTGCATTGGTGTTAAAGGATATACCTTTTGAATCTTCTGTTTGCTCATAGTCCACCTCTTCGTTTGCTTAAAATATATCCATTAGCTTTTCAAGTTCATCCATGGTCAGGTCATCGTCACCTACATCACTAGGCGTAATTTGCGCTTCATCTTGTGATACACAATGTGAGATGAGTGCCTTCACGTTCTTTTCTAAAAGGTCCTTGAACTGCTCCATCGTTTGCTCTTCGAATTCAAGCTGGTGATATGAAATCGTCATATGGAACATGCCCTGTTCTACGAAACCAACAATATCTAATGCATGAGGTTTCTCTGATTCTGGACTTAATGATTGACCTGCCTGCCAAGTGGATCGACTTAGTTCACCCCCGCCAATCTGTTCATCAAACTGACCAAGATAGTTAAAGCTGATATCTGGCATGACATCAAATGCGATACCGTCCTTCATTTTGTCAGGCGTTAAGTATTTTAAAATGCCATAGCCGATTCCCTTGTTCGGAATGTGTCTGAGCTCTTCTTTCAAAAGCTTGATTTGATAGGAAAGATCCTCCGCATGCGACAAATCAAGCAGCACAGGATACATGCTCGTAAACCAGCCGATGGTCCGCGACACATTGACCGCCGGAAGGATGTCTTCCCTTCCATGTCCTTCAAGATGAATAAAGTGTCTGTCTTCTCCTGTCCACTCTTTCAGGGTCAATCCCAATGCGGCCAGCAAAATGTCATTGATTTCCGTGTGGTACGCCTCATGTACTTCTGTCAGTAGGCTGCGTGTTTCTTCCTCAGACAGCGTAAAGCGAATGGTTTTTGTATACAGCATTCTTTGATCCTCTGTAACATGATCCTTTTGCAGAGGTGCAGTTAAATGCCCAAGTACCTTTTTCCAATAGTCTCTTTCTGCCAGCAGCTCATCTGACACTGCATATTCCGTCAACTTCTGGGCATATGCTTGGAATGAATGTGTTTTTTCAGGAAGTGTCAGCTCCTCCCCACGCTTCGCCTGCTCATAAAGAGCTATGAAGTCTTCAAGGAGAATACGCCATGACACACCATCAATGACAAGATGATGTACAACGAGCAATAAGTGATCTCCATGATCCGTACGGAAAATCGCAGGTTTGACTAATGGTCCCTCTGTTAAAGAAATACTCGCCTGCACTTCATTTGCCAGCTTTTCTACCTGCTGGATTTGCTGTGGTCGTTCTCCTTGTACTTCTACCACGTCCACCGCTACATCGTTTTCGTCTACTCCACGATGACGCTGAATGATGCGTCCTTCTTCTATCGGATAAACCAATCGCAAAGCATCATGATGGGTCATTAACTGCTCGAGCACTTGTTTGACAAGCGCTTCATCCAAACCATTTGCCGCATGGAGCATAACGGACTGATTCCAATGATGTTGGCTGCTGAAGTTCCGTTCAAAGAACCAGCGCTGAATTGGTGTTAAAATGACCTCTCCTTCCACAGGTGATTGATCAGCTGTGAGAAGGTCCGCTTCTTCGATATATGGGCGAAGCTCCGCAATCGTTGGGTATTGGAAAAGCAGCTTCATATCGAGCTTCCAGCCTTCTTGCGTGAGTCTGCTTGCCATTTGGATGCCTTTAATCGAATCTCCGCCAAGGAAGAAGAAATGGTCGTGAATACCGACTTGGCTGACGCCAAGCACATCTTCCCAAATGCCGCAAAGCAGTGCTTCCACTTCATCTCTTGGCGCTTCGTATGCTGTTTGATTCGCTTCCATATCAGGTGCTGGCAGTGCTTTGAGATCCACTTTTCCATTTGCCGTCATCGGCAGTTGGTCTAGCTCGATGATCCATGATGGCACCATATATTCTGGCAAGGTGCGCTTTAAGCTTTCTTTCAGCGTATCCGTTTCTTCATCTGTGATGACGTAAGCGACAAGAGCGTCTTGATCACTTGCGTCTTTGACCGTTGTCACGACGGCTTCTTGGACTGAATCCAGCGCAAGGAGCTGCGCTTCAATTTCTGACAGCTCAATACGGAATCCGCGGATGCTCACTTGATGGTCTTTTCTGCCGAGGTAGATCAGCTCGCCATCCTCTGTCCATTTCACCAAATCACCTGTACGGTACATGCGCTCTCCTGGATAAAACGGATCTGGGACAAACCGTTTGTCCGTTTCCTCTGGGAGATTCCAGTAGCCTCTTGCCAGTCCTTTCCCCGCAATTACGAGCTCACCCGGTACGCCTTGCGGCGAGAGGTCATATAACGAACCCATAATGTAAAAACGAGTATTGGCAATCGCTGTTCCGATAGGAAGCGTGCCTTGATCTGGATCAATGATCCCGCTTGTCGCCACGACCGTATTTTCTGTTGGGCCGTAGTTATTCACGAGTTTGTATGGAACGGGCTTCACCTGTTTCAGCTTGTCCCCGCCTGTCAGTAAGTAACGGAGAGAATGATTGTCCATCGACATAAACTGCTCACATAGCTGTGTTGGCAGGAATGCAATGGTGATGCCTTCGTGATTAAAATACGAATTGAGCTTGATCATATCGAGGCGAATCGCTTCGTCGATGATATGGAGCTCTGCGCCGGCGATCCACGTCGGGAACATCTCCCAAATGGAGGCATCAAAGCCAAAGCCGGCATATTTGGCGGTTCGGTCTTGTTTCGTCACCTGGAAGGCATCATTGTGCCAGTAGGCGAGATTGACAAGGGACTGGTGCTCGACCATGACACCCTTCGGCTGTCCAGTCGTTCCAGATGTGTAAATCATATAGGCGAGATCCGTTGGCTTGATAGGAACCTGAATCTCGTGCGCTTCTCCTTCTACTGCCTCTTCTATTGAGAGGGTATGACCTGTGAAAGAAGGTGGTGCAGTGAGCCCTTTCTGAATCAGAAGGACCTCTGCCCCGCAGTCTTCCAGCATGTAGGCCATGCGCTGCGCTGGATAATCGGCATCAATCGGCACGAATGCCGCACCTGCCTTGAGCACACCGAGAACAGCGGCTGTCATCTCGAGCGATGGACGCGTGAGAATGCCGATGCGGTCTCCCGGTTTTGTGCCGCTGGAAATGAGTCTTGCGGCGACTGTATTCGCCCGGTTGTTGAGCTCTTCATACGTCCAGCTTGTGCCGCAGAAGGCAGCGGCTTTTTGATGAGATACTTCCTGCGACTTCGCCTTAATCAATGCATGAACCGTTTGACCTGTCGGAACATCTAGGACAGGTCCTGACCATTCATTAAGCAGATTTCCCTGCTGCGCTGGTGATAATAATTGCATCTGATCTAATAATTGATCTGGTGCTGACACCATTTGTTCTATCAGGTAAAGGAAATACTCCTTCCACTTCTCAATCGACGACTGCTCAAAGATAGAAGAATTAAAATCAAACACAAGCTCGATTTGATCGTCAGATTCGTTTCCAGTTAAGGTCAAGTCAAATTTGGCTATGTTCTCATTGAATGATTGCGGAACAATGTGAAGTCCATCCATCGACAAGTCACGGATATCTGCATTTTCCATCGAGAACACCACATCAAAGATTGGATGACGGCTTGTGTCGCGAACCGTTTGTACTTGGTCCACCAGTTCTTCAAATGGGTAAAGTTGATGTTCATTTGCCGCTAACACAAGCTCATGAACTGTTGACGCAAATTGAGAAAATGTCTGGTGTCCTTCTGGTTTTGTTCTGAGTGCCAGCGTATTCACAAACATGCCGATGACTGATTGAATATCAGGATGGGTTCTGCCCACCACTGGAGAACCGATCATGATGTCTTCTTGTCTCGAAAGCTTGCTTAAAAGCGTACTGTAGCAAGCAAGTAGCACTGTATACGTTGTACCGTTGAGTGATCTAACCAGCTCATCCAATTGCGCTTTAAGCGCACCGTCTATAGAGAATTCGACGCGGCCCCCTTCAAACGTCTGAACCTTTGGTCTCGGAAGATCCTCAGGCAGCGCCAAAACAGGCAGTTCTCCTTGTAATTGTTCCAGCCAAAACGCCGCTTCAGCCTCTTTTTTCACAAGAGATTCTTCACTGTTTGACCAGACCGCATAATCCTTATATTGAATAGGCAATTCATCAAGTTCGTCTCCTCGATACAAGGTCGATAGCTCATCAATTAAAATACCGACAGACGCACCATCTGAAATGATGTGGTGCATATCAATCAACAGATAATGAACACTCTCCGATTCAGACACAAGCCCCACTCTGAGCAGCGGCGCTTTTTCTACATCAAATGGACGGATAAAATCATTCATTAATTGCTGAATGTCTCGGCCTTCCCCTTCGATGTTTTCAATGTTCACAGAAACATTCGTTTCAATTCGCTGAACAGGTTCACCCTGAACGAAGTCAAAGCTCGTACGGAATGCTTCATGACGATGAACAAGCTGGTCAATGGCTTTTTTAAATCGTTTTTTATCAAATACACCTTCAAGCTTTAAAGCAGCTGGCATATGATAGCTCTGCTCGGCATCTGTCATTTTTTGCAGAACAAACAATCTTTTCTGAGCAGATGTCACTGGATAAAAAGCCGCTTCTTCCGCTTTCTCCACTCGCCTGATTTCAGTTCGATCTGTTTGATCCACCGCAAGGGCAAACGCCTCTAAAGTGGGTGATTCAAATAATGTTTTCAACGTACATTCCACATGCATCTCTTCATAGAGCCTGTTCAGCATTTTCATGCCGCGCAGTGAATGACCTCCGCATTCAAAGAAATGATCATGTCTGCCGATTTTCGGCACTTCAAGAACTTCCTCCCAAATATGTGCCAATATACGCTCTGTATCTGATTGAGGAGGGACGTATTCATTTGCCGCCTGCTCACTTACATCAGGTACCGGTAATGCCCGTCTGTCTACCTTGCCATTCCCCGTTAGTGGCAGCTCGTCTAATTGCATGAAGAAAGCTGGCATCATATAAACAGGGAGTTCTCGTCCTGCTTGCTCACGTAAATCCGACAGTGGAACAGCACCTTCTGCTGTGAAATATGCACACAATGTTTCATTTGATAACGCAATGACAACGGCTTCCTTCACTTGCGGATGCTGCAATAGCTGGTGTTCAATTTCGCCAAGCTCTATACGCTGACCTCGAATCTTGACTTGATGATCTATTCGCCCAATAAATTCAATATCTCCATTTGACAGCCATCGTGCGAGATCGCCCGTTTTGTACATGACTTCACCAGATCGGAAAGGATTTTCAACAAACTTTTCGCTCGTTAATTCTGGCTGGCGATAATACCCCTTGACCAGTCCGTCACCTGCGACACAAAGCTCTCCAGCTACTCCCGGCGGCTGCACATGTCCAAACTCATCGACAATATAAACAGCCGTTTGACTCACCGGCTTTCCGATCGGAATCGACAGTGCTTGTTCTTCAATGTGATTGACCGGATAATACGTTGTAAAAATCGTGCTTTCAGAAGGTCCATACATATGAATAAGTTTGTCTTCTCCAACCGTTTCAAGGGCTGCCACAACATGCGGCACAGAAGCACGTTCCCCGCCAAACAGCACTTTTCTGACGTTTTTCAGGCTGCCTTTTTTCATATCAATCAGTAAGTGAAATAGAGCGGTCGTGATCATTAAAATACTGACTTTTTCCTTCTCAATCGCGCCAGAAAGCTCATTCATATTTAAGATGTTATCCTTTGGCAAAACAATGAGTTTCGCTCCGTTCAATAAAGCGCCAAACACATCAAACATAAATGCATCAAATACATAGTTTGAAATGCTCATCACCGTGTCTTCATGATGAATGGTAAGATAATTCGACTGCTTCACTGTTCTCAAAATGTTCCGATGCGTCACCATGTTCCCTTTAGGTTTGCCTGTCGTACCAGATGTATAGGTTAAATTCGCCAAGTCCAAAGGCGAAACACATACAACTGGATTGCTCTCTGACTGCTGATCAACGGCTTGATCTTCTGTTTCTATGATTTTCCCTTCAAACGCAGTAAGCACAGAACGATGACGCAGCACCTGATGGGTCAGGACAAACTGTGCACCACTGTCTGTCAAAAAGTGCTTGATGCGCTCATCAGGGAAGTCAGGATCGATTGGCACATATACACCGCCAGCCTTTAGCACAGCTAAAACCGACAACACCATCTCATTGGAACGTTCAAAGAATAAAGCCGCTGTCATCCCTTTTCCAAAACCATGTTCACGTAAATAATGAGCCAGCTGGTTCGCTCTGTGATTCAGCTCTTGATAAGAAAGAACCACGTCTTTATATTGCAAAGCAGGCTGATGACCGTGCTGCTCTACTTGCGATTCAAATTGCGTCACAATGGTTTCTTCCACAGGATAAGGCGTAGGTAACGGGTTCCACATCTTCAATTGAGCCTCTGCCTCTTGTTCAGACAGTAAGCGGTATGATTGAATCGCTTGCTCCGGCACTTCGACCATCTGCTCCAGAAGATAAACATAATGCTTGAGCAGCTGCTCGGCTGTACTTCGTTTAAATAACGCCGTACTATAATCGAGGACGAAGGAAAGACCATGACTTGACTCCATCGCTTGAAGTGTGAGATCAAACTTTGCAATATGGAAATTGGTTTCCTCAACTTCGACTTTCATCTCTCCAATATGCTGGGCTGTTGAATGATCTGGCGTTAGAGTAAAGACCGTATCAAATAATGGATGGCGGCTAAAATCTCTTTGCACATTTAGCTTTTCAAGCAGCCGCTCGAATGGATATTGCTGATGCTCAAACGCCCTCATCGTCTTTTCCTTTACTTGTTCAATCAACTGCGTCATTGAACCGTTCGGATCTACCTCTGAACGTAAAGCAAGTGTTTGGACAAACATGCCGATCATGTCATTCAAATCTGCATGCACCCGGCCTGCTGTCGGTGTCCCCACAACAAACTCCTTTTGACCTGTGTATTTCGCAAGCAATGTATAGTAAGCAGAAAGCAACACGGTATACAGCGTCGTATGATGATTCGCTGCAAGCTCCTGCAAACGGCCTGTTAACGTCTCATCTATGTTTCTGAGAACGCGGTCTCCAGCGAAAGACTGGACAGCCGGACGCTGATAATCAGTTAGCAGCTGCAAAGCAGGGATATCTCCTGAAAATTCTTTCAGCCAGAATGCTTCATCTATTTGACCGAATTGCTCTGCCTGTTGTTCTTGCCAAACAGCATAATCTTGATATTGAAGCTTCAATGGCGCTTTCACTAATCCCTCATATGCGTCAGACAGCTCACGCAGCATCAAATCAATTGAAAGACCATCTGAAATCAGATGATGCATATCGAAATAGAGAAGATGCTCCTGATCATGTAAAGACTGTAGCCCAACACGCAAAAGCGGAGCCTGCTCAAGATGAAAAGGTCGGACAAATTGACGCATGTTCTCTTCCATCGTGCTGCCTGTCACCTGTTCTATTTGAAATGGGACGGATGAAGCTACCCGCTGACGAGGGACTCCTTTGACTGTATGAAAAGAAGTTCGCAGCATATCATGACGTGCGATCAGTTTTTCAAAAGCTCCCTCCAACTTCTCTCGTTGCAGCGTTCCTCTTAATTTCACAACGGCAGGCATATGATAGGCGATGCTCTGCTCCAGCTGAGTCACCATATAAACACGCTGCTGCGCTGGTGACAGTGGATAATCGGCGGCAGTCGGTGCTTTCGGTATGACCACTTGTGAAGACTTTTCCGCTTGTTCAATATAAACAGCAAGTGCTGAAATCGTTTGCTGTTCAAATAAAACAGATAAAGGGACCTCCACTTGAAAAGCCCGCTGAACGAGTGTAAGAACTTTCATCGCTTTGAGTGAATGCCCGCCTATGTCAAAGAATGAGTCGTACACACCTATGTTCTCTTGATGAAGAACGTCTTCCCACAACCGAACAAGCTTCGTTTCTACATCGTTTCTAGGCGCTACATAAACAGCACTGACAGCCTTGTCTCCCTTTAATGCAGCAAGCGCACGCCGGTCGACTTTCCCACTCACTGTCAGTGGAAATGCCTCAAGCTGCTTGAAATAAAGCGGCATCATATAAGCTGGCAGCTGATGTTTGATAGCGGCTTGCAGGGTGTCCACGGAAAGAAATTCTTGTCGTGCTTGATAGTAAGCACTTAAAGCCTTTCCACCGTCCGGTTCATCCACGACAAGGACAACAGCCTGATCGACTCCGTCTACCTGCTCCATGACCGCCTCAATTTCACCTGTTTCGATGCGGTAACCTCTTATTTTTACTTGGTCATCTATTCTTCCAAGGTAATCAATTGTGCCGTCTGGAAGCCATCTCACTACATCACCTGTGCGATACATCCGGTCTTCAGGAAAAAATGGATCTGGTCTGAATGCCTTCTCCGTCAATTCAGGCTGATTCACATAGCCCCGTCCAACTCCTATTCCCGCAATGCATAGTTCTCCCACAGCTCCCTGCACCTGTAGTTGTTCATGTTCATTTAAAATATAAATCCGGTGATGGCCCAGTGGCTTTCCAATTGACACAAAGCGCTGTTCTGGTGACTTCTGCAGCTCACTGAGATCTAGACGGTGAACCGCCGCATCCACACACGTTTCTGTCGGACCATACACATTCCACAAGGTAAAATCCGGCTGGCTGACACGCACAGCTTCAATCAGCGCCTGCGCTGCTTTCGCAGGGAGTGCTTCTCCCCCAATCAGCATATGAGTCAGTGCAAGCCCATCCAAATCAGCTGCAAGTAAAAGCTGCACATGTGCTGGCGTTCCATCTGTTGCCTTAATTTGATGTTCTTTGTAATAAGCCGCTAGCTGTACACCGTTTCGTGTCGTTTCTCTTGGCACAATATGAAGCGTATGTCCAAATAAAAGAGCAGCAAAGATTTGTTTAACAGATGCATCGAAATGGAACGGTGCAAGAAGCGCCACTTGAAGCTGATTTGCCCCCTCATACACTTCGTGATGCAGGGCATGAACCAAATGATGCAGCTGAAGATGCTCGATCATCACTCCCTTCGGCTTTCCAGTCGTACCCGATGTATAAATGAGATAAGCCAAATCCTGTGATGTCGTCTGATCGATCAGCTCAGGCAGCGGACGATCTTCTAATTCCATATGCTGCTGGACAATCATTTTTTCCGCAATGGATGAATATTGCTGAACAAACGATTCTTCTGTTAAAACGATAGAAGCACCAGAATCTTCTACAATAAATTGAATGCGTTCCTCAGGTAATGCCGGATCGATCGGTACATATGCACCGCCAGCTTTTAATATCCCAAAAATGGCAGCCATCGCATCTGCCGTCCGTTCCATTAAAACGGCAACTGGTACATCAACCGAGACACCTTTCATCTGTAAAAATCGTGCCAGTTTGTCCGCTTTTTGATACAGCTCTCCATAAGTGAACGTTCCATTTTCCGCAACCACAGCTGCCCGTTCTGAATACGTTTTAGCTGCCTCATCAAATAAGTGGTGAACTGGTTTCGCTCCTGGTAAATCAAATGCTTCTCCCTTAGATAATTGAAGCAGCTGCTTTTGTTCATCTGCTGGCAGTAAAGAGAGAGCCCCAATCAGCTGATCTGGCTGAGAGACTGCCGCCTCCAGCAAAATAATCAATCGATCAAACAGCTTACTCATATCGGCTTCACTAAATAGGTCTGTACGGTAATCCAAATCAATGGTCAATGTATCTGTATCCCAGCGGTCTTTCACATGAATCGATATATCATTCATCCCGCTTCCACTAAAAATCGGCTCCGTAATGAACGAAAGATTCTCTTTTTTCTGCCACTGCATGACCTGATACTCTAAAGAAATATCAAACAGGCGTCCTGTAAATCCATCTCTTTCCCTTAAATCATTCATGAGCACATTGTAAGGATATTTTTGATGACGCAAGATCTTCATCTGATCCGCCATGACCTGCTTCACGAAATCCAGAAACGTGAGGGATCCTTGCACAGATGCGCGCATCGGAATGGTCGACACAAACATCCCAATCATCTTTTTTTCCTTTGCATTTGTCCGATTGCCCATAAAAGTTCCAAGGACCACATCCTCCATGCCGCTAAATCGGTGCAAGTAAATATAGACAGCGGACATAAACATAGAAAGCATACTGACTTTCTCTTCTTCACAAAAGACTCGAAGCTTCTCCTTTAAAGAATCAGGAATATCCCCTGAAAATCTCTCCGCATGTAAGCTCATCTCGTAACCTTTATGCGGTGTTAAAGAAGCGAAATCTGGAATATTGGCAAATTGCTCGTTCCAAAAAGCTTGGTCTTTCTGAAAACGTTTAGAAGATTCATACGTTTGCTCACTCATGATGTGATCAACGAAGGAAATGTCTTCAATTGGGGAGATGTCTGTCCCCTGCAGCATGTCATGGTATAGATCAATGATTCGGTTTCCCATCAAGATAATTGAAATACCATCAGCCACAATATGATGCGCTTTACAGAACAGCCAGCACTCTTGATCACTGATTTGAAAGACCGTAAATTCGATTAAAGAACGGTCAATCAGTTCCATCGGCTCACGAATCTCCTCGTTCGCCCACGCCTTGACTTCCTTTTCACTCCAGCCTTTCACCAAACGAATCGGCTGTTTTTCATATGGCTTGATATATTGAACGGGCTCCTCCTGCTCATGTTGATACACTAGCCTTAAACGAAGAGAATCAGTTTCACGAATGTACGCTTGAAGCACATCCACGATCAAAGAAGGATTTAGACCTGATACCGATCTTAACTTGGCAAACCCACCCAAATTAGAAATACTTGTGCCTGGATAAAATTTTTCCGTGTAGAATACTCGCTTTTGCGCATGTGTTAAGGGGTAATAAACTGTACTCATTCTCATCCTCCGCTCTTCTATGTTTTCTCCACCAACTGTGATACCCTGCACCCTCTATATCAAAAGAACCAAGTCTATTTCATTGAAATAGACGGAATAACAGAAAAGGAGCCCACCCCGAATAAAACGGAGGGACTCCCATTTTGATTCGGTAACCTGCCGACCATAGCAAAAAAGGAAACTTTTACCTTAGGACATGGCTTTGCGTCTCTATGTTTCCATAGATTTGCCTTTTTCTTCTTTTCTTTTAGATATTTTCTATTTACGTCCACTTTATATGAAATTATTGTTTTTTTCACCGAAAAATGGGTGTAAAGATTCATGCGTTATGCCGAAGGGATCACATCATAATTTACGATATTTACCGAAAATAACTAATAATAGTTGCGTTCCACCGAAAATAAATGACCAATTACCGCAAAAATTTCATGTTTTTCCTTAAATTTTTCAAATATGACCGAAAATGTAGGAGAGAGGTCTCCTATCACGCCTCGCATTTTCTTAAACCTTAAGAACTATATTCCCTAAAACTTTGAATATTTTTACCATAAAAAACAATACAAAAAGAGCTGTCATTTCAAATGACAGCTCCTTGTTTCTTCATTATATTTACATCACCTTAGACAGACCAATCGTTTTCTCAATAATGAGCAACGCAATGATAGAAATGATAATAAATATGACAGATATCGCATTGACACTCGGATCAAAAGTTTGCTCAATGTAATTAAACGTCCTCACGGGAATCGTAATGGTTTGAGGTGAAGAAACGAACAAACTAATCGAGATTTCACCAAATGATGTCACAGCAGAAAACACTCCACCTGCGATAATGCCAGGCTTGATCAAGGGCAGTGTCACACGAAAGAAAGTACGTATGGGCCCTGCACCAAGATTCATGGAAGCTAGCTCAAGACGTGGATCAAGATTTGAAACACTGACACCCACGGTTCGTACCACATAAGGAAAACCAATGATGACATGCCCAATGACTAATGCCCACAAAGACCCTGTAAAGCCCATAGCCGTAAACAAATACAGCATCGCAATCCCTAATACCACCTGAGGAATCATAAGAGGTGACAAAATAAAGGCTTGAACAGCTTCCTTTCCCTTAAAGGAAAGCCTTGCTAAAGCATAAGAAGCCATCGTTCCTAAAAGAACAGTAAGCGGCGTCACAATCAATAACAGAATCACGCTGATACGCAAAGATTCCATCCATTCTGGATTCGACACGACCTCATGAAACCAGCGAACGGAAAACGAAGTCGGCGGGAATTCAGGAAAGGCATTCGGGCTAAAAGCAGAAAGAACAATGACAAGAACAGGTACGGTTAAAAAGAGATAAACGAGTGAGCCTGCGGTCCATATCAGAACCGAAAGCAAACGGTCACTTATTGATTTTTTACGCATGCATCCTCGCCTCCCAACGCTTCAATAGATAGCTTAATAGACTGACGACCGCTAGCACACAAATCAATAAAGTAAAGGACATCGCAGCGGCAAGAGGCAAATTATACACCTGCATGACCTGCTGATAAATGGACAGTGGCAAGAGCGGTTGCATCCGTCCACCGACTAGCAGAGGAGTAATATAGCTTCCTGCTGCAAGTGAGAAGACAATAATTGCTCCGGTGATCATGCCTGGAATCGTAAGCGGCAAGGTCACATGAAAAAATGTCCGAATACGACCAGCACCAAGACTCATAGAAGCCGGTCTTAAGTGACGGTCCATATCAGTTAAGCTCGTTGCAATAGGCAGCACTGCAAAAGGCAGCATCACTTGAACATAAGCAATAATGACCGCATTCATATTCCACAGCATCGATAACGGTTTCTCAATCAGATGTAAATCGATCAGCATGCCATTGATCAAGCCATTTTGCGAAAGAAGAACGATCCATGCAAATGTCCGAATGACGACACTCGTCAAAAGCGGCGATACAAGTAAGATATAGAAAAAAGCCCGCAATCTTGGGTGAGGTGCTTTCACTAGCACATAAGCTGCTGGATATGCCATCAATAAACAAATCACCGTTGTCTGTAAGGCCACCCACACAGTACTTCCAATTGCTTTCACATATGCATCTGTCGTAAATACATGTAAATATTGAGACAAACTATAGGATTGTAACGTATTCATCATCGAATCCACATCACGAAAACTGAGGACAAACATCATCACAAGCGGAGCAAGAAGGAATACAACTAGAAACAAACAAGCTGGCAGCAGCATAAACCAATGAAAGCGCTGATTCTTTTTTTTGATTCGCATCACGCATGCACCTTCGAATCTAAGAACACAATATCTTCAGGCTGCCAATGAATATGCACAGTTTCTCCAACTTGAGGCAGCTCGGGAAATGCTGCGTCTGATGCATGGACAATGATTTCACCTTGATTAAGCCCAACGACCAAACGTAAAGAGTGCCCAATATAACTGACATCTGCCAACACGCCTGTGACATGATTTGGCTGAACTTCCTCCCCGACAGAAGATAACTTGATTCTCTCAGGACGCAGCATGAGTAAATGCTTCTCGCTCTTCTCTTTAAATGCGGCAACTTTTAGCTGAACTTGCTTCCCGTTTGATTGAATGAAATGTGGAACAGTGTATGTGGAAGTAACTTCATCATATTCCGCTTCAAATAGATTGACCTGTCCGATAAATTCAGCAACAAAACGATTATTTGGCTGACGATATACTTCTAAAGGTGTCCCAATCTGCTGAATTTTCCCCTCACCTAATATCCCAATTCGGTCGGAAAGACTTAAGGCTTCCTCCTGATCATGCGTCACAAGAATAGTCGTAATCCCGACATTCCGTTGAATATTTCGCAGCTCCGTCTGCATATTTTTTCTTAGTTTTGCATCTAAGTTACTGAGTGGTTCATCCAGAAGAAGAACAGCAGGCTGGATGGCAAGTGCCCGTGCAATGGCGACCCGTTGCTGCTGACCTCCACTTAATTGGTGCGGCATACGTTTGGCAAATGACTCTAATTGAACAAGAGACAAACTCTCCATCACCTTTTGCTTGATTTCCGCTTTCTTTTTCTTTTGAACCTTTAACCCATATGCAACATTATCAAATACGGTGAGATGTGGGAAAAGTGCATAGCTTTGAAAGACCATCCCCGTTTTTCTTTGATAAGGAGGTAAAGTCGTCACATCCTGATCACCAATATAGACGACTCCTTTTGTCGGTTCTAAAAAACCACCAATGATATTGAGTAAAGTTGATTTTCCGCAGCCACTAGGGCCAAGAAGGGAGAAAAACTCTCCCTCTTTTACCGTAAGACTGACATTATCAAGAGCAATCTGCTCGCCAAAATGCTGGCTGATATGTTCTAAATTGATTCCACTCATGCGATCACCTATTTTCCTCCGCCTAATACTTCATTCCATCGATTTGTCCATTGACCGAGCTCCGAAGTCGCTGTTTCGTAATCTACCCAAGTCAGCTTGCTATAATAATTTTCGCCAACCTTCACTTTCCCCTTAATTTTGTCTCCGTATTTCACATCAGAATTCGACATGCCATAGTAAGATTTTTCTGAGAAGGCTTCTTGAGCTTCTTTCCCGCTAAGGTAGTTTAATAGCTTATAAGCCGCTTCCTCATGCTGACTTCCCTTTGTTAACGCCCAGCTCGCAACTGCTGCCACAGCGCCTTCTTTCGGATATGAGAATCCAATATCCATCCCTTCTTCTTCAAGTGCAAATGCTCGGCCATCCCAATATGGAACTGCCGTCACGTCACCACGTTCTAACAGCGTTTGAATAGACCCTGGGTTATCAGGAAAAGCAGCTACACGCCCTTTTAATTGTGCTAGGCTTTTAAATGCTTTATCAATATCCTTAGGATTTGATTCTGTCCCTCCTTGAGCATGGACAAGTGCAGAGAAAAATTGTAAGCCCGCTGAATAAGTTGGGGAAGAAATCGCCACTTTCCCTTTCAGCTGATCGCTCCATAAATCTGTCCAGCTGTTTGGCTCCTGTTTGACAAGATCTTTTCTATAAGCAATTCCAAGCTGTCCCATACTAAAGCCTGCTGCATATTGTTTTCCATCAACAGTGAGTTTCTTTTGAACAGAACGATAAAGCTTTTTCACATTCGGTGCTTGATCTTCATCAATAGGCGCAAGAACGTTTGCCGCAATACCTCTTTGAATCGTATCAGGCTGTAAAATAAGCAAATCATACGGTGGATTTTTACCATTAGATGCTTTTAATTTTGTAAACCATTCAGAATCTGCCCCAGAGACCGTTTGTACTTTAATGCCTGTATCCTTTTCAAACTTTTCGAGGATTGGCTTAATATTCTTTTCCCAATCCCCTCCGTAGACACCAACGATCACAGTCTGCTGCTGTTTACTTTGGTCCTGCCCATTTCCACCGCATGCAGACAGCAGTAACATGATGGATAGGACACCTGCAAATATGGTCATTAATCTTCTTTTCATAATTCGTTTCCCCCTTTTTGTTGATTCAACTGATGAAGTGCTTGAATAATATCCATCTTTGTTAACGGTTCTTGTCTATGACTAAAATGAGAATGAACCGCATGTTTATAGTGCGTACGCTCATTTGCTGGGTATGAACGAAGCTGCACAGCAAGCTCACTGCTGGCTTCGTCCGTCCACACTTTCTCATAAGCTGCTCTTTGTTTTCCAAAATCCCAAGCGACAGCATCAGCATCATTCACCTTTTCACGAAGCCTGCTCGTCTGTTCGTCATCAATTTTCCATTCATTATGATCTCGATAGACTTTGACGCCATATTGCTGAAGTGCTCTTCCTTCACTTAATAGCCCTGCTTCCACTTCATGAAGGACTTTTTCTTTCGTTCTAGCAAATGGATTCCCCCATCCTCCTCCACTTGGTGAAACCAATTGAACAATATCGCCTTTTTCAAGACGCATGACATCAATTTTCGGCTGGTTTTGTGTCTCCCCATTTGGTTTGGTCAATTTCACCTCACCAATTGCTCCTGCACGTCCGCCCATTAACCCCCAAGGTTGAAACTTCATTCGTTCCATTCCTCGTGCCGTCACCATCGATTCTGGCTTGATCATTTCAAATTCTAAACCAATTGCATGTCCCCCTCTATGTTCCCCTGCTCCACCTGTGTTTGGCAGCAGTTCATATCGGTGTACATGAATATCAATATGCTGTTCCAAGCTCTCAATGGGTGTATTTTTTAAAAATCCTGACGAATGATCAATTCCATCTACTCCATCAGTCCCTTTTTGAGCACCGCCGCCTCCGCCTAACGGTTCGACCACAGACATTTTTCTGCCTCCTGTTTGATCATCAGGAACAGAGAGAACGACGATAGCAGATTGACCTGCACCTGCCGCCGGCACTGCTTCAGGCAACAGCTTACCAATAGCACCTAGCACGACATTATACAGTCTCATTGTAATGGAATGCCGAATACCGACAGAAGCCGGATATTCTGGATGGACAAGCGTTCCTTTAGGTGAAATCACGTCTATCGGATACGTAATCCCACCATTAATCGGAATAAAAGGATCTTTACTAATGATGTAATTGATCAACCCTTGATACAAGAAGGAGTGCTTTTGACCATTGGTGACAAGATTAAAAGCTGTCTTAACTTGCGGGTCACACTCAGAGAAGTCCAGTGTCAGCTGTTTCCCTTTGACCGTCAGCTTGATCTTTAATCGGATCGGCACGTCCGAAATCATATCATCATCCAAGTAATCAGCGAATTCACTCGTTCCATCAGGGATGGCTTCAATTACTTTGCCTGCGCGATCCTCTGCTTGCTTCAGCAGATCAATCATTCCTTGCTTCACTTCGTTTTTTCCAAATTTCTCGATCATTTCTTTTAGTCTGATTTCTGCTGTATTAACAGCGGCAATCATCGCATTAATATCGCCATCATTTAAATGACTCGCCCGGCTATTAGCTCTTAAAAAGGTACGAACAACCTGATTCTCTTTTCCACCTTCATAGATTTTCACTGGTGGAATTCTTAATCCTTCTTGATGAACATCTGTTGCAGTTGGAGAAATGCTTGAAGGGACAAGACCTCCCACATCACTTACATGAACAAAAGACCAGGCATAGCTGACAATTTCATCTTCTATAAAAATGGGTTTGATGATATGGACATCTGGCAAATGAGTCGCTAAACCGTCTGTCGTATAAGGATCATTTGTGATGATAATGTCACCAGGCTGCATCGGTCCGCTTTCTTCAATCGCTTTTTTGAGACTCAGCCCTAAAAAGATCGTGACACCGACTGTTTTTGGGTAAACAAAGAAATCCCCAGAAGGCGTGGCTAATGCTGTGGCAAAATCCGCCGATTCTTTTACGAATGTTGTAAAGGATGTCCGCTCAATGACATGTCCCATGCCTGATGCAATCGCATTAAAATAACTCCTCATCATCTCAAGCTTTGCTGGATCAGTTCCCATGTAAAGCCGCCTCCCTTGAAATCACCAAGTTTCCTGAATGGTCTATGCTGCCTGCCCAGTTTGGCAAAATCAATGTTGTCGTATCATCTTGCTCAATGATGGCAGGTCCTTTCACAACAGCACCTAATGACAAAGTACTCCGATTGTAAACAGATGCTTCGTACTCTTTTTCTTCTATAAAGATTCGTCTGTATGATTGTGGTATTAAAGGCTGTCCGCTGCTTTCATCAACAGGAGAGAAAGGCAGTGGAGGCGTTTCACCTATAACCCGAACTCGCAAATGAGTAAATTCAATGTTCGCCTGATCATCTCTATGGCCATATTGACGCTCATGCAGGTTGTGGAAAGCTTCAATCAGGTGATAGACGTCTTGTTCCTGCTTTAGCCAATCCACCGTTAATGGCAATTCAATCTCAAATGCCTGTCCTTGATAGCGGGCATCTGCTAATAACAAAATGGACGTTTGTTTGATATGTTGAATGTTTTGCTGGCTGAACCAATCCGTTGCTTTGCGAGAAAGCATTTCATAATCTTGTTTTAATTCGTCAATCGTATAGTCTTGTAAGCAGATTTTCTTAGACAACACAGCATCATGGATAAAATCGGCTGTAAGTGCACCTAGCGCACATAATGTTCCTGGACTTGGAGGGACGACCACATTTTTTGCATGAATTTCTCTCGCAAGGAAATTCGCAACAACAGGCCCTGCCCCGCCAAATGCCAACAAACTAAAATCTCTAGGATCAAACCCTTGCTGCTCCATGACATTGCTTAGTTCTGTGTACATATTGGCAACAGCCACTTGAATCAACTGGTCAGCCGCCTGTTCGACCGTTTTATGAAGCTGATCAGCAATTGGCTGAAAGGCTATTTCCGCTGCAGACCGCTGCAATTGTAAATGTCCTCCGGCAAACCGATCTTGATTGAGGTAACCGCATATGAGAAATGCATCGGTTAAAGCAGCCTTTTTTCCCTTTCCATACGAAGCAGGTCCAGGCTGCGAGCCAACTGATTCCGGTCCTGCTTTAAGAAGCCCGCCTTGATCAAGCCATGCGACAGAACCTCCGCCAGCCCCTATCGAATACATTGCAACAGATGGAAGAATGATCGGAAATCCTGAAAGCTGATTCGATTGAGCCATTGTAGGCTGCCCATTTTGAATGATCGAGATATCTGCACTTGTGCCACCAACATCAAACGTAATTAAATTGGGTTCATTTGCAGAAGTTGCAATTCTCGCCGCACCAATTACACCAGCTGCCGGGCCAGAAAAAAGTGTTTTAACGGGTGAAGTGGCTGCACTTTCTGCATCCATTAAACCACCATTTGATTGGGTAATGTATGGAGAAATTGGTACACCTTCTTCTTTCAAGCGGCTTTTCAACGTTTGTAAATATTGTTTCACCTTTGGTTGAATGTACAAATTGACAACAGACATCACTGTCCGCTCATATTCCCTCATTTGGGGCCATAACTCAGAAGACGTCAGGACTTCTAACTGTGGGTAATGGTGATGAATATAGGCTTTAGCTTGTAATTCATGAACTGGATTCTGATAACTATGTAAAAAAGAAATGACAATGCCTGCTAGTTTTTTAGACATGACCTGCTGGACAGCATCATCTAATTGCTGCAGTTGGAGAGGTTTTTTGATCGAACCATCATGTATGAGCCTTTCACAGATTGGATATACATGTTTTCGTGGTATCAATGGTTCTGGCAATTGAGAATTGAAGTCATAAGGGATGGGTAGACGTAAACGCTGTAATGACAAAATGTCTTGAAAACCTTCTGTTACAAAAAGGGCTAAATCTGCTCCCTTTCTCTGCAATAATGTATTAAGACCGATTGTCATCCCGTGTACGAGATATTGTATTTTGGATAAATCGACACCTCTTTCTTTTAGAAGTTTCAGCCCATTGATAATTCCTTGAGCTGGGTCATTTGTCACTGTAGGTGTCTTGAGTTCAGTCAGCTCCCCTGTCGCTTCATTCATCAGCGATAAATCAGTAAATGTTCCACCTATGTCTATTCCGAGCCGATAAGAGACATCCGCCATTTGTACTTCCCTCCTGCAATGTAATTAGAATCATATTTTGATAAATTACGACATTTTTTGATATTTGACTCCATATTATTAAAGCATATCGGTCTAGTCAATTTTATTTTTTTGAAATTTCTGTGTGTTAAAATCTTGAAATTAGCCCAAAAACCAATCATAAAGCCATTTTGCATCAGCATATATGTTTTTTGAGCAGCAAAATTAAATTTTTATGAGTTTGTACAACGAGGAAAAGAGCATAAACAGGTAAAAACCGTTTTTCGAACTTTAAAAGACGTTTTTTCAAAACGAGGAGAAATTGGTAAGTAATTCTGCTATACTTCTGTTTACAAAATACGCTAAAGAGAAAGAGAGCTAGCATCTATGAAACTTCTTAAAACCATTCTCTTGCTTTTATTGATTGTCATTGGTATAGCGACAGGCTATGTCCAACTAGGGCAACATAAACAAGAGACGACAAACTCTTCTTATGACAAAACCATTCACTTTCCATCAGATCGATATCCAGAAACCGCGAAGCACATAGAAGAAGCTATTGACGAAGGTCATTCTTCCATTTGCACCATTGATCGAAAAAATAGTGATGAGCAAAGAGACAAATCACTTCATGGCATTCCAACAAAGCGTGGTTATGATCGTGATGAATGGCCAATGGCGATGTGTAAAGAAGGTGGAGCAGGGGCTTCTGTCAAATATGTACGTCCTTCGGATAATAGGGGGGCAGGCTCTTGGGTAAGTCATCAATTATCAGATGATCCTGATGGCACAAGAATCCAATTTATTATCGAGTAGCACTATCTTTCCTTTTTTCACAACAAAAATTTCTGTGTAAGTGCATTCACGTATATCAAACATTTTTTTCATGCCGATAATCCTTAAGGAGGGATACCCCTACCTTATACCTAAAGGAGTAAAAAGCATGAAGAAAAAAGGAAAACTGAGGCTTGGCGCCAAAATAATGCTGATCTTTTTAAGTGTCCTCATCGTATTTTCAGCAGTTGTTGGTTATGTAGTGAACCGCGAAATGACAGAGAACATTAAGCAAATGGCCACCGAAAAAGCAAAAGGCGATCTAAAGCTAGGATACGCTTACCTAACTGAAAAGGTTGCTGGCTCGTGGCAGATAAAAGATGGCAAGCTTTACAAAGGAAATACTCAAATCAATAACCATGACACATTGGTTGATCAATTAGCCGAATATACTGGTGATACAATCACGATTTTCCAAGGAAATACCCGTGTTGCCACAAATGTCATGTTAAACGGGAAACGAGCTGTAGGAACCGAAGTCTCACCTGAAGTAAAGGCCGCTGTTTTGGATAAAGGCGAGAATTATTACGGAACAGCCAATGTTGCCGGGAAAGACTACCAAACGGCTTATATGCCCATCAAAAATGATACAGGGGAAACGATTGGTATTTTCTATACCGGTGCAAATCAAAGCATGATTTCACAAATGCTTCAGTCTTTCTTTATTCAATTTGTCACGGTTCTACTGTTAAGTTTAATTGTTTCTGTTATCATTATTTCTATTTTCACAAAGCGGATTCAGACACGTCTCAAACATATGGCATCTGCTATTAAGAGTGCAGGCGAAGGAAATTTAACCATCAACGTGACAGATCACACAGGCGATGAACTTTCTGAGCTGGCAGGTCACTTTAATAAGATGCGTGAGAAATTAAATCACACCATTTTAAATGTAATCAAAACATCTGAATTAGTAGCCACCTCTTCTGAGGAGCTGTCAGCTAGCGCAGAAGAAACGAGTGCAGCATCAGAAAAAATTACCCATACCATTCAAGAAGTCGCTCAATCGTCTGAACAGCAATCAGCCCAAATGACAGCTAGTGAGCACACGATGAGACAAGTATCTAACGAGCTGGTAAACATCACTGAAAATGCGGGACAAATGGCAACAAGAAGCCAGTCCGCACAAGAAATGGCCCAAAAAGGTGTACAAAATATCGGTGAAGTCAATTCACAAATGACATCTATTGCAAAATCTATTGAAGAGAACGGTACAGCAATTCAAGCGCTAGAAACACGTTCAGCCGAGATTGATCAAATTTCCAAAGTGATTACAGATATCGCTAACCAAACAAATCTACTTGCTCTTAATGCGGCCATTGAGGCAGCACGCGCAGGTGAACATGGAAAAGGTTTTGCCGTTGTGGCAGACGAAGTGAGGAAGCTCGCAGAAGAATCGCAAACATCATCCAACATGATTTCACATCTCATTTCCGAAATACAAAAAGAGATGAATCATTCGACGAGTGCCATTAAACGAGTACGAGAGGAAGCGGCTCAAGGGGCTGTTCTTATATCTCATACAGAGGAATCATTTATTGACATTCAGCAGTCAATGAAGGAAATGGCAGATGGCATTAAACATTTATCAGATGCATCCCAAAAAATCGCAGCTTATACAAATGATGCGAAGCAGACCTTTGCCTCTATCACAGAAGGCGTTAAACTGACGAGTGAACATTCACAACAAGTAGCAGGTTTAACAGAAGAACAATTTGCAGCAATGGAAGAAGTAACAGCTTCATCAGAGGCTCTCGCCTATTTAGCAGGAGACCTAAAAGAAATGGTTTCGCAATTTCACATCTAGATCCCTCAAACAGTAGCGCAAGACGGCGACAATCGTCTTGCTGCCTAACATTCTCTTCAATTATCATACTTTCAAACATTCACTTTTCAACATGATCGCCAGCTGGACAAATTTTATGAATGAAGGAGTTAATCTATATGAATGATTTAAATCAAACGTATCCCCTATCTATCTCCTATCACCAAATCACCGTATACACTGGAAGCACGACGCCACCTGTGATTGATTGGACAGATGACGATATTCTTCAAGGATTCGCAACTGGGGATCGAGGTATTTCTTTTGAAGGCATCAATAACGGAAAGGCTTCTATTATCGTGACATTAAACAGCCATGAGCCTCCATCATCCGTTGATAGAGTCATCACAGTGCCATTTGCTCAATCAAGAGATCATGTTTATCTGACAAGCGTCATGGCACAGGTACTGTCTTTCTCCATTCCAAAAGGAGACTATCAGCTCACCTGCTATATATCTGAGCACCCTGATCAAGATCTCTATTATTTTGATTTTCAGACTGCTTAGATCACGCCTGGTCGTACTGCTCAAGCCATTTTTCTGCAAAATCGACTGATTCTCTCATCGGCAATAAATACGAATTGGCTAGCCCGATTTGACTGTGGTTATAACTACATCCTGATTGTAAAAAGTCACGACCAATCTGTTCAAATAGTTCTTCTCTTGTGATGATATCTTGATACTCTTTCCACACCCTCCAACCATTCTCTAAAATGGGGGCCCCTCGTGTCATGAGGTCTTGCTGTGAGATTCGATATTCAGCTAAGTGAAAAGCTGTCACACTCTCGAATGACGTGCCAATTAGCAGCACTTTTGCATCAAGATCGTACATACGTCCAAGAGGTGAATTTTCTCCTAAACCATAAGGAAGCGCATGGTGGTTCAACACTTCATCTTTCCTTTTCCCCCAGGCAGTGAATGAGAAATGAGGATGATTGCTTCTTTCTACGCCTGGGTATTTCCAAAAGGTCTCCGCTACCTTTCCCATTGCTGTTGGAGCTGTGTAAGCCGGATCAAATGCAGGCATCGTGTCTTTGATCGGTTTCCACCAAGAATAAGGAACAGGCGGATTGATCCAATCAGCAGGATCAGACAGCTCTAATGTTTGTGCCGGCATAATCAGTGTTCCTTCATCTGTTAAAATATCCATCATAGCTTGTATAACGGCTATAGCTCCTCCATTCACCCAGCCAATAGATGACAAGGATGAGTGGACACATAAGGTCATGCCCTGCCTCACACCGAGTTGAACCAAATCCGCTTTGATTCTTTCCTTTGTGATCGGCTCAACCTGATGTTCGATTAATTTTTTCATCGTTTATTTCCTCCTGCGCCTCATCTATTCTTGATGAGTGAGACGTTTCACAGCGATAGACAATTTATAATTTGCATGCTTTGTTAGCTCCGTTAAAAATTGATCAAGCTCATCATGACTGGAGAAATGTCCTTCAGCCATATAACAGCCCTCTCCACTAATTTTAAACAGGTTTTTGATTTCTTCCTTTTGATGGAGAAACGATAAAAGCGGTTCATGATCATGACTTCGGGTAAAGAGCTGCAAAAATGTTTGGATGTTCTGCTGTGTCCGCCAGTTAATTGAAATGGTATAGGCTTCAATAATCCCCTCTTCTTCAAGCTTTAAAACTCTATTTTTAGCAGCTTGACCGGTTAAATGGACTTTTTCACCAAGTGCTTTCATCGTCAATCGACTATTCTTTGAGAGTTCTTTTAATATATCCATATCTGTTTTGTCTAGCATTGGCTCACCTCTTTCAAAAATCAAGTCGTTCCGCTGAAAGACTTTCATGATCCTCTGTCACATGAGGCTCTTTTAATATACTGTAAACTTAATGAGAAAAAAAGGAGGCCTTTCTAATGAAAATAACACTCATTCGTAATGCTACTTTATACCTTCAATATGGTTCGTCAACATTTTTAATCGATCCCTTTTTAGCAGCAAAAGGAACCTATCCACCGTTCCCGCATACTGCCAATCAACATGTAAACAATCCAATTGTTGAGCTGCCTGCAAACATTGATTTGGACAAGATATTACAGCCGGATGCTGTCCTGCTCACTCATTTACATGTAGATCACTTTGACGACGAGGCAAAAAAGAGATTAGCTCAAACTTTGCCGATCTATACTCAATCAGAGAAAGATCGCACGGAAGTAAAAGAAGCTGGATTTCAGCATGTTACATGCATTGAAGATGAAATGGAAATTTGCGGTGTTCATATCAAACGAACTGGCGGGCAGCACGGGACAGGAGAAACCGCTAAACGGATGGGACAAGTGAGCGGTTTTGTTTTCTCTCATCCTGATGAGCCTACTCTTTATATTGCAGGAGATACCATTTGGTGTGATGAGCCGAAAGAGGTTGTGAATACATGCCAGCCAGATATTATTGTGGTCAATAGTGGGGCTGCCCAATTTTTAGAGGGAGATCCCATTACGATGACAAAGGAAGAGATTGTAGACATTCACCATACTCAACCACAAGCTCAAATCATCGCCTGTCACCTTGAAGCCGTGAATCATTGTTTATTAACAAGAGCCGCATTAAAATCTTACATTCAAGAGAATCATGCAGATCAGGCCATTTTTGTCCCTCAAGATGGTGAGACGCTGACCTTTTAACACATAAACAATAAAAACCGGCACCTTGCTGCCGGTTTTCTTAAACTTATGGTCGATGGTGCTGTGGTTTTTTTAGTAATGGAACAAACCCGTTATTTTTTAAGTGATTGTAATGTTCATCCATTCGTTTTGTGATGTGCGTGCCTTGTTCCTTCGTTAACACACCATACTGAACGTATTTTTCGAGCACTTCTTTTCGTTTAGACAAAATTTGCTGTTCAAGTACTTCAATTTGTTTTTGTTGCTCTGTCGTTAATTTTACTTGATGCGTGACGGGGCGCTTTTCCATTTGGGGTGTTTCTCCATGAGCCGTATTCACCTGAAAACCAAATAATAGCACCATCGTTAGTATGATCAAACCACTTGTTTTTTTCATCTCTGTCGTTCCCTCCTTTATTCGATTTTAATTTGCGCACTCTTTCCTTTTTTATACATTATTCACACCATCAAATTGCACATAATATTCTTACTTTTTCGCTTTTCATCTGAAAACGTTGTCCTAACTGAAAAAGCGTGCTATGTTTTGTTTTGTATAAAAAATAGAGGAGGATTCTTAAATGAGTCGTTTTTATCATAGAAAACCTATATGGGTGCTGCTTGTTGTGTCTGCTCTCATGCTTGTCATGTCTGCTTGCAATCAATCAGGCTCATCTCAGTCTGGAGAATCAAAGTGGGATCAGATTCAAAAGAAAGGGAAAATCGTGGTCGCTACTTCAGGCACCTTGTATCCTACGTCTTACCATGATACATCTAACGGCAAGGATCAATTGACTGGCTATGAAGTGGAAGTCGTCAAAGAAGCATTTAAGCGCCTTGACGTAAAAGTAGAATTTAAAGAAATGGGTTATGACGGTATGCTCAGTGCCATTAATTCAGGTCAGGTGGATGCCGCTGCAAACGATATCGACATCACAGATGACAGAAAAGATAAGTTCGCCTTTTCAACACCTTATAAATACTCATATGGAACCGCTATCGTCAGAAAAGATGATCTGTCAGGTATTAAAACGCTAAAGGATTTAAAAGGAAAGAAAGCAGCAGGTGCTGCAACGACCATTTATATGGATGTTGCCCGTAAGTATGGTGCAAAAGAAGTCATCTATGATAATGCCACAAACGAGCAATATTTAAAGGATGTTGCAAACGGCCGTACAGATGTCATTTTAAATGACTACTACTTGCAAACACTGGCGCTTGCTGCATTCCCTAAGCTAAATATTACGATCCATCCAGACTTAAAATACATGCCGAATGAACAAGGGTTTGTGATGAAAAAAGACAATACAGAGCTTCAAAAAGAATTAAATCGTGTATTAAAAGAGATGAAAAAAGACGGAACCATGAAAAAGATTTCGGAGAAATTCTTTAATCATGCTGACGTCTCAAAGAAAATTGATGTTGATGTCGAAGATGTCGACATTTCTAAATAAGGAGCCGCAGCCGTGGGAGATATTCATTTAGAATATATCTTTAATCCTGCACTGGCAAAAGCGTCATTTCCATTTGTGATGAAAGGCATCTGGCTGACGCTGCTCATTTCTTTTGTGAGCATGTTTTTTGGTACGATTCTAGGCTTTTTTATTGCCCTTGCTCGAATGGCAAATACGTGGTTCCTTCGGCTGCCTGCACGGCTATATATTTCATTCATGCGAGGGGTTCCCATTCTGGTCATTTTGTTTATCCTTTATTTCGGATTCCCTTACATCGGCATTGAATTTACAGCTGTCACTGCTGCTATTATTGGATTCAGCTTCAATAGTGCTGCATACATTGCCGAAATTAACCGGGCGGCTCTCTCCTCTGTTCCAAGTGGTCAAGTGGAAGCCGCCAAATCACTTGGTCTCAGCTATTGGCAAACGATGCGCGGAGTCATTTTGCCTCAATCCGTTCGCATTGCACTGCCGCCCCTGACCAACGTCATGCTTGATTTAATCAAAGCTTCCTCACTAGCGGCAATGATTACTGTGCCAGAACTCTTCCAGCAAGCAAAAATTGTGGGCGGAAGAGAATTCGATTATATGACCATGTATATATTGGTTGCCTTGATTTACTGGGGCATATGCAGTGTGGTCTCATTGCTCCAAGACTTTTTGGAAAAACGCTACGCGAAATATCTATAACAACAAAAAACAGATCCATGTGATCTGCTCAGATTGTTAACAAAGGGCTAAAATGAACTTTATTTTAGCCCTTTGTTTTCTTTTCAGCGTGATAGAAAACCTTTGCAGTCTAGGAAGGACGAGTACTGGCGCGGAGCGAATTTAACATTCGTGAGCACCAGCACGCAGGACTGACAAAGAATGCGAGGGTTTGTCTATGCGCTGAGATCCATGGGATCTGCTTTTTAATGTATCAGCCATAACCACACATACAACCCCAATAACGTGATGATCAGAGTCGGTATGGTTAGAATGATTCCAGCTTTCATGTATGCCCCCCAAGAAATATGCACACCTTTTTTCTTCAAGACATGAAGCCACAGCAATGTCGCCAATGAACCGATTGGGGTCATTTTCGGGCCAAGGTTTGAGCCGATGACGTTGGCATAAATCAGTGCATCTCTCATCACACCTTCTGTATCTGTGTGACCGATTGCAATCGCATCAATTAAAACGGTTGGGAGGTTGTTCATGACAGAGGATAACACGGCTGCCAGGACCCCCATAAACATCGTTCCCGCAAGTAAACCGTGTGACGCCCCCTGTTCAATCCACGCCGCTAAAATTTCTGTCAGGCCGACATTTTTCAACCCATACACCACGACATACATGCCGATAGAGAAAAACACAATCGACCAAGGTGCTTCTTTGACGACTCGTTTTGTCGCTACTTGTGGACTCCGTTTCGCCAGCCATAAGAAAGCAATGGCAATGCCTCCTACAATGATTGACACCGGAATGCCTGCCAATTCCCCAGCAAAATATCCAACAAGCAAGCACCCTAACACATACCAAGATAACCGGAACATGCGCAGATCACGAATGGCCGAAGCTGGTTCCTTCGCCTGCGAAACATCGTACGTTTTCGGGATGAGTTTCCGGTAAAACACATACAACACAAGCATACTAGCGCCAAGCGATACAAGGTTTGGGACGAACATGTTTGCTGTATATTCAAGAAAGCCAATATGAAAATAATCGGCTGATACGATATTGACCAAGTTGCTAATGACAAATGGCAAAGAAGTCGTATCTGCAATAAAGCCGCTTGCCATGACAAATGGCAGGATCATACGCTCATCCAGCTTCAACGCTCTGACCACAGATAAAACGATCGGGGTTAAGATAAGTGCCGCTCCATCGTTGGCAAAAAAAGCTGCTACCACAGCGCCGAGCAATGTTAAATAAATAAACATGCGGACCCCGTTCCCTCTTGCGGCTTTTGCCATATGAAGTGCCGCCCATTCAAAAAAACCAATCTCATCTAAAATCAATGAAATGATGATAATTCCAATAAATGCAAAGGTGGCGTTCCAGACAATTTGGGTAACTTCCCATACATCGCCCAAATGAACGACCCCAAAAGCAAGAGCAAGAATCGCTCCCCCGCACGCTGACCATCCAATGGTTAAACGTCCTGGCTGCCAAATGACAAGGACGAGGGTCATGATGAAAATCAAAATGGCCAAGGTGACTGATCCCAAAGGTGGCCCTCCTTTCACTTTCCTCATAAAATCTTTATCTATCATACAACGAAATAAGGCAATTGTATGCCATTTTATGATCTCGCATAAAAATCCGCAGGTCATCCTTTGCACCTGCGGAGTCCACGCCTATTGATCTTTTTTCATCAGCATCAATTCAATAAATAACTCACATCGCTGGCTAAAATGACTTAAATCTATAGACGTCATTTCAAAAATTTGTTTCATTCGATAGTTTAGTGTATTTTGATGAATAAACAACTGCTCTGCAGCTGGTTTTAACTTGCAATTATTCAATAAGTAGACCTCTAAGGTTTTTAAAAATGATGTTTGGCTGTCACGGTCTTTTTCCTTTAGGCGCAACAGATCTGGATTAAAGTCGTTTTTCTTTTTTTGGTGACTGTAAATCGAGTCTAAGAACCGGAAGACCCCCAAATGCTCGTAATCGTATGGAATCAATTCCTGCCCCCCGACAATCTTCACTGCTTTCACGACTTCTATCGCTTCAAATCGACTTGTGCTCATTTTCATGACATCTCGATATTCTCTTCCCATCCCAATATATAAAGGAGATGGGTGTGTATGCGTTTTCGATTGAAGATGGGCGACGACATCCGCAGCGGTCGCTTTTGGTGAGTGTCGATCTGACAAACTGCCTAATATCACGACGATGTCTGCTTGCACAGAGTAGACGTGATTGACCTTGTCTTCTAGCTGTAAATAGGTTCTAATCATATCCTTCACATCTTCTGCCGTCTCACTTTTATTATCGGCGGCATGAACAACCATCACAGTAAAGACAGCTGGCAGTGGAATGCTTAAATTCTCAGCTTCCCATTTCAGCTCTTCTTCTGTATAAAAATGATCATCCATGACCTTTTTGAAGAACTCTTCAATCTTGCCTTCCTTTTTCTCCAGCTGTTTCTTATTTTTATAAATGACTTTTCCAACCTGAAACGATGCCTCGTGTAAAAATTGCAGCTCCTCTTGAGAGAGAGAATCTTCAATGTCCTGCACCCAAATAAAGCCGACAACCTCTTGTTTGTGCTTGGCGCTCACAGCCACCCGGCGATTAAACCCGAGCTCCTCATGACCATTCACATAAAAAGGATTTGAATCTGTGTATAGTTGCTCAATGACCCCTGTTTTTTTTAACCAATCCACCACAGCTCCCGGACATTCCTTTGAGAAAATGGTTTGCTGATTGACTGGGTCGAACTGCTGGATGCTGTAAGAATTATAAGCAAGCAGCTGACATTCAGTACTTTCTAAAATGACTGGTTTTTTTAAATAACCACTAATAAATGCAATTAATTTATCGACATCAAAAAATGTATGAAGCTTTTCTAATATCTCTTCCATCCCGATTGCTCCCTGAATAAGTGATACATTTATCATACTTCTTTCCAGTCAGATTTGTATAGAAACAAGTCGTAGACAGGTAAAAAAAGCATGAACTCGCCTTCACGAGTTCATGCTTTTCCATATTAAAACATTTCGCTGATCGTTTTGGCCTGCATGTGCAGAGCAAGATAATCTGGTCCGCCTGCTTTTGAATCAGTTCCTGACATTTTAAAGCCGCCAAATGGATGGTATCCCACAATTGCTCCCGTACAGTTACGGTTAAAGTAAAGGTTCCCGACATGGAACTCCTGCTTCGCACGGTTGATGTGATCACGATTATTTGTAATGACCGCACCGGTTAACCCGTATTCTGTGTTGTTGGCTACTTCAAGCGCCTCATCAAAGCTTGAGACTTTTGAGAAAGCTAGGACAGGTCCAAAGATTTCTTCTTGCATTAAACGAGATGTTGGCTCTAGATCTGCAAACACGGTTGGATGAATGAAGTACCCTTCTGAATCATCACTTGTTCCGCCAGTGACTAGACGGCCTTCTTGCTTGCCAATTTCGATATATTCCGTGATTTTGTCAAAGGAAGCTTGATCAATGACAGGTCCCATGTACACATCAGCTGATAACGGATTCGCTGTTGTTTTCGTTTCTGTGATTTCCTTCACTCGCTCAACGACTTGGTCATACAGCTTCTCGTGGACGACCGCACGAGACCCAGCTGAACATTTTTGACCTGAGAATCCGAAGGCTGATGTGAAAATGGCGTTAGCGGCTAATTCGACATCTGCATCCTCATCTACAACCACGGTATCTTTACCGCCCATTTCAGCAATGACACGCTTTAAATGCTGTTGTCCTGGCTGTACTTTTGCCGCACGTTCAAAAATACGTGTGCCCACTTCTCTTGATCCAGTGAATGTAATAAGGCTTGTTTTCGGATGATCTACTAAGTAATCTCCTACTTCTGCTCCGCTACCTGGCACAAAGTTGACAACACCTTTCGGCAGACCTGCTTGCTCCAGTTCTTCTACAAAGCGGGCAGCAATGACAGGCGTCGCACTTGCTGGCTTTAATACGACTGTATTCCCTGTGACGATTGGTGCAACGGTTGTTCCTGCCATGATCGCAAACAAGAAGTTCCATGGTGGAATGACAAGCGTCACGCCAGTTGGTGTGTACACATATTGATTGCGTTCCCCTTCGCGGCTGTTCACCGGTTTGCCTTTCGCAAGCTCTAGCATTTGACGGGCATAATACTCTAGGAAGTCAATGGCTTCTGCTGTATCTGCATCCGCTTCATTCCAAGGCTTCCCTGCTTCTTTTACGAGAAGGGCTGAATACTCATGCTTTTTACGGCGAATGCTTGCCGCAGCGCGGAATAAGACGCCGGCTCTTTCTTCTGGAGACGTGTAGCGCCATGTTTCAAACGCTTTTGCCGCAGCTTGAATCGCTTGCTCTGCCTCTTCTTTCCCAGCTTTTGATACGGTACCCACGACTTCTTCCTTCTTCGCCGGATTGATCGAGACAATCTTGTCTGTTGTTTCGATTCTTTCTCCATTAATCACAAGCGGATAGGTTTGCCCAAGCGATTCTGTTACTTTGGCTAATGCTTGTTCAAACGCTTGGCGATTTTCTTCCTGGCTAAAATCCGTGAATGGTTCATGCTTGTAAAGTGTTGTCATCTTTGTCACGCTCCCGTTTCAAATTATTTTCTCGTCATCCCTTTTAAAGCAAATGCAATGTTTGCCGGTCGTTCTGCAAGACGTCTCATGTAGTAGCCATACCACTCTCGTCCATACGGGGTGTAGACCCTCATTTGATAGCCTTCCTTCACGAGTGCTTGCTGCGTTTCTGATCTCATGCCATACAGCATTTGAAATTCGAACTGATCTGTCTGTATATTGTGTTTTTTCACAATATGTTTCGTAAATTCGATCATTTGATCGTCATGTGTCGCAATGGCTGTATAGTTCCCTGAGAGTAATTGCTTTTCGATCAGCTTCTTGTAATTCTGATCGACGTCTTTTTTGTTTGGATACGCCACTTCGGCGGATTCCTTATAGGCACCCTTTACAAGTCTTAAAAATGGCTGCAACTCATTTAGGTCATCAAGATCTTGTTCTGTTCTGTACAAATACGCCTGCAAAACCGTACTGACATACTCATATTGAGATTTCATTTCTTTAAAAATGTCCAGCGTTTTTTGACAGCGCTGTTCATCCTCCATATCAATTGTCACCATAATACGGTGTTTCTCTGCCGTATCTAAAATACTTTTCATATTGCGATACACAAGGTCATCGTCAATATCTAAGCCAAGCGATGTCATTTTAAGTGACACGTGGGAATTGAGTCCCGCCTCTGCAATTCGCTGAATGGTTTGAATACACTCATTCGTCCGCTCATTTGCAATCTCTGCCTTTGTGACAAACTCACCAAGGTGATCAACCGTTACGGCCATACCTTGATCGTTTAATCGTTTGATGACAGGGATAGCGCTCTCAAAATCCTTCCCACCGATGATTTTCTTTGATGCAACAGCACTTCCCCAATTACGAGCAATATGGTTCAAGAGACTGCTCTTTGACAAAAACAAGAAGAAATTTCTTGTGACCGACTCCATAAAGGGCACCTCCCACTCTTTGTAAGCTATGTCTTTATTGTAAGGCTCATGAGCTGTCCGCTACAATATTTGAAGATGACAAAAATTCTGACTTTTTTTGTGGTTTTATCACAATAAGAGATAAAAAAAGAGTCTGCCGCTATCCGGCTGACTCTCCCCTCCTACGCCCACACCTCATCAAGGGTAGACTGCAAAAGCTCATTTAATTCTTGCATCAGATTGTCTTTCGGCTGATTGTAGCTTTTCACCAATTCATCAAAACGCGCCAGTTCTTGATCAATAAATGGATGGACATGAGCGAGACGGTTCTCTACATCCATTTCTTCTCCGTCCATTTTACGTTTGAGCAGTTCGTGAATTTCTGCTAACAGCGGGCCTTCCTCCACTAGCTCCTTGAGTAATTCATGAAAGTCCATTGGTGGAACTGTTCGGTAACGTTCAATCCACTGACAGGCAAGCAGCGGACGAAGCACATAGAAATACTTCTTGATTCGCACCTGCTCTCCTCGTAAATGCCGGCTCTCATTCCGCTTCGCCATATTGAGGTAATGATACATCAATGCTGCAGGGTAAAACGCTCGATCCTTTAATTCTCTCAGCCGCTTGGCTAGAGAGAAGGATTCAGCATAAATGATGTCAGAAGACAGCCATTCCATAATGGATGGATTCGATTTATTGAATAAACGCAACGCCTTTCGCAGCTCCCAGCCGCTGATATCAAGCATGTCATCAATTGGCCGTTCAATGACATCACGATGCTCTTCCATCGCCCAGTACCATTCTTTCCGGGGAACGTATAAAAAGCGAACATCATAATCACTGTCAGTTGAAGGAAATCCCCATGCCCTGCTGCCCGATTCAACGGCGAGGCAAATCTTGACGTCATACGTTTCTTCGATGATTTTCAGCTCTTCCTTAATTCTTTCTCTCAAGTGTCCATCAACTCTTTCTATAGAATTCTGCATGACTTCTTCACCTTTTGGGAAAATACGAATATGACATATATGAAAAAGGAGTTGGATCTGATGTCTATATCTCGCATTATGAAATGGATCACTGGGATTTTTGAAGCTTGCCTTGCTATCCCTGTGATCGGAGGTCTATTCGTTATCAGCAATGGCTATTCACCGCTCATGGTCATGCTTATTCTGCATATTATCACACTCGTCTTATCGAAGCGAGACCAAGGACCAATGATTGGAAGTATTATCGGCATTGTGACATCCTGCCTTGCCTGGATTCCGATTCTCGGATTCATCCTTCACATCATCACAGCCCTTGCCCTGATCGTTACAGCATTAGTGCCTGATGAAAAAACAAGACAGAACACCAGTTATTAAGCTGATCGCTCCAATAGCTGAAAAAAGACAAAGAGCTAAATGAATGTCATTTTAGCTCTTTGTCATGCTCTTATGTTGATAGAAGCAAATGCTTTTGTAAAAAGGACAGCTTCTCTGTTTGAAAAGCAGGAATAAACTCGTGCCCAAAATATCGGTACACTTTCAGCTCTTTATCTGTTTCTAAATGATTGTATGCCGCAAACACGGTGGATGGCGGTGTCACTTGATCAATCAGACCGATCGCCATCAATGTTGGCTGTTTCACCCAGCCGGCTAAATTGATTAAATCAAAGTAACTTAATGTCTCAAATACCTTTTCTTCAGCTTCAGGATCACTGTTTCTGCGAAAGTATGAATTGATTTCTAAATAAGGCTGCTCCAAGGCAACATCAACTGCACGCTCAAAATTTGATAAGTAAGGATAGTCTGCCACAACGACTTTTGGAATGTCTGAAAGGGCTGCGGCCGCAATCGCTAATGCACCCCCCTGACTTCCACCGATCACGCCGATACGGTGTTCATCTACTTCGGGGAAAGACTGAATGACTTCGAGTGCACGAACAGCATCTAGATAAACACCTCGATAATAGTACGTATCCTTCGATAAAATGCCTTTTGTCATCCACCCTAATGCATGTCCGCCTGGCGTCACTGATGTGTCTTCACTGCCACCTTGACCACGGACAAGCATTCCAAACGTCGCATAGCCATGCAGCGCCCAATTGACAATATCATGAATACCACCGTCATAGCTTCCGTTATAGCCATGAAATCGAACAAGAGCAGGATGCGGACCTGTTTGATCAGGTACGGCATACCAGCCTTCAATACGCGATTGCCCAAAGCTCTGATACGTCAGGCGGTATACGTTGACCCCTTTCACTGGATAATCAAAAGGGTCTAACGTTGGTTTGGCCTTCACTTGATTCAGTTCTTCCAGAGATGATTTCCAAAAGTGAGCAAAATCAGGACGTGCTGTTTTTTTGGGTTTATATTCTTTTAGATCTTCTAGTGGTAAATCGAACAATTGCATACCCTACTATTCCCCTTTGTTTTGTTAGTTATATGTATCATATCATTGATTTCTCGACTTAGAAAGTCATTTAACAAAACCTTCTGACATTTCTATTGGCAAAGATGACTGAAAGCTTTATGATAAAGAAACTGGCTTGAAGACTAGATGCTTCAGGCAATATCACCGAACCATTCATTGCATGAAACGAATAAAGGAGGACGACCGACATGAACATCGCCCTGATTCAAATGGACGTACAAATAGGAGAACCTGATGTAAACTTTCAGAAAGCAGAAGCATTTTTAGAAGAAGCCATCCGTCAACAGCCTGATTTGATTATTCTACCTGAAATGTGGAATACCGGCTATGCGCTGGAACAAGCGGATGAGCTTGCCGATGCAGATGGTGAGCGGACAAAACAACTCTTCTCTTCCTTTGCTCGTAAACACCAAGTATATCTCATCGCAGGGAGTGTCTTGAATAAGCGGACAACAAATGAAGATATCACCAACACGATGTATGTGTTTGACCGTCAAGGTGAGCTTTTGTTAGATTATGATAAAATTCATTTATTCCGCTTAATGGATGAACACAACTATTTAACCGCCGGTCATCAGCTTGGTTTATTTAACTATGATGAAGATGTCAAGATTGGCACCATGATCTGCTATGACCTCCGCTTCCCTCAGCTTTCTAGGACGCTCGTGAACAAAGGGGCGAAGGTGCTTATCAATACCGCTCAATGGCCGTCAGCAAGAGTGGACCATTGGCGCAGTCTGCTCATCGCAAGAGCCATTGAGAATCAGTCATTTGTGATTGCGGTGAACCGGACGGGCACAAGCAGAGACACTGAATTCCCTGGTCACTCCATGGTAATTGACCCGCTCGGACGCATTCTGCTTGAGACAAATGATGAAGAAGACATTTATTATGCAGACATTGATCTTCAGCTCGTAGATGAAGTGAGACAACAAATCCCCGTCATGACAGATCAGCGTCTAGACTTATATTAAAAAGCAGGGGGCTCCCCTGCTTTTTACGTTTGATTAAACGTTTGTTTAAGCTTTTCCTTGATTCTGTTGAAGGTCCATGAAGGCTTGAGCGGCTTTCGTTAAATATCTTTCTTCCACATATGCAAACACAAGTGTGCGGGTTGGGCATGAATCAATGTGTAAATAAGTGACTGCTTTCCTTTCCTCTTGTGCCACCATTTTCGGCACCACTGTCACCCCTAGCTCATTTTCAACCAATGCCTGAGCTGTTTGAATATGACTCGTTTCAAATGCAATCCTCGGCCGAAAACCATGATGACGGCACAGTTCCGTGACCACTTGCCGAAAGCCATATCCCTCTTTCAGCATAATAAATGGGGCATCTTCCAGAAGACGAAACGGGACAGACCCTTCTTGATCCGCTTGATTGATGATTTCATTCAGTTCATCTGTCAACCACGGTTGAGCCGTTTGCGGAATGGCGAGAAGAAGCGGCTCGGTCAGCATTTGTTTTGTTTTCAATGATTCATGCTCGACAGGCAAAGAAAGAATCGCCAGATCCAGTTTCCCAGTGAGTAAACGTCTTTCTAGCTCACGAGGCGATTCTTCTATCAAATGAACGTGAACATGCGGATACGTTTGACAATAGGTTTTTAATAAACTCGGCAGGACATATCCCCCTGTAACAGCTGGCGCACCGATCATCAGTTCTTTCCCTACCTCATAAGCAGCTTCCCCCATCTCACGCAATAAATCATCTCGTTCCTTCAAAATGGTTTCTGCTCTTTTGATCAATCGGTTTCCCTGAGGTGTAGGAGTGACTTGTCCATACTTCCGAATAAACAGGGGAGTATCTAATTCTTCCTCAAGTTTTTTAATTTGCTGACTTAATGAGGGCTGTGCAATGTGAAGTTTTTCCGCTGCTTTTGTAAAGCTTTGCTGCCGGTACACTTCCATGACATATTCCATCATTCGTATATCCACTTCTCTCACCTCATAGGTTTTAACTATTCATATCATATCTTTTATGTCTTAGACAAATCACGGGAAGAACCCTACGATAAAGAAACAACAAAAGGGGGTAAAGAAATGAATCCATATTCGAAAGCCGAGAAACAATTCTCACAAAATGCAGAGAACTACCGAGATTCACCCATCTTTGCAGCTGGAAAAGAGCTTGAATGGATGAAAACGGCGGCGAAGCCAAAGGGCGATGAGCATCTACTTGATATCGGCTGCGCGGCAGGTCATACCGTTTTTTCCTTTTCAGACGTCATCTCTAAAGGAATCGGGATTGATGTCACACACAAAATGATCGAGGTTGCTACAGCACTTGCAAAAGAGCGCCAGCTGAACCACATTACGTTTGAGCAGGCATCCGCAGACGCATTGCCCTTTTCTGATGCATCATTTGATCTCGTCACATGCCGATTTGCTGCTCATCACTTCCCACATCTCCCGGCAGCCATGTCTGAAATCAGCCGAGTCTTAAAGAAAGGCGGCAAATTTCTACTTGTGGATCATTATGCACCTGAAAACCAAGCACAGGATAACTTTATTAATCATTTAAATAGACTGAGAGATCCCTCCCATGTGCGAGAAAGCTCGTTATCAGAATGGAAAGAGCTTTTCGCTGACAACCATTTGACGAAAGAAGATATCCGTTACTGGGATCTGCATATTGATTATCAGGACTGGATTATACGTGGACGTACGCCAGAGAATGTTCAAAAGGAGATCGTTGCCCACCTTCATGCTGCAGACGATGAAACGAAACAGCTGTTTCAACTGCAATTCGATGAACATCGTCAGCCAACATCCTTTTACCTAAAAGCCGCACTGCTTCAAGGGATCAAACATTAAACTGATCGAAAAAGTCTACCCTAGCCGGTAGACTTTTATATTTTGAATATACATTTCCAATATCTCATAGATATTGCTTTTCATGTTCGTGAGAAGGAGTGCTGCATGATGTTTCTATTATAAGATAATTGAATTGAGGTAGGTTAGGCTTTTTCAAAAGTGTACGTAGATCCTCTGAATAAAAAAAGAACCTACCCTCTTTAGAATAAGTTCTTCACTGCATGCATCACTTACGGTGCAATATCTTCTAATACTTTCTCTCGCGTTTCGATCATTTTAAAAGCAAGAATTGCTCCCACTACAGTCACACTTGCAAAAAGAATAAAAATAGTTGAAACACCGCTCACCTCTAAAATAAAACCTATCATAATAGGAGCGATCGCTGAGGCCAGCCTAAGCCACGCTGTAGCAAATGCCGTACCAATTACCCTCATACGGGTTGGATAGATTTCAGGTGTATATAAATAGAGAAGAACTGTAATTGTCCCCATCATTCCGTAGGCAGCGGACCCTAAATAAATAACGCTTTCTGGAGAATTCGCTCCGCTGATCCATAAAGCCGTTAATAAAGCACCTGTTACGATAAATGCAATGGTTGCCCAGCGCTTCCGTCCTACTTTATCGATTAAAAATGCACAAGCGAATACCCCTATGGTCTGTAAAATATTTGTGAGAGAGGCTGCCCTTAATGAATCTCCAACTGGCAAATTGTAAACAGTATTATAAAGACTCGGTAACCAGTTATTTAGTCCATTCGATACAAAGTAGGCAGAAAACCATAGTCCCCATACGATCAATGTTCTTTTACGATAAAAAGTAGAAAAGAGCTCTTTCCAGTCGCCTTTTTCAGTGCTGCTGGATACCTGATTTGCAACAGGCATTCGTTTGTCCGTACTAGCTTCAATCTCTTCAATGATTCTTTCGGCTTCATCTAACCTGCCTTTTGAAATAAGCCATCTTGGAGATTCGCGCAACATGAAAAAGAAGACAAAGACGATCAAACCGCCAATTCCACCAATCAAGAACATCCATTTCCACCCAAAGCTAGGTACAACAAATGCACCAATTTGAGCTGAGATCATTAATCCTAATGGAAAAATCATCTCATAAAGCATAAAAAATCTCCCTCTCCCTTGGGCCCGAGACAACTCATTGATATATGAGGCCGCTACTGGCACTTCTCCTCCTACTCCAATCCCCTGTATAAAACGAAAAATAAAAAGGGCCATAAAGTTACCTGAAAATACACATGCGATACTCATAATAGACATGAGAAATACAGTCCACTTTGCACTAAATACACGGCCACGTCTTTCTGCTAACCATCCAAAGAAAATAGCACCAATCGCTTGTCCGATATAACCAGACCCAATAAGAAGACCAATTTGAGCAGGTGATAAATTCCACATGCCGATGAGAACTGGGAGAACAAACGCTAAAGATAGCGCATCAAAAGCATCAAAAAAGGTAGCAGATCCCATAATGATACGAGGTTTTAAATGCCATCTCGAAAAAGGTACACTTTCCATCCTAGTCAATAGTTGTGAAGCTCTATCAACAACTTGCTCATCATGAGAATTTGAATTTCCGCTGAGTTCTAACGTCATGGTATCTCCTCCTTAATAGAGGAAATGATGCAAAAGTACATGCTGATGAGCACAAAAGAAATCGCTTACATTTTAAATGAAGAGACATTCTAAAGCGATCATACGAGTTTTCAGCATCTATCATTTCTTTTTTGGCGTTCCCGTGGTGCCACGATCTACATAGTACATCGGAAAGATATGTTCCATCTTCTCTAACTGTTCTCCTTCTACTAACTGCATTAGTAAAGAAACCGCTTTTCTTCCCATTCCAACTAAATCAACATGAACAGAAGATAAAGAAGGGGTTAGAAAACTTGCAATGGGCACATCATCAGCACCAACGACAGATAAATCATGAGGTATTGACACATTTGCGATATCTGCCGCTTTCATGACCCCTATCGCCAAAAAATCTGAAGAGCAAACAACTCCAGTCATGTGCTGGTTTCCTTGGAGAAATTGAGAAACCACTTCTACTACTTTTCCCCCATCAAATTCATCTAACTCAAACACAAGCTCTTTGTTCATTGTTAATCCTAAACTTTTCAGAGTACGCTCATACCCCTTATAATACCTCACACTATGCATCGAACTCATTGGACCATTGACCAGTCCAATGGTTCGATGACCTTTATCAAATAAGGCCGTTACAGATTGGCACACACCTTCTTCATCATCAGGCCTGACACATGGAAATGGAGAATCCTCTAAGTAACTTCCGACAACGATAATGGGAATAGCCAAACTTTTTAACCAATCCATGCTCAATTCTTCATTTCTTGGAGAAAATAAAATAGCACCATCTACAGCTTGCGTTTCAAGTAATCGCTGCTGCTGTACAGATGTAAATGACATCAACATATTGAATTCAGTCTCATCTAATTCCTTCGCTATCCCATCTAAAATCGTCGAAAAAAATGGATTATTCAAAATATACGAACCACGAGGAACCACGACAGCAATATTGCCAGTCTTTCTTTTAACGAGCCCTCTAGCTCCTAAATTAGGACGATAGCCTAATTCATCAATCACTTGTTTGATTCTTTCAGCCGTTTGAGCACCTACTCCTGGTTTACCACTTAATACTCGGGAAACAGATGCGATAGACACTCCAGCTTTCAATGCTACATCTTTAATACTTACTGACACATTTCATACCTCCGGGAGTCTGTTGTTTTATAATCTATTATAACCTGACTCACCTTCATCATGAAATCAATGGTCTGTTATTTACTAACGTTTTCCTTAAGTAAACCAACACTTTGAAGGCCCTGACGAATCTCTTCTTTTTCCTTATGAGTTAAAGGTAATACTGGTTTCCTCGCAAGCGAACTGCTGATCAAACCTCGCTGGAACATCGCTTCCTTCATTCGCAGATGAGAGGTAGAGGAAGGTTCATCCATTTTATACACAGCATGCTTTAATTCAAAGATTCTATCGTAAACTTTATTAGCCGCTACAAGGTCTTGTTCTTCCACACATTTCACAAGCTCAGCAATCAAATCTGGTACAAAGCAGCCAAAACCTACAAGCGCCCCATCAATCCCTTGAACTAATGTTGGCAATAAATATTCATCGTGACATGTGAGCAACGATACATCTGGTGCATGCTTTTTCAGTGCGCGCACATCGACTTCATATTGCGCCATGTCTCTTTGACCGATTTTAAATGAGACAACGTTTGGAATCTCCGACATTTCTAATAATTGACTGGTTGTATAAGAGGTTTTTGTCCATGTTGGATATTGATGAACGATGATTGAAATGTCAATTGCTTCTGCAACATCTTTAAAGAATTGGACAGGTGACTCAGGCTGCATACCGAATCTCAGCCATGAATGTGGCGGCATAAGAAGAATACCTTCTCCTCCAGCTTCCTCCACTGCTTTTGCATGCTGGATCGCTTCAATTGTCCCTTCAGCTGAAACCCCAGAAATGACAGGAATTTCTCCCATTAATTCGTCGGCTGCAATGCGCACAGCTTCAGCTCGTTCATGTGGCAACAAAGTCATAATCTCGCCAGTATGTCCATTGACAACGATCCCATTAATCCCTTCGTGCTCCGCCACCCAGCGAACAAGCTTACGAAAAGCAGGTTCATCAATTGAATAGTCATCTTTAAAAGGAATTAAGACTGCCGGGAATACACCGCTCCATTTTTCTTTATTTTTCATCAACAAATTCCTCCCCATCCGTTATAGTAAACGTTTACGGTAAGCGTTTACGTTAATAATCATAGAATGGTATAACCGAAGGTGTCAACAATATTTTTAAAAATTATAATAATTCAAAAAACTATTATTAGAATTTAGATACTATTTAATTTTTTTAAAAAAAGAAAATGAGAGATATATTTCTTTTCCCACATCAATTAAAAAACCTCATCATCTTGACCTAGTTGTAGTCTGATCACCACTTTTTTCAAACGGCTAGACACACCACATAAAGGATGCATGCATTTTGATATAATGACGAAGGAAAAAACATCTTTTCTTCTTTTTTTCATCCATCATCCAACTTAGACTGTCATTTCTTTGACTACTCTAGATCTAATAGAAAAAGTCTACCCCCTTAGGGTAGACTTTTTTATTTCGAATATAAATCCCAGCCGAGCTTGAGTGTGTCGACAATATAATTGGCGACTTCTTCAGCTTCTAGATGATCTGTTTCCACTCTTGAGTTATGAAGGGAATAAATTTCCCGGCGCTCTTCAAACAGCTCTTTCATCTCGTCAAGCGTGCGGTTATGAAGAACAGGACGGTTTTCAATTAAAATATCCAGCCGCTGCTTCCAATTCTCCCAAGATAGGTCAAGGAAAAGAACCGTACAATGCTTTAAGCAAGATCGTTTGATTTCTTCCTGTTTAAACGCACCGCCTCCAAGAGACACGATCTTTAGCTGAGTATGTTCACATAAATCGACAATATAGTCCTTTTCAGCCTGTCTGAAGAACGCTTCTCCTTTTTGCTGAAACATTTCTGGAATCGTCATGTTGTACTTTTTCTCAATCTCCTGATCAACATCAATAAAATCTCTATATAACTTTTTGGCAACCAGCTGCCCAATGGTTGTTTTCCCAACGCCCATAAAGCCAATGAGGACAATATTTCGCTGTCTCACAGGAATCTCTCTATTGTTTTTCATGTTCGTGACACGTCCTCCTTACGACAAGGAATGCTACATAATGTTTCTATTATATGATAAATGGACTGAGAAAAGATAGGCATTCTTAAAAATTGTGTTTGACGACGTAACCGAGCTGTTCGGAGAGCTTCTCGGCATGCTCTTTCACTTTTTGCTGCAATTGAGGGATGACATCTTCAGTAAATCGTTGGGTCGGTCCAGATATGGATAAACATGCCTGCACCTCCCCATGAATGTTAAAGATCGGTGCCGCCACTGCCGCCGATCCGACTTCCCGTTCATCAATACTGCAAGCCGTATACGTTTCAAGAATATGACGACATTCTTTTCGCCATTCCTCCATCGTCATGTGATCAGCCTCAGATGCAAAAACTTGCTGTTGAAACTCTTCGCTTTGGAAAGCAAGCAGCACCTTTCCACCAGCACCAGCGTATAACGGCAGCTTCTCACCGATTTTCACAAGATGCCGAATCGATTGCAGCCCTTCGGCTTGTTCAATACATACCCTGCTTTTGTGATCCAGCACATACAGGTTAACGGTTTCCTTTGTTTCATCACGAAGTGTGTACATGAGCGGTTTTGCCAGTTCCCTCAATTTGATGGACTTCCCAGCAATATAACCGAGAAGATAAAGTCTTTGACCGAGCCGGTACTTCATTGTCTCTTGGTTCTTTTCCACAAAATGATTCATTTCAAGTGCCTTGAGCAGTCTCGTTGTGGTAGACATTGCTAAGTTCATCTCTTTTGAAATGTCCGTTAGCGTCAACTCTTGACGTTCTTCGCTAAAGCAAGAAAGAATATCCAAAGCGCGCTGAACGGTACGCAATCCTGATTCTTCTTTTGACTTTTTATCAGCCATGTTCACTTTCTCCTTTTCCCCTTTGATTTCTTATCGACATGATTAACCAATTTTGCTATAATCCATTTTAAATGTTCCATTAAAAGAAAACAAATTCCATTGTACGGAATAAAACCGATAGATGTTTTGATGGAGGAGATATCATGATCTACCTGCTCATTTTCACACTTCTTATTAGCTTATACATCGTTCATCAACTATTCCCTGCTCCGATTCTCTCCTATTTGGTTGGTCTGCTGGCGGCTGCTTCGCTTACCATTTCCTTTAAGAAGGCCAATGGGCTTTATTTGAAAACGGGTGCTATGTTTCTCTTGATTGGATTGGTGTTATTTTTCTGGTCAGAACAGCCTTTGCATACGCTTTTTCTTCATTTTCATTCCATGCTAGGCTTGCTTTCTTTATTTTTCATGCTGCCATTTATTCATTCTCTCATACACGTTGGGCATTTCGATACTCAATTAAATAAACTGCTTACCTTACATACAACGAGCACAAATCAGCTTTATCGCAAGAGTTCATTTGTCACTCATGTTCTTGGCATGTTTTTAAATATCGCAACGATTCCCTTATTATATACATCCTTGAAACCATCGCTGAACGCCCTTCAGGAACAAGTCAAACAGCACCTTTATACGCGCAATCTTTTAAGGTCATATGCGCTATGTCTTAGCTGGAGTCCTGTCGAAGTACTGGTGAGTGTCACCATTGATGCAACCAAATTGAAATATTATCAGATTGCACCCGTTACGTTTTGTTTAATGGTGCTTGTGCTGTTGACGGATTGGTTGCTGTTTTCTCGTCAAAGCAAACGATTGCCGCATATCATCCAGCCGGCGGAAGCTCACTCCAACCCTCATCGCATCAAGAGAAAAACCCTTCAGCTTGCTTTCATGCTGCTCAGTTTTATGACAGTCGTTTCGCTTGTTGACGCCTGGGTTGGGAAAGGTTATCTGTTCGCTGTTGTGCTGACGATTATTCCTTTCGCTCTATTATTCTCGTCTATCATCAAAAAACGAAAACAATATGTAGCCGTCTCTATTCCCCATTGGAAAGAACGAACCCGTCAGCTCTCCAATTATATGTGTCTATTTTTAAGCGCGGGCTTCTTTGTCGATATGCTGCTTGTCACAAACAGCCTGCAGCCGATTCAAGCATTTATCGTCAGTATATCAGATCATGCCATTTGGGTTTATGGGGTCATCGGGCTGTATTTTCTCATCACCGCTCTTTGCGGTTTTCACCCGCTCGTTTCGCTTGCTCTATTAGTGAGCTTGATGGCACCTGTCATTCATGAACTACCTGCCCTTCCCATCGCAATCATGCTCATTATCGCTGGAACCTCAACGGTCATGTTTAGCCCATATAATGTATCTGTCTCCCTATTAGCCGATTTGATGAAGGTCAACCCTTACCGAATCACTCGATGGAATATCTGGTTTGCTGGTTTTTATATCAGCATGGGTATCGCATGTGCAACGATCATCACCGTCATCTTTTATTCATAGAAAAAGAGAACCCAATGAGTTCTCTTTCAAGATTGTTGACAAAGGGCTAAAATGAACTTGATTTTAGCCCTTTGTCTTTTTTCAGTGTGATAGAAAACCTTTGCAGTCAAGGAAGGACGAGTACCGGCGCGGAGCGAATTTGACATTCGTGAGCACCGGCACACAGAACTGACACCGAATGCGAGGGTTTGTCTACACGCTGAAAGAGAACCCAATGAGTTCTCTTTTTCTTGCTCTCTATTATTTTAATTGAATCCGCTCAATCTTACCTACAATAAAGATATACGACAACGCTCCGCCTAATGCCACTAAGCTGACGAATAAAATACCGCCGTTGTAAGAGCCTGTCGCCGATACAATGAATCCGATAATCAGCGGGGTGATGATGCCGGATAAGTTAGCAAAAAAGTTGAATACGCCGCCAGCCAGACCGACCATTTCTCTTGGTGCCACCTCAGACAGCATGGTCCAGGAGATATTAGACAGTCCTTGCGCAAAGGAGGCGATGGATAAAATAGTCAGCACAAGCGGGATATTCGTTGTAAAATTCGCTAAAACAATGGTACTTGTCAGAAGCAGACCGACCACAACCGGCAGCTTTCTCGCTACATTGACCGATACACCCTTTTTAAGCAGCCAGTCAGACACATATCCTCCAAACAGCACCCCAAAGAATGCAGCGATGTATGGCAGGGATGCCGCAAAACCCACTTTGAGAAAGGCCATATTTTTCGCCTCTGCTAAATAGGTCGGAAACCATGTTAAAAAGAAAAAGAGGGTAGACGCAACAGAAAATTGACCAATATAGAGTCCAATCAATTTACGATATTTTAAAAGTGCGGCAAAGTCTGCCCATTTCAGTTTCTCCTGTGATGCCACTGTCAGTCCTTCGCCTTGACGGATCAATTCTAGCTCATCTTCATTGATCTTTGGATGCTCTTTCGGTTCGTGATAATACTTGTACCAAAAGAAAGCAAATATAATACCGAGCGCACCTGCAGTGATAAAGACGGTTCTCCAATCGAAAGTTGTCATAATCCAAAAAAGAAGAGGTGTCGCAAATGCAAGCCCCACATACTCTCCAGCGGTATAAACCCCTGTTGCAAATGCGCGTTCCCGCCTTGGAAACCATGTGGTCACAATGCGATTATTCGCAGGAAATGCGGGAGATTCTGTAATTCCGATAAACAAACGGCAGCCAAATAAGAAGGCAAAGCTGTTCGCAAACGCCTGTAAACCGGTGAAAATAGACCAAGTAATGAGTGATATTCCATACGTTACCTTTGATCCAAACTTATCAAGAATAAAGCCGCCAGGGATCTGCATGGCTGTATAGGTCCAGCTAAATGCTGAAAAGATGAGGCCTAATAAGGCAGGGTTTAATTGCAATGAAGACTGAATCGCAGGTGCAACAATGGATACACTGGCTCGATCAATATAGTTAATAGCGGTAATAAAAAACAACAGAATCAAGATGCCGAAACGAGCTTTTGTTGGTTTCGCATAAGCAGGCCGCAAGTCGTTCCCCTTCAGTTCTGAATGCACTTTCATAACCATCCTCCTTTGTTTCCGCAGCGTGCGGATCGGTTGAGTGTCTTAAATGACCCCTTTTTCTTCTAACTGTTTACACTCTTCTTCTGTGAAGCCAAGCATTTTCGTTAAAATTTCATAATTATGTTCACCTAAATCAGGCGCAATATGGCGAATACGGCCGGGGGTTTTTTCAAACTTCGGAATGATCCCAGGCACCTTCACTTTTCCAAGACGCGGATGATGCACCTCGACAATATTTTCTCGTGCTTTAAATTGCGGATGCTCAAAGATATCCCGAATGCTTAGAATCGGACTCACAGGCACACCATGTGTATCTAGAATGTCTAGGACGTCATCTCTTGTTTTGGACGCAATCCACTGCGAGACGATCGCATCCATTTCATCGTTATGCTTCAGCCTGGCTGCATTCACAGAGAATTTCTCGTTCTCAAGTAAATCTAAGCGATTCATCGCCTCTGCCAATCGATTAAAGGTCGAATCTGTACTCGTCACAAGAACCAAATAATGCCCATCCTTTGTCTCGTAGGTGCCAGCAGGGCTTGAATGACCGCTTAACCCTGGTGAACGCTCACGCACCTTCCCTAGCTTGTCATATTCAGCAACCAAAAATTCTAACATGCGGAACACAGATTCATAGAGAGCCAAATCCACCATTTGCCCAGTTCCTTCTGGATGTGTGTCACGGTAATACATCGCTGTCACAGTGGCAAACGCCACATAGATTCCTGCGATATAATCCGTAAGGGAAAAGGAAGGGCTGACTGGATGCCGATCTGGAAACCCTTGAATATATGTAAAGCCGCTAAACGCCGTCGCAGGTGTACCAAATCCCGCCTTGTCCTTAAACGGACCGGTTTGCCCATAACCCGAAACACGAATCATAATTAAACGAGGGTTGATTTCTTTTAATACATCGTACCCAACGTCCCATTTTTCAAGTGTTCCCGGACGAAAATTTTCAATGATCACATCAACCTGCGCTGCAAGCTTTTTAAAAATGTCTTTTGCTTCTTCTTTGTGCAAATCGAGTGTAAGAGATTTCTTATTCCTTGAGAGCCCTGACCATCTCAAAGGTTCACCATCTGCAAAAGGACCAACATGCCGCAGTGTATCCCCTTTTCCAGGAATCTCGACTTTAATGACCTCTGCACCGAAATCCCCTAGAAGCACCGCGCCGTATGGTGCAGCAATCATCGTAGAAACATCTAATATTTTGATTCCTTCAAGCGGTGTATTCTTATTCATTGCTTGACTCCCTTTCATTCAATTGATAAAGGGCTAAAATGCTTTCTATTTTAGCCCCTTTTCTTCTTTCTCTCGTGCAAGGTTTTTTTAGTCCTTCGGAAGCTGCCCTTGCGGTGTATAGAGCCAAATCAGCCATAAAGGTTCGTCCCCTGTGTTCACATGCTGATGTGAGACACCATCTGGAATAAACATAAAGTCATTTTGTTTAAATGTTTGTCTTTCTCCATCGCAAATGACTTCGCCAGACCCTTTAATCACATAATCAAATTCTTCTGAACCCGGGTGATTGTGTACCGAGCTTGCTTCGCCCGGCTCAAAAATAGTGAGACCTGCCATCATATGCTCTGACCCTACGGTATCTGGTGTTATCGTTTGAAACACCTTCCGAATCATTTTCTCTTCTGGATGATCTAAACCTAACCATAATGGATGACCGTCTTGAAATGGATTTAATACTTTAATTTTCATTGTTTATTCCTCCCTAGTAATGTTTAGTTCACACTGACATGTGAGCGTTTTGTATTTGGTGAATAAATATCATTAATGTTCCAATGTCCATCAGTAGGCACTGGATCATTTTTCATCGCTACATCAATGACACATGGTTCCTGAGAGGCGATCGCTTCAGCCAAAGCTTCTTTGAATTCAGAAGCCGCCGTAATTTTGATTCCCTTCATCCCATAACCTCTCGCAATGGCTGCAAAATCAGGCGAATAGCTTTCTCCATCTTTTCTAAAAACAGTGCCGTATGTCGTTTCATAGTGTGCCATTTGCAAGCCGGCGATCGTCCCAAACGCACTATTGTTCATCACAATCCACACGACAGGAATGTTTTCTTCCATGGCTGTTGCGAGAACAGATGGATTTTGACCGAATCCGCCGTCCCCAACAAGTGATACAACGACACGGTCAGGCTGGGCAATCTTTGCTCCAAGTGCAGCGGGAGCGCCAAATCCCATCGTCGCAAAACCACCTGGGGTTAAAATAGTGCCTGGCGTGTATACAGGAAATTGCTGTCCGACCCCATTTTTATTCCAGCCAACATCGGTTGTAATGAAAGCATCCGGCGGCAATACTTCTCGCACTTCCTGCAAAATACGCTGTGGTTTCATTGGGAAAGACTCGTCTTGAATATTCGTCAAATTACTCTTCTGAAATTCCTCACGATATGCCGCAATGTCTTTTTTCAATTGAGGGCGATCCAGACCTTCTGGCAGCCTTTCTTTCGCCACACGATTGAGTACAGTCAACGCCTGCTTGAGATCTGCTACCGCTCCAATTTCAACAGGATAGTTCCGGCCAATTTCATTCGGATCAATGTCAATATGAATGAGCTTGGTTGATTGGAAATTGAACGTATACTCCGATTCCCACGAACTCGCATCTGCTTCAGCAAAACGGGTGCCTAATGCCAATATATAATCCGCTTCTTTACACTGATCATTGATAAATTTCGTTCCCCAAAATCCTGTCATGCCAAGGGTCATTGGATGATCATCCGGCATCGCCCCTTTCCCCATCAGAGAATGGGCAACAGGGATGCTCAAATGGTCAGAAAATGCCTTTAACTCTTCTGCTGCATCGGCTAGTAAAATGCCTCCCCCTACATATAAGAGCGGTTTGTCTGCCTGCAGCAATCGATCTAATATCCGATTCGCTGTTTGATCATCAATAGATGGTTTTTCAACGGTGTGTGTATGATGAGCGATTTGTTCAAATAACGACACATCTAAGTCTTTTGAGAACACATCCATCGGAACTGAAATCAGGACTGGCCCAGGGCGGCCGCTTTCAGCTAACTGAAACGCTTTTGATAAAATTTCTGGAAATAATTCTGGAATGTCGACTCGCCATGCTCTTTTCACAAATGGGCGATAAATTTCGTATTGAGAAGCATCGGAATGAAGATTGATTTCTTGGTGTGGGTGCTTTCCGTAGTAATGACTTGGAACATCTCCTGCAATGACAACCATTGGAATGGAATCGAGTGCGGCATTCGCTACGCCTGTTGCCGCATTGGTGAGTCCAGGACCTAAGTGACTGAGCACAACAGCCGTCTGTTTTTTCGCTCGTGCATAACCGTCTGCTGCATGCGCCGCTATCTGTTCATGTCTAACATTCACAAATTGAATACGGCTTTTTTCTAGGGCTGATAAAAAAGCAATATTCGTATGACCGCACAGACCGAAGATATGCTCAACTCCTCGATTTTCTAAATACTGAATGACCTGTGTAGATATATTCTTCTTCATGTTTCTCTCCTCTCACGGTGCAGCTATGAATCTGCTACTCACTGATTCTTTGAAAACACAATCGATAGAACGGCATTCAAATCCTGTATCGCAACTTGTCCAGGTGCCGAGCTTTCTTTCCCTACAGCAAAGGTCATGACAGACCCAAAGAGTCCACCTACCATTCTTGTGAAGGCACCATATTCCCCCATCGCCATCGAAATAACGGGGATGGACAGATCCTTTTTCGCCTTGCCTGTCGCAGAGAGCAGTGTCAGTGCATCCTCATAGGAATGCGGCATGACGGCAATCTTTGCGATATCGGCGCCAACCGATTCTGCATTGGTGAATAGCTCCACAAGCCGATCTGCCTCCGGGGTACGATGGAAATCGTGGTACGACACAATCAAGATGACCCCGTTTCTCTTAGCCGCCTGACTGACTTGCTGGATATGCGAGACATCATGCATTAATTCAAAATCAACGGCAGCCACAAGCTGAGTGGCACAAAGCTCGACAAGCAGGGAAACCTTTTCATCCTCTGAGAGTGAGATGCGTTCGCCGCCCTCTTTTTCAGAACGAATGGTGAATAAAAAGGGGATGCTACCTGCCTTTTCGATCATCCCTTTCAGGGTGTCGATGACTTGTTCCTTGTCATTGAGGTGATTGAAAAAATCCGCTCGCCACTCTATCACATCAGGCTTCTTCTCAGCTAACACCTCAACTTCAAGAAACAATTCTTCCTTTGTTTGTCCAATGAGCGGCGTACAAATCATCGGCTGACCGCCTGTCTGCGCACTCTTTACCTTTTGCTGAAAGATATTCACATCCATCTCCCCCCTTTATAGCCCATTTGGCAGCACAACCATTTTGGTTTCGGTCATCTCCTCGATGGCGAAACGCGGGCCTTCCCTTCCAATACCGCTTCGTTTAATTCCGCCATATGGCCAATGATCCAGTCTAAAATTCGATGTCCCATTGATGACAACGCCGCCAGTTTCAAGCTCTTTTGCTGCGTGTAACGCAATATCCAGTTGATTCGTAAAGACGCCTGCCTGCAGACCGTATCGACTATCGTTTGCTTCTTTGATTGCCTCATCCAGCTCCTCGTATGGGAGAATGCTGACAACTGGACCGAACACTTCTTCACAGACAACCTTGGCTTGTTTTGGAGGGTTTAGCAAAATAGCCGGTGTGATGCTTGCGCCATTTCGTTGTCCTCCAGATAGAAGCTCGGCACCCATTTTCTCTGCCTCATGTATCCATGCCTCCACACGTTTTGCTGCCTGTACATCAACCATACAGCCGATATCACTTTCACTAGACAGCGGATCTCCAACGACGAGCTGTTCTACTTTTTGTTTAAGTGTCTCAGTAAATGTCGACAAAATTTGCTTGTGAACATAAATTCTTTGAACAGAAATACAGCTTTGACCAGAGTTGCTAAAGCCCGTTTTGGCGCAAAGAGATGCGGCTTGCTCGATATCTGCATCATGATGAACAATCGTCGCTCCATTTCCTCCGAGTTCCAGCAGTACCTTTTTTAATCCAGCAGAGTTTGAAATATGTTCTCCGCCCACCGCACCGCCAGTAAAAGAAACAAGATTGGTTCTTTCATCAGTGACTAACTGTCTGCCGGCGTCTACTCCTCCAATCACAAGCTGCAGGCTCTTTTCAGGAAACCCTGCTTCAAGCAGGAGCTTAACAAACGCTGTGGCAACAGCTGATGTTTGCGGTGCTGGTTTTAAAATAATGGCATTCCCTGCCGCAAAAGCTGGACCGATTTTGTGACAAATTAAGTTGAGAGGTGCATTAAAAGGCGTAATCGCCAGCACAACCCCAACCGGCACTTTAAATGTCATCGCCATTGCTCTCTGTCCACGGGAAGATACATTGCCAGGAATGGTCTCACCGATTAGTCGATTGGCTTCTTCGGCTGACTGCGCCAGCGTTTCAATTGATCGTGAGACTTCATCTCTTGTATTTTTAAGCGGTTTGCCTAATTCTAAAGAAATGAGTTTTGCAAAATGCTCTTTTTGTTCTTCCAATAAGGCGGCTGCCTTTGTTAGAAGCGTTGAGCGTTCTAATGCTGATATTGCCGCTATTTGTTTTTTAGCTTGTTGCGCAATAGAAAGCGCTTGTTCAATATCTTCTGAGGATGCAAGATAGGATGTACCGATGCTTTCCCCAGAGTATGGATTGATGATATCTTCTTTGCCATGGTTTGCATCCAGCCATTCGCCGTTTATATATGATAACGCTTTCAATTCACTCAAATTTTCTCACCCTCCTTCAAGTGACGCGTCCCGACCCCCGCATAACGAACCAGTCTTTCTTCATTCGGACAAGGACCTTTCACTAGGGCACCTTTTGTCAGCTCTTCATATGCATGCGCCACGATGCCCATTCCTCTGGATAAGGAAAAGATGCCTTTTGCCGCTTCAGCTGGAATGTTTAATTCACATTGGATCGCAGCAGATACACCATCTATGTTCATCGTGATTTTTTTCCCTTTTAATTGTTCTAGTTCATGTCTAATCGCCTCAGCTAACCGTAAGTACGTTCCGCTGATATCACCTTGCTGCACATATGTTTGACTCAGCTCATACAGCCGTCTCACTCTCGGATCATCATCATGCAGCTGATGACCGATTCCTGGAATTTTTTCCTTGCGAGCTAACCACGTCTGACATACTTGCTTTGCAGCAGACTTCATATCTTTTTGTGCATCATAAACCGCTTTGGCTTCGTATAACATACGCATCGCCTTTTCTCCGGCTCCGCCATGAATATCACCTAATAGATTCACCCCTGTTGCAACAGAGGAATTAAACGAAATGCCGCATGTAACCCCCATTCTTGCCGCTGCAATAGACGGTGCCCTTGGCCCATGATCCGCACCTGCGACCAGAACACTTTCAAAAAGAGCTGCCTTCGAATCATCTAGCAATTCACCAACAAGCAGTAAATAAAGCATTTGTGGATACGATAATTGACCAATAAGCTCTTCAATTGGATAGCCCCGAAGTTCAATTGAATTTTTTTGAATATGACTAATCTCAGTCTCCCACCAAGCGCCTCCTTCTTTGTATATTTCCAGTGCACTTCGATTTTTCATCGTGTGAATCATTCCTTTAGCCTCTTATTTGGAGATGAACGACTCCTTATATTCCGTCTAGTGGAATTCAATTTCACTTTTTGGAATGTGTTTTCATTGTAAGCGCATTCGTTTTTATCGTCAATCATTTTTTCTGAAAATACTGTCTTTTGATAAGAAATTAAGTGAATCGAACTAATTATTTCACCACTTATTCTTCAATATATCCTTTATTTAGTCAAACAGACTTATGTAGATCGTTCTACTAATTAATGAACCATTTCCGATTCATTCTGTCAAATCCAGCTGAAATTTGACATAAAAAGACCCCTCCATCTTCTGGAGAGGTCACTTATTTTATTTCCACCAGTCGTCAAACATAGAAGCTGGTACTTGACGTTTATGTTCTGATTGAACATAACGTTTTTCAATCGCTTCTGCTGCTTGATCTGAAACTGGTTTTCCTTCTAAGTAATCATCAATTTCATTGTACGTAATACCAAGTTCTGTTTCATCCGTTTGTTGAGGCTTGTCATCCAGCAGATCGGCTGTCGGTTTCTTTAAGTATAATCGCTCCGGCGCCTGAAGGGTCTCAAGCAGCAACCGTCCTTGGCGTTTCGTTAAACCTGTGAGCGGAAGGACATCTGCACCGCCATCCCCATACTTCGTGAAAAAGCCCGTCACAGCTTCGGCTGCATGATCCGTTCCAATGACAAGTAAGCCTTCCTGTCCACCGACGGCATACTGTGCGATCATTCTCATGCGTGCTTTGACGTTCCCCTTATTAAAATCAGACAGCGCACCGCCTGTTTCCTTTTGGTATTGTTCACTGAATGCCGTCACGGCAGGCGCGATATCATATTTCCAAGACTTGTCCGGCTGAATAAATGATAGAGCCAGCTGCGCATCATCTTCATCCTGCTGCGTGCCATGAGGAAGACGGACCGCAATAAAGACAGCATCCTCTTTTCCTTCTTGACGAAGCTCACTTACAGCGAGCTGAGCGAGACGGCCGGCAAGCGTTGAATCCTGTCCGCCGCTAATACCGAGAACGAATCCTTTTGCACCGGTCTTTTTCAAGTAAGCCTTTAGAAATCCAACCCGTTTTTCGATCTCCTGCTTTGGGTCAATTGAGGGCTGCACATGCAACTCTTGGCTGATTTTTTTCTGCAAACTCATACACTTTTCCTCCTAAGCATCCTCTACATGAAGAGAACAGGTTTTACTTCCATTTCAATTGATTTTCCTACGATTTTAGCCACTTTATTATATCATGTTTTGAAAAAAGATATTTTTTAGACGTTCCCCTTTTTCATAAATGATCAAACATTCACAAACGAAATAGACCAAGCCGCTTTGACTGGTCTTTCCTTTTCAATCAATCTCCACCCGGATGGATGTACAGCTTGAACCATTGCATTTTCCAATGTCGGCGGGACATGCAGACACCGCGACAATGAGGTCCATTTCTGCACGCAGGCGGATGTAATCACCGGAGAGCGATTTTGGCAGCTCGACAGACAACTTTCCTTTATCATCAATGACTGTATTCATAAAGACATTAAAAGGATAATACATATCCTCTTTTGGAATCCCGAATGGCTCAAAGGCCGTCCTGAGATTATCGTAGCATGTATGCATGACCTCTAGGTGCGTACGCCCATATAAGAGTTGATACATTTCTTGCCGGCACGCAGGCATATATAAATCATGACATTCAACTGTATCTTCAATGACCGTAAACATTGGTTTATATAAATTAGAATAAAGCTGATCTCCCTTTTTCACCTTGGAAGAGAACAGGCTATCCATTGTAGCGCCTTGATCAAATTTTTCATAAAAATCCTTTTCATGATAGGCCATCACATCTGCTACTTGCTGCCCTTCGACATCAACCACTCGCATACATTGTCCTTTTCCTAACCGAAAACCAAGCCCATCCTTTGGTAAAATCACGTATTCTCCGTTCATCACATGCACTCCTTTCCATGTTGACAGTATGCCCAAAACGTCCTCTTGATCATGTATAAAAAAAAGAGGCGGTCACAAGCTAATGCTATTGAATCAGAAAGGTGTTGCACATGCATTGAAAGAAGAACAATCTTTATCTTGGTGGCAGCTTTCTCTTATCGGAGTCGGCTGTACAATCGGCACTGGTTTCTTCCTTGGTTCCAGCATCGCCATTACAAAGTCCGGTTATTCCGTCTGCATTTCATTTTTGCTTGCGGCAGTCGGCACATATCTCGTCTTTAAACACCTGGCTGCGATGACAGCCGAAAACCCAGATAAGGGATCATTTTGTTCCTATGCCCGAAAAGCCTATGGGCGCTGGGCGGGTTTTAGTAATGGCTGGGTGTATTGGTTTTCAGAAATGCTCATCACAGGGAGTCAGCTGACGGCGATTTCTCTTTTTACTCGTCACTGGTTTCCATCCATTCCACTATGGGTGTTTTCAGCGATTTATTCCGCTCTTGCCCTGCTTGTGATTATCATTGGGCTTTCTTCTTTTCAAAAGACGGAAAATGTCCTTGCCGTGCTGAAGACCGGGGCGATTCTGCTGTTTATGATTCTTGCCGTTCTTGTTTTATGCGGCATTCTCACAGAGCATAGGCCCACCCTACACCTGCCAAATAAAGACCACGAATGGATGCCGCTCGGTCCGCTCGGTCTATGGAATGGGCTAATTTATGCGTTTTATGCTTTCGGGGGGATTGAAGTCATGGGGCTGATGGCGGTTCATTTAAAAGACCCGAAGGACGCCGCAAAATCTGGACGTGTGATGCTGATCATTCTTGCTGTCATTTATATCGTCTCCATCGGACTTGCGCTTTTGCTTGTGCCAGTGACAGCCTTTAACGAGAATAGCAGTCCATTTATTACATCACTGGAGCCATTTCATTTATCGATTTTCCTTCATATTTTTAATGGCATTTTCATTATTGCGGGGTTTTCCACATTGGTTGCCTCCCTCTATGCGGTCACAACACTGCTCGGCACGATGTCGGAGCATCAGGATGCACCTGCTTGTTTTAAACAAAAAGAACCATCTCATGTCAGATGGTCTTCAATTCTTTTAACTGCTGCAGGGTTGATTGTCTCCATTTTGCTGGCACTCTTTTTGTCCAAACACATTTACGAGCATCTCACAACAGCAGCCGGCTTAACCCTTTTGTACACATGGGTGTTTATTCTGCTTTCGAGCAAAAAGCTGTCAAAGCCATCCACTCGCCAAACGTGCGAAATGGTTCTTGCCCTGATCTTAATTGGTGCAGCTGTTTCAGGTACTCTGACAGAGGCAAGCGGACGACCTGGCTTTTTTATTAGCCTTGGAATCATTGCTGTCATTGGCATCATGGTACTCTTTATGAGAAAAAAGTGGAAACAGGATCAGGCCGCATCATAATTTCATCATGTTTTTTAAAGCAGTAAATGGACATTTGGCGGAGGCTGGTTTCTCCGCCTCATCATCTGAAAGAAAGTATTGTTTCCATTCTAAATTTTTCTGATCCCCATACCATTTTAATGCTGGATGTACATCAACTTGATCATACGCCTTCAGCCTCTTCCGAACGAGTTTACTCATTTTTTGACCAAATGTGGTGGAACCGTTCATCTTTTCAAACACCCACCTTGGTTGAAAGGCCCACATCACATAAGGAAAATGACGGCTTTTTCTTAGCTTATGCGCTGGTGTCGCGCATAAAATAAAATAAGGCTCCCCATGAAAACAAAATTCCCATTCATGATTTTCAGGATCTGATGGAATTTCCTCTGGCCATTTCATTTCATCTTTTTGATGTAATTGCTGAACCATCGACCAAAACTGCTCCTCATACTCTTCGAGCGAATACTCCTTCATATCCTGCGGTGTTTCAAAAAAGCAAATGAACGAAGCATATTGACCGGTTTCCCTAGAGCAGCTTTGGTATTCCCTTAAAAGCTCTGCTAATTCATTCACGGCCTCTTCTCCCCGCGGATCACCGACAAATCCATAACGCAAATGATCGAGAAAAAATCCTTGTCTGCCTGGTACACACGGAAATGTATCTGCCTCATCCCCGACCATTTCTCCAAACTGTGTGAAAGCATCCTGCTTCCATTCATCTAGTGATCGTAGATTTTGATCAAGGCAACTTTTTGCATACAGCTGGGCCATTTTTTTCCACCTCGTTTTAGCGTCTTCTCCATAGCCTATGAGGAGGAAAAAGCTGTGGTGACTGTCCTTCAACGACTTTCACTGGACATTCACAGGGTGGTTGATTTGCCGGATGAAGCAGGAATTCACTTCCATTTATCTAATCATGTATGAGTATGCTTCTGCATATCATCATTTAGCCGCCTCTATCTAATAGAGTCGGTCATCATAAAAGAAATGGGTGAATGACATGCGTCTTCTTTTTCTCCATCCGATGTATCTGATCTTATTTACACTACCAGTGATGGCTTTCCTTTGGGGATTTGTTGGTTATCTGCTATTTAAACGGATATGGCCTGTCCTCATATTAACGTCCGTGATCTCGATGATTTTCATCTTCGTTTATACTGGATTTGACCTTAGCAATCTATACTGGGTCCTTCTGATGACGGCTCTTGCTTTTGTATCAAGCGGATTCTCGAAGGTCATACACGTTCATTTTCAGGAGAAAAAACGGGAAAAGCCTTTATGATTGATTTTTCTTTTAAAAAACGGAATCAAGCAGCCAATAAATAAAGGCCGCGCAAAAGCTAAATAGATAAACTTTGTAGCTAATAAAGACCACAACACCATAATCAATCCATAAAGCAAGCGCCGAACAAACCACCCACGCCCCGATAAAATAAACCAATAAATCACGGCGCCGAAACTTCTCAGGATGACGGTGTAAAACCATTTGGATAGGTGCAGCAAATAGGACATAAGCGATCAAAATAAAAAGACTGGTGACCTCCACATAACTGAATCTGGATTCAGGTGGGGCAAACAACATGGTATAAACGAATGTCGCTGTGATCACAGACAAAATCAGCATACACACATAGTTGAATGCTGGCAGGAACATACGCATGGCAAAAACTCCTTCAATTTTATGTATCTTCCATCATTATTGAAGAGTGTCCTATTATTGTCAAATATGAAAAAGGGCTAAAATGATTTAGATTTTAGCCCTTTTTCTTATCAACCATTCTATCCAATGAGCGCCATGATCCCTTGATATCCAAAGTAAGCACCGAAGCCGAGTAAAGAGAGACCTGCCAGAACGGATAAGCCGTGCAAAATCCGTTCATTTAAATATCGTCTAAACGTACTGGCGAGCAGCGCCATACAGAAATCCCATAAGAGCATGCCGATGAAAATAGCGATGCTGTACATCAGCATTTGGGATGCCCCGTACTTTTCAATCGTATTGGCTAAAATACTGCCATAGATCCCAAGCCAAAATAATATACTAAGCGGATTGGAAAGGGAAATGAAAAATCCCGTCATGAACGAATGCCCGATCGACGTGTTTCCTCCGTCCTTCTTTGGGCTTTCATGCAAATTGATTTTACGAAGGCTTTCAATACCGGTATAGGTCAGAACGAAAAAGCCGAACAGCCACAAAAAGGTTTTCACAAGAGGTGCAGTCAAAAGCTGGGCGACACCAAAATAGATGAGGATCATATAGACAATATCCGCAGCCATAGCCCCCACACCAAAAATCCAAGCGTGCCAAAATCCACTTTTAATCCCTCTGTCGATTTGGGCTGCATTGACTGGCCCAACAGGCGCTGAAAGTGACAACCCTAAAAAGATATAACCAAAAAACACCGCCACATAGACGTCCTCCTTTTGATGCTGACTTGTACATGTTATTCACGCTTTCGTTGTTTTAGTACAAGTCCTTCGTCACCTTTTCTGAAGATAAGCTATACAAAAGGAGGAGCCACCAGATCAGCTGCTTATCGATCGGCTTTCATCGCCGGCGGCTGTGTGGGTATGGTTTCTTTTTTCCGAGATCGATTCATTTGAATGGCAGCCGCAAAAAGGAGAACAGCTAAAAAGGCGAAAACAAAGACGGCGCTTGCCGCACCTGCCCACTCAAGGCTAAACCCAATCAAAAAGGACAAACAGGCTCCACCTAAACTAGCGGCGGCAATAAAATAACTCGTTGCCTCGTCGATGGCATTTTCAATCATTAATGCAGAAGCCGTCAAGGCAATGGGGAACATGCCAGCTGCGCACAGACCGATGAAAAAGATAAGAATCAGCTGCGCAGCGATGTGGGTGGCTAGAGCAAATACGGCGAGCAGCACAATCATAAGTGCTGCACTTAGTTTTAAAAAACGCAGCGGATGCAGCTGATCGGCTTTTCTCGCAATGACAGTTCTGCCAATGACGATCGCTGTCCAAAAAGTAGAGACCGCAAAAAGACCCCAGTTGTCTCCCCCTTTTTCCAGCATGATCGACGGTAAAAAGTTCGCAAAGTTCGTTTCAATTCCTGCGTAGAAAAACGCAAAACAGATCATCAGCACCACAATCATTCGATTCCCTCGATCAAACAGCAAGGACGGTTTCTTCATGTCTTGAACAGGAGCCGCCATCTGCCCACGAGGGAGTTTATTCATAAAAGTAAGCCACAGCATAAGGAAAAAAGTCAGTGCACCGACTTGAAATAAAAACACATAATGCCACGTTTCCTCTGTTACAGTCAGCAGAATCAATAGAGGAAATAATAGCGCACCTAATCCAAAAAAGACCTCCATGATGCTGATTCGCTTTGCACTGTTTGCCATTGAAATCACATACGCCCCGGCCGTCGTCTCAAGACTGCCTGCACCGCTCCCAAGGAAAAAACCTGCCACCACAAGAATCGTCCAGCCCGGCACCAAAAGGCCAAGAAGAAGCGCTCCGATCATCAGCAGCAACCCCATTGTCAGGACAGCGCCGTAGCCTTTTTTCCTCACAAGAATGGGCGACAAAAGAACGCCTGTCAAAAAACCAATAAACTGAAAGAAGATTAAAGAAGATAATTCCCCAGGACCCTTATCATAACTAGACAGCAAATAAGGCGTTAAACTGCCAAAAAACACATGAATGGTCCCAATAAAAAAATAAAAGATACAGCCAAAATAAAACACCTTTTTCATCTTTTCACTTCCTCTAAAAAGGAGCGGAGTCATGATATCCTCCGCTCCACCTCTTCATTAATATGCGCGGGCAGAGACGGCAGCCTCTTCCCTCTCGAAGCACGTATTCAGCGCAGCCTGCGCGCGATAACCATCTGCAAAATCGGCCACCTTCATATGAGATGGATAAGGATCTGTATTCACCCAATGCATCAGCTGATCACGGAATGTATCAGACCATCCATAAAATTCATTCGGCGGATCTGTCAGCAATGTTTGCGGCATTTGATGACGCTCTACACACAAGCCATCACTGATCTCATATTCGTTTTTCATGTTTGTATGGTATTTGAAAACCTTGTCATGCCCCACCACTTCTACACTAAATCCACATTCCTCGGGCTGCGTACTTTTGGACGTCACCAAATGAAAGAACACTTGATTCTCCATTTGCCCAAAAATTTCGGTATGGTCATCGACCTGTACCTTTTTCTCTTCCTTTTCCTTTACATGTGTCAGCATCTTCGTATTAAGGGATTCTTTTTTCATTTCACTGCCAAATAAGTACCACAGCATATCAATCAAATGAATCCCTAAATCTCCTAATGCACCACTTGTACGCAGACTTTCGCCGCTGTCTCTCCACGAAAATGTCTTTCTTCTAAGGGCACTATTTTTCTTAAAATGTGTCCGTACTGTCAAAACGCGTCCTAATTCACAATTGGCAATCAAGTTCTTCAAAATATTCACAAAGGATAAATAGCGATAGTTAAAGCCCATACTGGCTTGAACCTGGAACTGTTTGGCTGTCTCCACCATTTCCTTCGCTTCTTTTAACGATACAGCCATCGGTTTTTCGCATAAAATCGGCTGTCCCGCTCTAAGCGCCTGAAGGGCATGGTCCTTGTGACAGAAGTTAGGGGAAGCAATGATCAATCCATCTGATGCATCCGCTAGTGTTTCGATACTGGAATACACCCGTCCGCCGTACTGTTTAATAAATCCTTGTGCAACGGATTCGTGCAAGTCATAGACCCCAGATAATTCTGCACCTTTGATCGTTGATAATGCTCTAGCATGTGCTTTTGCAATATTCCCTGCTCCAACAATTCCAATTTTCTTCATGAATGTGCCTCCTCATGTTTATACATCACTGTTTTCAATGTTTCATAGATTCCTTTTGCATACCCATGATGACAAATTTGATGATGGTGCCGTTTGGCTTCGGCTGTTGCATTTTGGACAAGAAAGCCGTGCGTGACGGATTGAAGCATCCGCAGGTCATTCCCACTATCACCAAAAGCAAAGCCCTTATCTTTTGACAGGTTATATTGATTCAGCATAAACCGAACGATTTCATCCTTCCCTGTTCCCACTGGTAAAAAATCAACGTCATAGCAATCCGCAGGGTCTCCCGCAAGCGGGTTGCATTTGTTGATGTTCACCGCCACTCCCCGCTCCTTCGCAAGTGTTTGGATGAATGATAGATGATGAAGGTCTGTCCGTTCATCCTCCTCCTGATAATAGAAATTCTTTTTATACCCAGAGCTGCCCAGTTGCGTTTGCGGCCTAAGAGTGATCCCCTTTTCACGTACGCTTTGCAGAATATCTTCGATTTTTTCGTCTGAAAAGCCCAGTGCATCAAGCCGTTTCATCCATTCTGCATCCGGCTGTCCAAATTTCCCATCTGATGTATACACAATTTCAGTTCCTAAATTCGACGCAATAAAATGCGGGAATTGATAGAAACCGCCTTTCTCCATTTTGCTCGTAACAGAATCGAGGCTGCTTCCCGTCACCCAGCCTAGCATGAGCTGTCCGGCTTCGCTCTTTTCTGCCACAAAAGCTTCCAGCCGTTTTACATCCTCTCTCTGCTCCTCGGTCATTCCGTGAGAATAATAGGTCTCATCGAAATCACAGAAGACGATCCACTGCGGATGTTGCGGTTGATGCACAAGCTTTTTATTGAATGGAAGATTTGATAACATGATGGACCCCCTCGATGACTTTCTCCTGATCTTGTAGCGGCATTCCTGGGTAAAGCGGCAAGTGGAGTAATTGCTGTACGGCTTTTTCCGTATGTGGTAGTTCCGTTTGTCTATACTTTTGAGAAACAAGATTCGTTTGATGCTGATGCGATAAAATCGGGTAATAGACATCTGTTTCTATGCCCATTTCCAGTAATTTCTCTGCCAGCTCATCTCGGCTTCCCTTCACCACTCTGATCGGGAATAGATGCCATACGTGATCCTCTGTCAGCTTCGGAAGCTTTATGTAGCCTTCTTCCTCCAGCGTTTGCAGCTGATCTATGTATCTCTTTGCCAAGTAAAAGCGTTTAAAGTTTTGCAAACCTAAATATTTCATTCGTTCTAGTCCAATTGCGGCCTGTAAGTTATCAATCTTGGAATTAAAGCCATAGTCACTGCGCTTGACATTTTTCTTCCCTGCTTCAAAACCGTGATAGCTGATTTCCATGCATTTTTCGGCTAAGACTTCATCATTTGTCGCGATGGCTCCAGCCTTCCCGCAAACTCCAAGGTTTTTGTACGGGTTAAAGCTGAGAACAAGTCCATCCCCAAATGCACCAAGCCCGCTGCTGCCAATTGCCTGACAGCCATCCTCAATGATGGAGAGACCATGCCGTTTCGCAATCGTCGAAATGGCCTTCATATCCGCTTGCTTTCCATACAAATGAACCGGGAGAATACATACTGTCTTATCTGTGATATGCTTTTCTATTTCATTCGGCGCTAGGCAGTAGGTGTCTGGATCAATATCGGCATAGACTGGAACCGCACCAATCGCAAGCACTGCATTTTCTGTTGCAGCAAAGCTGTTGGCAGGTAGGATGACCTCATCTCCAGGATGGACGCCTGCTGATATTAAACTGATCATCAAGGCATCTGTTCCACTTGATGTGGCAATGACATATTTTTTCCCTAAGTACGCTGCGAGCGTCTTTTCAAACTTTGGAATATAAGGGCCTGATGTAAAACGGCCTGAACTTAATACTTCTTTCAGCACCTGCATAATATCATCGATCTCATCCTCCGAAATCAGTTTATCGACCGGCAGGAACGGTATCTTTTTTTCCTTATTTTGTTTATAATGGAAGAGAATTTTTTCCAAACCCGTACGCGCAATATCTTGCTCAAGGAACGCAGCAAGCTTATCATTCGCTAGATTCTTTTCAACTGAATCAGCCTTTACTTGAACACCTTGATTGATCATATCCAGCAACGGTAGATAATCCTTGCTTTTACCTGATATCTTCGTCAATATTTGCATTCCATTCCCTCCAATTAATCAATTCCATTTGTTAATATTTAACTTGTTTCACATTGTAAATGATGTTATCGATTTCAGAACAATAACTTTGTGTAAAGGATTTGTTAATATGTGTACAATTTATGAAATTGCCAAACGCTGCGGGGTTTCAACGACCACTGTTTCTCGGGTGCTGAACAACCATCCATATGTATCAGAAGAAAAGCGCCAGCACATTTTACAGGTGATGAAGGAAATGGAGTATACACCAAGCTCAGCAGCCCGCACCCTTCGGTCACATCAGACAAAAACCATTGCTGTGTCTGTTCCAGCTGTGGACCATCCTTTTTTTGCACAATTGATTAAAGGCATTTCAAAGGAAGCACTGGATCAAGGGTATAAAGCCATCGTGCTCCAGACGTTTTATCAAGAATCAGTAGAACTTGAAGGGCTTCAATTATTAAAAAGAAAAGAAGTAGATGGTGTCATATTGGGGGCGTTAGAAAATAAGTGGGAAACAATCGAGCCATTTTTAGCAAACGGCCCGATCGTCATGGCAAATGAGTATCATCAAACAGCAGACATTCCGATTATCGGATATGATGAGCGAGAAGCTGCCTATAAAGCGGTTGACTACTTGATTCAATCAGGGCGTACGTCCATTGGATTTTGCTTTGATACAGAAAGCAGTGAAGCGCAAAAACAAAGAAAGCAAGGCTATCTTGATGCGCTTTCTGATCACGGTTTGTCGCTTAAAGAAGATTGGCTGTTCGGCGAGGCTTTTACCATTGAGGACGGCTTTCGTTTGATGGACTTAATCCACCGGATGCCGGATGCGCCGGATGCGATTTTCACCGGCAATGATCAAGTGGCAGCAGGCCTCATTAAACAAGCCATTTCATATGGATATCACATTCCTAAGGATTTAGCGGTGATCGGTTATGACAACCAAGACATTTGCGAGGTGACAGCTCCAACGATCACGACCATCGACATCCCCATCGTCGAGCTTGGCCAGCAGTCTGTCAAACAAATGATTCAGCTGCTGCAAGATCAAAAACCATTACAACGTGAACATATTCAGCTGCCTACTCGGCTTGTCACACGAGAATCCACATAAAAAAAGACTGAGAAATCTCTCAGTCTTCCAGATAGGTGACAAAGGATGGGGCTGTAGCCCTTTGTTTTTTTTCAATCAATCGATCAACCTATACAAATTGAGCAAGAATGAATGTCCATATACATACGATGCCGAGCAAAATGAAGCTGTACTTCACTGTTTTTTGGAAGAGCTCAGATTCTTTACCTGTTTCTCCAACAGCTGCTGTTGCAATGGCAATAGATTGTGGAGAAATTAATTTCGCCATCACACCGCCGGTCGTATTTGCCCCGATTAACAAACCTGCCTGAGAGCCGATTTGAGAAGCGGTGACTGCTTGAAGGTTACCGAATAAGGCATTGTTACTCACAACAGATCCCGTAATAAACACGCCGATCCAGCCAAGCACTGGGCTGACAAGCGGGAATAAATCGCCTGTTTTAGCAAGCGCTAGTCCGATAGCAGAACTTAGGCCTGCAAAGTTCGCCAAATTGGCAAAGCCCATGACAAAACAAATCGTAAGAACAGGAACCCAAAGCTCTTTGACCGCTGCATTCAAGCAGGCAGACCCTTCTTTTAATGTAATATGTCTGCTGAACAATCCTGTCAGCATCACCGCAATTAGAATGGCGGTACCTGTTGCACTAATAACATCAATTTTAAAGATCGCATCAATCGGTGTTTCTGTTTGAGCAATTGGCGGTAATTTCACAATTTGCTGATGCAGAAACGGCATTTTCACTAAAATGGTTGTCCAATTAAGCGGGCCTCCCTCAGCAAACAATGCTTTAAATGCAGGCAGACTCCATACTGTAATGACAGCCGTTAAGATATAAAACGGAGACCAAGCCTTCAGCACCTCAACTCCGCTAAACGTTTGTTTTTGTTCAATGGCCGGCGCGCCTTCTTCACGGTAAATGTGTTTTGGCTGCCATTTTCGAAGAAATAGTGCCAGAATTCCCATACTCGCTAAAGCTGAAATAATATTGGCAAGCTCAGGACCCATCGTGACCATTGTAACAGCCTGCAGAATCGCGTAGCTTCCACTCACAACAAGCAAGGCTGGAAGCGTTTCTTTGATCCCTTTAAAGCCGTCTACAATGAGAATCAGCAGAAACGGGATACAGAAAGAAATAAACGGAATGGTGTACACAAGGGTTTGAGACAGCTCAAGCGGCGTCATATTTCCCATTTGCGCCCCTGTAATAACCGGGATACCTACTGCACCAAAAGCGCCAGACGCAGCATTCGCAATCAAACAGAGCATTGCGGCTTTTAGTGGTTTAAACCCAAGCTCTGTTAAAAGAGCGGCACTAATCGCAATCGGTACACCGAATCCAGCGGCTCCCTCTAAAAATGCGTTAAAACTAAAACCAATTAATAAGAGCTGTAACCGTTGATCTTGAGAAATTCCTGCAATACTAGAACGAATGACATCGAACTTTCCAGACTTCACAGCAATTTTATAGAGCCATACGGCCATGATGACGATATATCCAATTGGCCACAGCCCATTAGATACACCGAGCACCACAGCAGATAATGCTTTTTCAATTGGCATATGAAAGAAGAAAACAGCTGTTACAAAACTGACAATCAAGGTAAAACAAGCGGCTAATACCCCTTTTAACTTAAATACAGTCAATGCAAGTAGGAAAAACAAGATTGGAAGCATGGCCACCAATGCACTAACGAACTCATTACCAAACGGATCATATATTTGCTGCCACATAGTGATTCATCCTTTTCTGCTCAGATAGATTGCCTTTGATTGATTAAAAATGAGGAGCTAAAATCTCTTTTAACACATTTACACTGCGCGCGAATTTTTCTTTTTCTGTGTCATTCAGTGCGAGCTCCATCACTTCAGTTGCACCATTTCGATTCACGAGGGCAGGTACACCAATGTAGACATCTTCTGCTCCGTATTCTCCATCTAAATAAGTGCTGACAGTCAAAATGCTGTTTTCATTGTGCAAAATGGCTCTAGTAATACGGGCTAAACTCATCGCTACGCCGTAATAAGTCGCGCCTTTTTTCTCAATGATTTGGTAAGCGGCATGACGGACATTTTCCATGATGTCGTCTAAATCTTCTTGTTTGTATTGGTCATTTCTCTTCATTAATTCTGTGATCGGTACACTTCCGATATTCGCATGGCTCCAAACAGCAAGCTCTGTATCCCCATGCTCTCCAATGATGTACGCATGCACATTGTGCGCCGCTGCTTCAAAGTACTCACTAAGCATGTATCTGAATCTTGCCGTATCAAGCGTTGTTCCACTGCCAATCACTCGTTCTTTTGGCAGTCCGCTGAATTTCCAAGTCGCATATGTCAAAATATCAACTGGGTTCGTAGCAACTAAGAAAATACCATCGAATCCACTTTTCATCACATTGTCTACAATGCCTTTAAATATATTTAAATTTTTCTCAACAAGGTCAAGTCTCGTTTCACCTGGCTTTTGGTTTGCACCAGCGCAGATACATACAATGTCAGCATCCTGACAATCCTCATAATCTCCATACCAAGTATTCACAGGATGCGGGGCGAATGCTTTCCCGTGGTTTAAATCCATAACGTCACCCATTGCTTTGTCTTGATTCAAATCGATGACAACCAATTCATCTGTGATCGCTTGATTTATTAATGTAAAGGCATAACTGCTGCCGACAAAACCTGCTCCAATAAGTGCTACTTTGTTTACTTTTTCGTTTGTCATTTATCTCATCCTCCTGAGTAAAACTAGGTTGTTTTTCATATGTGAAGTATTTCACATTCTTATTGTGCAATACTTCACAAACTTTTGCAAGGGGATTGCTCAAAAAAATAATGTAGCCATTTTGTGAACACTCTTATTGTGGTTTTAAACCGCTGTCCCCATACATTTTCTCATAAGAAAAAAGCTGCCAAACACTCTTTGGCAGCTTCTTTCTTATTTAATAAGGTCCCCAATTGATCATGACACCGATACAAATAAAGACAAGGCCGATGACGAACCAAATGAGCGCAAGCGGCACCATAAAACGCAGCCATTTCACGTAAGGAATCCCACTTGCAGCCAAGACAGCCATCAACACACCTGAAGTCGGATTCACGCAGTTGACCACCCCTTCACCGAGCATCACTGCTTCTACCGCTACTTGTCTCGTGATACCCATTAAATCAGCAAGCGGCGCAAGAATCGGTATAAAGACAACCGCTTCCCCTGATCCTGATGAAATCAAAAAGTGAAGGAGCGCACTGGCGATATACATGCCGATCGCACCAGCGATTGGACTAAACCCTGTCAGCATACTCGCAAGCCCATTCACCACAGTATCAAGCAGCTTGCCGTTTTCCAAAATGACTGAAATGCAGCGTGCCATGCCGACAATGAGTGCGCCGTATACAAGGCTTTGACAGCCGACAATAAACGTTTTTGCAATATCATTGGCAGCTAATCCGCCAAGCAGGCCAGCAGCAATGGCCATGAAAATAAACACACCAGCCATTTCCTTATCTGTCCAGCCAAGCTGAAGCGCACCATACAAAAAACCCCCAAGCGACAAACCACACACCGCTAAAATCAGCTTATGTCTGCCGGTGAATTCAGGCTTGTCCACAGATTCCGCATCAGCTCCTCCAAGCCCTTTAGCAGGAAACCACTCGTCACCAAGCAGGCTCCCCTTTTCTTTATTTTTCAGGCGTTTTGTATATAAATAGATGTACACAATACTAGATAGAAGAAAACAAAGATAAATGATGACACGCAGACCAATACCAGAAAAAATCGGCAGTTCTGCAATCGTTTGTGATAAGCCTAATGGAGATGGAGACAAAATGGTTGCGTTAAAACCTGCATAACAGCCGATGTAAATAACCGCCGCTCCCGCCACTGCATCCCACTTTAAAGAACGTGCCACAATGATTCCAATAGGAATAAAGCCAATGACCGAGTTCACCACAATTCCGGTCGTCCCAAGTACAGAAAACAATCCGCCAACAATACAAATAAACAATAGCTGTTTCGTTTGGAACCGGCTGATGACATTGTGAATCATCCCGTTAATGGCACCTGTCTTTTCCAAAATTGCAATGGTTCCGCCAGTAAAAAGAATCAGAAAAATAATAGAGGATGAACCCACCATCCCTTCTTGAATCGCTGTAAAAAAACCAACCGGACTAACTGGTGATTGATCAATACGGTGATAACTGCCAGGAACAGCTGTTGTGATCTCTCCTGACGTTTTCCGATCAAATTCACCGGCTGGTACAAAATACGTTGCGATCGTACAAATTAAAGCAATCATAAATAAGAGTACATACGCATCCGGCATCTGAAGTTTTCTTTTTTGTTTCTCAGGTGCTGATACTGTCGCTGTTTTCATCTGTCAAAACCCCTTTGTCCCGATCGGAATTTCACTTAATTTTCTGAATAATCAAATGATGTGTTATATTATAAACACTGATGATATTTAAGATCAATATTATTTCACTAAAAGAATGTTTTGGCAGATTATCTGTCAGCAAGGAGGCTTCTCATGACAACTTTGACAAACGAGATGAAACAAACCGTGACAGACATCTTTGAACATCTGCACGCCCATCCAGAAATCAGCTGGGAAGAGACAAATACGACGGCTTATATTGAAGATCTATTAAAGAAAGCAGGCTGTAAAACGAGAACATTTGAAGACTGTACAGGGGTGATCGGTGAAATTGGGGAAGGCGCACCAGTAGTCGCTGTGAGAGCCGATATTGACGCATTGTGGCAGGAAGTAGATGGCGTATTTCAAGCCAACCATTCATGCGGACACGATGCTCATATGACGATGGCACTTGGGACATTCATGGCATTAAAAGAAAAAGAACTTCCAAGTGGCACGATCCGATTCATTTTTCAGCCTGCCGAAGAAAGAGGCGGCGGCGCTTTAAAGATGATCGAAAAAGGTGTGTTAGCTGGCGTCGATTATTTATACGGGGTACATGTGCGCCCAATTCAAGAAACCTTAAACGGACGCTGCGCTCCTGCCATTTTGCACGGATCAAGTAATCATTACGTCGGGACCATTCTAGGGGAGGAAGCTCACGGTGCACGCCCGCATCTTGGGGTCAACGTCATTGAAGTTGCATCTACGCTTGTGCAGAGACTGGCACATATCCATGTCGATCCACGAGTCGCCCATTCTGTGAAAATGACCAATTTAAATGCAGGCGGCGGCAGCTCCAACATCATACCTGGCAAGGCCTCTTTTACACTCGACGTTCGGGCACAGACAAATGAAGTGATGGATGAATTAGAAAAGGAAATTGAAAGAGCATGCCATTCTGTAGCGGATGCTTTTGGCGCCTCTATCACACTTTCAACTGATCATCGTCTTCCAGCTGCGACATTAAATGAAGAAGCTGTGGAGATCATGTCACATGCCATAGAGCAAGTGCTAGGCAAAGAACAGCTCGATCCACCGATCGTGACGACAGGCGGAGAGGACTTTCATTTTTATGCAGCAAAGCTTCCTCATATTAAATCGACGATGCTCGGTTTAGGCTGTGATTTAAAACCAGGGCTACACCACCCTTATATGACATTTGACCGCTCTGCCATTTTTACCGGTATTGAGATTTTGACGGAAGCTGTATACGAAACACTTCAACAGCATTCATCGTAAAATAAAAAAACCACCCGTCTTTTCTGAAGCGGGTGGTCTCCTTTATTTTACGCATTCACATCTGTCATTGCCGGTACATTGATTTCTTTCACACAGGACACCCTTGATAGATGGATGACACATCTTGCCAGCTCGACAATATCTTGTACAGGTATTCTCGTTTCATCATAAAGAGCAATGGCTTTTTCAGCGCCATCTTCGTACGGAACTTCTGCCGCCAACTCTCCTGGATTGATACAGGTAACGGATATTTTATCTTTCCTTACGTGCTCTCTTAGTGCGTTCACAATACCACGAAGCCCAAATTTAGAAGCAACAAAAGAAACCTGAGGCAAATTCGTATGGTCAAGTCCCGCAGTAGAACCAATGACGATGATCTTTCCATTCTCAGATGTCCTTACGTGCGGAAGCAGAGCTTGGATGTAGGTAATCGTTGAGGTAACGTTCACATTGATTAAATGAGCGATATCCTCCGGTTGATCATGATCGAAAGAATAATCATCTTCAAAGCCGCGTTTCTCCCATAAACCGACGTTATAAATGAGTACATCAATTGTCTGATCCTTCAATGCTTCGAGCATAAAAGGGATATGGGTTTGGCTTGATAAATCGATCTTCAGCCAGATTCTACGCACTCCGTCATCTATATTCAAACTGCTTGGTTCACTTCGTGACACAATCCATACTGTATCTCCACTTGAAGGAAGACCTTTTACAAAGGCATCCCCTAATCCTTGACTCGCACCAAATATGATATAGTTTTTACTCATGCTTCCTCCTTCATGGCTCACTTACGAGCTTCCATCCATACACCAACTCATCTGTAAGCGTTTTATACCTATATCATACAATGTCTTATACATGCTTACCCCTTTTATGCTCATCTTCACTTTCTAAATGGCCTAGCTTCCTTATTTCCTTTAATTCCGCTGGTAACGCACGCTCTTCTATAAAGCTTTTGATCATGTCGACAAAAAGTTCTTTCTTTTCAAAAGTAAACGTATGTCCAATGTCAGGAACGATGACCCCCGCTGCATTCGGGTGTGCATTCGTGATTTTTTCTGCTGACCTAGTCATAATGCCCTTTTCCTTTTCTCCCACTGTCACAAGAATCCGTGCCTTCGCTTGTTGAAACGTGTCAGGGAGCTTGTAATGAAGATTTTCTTGAAACATCGTAAGCAGCGTCTTCTTCTGCAATTGTTTGGAATCCGCTGCATAATGATCCAGTACATCGTTTGGAAGTCCCATCTTTTCTGCTTGCAGCTGGATGAACCAATCTTTCTTTAATAACGGATATGTAAGAGGTAAAATGGGCCTTACCATCAAATAGAGCCATGGTAATGGCAACACAAGGGCGCTATTGATGATGGCGATGTCTGCGATGTCTGGCTCTCTCGATAACACATCAACGGCTACCTGTGCACCTAGAGAGAAGCCAATTAGAATGACTGTACGGCCATGTGCATGCTCCTTTATCCATGAAATGATTTCAAAAGCACTTTCTCGCATGGAAAACGACGTTTCATTTGCTCTTGTCCCGTGACCAATAAAATCAGGGGTATAGCATTCATACGTTTCCTTGAATATTTCCATATGCTCCTGCCACATCCAGCTGCTTACGCCTCCACCGTGCAGGAAAATCATCATTGGTTTTTCCACCATCGACAACTCATCCACCATCCTTATATATAAGAAAAAGCAGTCGCTTTTTGAGCAGACTGCTTTTTCCATATGCTCCCTTCTATTATAAGGGAACTGTTATACAATTGGCTATTTTTTCAAATCTTCGATCGAGTTGACGTTTTTCATATAAGTCGGAACAACGAGACCCATGCGAAGACCCTTCATACTTGTACCGAGATCATCATATTTTCCTTTAAACTTCGCTGCATACGTTTTATGCGTATTTGGAAGCCATGCAGATAATGATGCATCAGCACTTCCGGTTGCAATTGCTGTCCACATTGGGCCCGCTTCAACCTGAGTCAAGGTCACTTTAAAGCCAAGTTCACGCAATACCTCTGCGGCCACATTGGTACTTGCAATCTCACTATCCCACGCAACGTAGGCAAGATTGATTTTGTCACCGTTTGACTTTTTCACGCCTTTTGTCCATTTCGCTACTTGATCTTTATGCTTTTTCACATATTTAACAGCAGCATCCTTTGGTTTGACGCCATCCTGAATATCAAGCATCACTTCACCCATGTCATCTTGAGACCATTTAAACTGACTGAGCATTTTGGCTGCTTCCGGCTGATCCTTCGCAAATCCTTTACGAGAAATGGTGTGAATTTCTTCTTCGTCACCATATGATTTTTTCGGATCATCTAAATATTTCAAATCGTAGCGGGAAAACATCCAGTGAGGATTCCAGCCAGTGATGATAATCGGTTTTTTACGGTCATACGATTTCTTCAATGTCGCTGTCATCGCTGCACTTGAGGCAGATACAACCGTCCAATCCTCTAAACCGTAATCCTTTTTCGCTTGATCGGTTAAGGCCATAATACCTGAACCCGGATCAATCCCGATAATCGTTTTATTGACCTGCTGTGCTGCACTTGCATTTGAATCTGATTGTGCACCACAAGCGGCTAGTAAAAAGACGAGCAGGGCGGTCATCCCAATGTAGAGAGACTTTTTCCACATTAAGCATTCCCCCTGGTTTTTTTCGTTTTAATGTTTTGTGTAATACGATCCAGTGTGATCGCTACGATAACAATGGCAATACCAGCTTCAAAACCAATCCCTGTTTTCAGCTGCGTTACTGCACTATATACTTCCGAACCAAGTCCTGGTGCACCAACCATTGCCGCAATGACGACCATGGATAGAGCAAGCATGATACTTTGGTTAATCCCAGCTAAGATGGTTTTTGTAGCAAGTGGAAGCTGAACTTTGAACAAACGCTGGAATGTCGTAGAACCAAAAGCCTCTGTTGCTTCAATCAAATCCGCTGGTACTTGTTTAATACCGAGAATGGTCATACGAATCGTTGGCGGCATAGAGAAAATAACCGATGCCACAACCCCAGGAACAACTCCAATATTAAAGAAGAAGATCGCTGGTAAAAGGTATACGAATGCAGGCATTGTCTGCATTAAGTCTAAAATAGGTGTGACAATTTTACGCACCGTTTCCTTCTGTGATGCCCAAATACCGATCGGAACCCCGATCACGATAGAAATGACCACAGCTGTCAGAACGAGCGCAAGTGTTTGCAGCATTGGCTGCCAGTAGCCTAAATAGTCGATCAGTAAGAATCCAATAAGTGTGAAAAGAGCAACTCCTCTTGTACTGATCCACCAAGCAATGCCGGCAAAGATAAGCGTTAAAATAATGGATGGAATGACGCCAAGTGCAGCTACAATACCATTTACTGTTCCAGCTAATCCATTTGTGATGCCATCAAAGAAACCACCAAAGGTTAATGTTAACCAGTCAACAAATTGATCGATATAATCCGCGAACGGAATTCTAGGTAAATCACTCATACTAAACATCTTATTCTACCTCCTGTGCAGAAGGCTCTTGTGCTTTAATTTCCTCTAGCTCGTTAGAAGACATGTTGATATATTCATCATTACCTGATAATGCACCAATCAATGCACCTCTGACCACAATACCCTTCATTCTGTTTTTCTCATCTACAACGGCAATTGGAATGTTCGCATCAGACACCGCGTCAAAGATCTCTGTTAAATACGTTGATTCCAATACTGTCGTAAATTCTTTATCAAGAACAGTTTCTAGCGACGCACCCGTTTCTGCCGCTTTTTTCGCTGCTTGTGCAGAAATAACACCTAATAAATGCTTTTTCTTATCTACTGCATAGATAGACGAAATACCAAGGTTCTTCATGAGCGTGAGCGCAACACGTGCCCCTTTATCAAGCTGAACTGTTTCTGCACGTTTCATAATATGACCAGCGGTTAATACTTTAGAAAGGTCTACATCTTCAACGAAACGTTCAACATACTCGTTCGATGGGTTCATCAAAATTTCTTCTGGTGTTCCGATTTGAACGATATTCCCGTCTTTCATGAGGACAATGCGGTCGCCAATACGAAGCGCTTCATCTAAATCATGCGTGATGAAAATAATTGTTTTTCCGACAGACGTATGAAGCTCAAGCAATTCATCCTGCATGTCTTTACGAATTAATGGATCTAGTGCGCTGAATGCTTCATCCATTAACAAAATATCAGGGTCATTAGCTAGTGCACGTGCCAATCCAACACGCTGCTGCATACCGCCACTTAATTGATTTGGATACTGCTCTTCAAAACCTTCAAGTCCAACAAGCTTTAAAGATTCAAGCGCTTTAGAGCGGCGCTGTTCTTTCTCTACACCTTGCAATTCAAGTCCGTATTCTGTATTCTCCAGAATGGTACGATGCGGGAACAATGCGAAGTTTTGGAAGACCATGCTGATCTTTTTCCGTCTGACTTCACGCAATTGATCCTTTGACATATTTGTTATCATATCCCCATCAATATAAATTTCTCCGGAGGTTGGTTCGATTAACCTATTTAGCAGCCGCACAAGTGTGGACTTTCCGCTCCCTGATAGCCCCATGATGACAAATATCTCGCCGTCATAAACATCAAAATTTGCTCGATTGACACCAACTGTTGCGCCGGTCTCTTTTAGGATTTCTCTTTTTGTCTTCCCTTTTTCAAGCATTTGAGATGCTTTTTTAGCATTTTTACCGAAAATTTTAGATACATTATTTATCTTGATTTTGATCTTTCTCTCTTCAGAATTCATTTTTTCCCTCCAAATTAGCATCTTTATAACCGTAACATAAGCGTTATGATGCGAACAATCTTTAGAATTCGCTTATTTCCGTACAATATGTATGAATTCCATATAGAGGTCTGGTGATTACAGTTTATACGCCGTATTACTCGTAAATCCTATAGAATGCTTCATAAACTACATATTTTACGGGGTATTTTCTCTCACCAGACAATATTTTACTGGAAATTCCTTATTGTGCTAAAAAATAAGTCGAATCCTTGTGATAGCGGACTTTTTCTTTCATGGGTGAACCATGCCCCTGAACAGGATTTACCCGAAAAAGGTCACATAAAAACCTTTTTCCTCAAATTTTAATCAAATTCATGAAAAAACTGCCTGCAACTTTAGTTACAGACAGCCTGTTTTTTTAGGACTCTAGGGCAGCTTTCTTAATATTATCTTGAAGCTCAAGCATACGTTTTGTTCCGTCCTCACGTAATCGTTTGTTTTCTTCTTCAATCTGCTTCGTCTCTTTCATCCCTTGTACAATCGTATTGAAGGATGATTCGATCGTTTCAATGTCGATGCTTGGACGACCTGATAATTTAGCAATCTCAACACTTTGACTTGAGATATTTTCAGCATTTCGTTTCAGCATTTCATTCGTTCTTCTGTCCAGTTCACTCATGGAATCAGCCACAAGCTTTTGTCTCTTCGCTGTTACCGCTTGAATGATTCCATTTTTGAAAATCGGAATCGTAATGATGAAGGCAGAGTTAATTTTCCCGATTAATTTCGTATTACCACGCTGCAGCAAACGGATTTGCGGTGCCGTTTGAAGTGCCACCATCCGTGCCATATCAAGATCATATACACGCTCTTCAAGCGCTTGAATCCCATTACGAAGCGTATCCAGCTCCATTTGTGCCAGCTGGTTTCCCCCCGCCGCTTTTTCTTCATAAGAAGGAACCAATTGTTTTAATTCTTCGATCTTCATTTGCCCTGCGACGACATACTTTTCAAGCTCCATATAGTATTGAATGTTATGCTCATACATTTCTTCAAGCGTAACCGTCGATTTGGTCATTTCATCTTTGTATTTACTGATTTCCACATTGATTTTTTCAATTTCTGCACCGAGCGTTTGATATTTGCTGAATATCTTTTCGATCATGCTGCCGCCGCGTTTAAAGATTTTTGACAACAAACCGCCCTTCGGCTCGTCAAAATCATTTTTATCAAAACGATCCATAATCTTTCCAAGCTGTGTAAGCATCGTTCCTGAGTCTGTGACACTTGTTGAACGCATCATAGAGAGGATACGGTCAGAAAACTTAGAGATTTCGACAGCCGGCTGTTTCCCGTATTCAAGCAGTTCAAGCTGATTTTTGGCATCAATCTGTCTCGCAATGTTTTGGACTTCTGGTTCATTGCGCAGCTGAACGCGAATATCGTCTGCCTTTTCAATCGTGATTTCCTCTTTATCAATTGAAATGATGTCATTTCCGTTTGTATTTGTCATAAGCTTTGATCTCCTTATCGGTTTTTAATGGATTGAAATAACTTTCTCACAATAGACGGCTCTTTAAACTCTTGGTTCATGACCATTTCATCAAGCCAATGTGTATCAAATAATTGATCGTCTATATACCGCTCTATACACTGATAGCCGGCGGGATGATACACGAAGAGATCCACACCCATTTCATTTAGGAAAATCAGGGCAGCCGCATCAGAACGAGTCAGCTCACCATTATATTCCGTATGGTATAAAATCACTTTCGGTACAGTCTGGGCATAATCAAAGGTTTGAATGAGTTCAATTACATCTTGGTTCATATGCAGAAGCTGCTTGAATAAATAAATACGCACATCTAATTCAGTCTCATGGCCTTCTTTTAACAGCTTCGGATGCTGACAAATGCGAGAAATGGCCTCTGCGATCGCACGCTGCGTGCCCTCATATAAATGCGAGAACTGCCACACATTGCTTTTCATTAACAAATCAGGGTCAACCTCTCCTGCTTTAGAAAGTGCATGCTGATAATGAAATTGATAATTCGAAGACACTTCTTGTGTGAAAGGGAAATGACGGATCGTTTTCGTTTCTTTCCCCTCCATTAGCGTATGGATACGGTCCCAATATTCTCGCTTGTCTCTCGTCACCCCCATCATCTTCGCAAAAAGATTCGGAATCTGTATGGTGTCACGGTCTGCTTTGAAATTCGGGCGGATAAACGACCGTTCCTTCGCAATTAAAAACAGCTCATCATACGTTGTCTTTAGCGTAATAGAATGAGGGGTATGATCTCTGAATTGCCATGGCTTATACAGCATGGAATCTTCTGTGTGAAGTACCTCTTCAAGCTCTCTTGTCGAACGGTACGCCACCGTTGATTTCCTCTCAGGCTTTTCAGTAGGGAACGGTTCAAGCTTTGACGTCCCTGGATACTGATCAATAAAAGTCAGCTTTTCTTCTGGATCTAATTCACGAAATTGATCCTTGCCTTCTGGATGAAACAGCACCACATCACAGCCAATCAGCATGACATAGTAAAGAAAATAAAGCTGACTTTTATTCGCCTCTCCATACCAAATGACAGATGGCATTTTTTCTTCCATATTGCCTTCCTTCAGCCATGGTCCTAGATGATTATTTGAAAACTTCACTACATCTAGCAGCACGCGGCGGAAATCAGGATGCTGGAATCCCCCTTCATGCAGCTGCTTGAAATGCTCAAACACCTGGATTAACGAAAGGCGGATATGCCGGTTCATCACTGGGTTTGGATGACGGACAATGAGCTGTTCACCATCTAAGAAAGCCACAAATCGATTCACGGACAATCCCTTTTCTTCCTGATTGATCATATGAATCCGCTGGAGCGCTTGAAAGTGCTCCGGCTCAATATGCCGGTTGAGGGTTTCACTTAAAATATGCATGCCGTCAGTTTCGTATAATTCATGTAAATAAATAAAATAATCGGTTGCATCATGCGGAGTTCCAAGGACGCGGGCAGCGAGACGCGGCAAGGATAAGGTGTGCTCGTCCTTGACGTAGCCGTCTCGTTCAGGGAGCGGCTTTTTCAGCAGGTTTTTCCAGGCTTCCTGTTTCGCCCGTGTCTGGGTTACATTGATTTCTTTATAGCTCACGCCGCTCCTTCCTTTCTCCTATATTTTCTCGAAAGCTACTACTATCATATCATTCAGCCTTCTACTTCTGCTATCGAATCGAAGGCTTTTTTGCTGTGTTCATCTTCTTTGCGACAGAAGCGGCGATTTCGTCTGCCGCCGCCATGCCAGAGGCTGTCGTCGGTTCAAGCGATAGATCAAAATCTAAGACTTCCCCATGACTCGGAGCGAAGCCTTTATCCGCTTGACGTATGAGATCAACATCTAACAAGGAGTCGCCCGCACCATATACATATTCAAGGTGTAGCCTTTCTTTTAGAAAAGCAACAGCAGCCCACTTATTGAGCGGCTTTGGAATAAAATATAGCTTCCGGCCCTGAAGGGAAACCTGCCAGCCTCTCTCCTCACCCCACAGCCTTAATTCAGCAAGCGGAATATGAGAAAGAAACTCGTCTTTCATAATTAAATAAAGAAATCTTCCCTCAGCTGTTCGAGTACGTTTAACCCAAGCGGCAACCGGAAGTTCAGAGATCGCCCGCAGCATATCTCTCACCGGCATACACTCTTGCAGTCTCTCATCTACAATCGCCTGCCACTCCTCAAGCGGCTTGCCGTGATGAAGGATACAGCCGCCGTTTGTTGTGACGGCATACTCTGGTTTGATCTCTTGCTGAAAGAGAGTGATTCGTTCAAATTGTGCTGTCGTTCTTGTCGTCACTGGGATAAACCAACCTGCTTGATGAATTGCCTGTAAGGATGCTTTCGTTTCAATCGACACATAGGAAAGCGGCCGGTCGTCCAGCACCTCAATTAATTCGTATGCTCCCTTGTATGCATACTGCTCCAGCATTCGATGTGAGTATATCAGTGTCCGGTCTAAGTCACTGGCAAATGCCATGTTCTTCATGACGATTGCTCCAACGGGCGGATGAGCCCACAGCATGTGTAGGACATGTTGGCATATTCAATCACGGGCACGCCTCTGTCCTCTGCGAGTAGTAAAATGTGCTTGAGCTTTTCCCGAGATCCTGGCTGAATGAGTATTTTCCAAGGAACTCTTCTGAGCAGCACACGGGTCGTCTCACCGACGCCCGGCTTAATCAAATGCGTATTGTCAATTTGGAACTCCTGACCAATTGCTTCAATGGAGGTCATCCCCCGCCAGTCAGGAGGCGTTCCTTGTGCGAGCAGGGTCTCTGCTTTCTCTTGTACATTTGCATTAAGTTCAGAAAATGCTTCTTCAATTGTATTAACGTACAGATTAGAGACATCCTCATCAATGAGCTCTTCATAATACTTGGCCCCATGGAAATCATCGGCATGGATCCAGCGGTTGTTTAGCACCGTTCGACTAACTAGGCCAGATACCGTTGAATTCAAGCAGGCACTTGGAATGAGGAAATCCTCTCTCGTTCCGTAAACACTCGTACAATAACCAGGATCAGCAAGCACAGCCAGCTCACTCGAAAGACGAATTCCATATTTCTGTTCAAAATCAAGCACCGCTTGTTGAAGCTCTTTGGAAATAGCACCCTTTCCGGTCCAACCGTCAATAAAGGCAATCTCAAAACCTGGATGTTCTTTGAGTATATAATGCAGCGCATTCTCATCTATTCCGCGGTCACGAATAATAGAGATGCTATAATGCGGCAAATCGAGACCATACGTCTTTCTGATATACCGTTTAATGAGCACCCCGATTGGTGTCCCAGCCCGTGCCAAACTGCAAAGAACGGTTTGAAAGCCTCGCTTTTTCACAATTTGTTCTGCGACAACCGCTACGGCTTCCGCTACCTTTTGCTTACTTTCTTCAAGAGATTGATAGAATAAGTCCATATAAGATGCCGTCGGCTTGTATTCAATTGGCAGCATTTCTGAGTAATGTGCACCGCTTTGAATAGAGCGCTCCCGCTCTTCTGTACTTTTCTCCATCTCAATCGATGATAAATCCTTGAGTAAGAAGGTTACGTCCTGCTCTGGATAGCTTCCCATCTTTGTATACACGTTAGCCATTCACCTTCACCTCATCTGATAAAGTCACAATATGCACATGCTTCACATGCCGCTCAGCAAATAAGTGGATCAGCGGCATCAAAGCTTCTTGAGACACCTTTTTCTCAAAAAACAAAAAGACATCATCGTACTGATTTTTAGGGATATTGTACACGTAGTGCTGAATGCGGGCATCCTCTGGACTCAAAAATGCGAATCCGTTTTGAACAGCGTACCCTTCCTTTTCAACCGGATGAATCGGACTTCTTGTCGTCGAATGAAAAAGGACACCTTCGCCCATATGAGCTGCAAGCCTCATCGGCACATACATCAATTCTCCTGTCCCTAAGCAAAGGGTCTGTTTCCCTTTTCGCTCTTGCTGGAGCTTCAGCCCAGCCTTAGCAGCTGCTTGATCAATGGCGACCGTATCCACTGCGCTTAAACCGAAACGACCTGTTTCATGTATATACGGCGAATGCCCCGCCGGATTGACTGCATGGGAAAGTGAATATGGCACTTGCTTAAAGAAGGATTGAAGAGAATGAAAAGAGAGTTCAGGTCTCTTCTCTTGCGCAGCAATCTCATATGAATAAGTAGGCTCATCCAGTGTTGTCCCCCGAAACATCATCTGCCCTTTTAATAAAGATAATGATGTGATATTTACCCCCAGCTCCTCTTGAAGCTGGAGCATCGCTTCCTCGTGCTCCTCTGTTCTCCAATCTAAAATGGATAGAATCGTATAAGAGGATCTAGGGTGCTTTGCGTGCAGATCCCGAATAATATTCATATTTGTCCGGCCTGTCGTGACCTCATCATCTACTAGCACAATTGGACGATCCGTACGAAGTAAGGCGTCGTCTGCATAGCAAAGCTGATCCGTGGCATGAGAATGTTCTTCTTCAAATACGAGTGAAGGATCAAGATCCAACAGCTGTTCACGTGTTGTATGGATATAAGATGCTCCTTCTATGACGTCATACACACCATGACCAAGCGCTGTTGCCGTTTCAGCAAAGCCGATTACTATTGGCTCGTTACTTGCCGGCAGCTTCTCTTGTTTGAGCGCTGCATAGGCTTCGATTAACTTAGCATGATCATCCGTTTTTAGAGCATCTACTACACTGTCTTGGTGCGGGGGCGTCTTGCCTGTTTGTTCTTTTGCATAAGCCATTGCCAAAAGACCTGAGACGAGGAGTGGTTTCAACGGGTGAACAGGCATATGTTTCCCGAGCACCTTACTAACAAATAAAAAGGCTCTCTTTTTGTTCACCCGTGCCGCCATGTCAAAAAGATGTTCTTTTTCAAGCTGAAGCGTACCCTCTTTGAGGTTAAGCTCCACCTCCATATGTTCCAAGATGTTCAGCGTATGCGGCTTCTGCTTCTGTGAGTATGTCGATATAGCTTCTATTTTCATGAAACACCCCGTAAATGTCTGACTTCATTAAAATGTTTTCCGCCCAGCGATAGTGCGGCTTCGTTTCGTTCATTTTATTAGAAAAGGTACTCTTCATCACGCCGACTGTACCATCTGCATGCTCTAAAATACTTAATGCATCCATGTACTCTTCCTTTGTGACAACGTACATGCTTTGAACTGGCTTGAGATGCGTTGGATGGATGACTGTCTTGCCATGAATACCGTTTACCACATCCAGCCTTGTCTCTTTGAGCAGACCTTGCATATGATCGAGCTCAGATGATAAAGACTCACCACTCTTAGAAATTGCACGGATGAATGGATTTTGTTCTTTTCGTGCCGGTCCAAAATGCTCCCATACAGCTCCTGATATCACAAATGAACGACCAAAATAATTGATGATATCTGTGATCAACTCAGCAATGACTCTGATCTCATAAATGGTGGTCTCGCGATCACGGCGAATGCCGTACAATCCACACAGATCCGTTGCCCCAATGCGAATATTCAAAATATATTCCTCATCATTCAGCATGATCTGCTTTAACTCAGACAACACCTGATATCTCGTTTCTTTTTCTAATAAATCTGGTGTTTCTAAAATGGGCATTCCGTATAGTGTTTTCTGAGTTTGTGCTGAAGCTCGTTTCAAACTGTCTACATATTCCTTTGCATTGTGAACGGAGCACTTTGGAAACACAAAACCAGTCAGTAAATGAAGAGAGGAACCGAGCAAATCTGCCATTTTGAGCAGCTGTTTGGGCGAACGAACCCGAATAAATAAAAGCGGCAAATGCTCAGCCATTTCTGGAGATTGATGAATTGTCTCAGAAAGGCAGGTCAATTGTGCCACTATATTCTGTTCAGCCATGTCCACTTCCTGATCACCAATGGCGTCCTCCAAGCAAAACACAACAGAGCAAAGCGCTTCATATTTCTGCGAAAGCAGCATGTCTGCTACATCCTGTCTTGTCGCAGGCATATACAAAGTAGCACCTAATGCATGCGCAAGTACATGCCTTGGCGTCAATGAATGAACTGCCGCCGGCCGCTTAAAAAAAATATCGTGCTGCCTCGTCTCTGATAAAAAACGAAAATATCGCATGCAGTGCCACCTCCTGTTGTAATGACTTGATGATTCAAAAAAGGATGGAGCCGCTAGTCAACTCCATTCCTTTTTGATCGTCCTATTCTTCTTTTGAAGCCGCAGCTTCGTTTGTTACACCTTGATGCTTCTTCTTATTGATTTTATGAACAATAAACGTTCCGATAAACGCTAGGATAATAATCGCAAAGAATGCGAGATGCGGGATTTCAATATGAGCAGCACTTAAGCCCATTTTGATGGCAATAATTCCAATGAGAATAAATGCCGTATTCTCAAGCTCTGGTATACGGTCGATGAGCACAAGGAATAATTGTGCCACTGTACGCATCATGAGAATTCCAAGCATTCCACCTAAAAGAAGAATCCATACTTCCTCAGATACAGCGAATGCAGCAAGAATACTGTCTACCGAGAAGGCAAGGTCCATAATTTCTACAGAAATAACAGTTGCCCAGAAGACGCCAAATACACGAATCATCCAGCCTTCTTTTTTCAATTCCTTCGCTTCGTCATCTCCGTCACCTAACCAGAAGTGCTTAATGACCAGCCAAGCTAAGTATGCAGCGCCTAGAACCTTAATCCACCAAAACTTAATAAGCAGCATCCCTACGCCAATGAATAGAAAACGGAAGAAATAAGCGCCAATTAATCCGTAGGTTAATGCCTTTTTACGCTGCTTTTCAGGTAAATGTTTCACCATAACAGCTAATACAAGTGCGTTATCCGCTGACAACAAACCTTCAAGCACGACAAGGGTCCCAATAAGCCCCCAAGAGACAGGGTCTGTTAATACCTCTGCCCACATATGCCAATCAAAAAACGAGGCATACGTGTCCAACATATGTTTCAAAATGTCCAACTGGTTTTCCTCCTATAAGTGTAGAAGCATCAGCAGGCTTTCGCCTGCTGTTATTCTTGATCGCTGTTTCTTTCTCACTTTGGAAAATACCCTCATATGAGTCATTGGCAGCGCCTCTTGAATGAAGTTGTTTCTTCTCTTTACACTTCTAACCCATAATTTTGACAAAGAGCTGCAAGTCCGCCAGAGAATCCGCTTCCGATTGCGTTAAACTTCCAATCGCTGCCGTGTCTGTATAGTTCGCATACGACGACAGCTGTTTCAATTGAGAAGTCCTCCCCTAAATCAAAACGAATCAATTCTTCCCCGCCCTCTTCATTTACAACACGAACAAATGCATTAGAGACTTGTCCAAAATTCTGGCTGCGTGCCTCTGCATCATGAATCGTAACTGTAATTCCGATACGATCAATGTTAGCAGGAATTTTCGAGAAATCAACGAGAATTTGCTCGTCATCTCCATCTCCTTCACCCGTACGGTTATCACCGGTATGAGTGACACTGCCGCTTGGATGCTGCAGATTATTATAGAACACAAAGTCTGTATCTTGTTGACAACGATTGTTTGCATCTACTAAGAAAGCCGAAGCGTCCAAATCAAATTCGGCTCCGCCTGAATATTTATTCGTATCCCAGCCAAGTCCGATCATCACTTTTGTCAGCCCTGGATTGGTTTTCGTTAAATCGACACGTTGTCCTTTTGAAAGCTGAATCGCCATATTCGTATCTCTCCTATCTTCTGAAAATATGAAAACGGGCGTTACCCGATATCTAAGCCGAAGTCTGTTGCAATGCGGGCAAGTCCGCCTTGATAGCCTGATCCAACAGCTGAGAATTTCCACTCTCCGCCATGACGGTATAATTCACCTACAATAATCGCTGTTTCAATTGAAAAGTCTTCTGCCAAATCATAGCGAATGAGCTCTTCATTTGATGCCGCATTTAAAATACGGACGTAAGCGTTAGACACCTGTCCAAAGTTTTGGCTGCGTGCTTCTGCATCATGGATTGTAATGACGAAGGAGATTTTCTCAATACTTGCTGGTACAGTTGAAAGATCAACATTGACCTGCTCGTCATCTCCGTCTCCTTCACCTGTACGGTTATCGCCTGTATGTACGATACTTCCGCCACCGCCAGTTGTTTGATTGTAGAAGACAAAGTCAGATGGAGAGTTTGCTTTCCCTGCTGCATCTAAAAGGAATACGCTTGCGTCTAGATCAAAGTCATGTCCGCCATCATACTTGTTTACATCCCAGCCAAGACCTACGACTACTTTTGTTAAACCTGGATTCGTTTTTGTTAAATCAATTTTTTGACCTTTTGCTAAAGAAATTCCCACTAGGAACCTCTCCCTTCTAATTAAATGTAGTTTCTCGTAATATCGGCAAGCTTCGCATCGTTTGTACCATTTCCTACAGCTGCAAACTTCCACTCATTCTCGTGGCGATAAAGCTCTCCAACGATTAATGATGTTTTACCTGCATATTCATCTTTTAAATTATATTTCACTAATTCTTGATTGTTTGAACGGTCAACAATTCGGATGTAAGCATTTTGAATCATACCAAAGTGTTGGTTTCTTCTAAGTGCATCATAAATGTTCACAACGAACACCAATTTATTCACATTGCCTGGCACCTTGCTTAAGTTGACGAGGACTTGTTCATCATCTCCGTCTCCTTCACCTGTCAGGTTGTCACCTGTATGCTCAACACTGCCGCATTTGCTTTTCAAGTTGCCAAAGTAAATCAAATCTTTATTTTCAACAAACTTATCATTTTTCAGCATCAGCACTGAAGCGTCACAATCAATATCAGCACCGCCGCCTCCGCCAAACAGCTTACCTAAAAAACCGCCGCCTTGTGATACAGGGTCCCAGCCAAGTCCAACTAGAATATTGGTTAGTCCTGCTTTTCCTTTTGTTAAATCAATACGTTGACCTTTTTCTAATGTAATCGCCAAATCAATCACTCCTCCAGCATAATAAAAATCTATTTATTAAGCGATGGACCCTATTAAAATCATCATACATGAAAATTCGACAAAATTCATGAAATGACATTGGAGCCTCTTACTCTTTTTTCTATTTACTAGTATATACGATCTATGTATAAAAGAGGTTTCAATATGATGATATTTTTTTAAAGAAAGATCCATGACAAAAATGATTCATGTCGTAAAAGAAGTGTTTCATGTGAAACATTGTCGAATATCCCCGTTACACAGCCTCTCGCTTAAAAACAGGGCACGCATCCACTTCATATGTTGATATAGAAAATTCATGTACATAGCTGTGATAAACCCTTTCATTTCCTTCCGTTCATGACTTTCTTTATACTTATGGATAGAATTCAACGTATTGATGAAAGGGTGTTGATGATGCCATCACTTCATATATTAGATCAAGTCGCCATCCCTAAAGGTCAGTCCGCACAAGAAACATTGGTTCATACGACAGAACTGGCCAAGCTTGCGGAAACACTAGGGTATGAGCGGTATTGGTTTGCTGAACACCACAGCACGAGAGGACTCGCGAGTACAGCGCCTGAAATATTAATGGCACATATTGCTTCACACACATCGACTTTGCGCACAGGCTCCGGGGGTATTTTACTCCCGCAGTACAGCCCTTTTAAAGTAGCAGAAGTCACCCGCCAGCTTGAAGCCCTTTACCCTGGGCGGATTGAGATCGGTGTTGGTAAATCCCCAGGCGGAATTGAACGGACGAGACTCGCTTTGACAGACGGCGTGAAGAAAGAACTGTCTCAATTTGACCGCCAGCTGGAGGACCTTCTTTTTTACTTATCTGACAGCCTGCCTTCTGGTCATCGGCATGCAGGAGTGAAAGCGGCTCCGCTCGTTGATTCTTATCCGCCAGTCTGGCTGCTTGGACTCGGGGAAAACAGTGCCATCCAGGCGGCATCACTTGGAATCAACTATATTTTCGGACATTTTATTCATCCTGCACGAGGCAGGCAAGCTTTTGAAGCGTATCGGTCACACTTTTCTCCATCCGTTTTCTCACGTCAGCCTCAGTCTATGTTTGCTGTCTTTGTAATCTGCGCAGACACAGACGAGGAAGCAAGCCGCATTGCCACCAGTACAGACTTATGGCTACTTCGGGTTGAAAAAGGGCTGGACAGTCGCGTTCCTTCTATAGAAGAAGCAGAGAACTATCATTACACTGAGCAAGAAAAGAAAAAAGTGTTACAAAACCGCCAGCGAATGATTGTTGGCTCAAAGCAAACAGTGAAAGAACAGCTGCAAATCTTAATGGACCGCTATCAAACGGACGAGATGATGATATTAAACAATTCATTTGATCCAATGGAAAAACAGCGTTCCTTTGAACGAATCGCAGAACTATTTTGAAGCCAATCTTTCGTTGGCTTCTTTTTTACATTGTCATAAAAAATGGGAAATGTAACATCGAGATGTCAAAAAGCTTCCTTCTGTCATCTGATCGCAAATGTGTCTTCTAATCGTTAGCGAACTGTAAATGCATTGTAGGTGTACCTTTTATATAGTAGAGGTACATATGAAGTAACGGTTTACAATGCTGAGAAGGAAGGAGATGACTGGCCATGAATAAGCGACTCGACTGGGTGGATGCGGCTAAAGGAATCGGCATTCTGCTCGTCGTTATGGCACATGTACCCATTCCTGATTCATTCAAGCAATTTATATATTCTTTTCATATGCCACTCTTCTTTTTACTATCAGGTATGATGTTTCGATCATCCTCACAACCTGCTATGTCATTTATACAGAAAAAAGCGAAAAGCTTGCTCTTACCTTATCTCTATTTCTCCATTATTACGTACGTTTTCTGGTTCACGGTGACCCGATTTTTCGCCTTTAAAGGGCAAACAGATATTGATCCCTTCGTTCCATTTACGGGAATTTTCATTTCAAATGCCGATGAAGCAAGACTGACACATAACCCAGCCATCTGGTTTTTAACGACGCTCTTTTTAGTGGAAATGTTGTTTTTCTTGATGCATCGTCTGACAAAAGGAAAACCAGCTGTATTGATTTTACTGACCGTCCTTTGCGGCGGAGCCGGATATGCTTCCACGCTATTGTTAAACCAGAGTCTCCCTTGGAACGCCAACGTTGCGTTAACGGCTGTTGTGTTTTATTCAATTGGATTTTTAGCAAAACAATGGTTTGTGGAATTAAAAACAGATCCTACCCTTCTGTTATGTACAGGTCTGCTTGTACTGACTGCATATATGCAAAGCTTTAATTCACGAATTGATATGCGGGTGAATGACTATGGGGATCTATTCATTTTTTATGCTTGTGCACTGCTCGGTTCATCTGCTGTCATTTATTTAAGCTTCAAATTGAAAACGTCCACGATATTGACGTATCTCGGACGTCATTCCATTGTGATTCTCGTCCTGCAATTTGCCGGTATCGATATCATGAAGGCATTTGTTTATTATGGGCTAGGCATCAATATCTCTGATACAGCGCAGCTTTCTTGGACGCTCTTTTATACGATCGGTACATTGCTGCTCATGGTGCCATGTATCTCCTTCTTGAGCAAGTATCCTATGCTGCTCGGCAAACCAGCAAAGTCAGCACACCGCTACAAAGAAAAAACATCCGCCGGCTAATGGGGCGGATGTTTTTCTATTATTCATCATTTAATTGAGAAGGATAAAGCGTCATTCCTCCATCAACAAATAATGTAGTACCTGTAATATAGGCAGCTTCTTTTGATACGAGAAATGCAGCGGCGGACCCAATCTCCTTCGGATCGCCAAACGTTCTCATCGGAATTTTCTCAAGCTGCTTTTGTTTTTTCTGTTCATCTTGAAGATCGTCATTTGATTCCGTTGCCATTGTACCTGGTGCAATCGCATTGACCCGAATACCCGCTTCGGCATAATCAAGAGCCAGCGTCTTCGTCATCATATTCATTCCTCCTTTAGAAGTAGAGTAATGAACATTGAACGGACGCGGGATCTCTTGATGGACACTGGATATATTCAAGATTGATCCTTTCACATCATGTTCCATCATATAGGCAATCGCTGCCTTTGCTCCTAAAAATGAGCCTGTGATATTCACATCAATGACCTTTTGCCATTGTTCCAACGTCATTTCATGCGGCATTGCTTCTTCACCATTAAATCCCGAATTATTGACGAACACATCTAGTGCGTTAAAATTCTCCAGCGCGGCATCCATTAACGCCTGAATTCCTTCCTCTTTGGAGACATCTGCGTGTACTTTCACCGCCCTACCTCCATGCTGCTGAATGGCTTGTACTGTTTCTTCAGCACCCTCTTCATCGCCTTTATAATTCACAACCACGTTCATTTGTTCTTGTCCAAATCTCAAGGCGATGGCTTGTCCTATGCCTTTAGAAGAACCTGTCACAATGGCTGTTTTCCCTTTTAAGTCTTGATACATCTTCATTTCCTCCAATCACGTGCTTCATCTTGTTGATACACAATGGTTACCCATTTTGAAAAAAAGAAAAACACAATCCTCTTGAATACAAAGGATTGTGCTGTTCATCAAGCTAAAAGGTGTTATAAACATTCTCGCAAGTTTCAGCTGTGGGCTGGTAAAAGCAATGTGACTTATACCTTGCCACAAACGGCTGATTGTACCAAGTGGATGGGCAATTTCCAGGCGGTTTGAAATACCAAAGACTGAATTTCGCAGGCCAAAATCGTTCACCATTAATGTTCCTCCGTGCAAGTGTCTTTTCACTTTCTCGTGCTCGCTGATAAAAATAGCCATGTGTGACTGCCTCAAACGCATGCTCCTGATAAATCATTTGTGGAATCGTACGCAGCCCTTTAAAGTCAGAACAGTTGGCACGCAAACGATTGATGCCTACATTTCCTACAAGCAGCATCCCTTGTTTCCCTTCACCTTCCGCTTCGGCTCTCAGCAGTCTGGCCATTAAATCAATATCAGAGCTTGTCGCTCTTACCACTGCCATACATCCACCTCCCATTCATTTCTCTTTTATTTTATGTAGGGTTTCTGTGTAGATGACTGCCATTTTGAAGGGAAAAGACACATTCCGTGTCGAGAGCCTGTCTAAATACCTCAACATTTCGCTGGACAAGTGTCTCTCTGTCAACAACACACAAACCTAGTGATCATACACATCACAGGAAAAAATATTCATTACTAACGACTCATTTACAAGTCATAAAAATCCTTCTATTTGCTACATCTTCTTCAAAAACAGTCATTTGAACCTATTCAATAATCCGACTCAAAACCTTAAAATATAAAATGTTGAGTTTTTACAGGAGATTTCAAACAATAAAATACACATTTCTCCTCTCAACATAGTGTCATTTTTACTACTTGAAGTGGATGAACCTTTCGAACGCACTGAGGTATTGACAGTACTTTCGCTTCATTCTACAGTAAAAAACATACAGTATTTTTCTTTTTGTGCAAAAAGAACGATATGAACTAAAGCTTTCCAATGAAATTCACCATAAAACCCGAGGAGGAAAACATCTCATGTTTAAAAAGAAATTATCCCTGTTTCTTCTGATTTTGTGTGTAACTGTTGTCGCTGCTGCTTGTAGTGGTGGAAAAGACAAAACTGCTGCGAAAGAAAGCGATACAAAAAAATCTCTTGATGCAGCTGAAGTAAAAGTAGAAAGTGCTGAGTACACTTTACCACCTCAATACGATACATCTGTTCAGGATGATCAGTATGTCCTAAAAGTGAATGTATCTGTAAAAAACATCAGCAAAGAACCATTGAATGTGGATAAAAGCAACTTTACGCTTTACCAAGATGACGCTCAGGTGTCTACCATCTCTCCTGATGACTACAACGAAGTATTATCTTCAAGCTCTCTAAATGCAGGTAAAGTATCAAAAGGTGGTCTTTTCTATGTAGTTGATAAAGAAAAAGACTATCAACTTGTCTACACAGAGCCTGGTACTGGATCGAAAAAAGATGACAAAACACTAGAATTCGATATTAAAGGAAAAGACTTGATGAAAAAGGCAGATACACTTCAAGCGTCTGCAAAAGCCCTTTCTTCTTATATTGATGTCATGATTTTTGGTAAGAAAAATGACGATTTCGAAAAACTAACAGGTGATAACAAATCAACTGTCGTAAACGAATTTGATAAATCATTCAAACAAGGCTACATTTCTTCTTCTGGTATTTCATCTAGCTCAGCAAAAGACGAAAACCTTGATAAGCTTCTAAAAGCTGTAAAAGAAACATTAGCTGAAAAATCAAAAGTATCAACGAAAACAAAATCAATCAGCGGTGATAAAGCTGTCGTGACTGTGACACTTACACCAATTGATGCAAGCCCGCTTGTCGATCGTTTAAAAGAAAAAGCAACTGAATTCTACAGCAAAAACCGTACAGCATCTTATGATGATGCACAGAAATATCTACTTTCTATCTATCCAGATGAATTTAAAAAATTAGGACCATCATCTTCTGAAGAAACAGTAGAAGTGAACATGAAGAAAAACGATATCGACCAATGGAAACTTGATTTGAACGACTACAAAACAAGCTCATTGGTTGAAAAGTTCATCAAGAACTAAAGAAAACCCCCGGTTCCCGGGGGTTTTTTTAGTCTTTTTTCGATTGATGTCTATATTTGGTTCCAACATATATACAAGTAAAGAAGAAAAGCGTGACCCATATCCACAAGACGTTCACCATCAATAATATGATGGCTACTATGATCAAAATCGTCAGATCAAGTTTCTTTTCTAGTTTTTTATGGGTAAGAACGAAAGTGATTAATAGAAAAGCGATGAAGCAGGCGATTCCATAACTGAAGACTGTTGGCAATTCTCGCATCTCCTTATCGGGAAGACTTATACTGACAAAAGGAAGCATATTATGAAGAGGAATTCCCTTTTTCAGCATCATATTCTTTTATGATGTCAATTGGATCAATGGCATCGTCTTCTTGCATGTATTCCTCTACATAAGGAGTGATTAATTTCTCGAACCTTTTCTCATCGTTTACTAAAGCAATATAAGTTTCATAGCCTTCATAATCAGATGGGAATACATGTGCAACAGAACTACCTGTTTCTAAAGCTCTATCAATTGCATTTCTCAATTCTATCAGTCCTTTTTTATTCCCTAAAATGAAAGCTTCAAAATGATGTGTTTGCTGAGCATATATATTACATAATCCCAAAACATCATCGTCTTCTACTTGATAACTCATATACAAAACCCCTTTTAAGTAAAATCAAGTAAAATTTTACACGACTGAGCATTTTTATTCTATAACCTCCTTCACATTGTGACCCAATTTTTATCACTCATTTAAACATACAAAACAAAAAACTTGTAGAAAAAATCTACAAGTTCTTCATCTTTATCAATGAAATGATCTTTCTATTTCGCCAGCATCCATTTCTCTTTCATAAACAAACTTCTCACGATGACAAACAAGATCATCACTGTCAGCGCCGAGGAGCCGAGCGTCAGGGCAATTGACATTGGGTCAACGATGCCAAACATCAATTGCTTACATAGTGCATGAATATTAAGGAATGGGATCGCAAAGTAATACGTATCTAGCTGCGTAGCGCCTGCTCTCATGGTGAAAAACATCGGAATCACACCTAGTGTAATGATCATGGACATGTACGATTGTGCTTCTTTCACTGAGCTTGAAACGACACTGAGCAGCAGTTCAATCATTGATACCATGAATGAGAAAATAATTAATGCCGCTAACATAACGCCGATGATGCTCCACACTTGATCTCCGAAGTTCAGCGCTTGTTTCAGTTTTTCTGTAAAGAGCAATGTAGAGAGCAGCAGCATGCCAATCGCCACAATGCCACTTAATATACCAAACATAGAAACAGCTAGCCATTTTCCAATTAAAAGCTGAAGTCTGCTGGCCGGTGTCAGGAATAAAGCTTCAATTGACTTTCTATCCTTTTCACCTGCTACGATATCAAGCGCAGCTGGCAAAGCACCTGAGATCACGGACGTCACTAAAATCATTGGAAGGAGAATCGACAGCAGCATGGTGGTCACCCCGTTTTCTCCATCCCCGTCCTCTCCTTCTTGCACATCAACTGATTGCACCTCAAACGGATGAATCACTGACGATTTGATCTGATCCTGTGCTAAACGCTTTTCTACGACTTGATTTTGATATTGTTCAAGCAATGATTGCAGCATTTGAACCGCAATCACTGAATCATCATCTGTTGGATACCCATGGACTTTAATGGCAAACGATGTTTGATGCTGAAGCATATCGCCTGCATCTTTCGGCATTTCTAGATAAGCATTTGCCTCACCGTCTTTAACGGCTTGCTGCGGGTCATCAAATGTTTCAAGTTTCAGGTTTTTCACTTCTTTGATCATGTCATTCATATCGGACGGAAGCTTTTCATTGATTGCGACTGTATACGTTTTATCGCCTGGATCAGCGATCATGCTTTCGTAGAAAAACACGAGTCCGAGCATCGTCAAAAGAGGGATCAACACTGTTAAGAGCAGCGTTTTTCTATCTCTGAGCGAATCTGTCATTTCTTTTAAAAAGACGGTTTTCCACATTATGCATTCCCCCTTGCGAGCTTCGACATAAAGATGTAATTCAAGTCTTCACTTTGTTCCTGTGCATATAATTCTGGAAGCGTTCCTTTGTACACGAGCTCCCCTTGATGAATCATCATGACACTGTCACAAAGCAGGCTGACTTCTTCCATGATGTGGCTTGAAAATAGAATCGTTTTATTTTGCTGTTTCAACTGATGAATAAACTCTCTGAAAATATTACTCGATGTGATATCTAAACCTGTTGTCGGTTCGTCAAACAAAATAATGTCAGGGTCATGAATCAATGTTCTGGCAATCGCCACCTTTTGTTTCATCCCTCTTGAAAATCCTTTTACCTTGCGATCCATGTACTGCCTCATCCCGAAGCGCTTTGCTAAATCCTCAATTCTTGCTTTGATTTCATGCTGATCTAAGCCATATAATTTCCCAAAGTATTCAAGGTTTTCACGAGCCGTCAAACGGTCATAAAGTCCCGTCTCGCCGCCAAATAAGACCCCAATTCGCTTCTTCACTTCAGTTGCTTCTTTGACTGTATCAAAGCCTGCAACATTGACTGTTCCATGAGTAGGCTCCAATAATGTCGCAACGGCGCGTAATAATGTGGTTTTCCCCGCACCATTTTCTCCTAAGATGCCGACAACTTCTCCTTCCTTCACGGAGAACGTCATATGTTTCATCGCCTTTACGACTTTTTTCTTATCTGTAAACCAGCAACTGCAATCGCTGAGAGTAATCATTTGGTTCGCCCCTTTCGACTATCTACGTCTATGATAGAAAAAATACCGCCTGTCTGACATAAAAATGTCGTGAAACGTCCTTTTTATGTCTTGAAATGATCCATTTTAAAAAACAAATGGTAAAATAGACAAATAATAAGAAGAGTCATAGGTGATTTTTATGATAAAAGTAGGTCTTGTCGATGATTACCGAGTGGATTTAGAAAAGCTGCATGCCATTGTCGGCAGAATGGATACCGTTGACATCGTTTTTGTGACACAGTCAGCGGAGGATGCATATGAGAAGGTCAAACAGGGCGACATTGATCTATTGTTTGCAGACATTGAGATGCCTGGCATGTCAGGCTATGAATTAGCAGACCTTATTCACTCTCATGCACTGAATGTAGATGTTGTATTTGTGACGGGAAACAGTGGGTATGCTGTTCATGCCTTTGATTTGAATGTCCATGATTATATTATGAAGCCCTATCAAGCTGATCGAATTGCCAAATCTTTAGAGCGCTACATGTCCACCAAGCAGGAGAAAAGCATTCACGGACGGCTTCTCATCAAGCAGCAATCAGATATCCATGTACTGCAAAAAAAGGATGTCATCTTTGTTGAACGTACTGGCAGGTCGACGACCATTGTCACAACAACAGGAGATATTCAAACATACCAAACTCTCAACGAGTTAAAAGGTGATTTAGCTGAGAAAGACTTTATCCGCTCCCACCGGTCGTTTATCATCAATATTCATTACATTAAGAACTTTTCGGCGTATGCCAAAAATTCATTTATCGTGTCTTTTGAAGGGACTGATAAAAAAGCCATGATGACGAAGCAGCAATTAGAATACTTTAAGAAATACTACTTTTAAGGAGAACGAACGTGAACGCTTTCTATCTTGGATTTCGCATATATACGCTCATCTGGCTGGGTCTTGCAGTTCAAGCTACAGCTAAAGTTTTTCTGCCTTTGTCATCAAGCATGGTGTGGCTTCTGACCTTTTGCATCATGTGCCTTTACACCTTTTTCATTTACAAAAGGTTTTGGCTAGGTATGAGTGGTTACGTGATATTAGGCGCTTTTGTGCTCATCACCTGTTCAGGAATTTCACTTTTTCTCACGCACGGAAATGGACTAAGCCATCTTTTAACTGTCATCATCATTTTGACAGCCGATCTCCTTTCCTTCAAGATGATGCAAACGGAGCAACGATTAAATGGACGGCTTCAAGAGCTGATTCATGCTGAGTCGAGAACCAATGACTTGCTGCTTGAGCTGCGAAGTAAACACCATGAAACAGCTAGACATTTAAATGCCTTTTCCGCATCGAATGACGAGCATGAGATCAAAGATTTGATTCAGCAATATGTGAAACATTTCCCTTGGATCAAAGGGGAAAATGCTTATTTGGCCTCAACCCTTCATTCCTTTTTCCAGCGGGCTGAAAAAGAGGACATCGCCCTTTCACTAGATCTTCAAGCACCCTTTTCTTCTCTGCCTTTTTCTAAGGCGGATCAGGTGAGTTTTACTGGCAACCTGCTTGATAACGCATTAGATGCCGCCATTGAAGCGAAGCAAGCTGGGAACGAAGGAAGCATCTCGGTCATGACTTCCATACGGAGCGGGCTCTTTTTGATTCATTGTGAAAACAGTACGAAGGGAATGGAAAAACACGTATTAGATCATCTGTTCAAAACGTTTGGCCGCTCGACAAAAGGCGGTGATCATCAAGGTATGGGTACTTATATCATTCATCAGCTTGTTGAAAAGGCAGACGGCACGCTTGATTTTACGTATCGTTCTCCAAACCTGAGGCTCGTGATCAAGATTCCTCTCACAATGGCATAAAAAATAAGGTGCTACTTGGCACCTTATTTTTTATATTAAGAAAAGATCTGATCGATTTCGTTGATTTCTTCTTTTGTTAATTGAACATCGTTTGTTTTCAAATTTTGTAAGACTTGCTCGGCTCGTTTTGCACCAGGAATAATGGCATCAATGCCATCTTGCGCCAATAGCCACGCCAGCGCTACATGTGCTGTTTCGGCATGTTTTGATTGCGCAATGGCCTTCAGTTTGTCTACTTTTTCGAGGTTTTGAAGGAAAGCATCGCCTTGGAAAAGCGTGTCCTTTGCTCGAATATCATCAAATGTCGCATCCTTTGTAAACTTCCCGGTCAACAGGCCTGACGCCAATGGAAAATAAGGGATAAAGGAAATCCCATGCTCCACGCAGTATGGGAGAAGGTCTTGCTCGGCCTGACGTTTCAGCAGAGAATACTCTGATTGAAGCACGTCTAGGTATCCATCTCGATTAAAGGTTTGAAGCTGTTCAAAATCAAGGTTTGATGCCCCAATTGCCCGGATTTTCCCCTCATCCTTCAATTCCTTTAAAGTACCGGCTACTTCATCCAGCGGCGTGCGACCGTCTGGGAAATGCATATAGTACAAATCAATATAATCGGTTTGCAGCCTCTTCAGGCTGTCTTCGACCTGCTGTCTTAAGAAATCACGGCTATTATCCAGTTCGATTTGTCCGTTTACTTCTTTATGAGCCCCTTTTGTCGCAAGAACCAGTTCTTTTCTGCCGCCTCTTTTGGCAATGATCTCGCCAATCAATTCTTCTGAACGGCCCAGCCCATAAATAAAAGCAGAATCTAAGAAATTGACACCATGATCAAGAGCAGTTTCTACTAGCTCCCGCCCTGCATCTTCACTCAGATTCGGGAATAAATTATGCCCGCCTACTGCATTTGTTCCAAGCCCTATCGGATTCACCTGTAAATCAGTTCGTCCAAGCGTTACTTTTTTCAAAAGCTCATCTCCCTTATCTGCTTAATCATCCTTATTTTCCCATGAATCATTTTCAACATTCAAGTATTCTGCTCTCTGAAAATCAATCTGGAGGTGGACGCTTTGAAAGAAAAAGATTCGTATGATGAAGATACACTTAAACGAAAAGTTTTGCGATGTGAATCCTAACACATCTTTTGAAATGAAAACTACCTCCATTTCAAGAATTTTATACAAAAAACATTTAAAACCCATGATGAATAGATAAATTAATTCTTATTAACTAGTATAATCTACTTATTAAATTCCGTTTTTTATAGGTATTTGTGTAAAAATCTATTAAAGATAGGGACTAAAACCTATTCCTCATCACGAATGAAATTCGATAGAATGAATAGTGCAAATCGTCATTAGGAGATTTTCCCCTTTAACACCCGAATATACCATTCTATCTGTTTCTTTTTTCTTAGTCAGATAGCGGGAAGAAAATGACGAAAGAAAAGCAAAGGAGCATCAACTGTGAATCTTAAAAAAATAAGTGCACTCCTCATGATTTCATTCGTGATGATCATCTCTGCAGCCTGCCAGAGCTCAGCAAAATCAACAAAGGCTGACCAAAAATCAACAAAAACAGCAGAGGTAAAAGTGAATAGCTACGAATATACGTTACCAGAAGACTCAACAACTACCCTGCGGGACAATGAATTGGTGTTAAAAGTCAACCTGACGATCACGAACAAAGGTGACAAAGCCCTTTCATTATATAACTCTGATTTCACCCTTTATCAGGACGATGCCAAAGTCTCTGATTTAAAATTCTACGGCAGTAAAGACCGCCTTGATCTTGGGTCATTGAACAAAGGGAAATCACTATCAGGAGCTCTTTATTTCCTAGTAGATAAAGGCAAAAAATATCAGTTCGTGTACCAAGATAGCATCAAGAAAAACAGCGATTCGATCGAAATTGAACTAGATGGCGAAAAGATACTGGATACAGCGAAAAAGCTAGATAACCCAGCAAAAGCACTATCTGCTTATACAGATATCATTGTTTTTGACAAAAAGAATGATCAATTCTCAGAATTAACAGGTGACAATCAATCAGATGTCGTTAATAAATATCACGAAATGTTTGTGAAAGACTTCAAGAGAAGTGCAGGCATATACGGAAACGAAGTCAGTGACCGCGATATTTTATCCATGTACAAACGCATGCAAAATACAATGAAGGATAAAGCGAAAGTGGAAACAAGTGTGAAAACCATCTCAGATGACGAAGCGAAGGTTGTCGCTCAAGTAACCGGTATTGATGCTTCTAACTTAAAAGACAAACTAGACAAACAAAGAGATGAGTTTTACAACGGCAAAATCCGTTCGAAAGAAGAATTGTATAAGAAAAGCTTGAATATGTACGCATCTGAGTTTGAAAAGCTTCCTCCAGTCTCAAGCCCTGCTGAGTATGAAGTGAAAATGAAACGTAACGGAGATGGTCAGTGGAAAATTGACCTCAATGATTATAATACAGAGCAATACATGAGTGGTTTTATTAAAACAAGATGATGAAAAAAAGACGCTGGCTCCTTGAAAGGTGCCGCGTCTTTTTTCATGCTATGATACAGTCGTCTCTTGCTCTTCTTTGACCGCTTTTTCAATGTCTTTAAATCGGCTCGATACAGTGGACGCACTAATTCCATACTTTTTAGCAACTTGTGCTTGAGAAAGCGGGGCATCGCTTGCAAGTGAATGAATATAATATTCGATTCCTGCAGCAAATGACGCCGCTTTACGGATCACAGGTGCTTTCTGATCACAGTAAGCTTTCCAAACCGTTAAAGCGCCATCTGTCAGGCTTTGGTCACCGTGCTCTTTCATCCCGTCTTCAATTAGCTTGGCTGTTTCCAGCTGAACGTCACTAGCCCATTCCATACGATCTGCTGATAGTCCTACTGTATTTCCTTCTGTTTGAGCAGGCGCTTCTGTTTCTTCAACTTCTTGCTTCGCAAACATACACTTCAGCACTTCAGGGAAGGCTTCTCTCATAAATGTACTACGTGCTCCTCCGTTTGCCTCATGTGCTTCAACGAGGTGGCGAACTTGAAGAAGAAGCGTATCAGTAAACTCTTTCGCGAACATCGTATATTGAATGAAAAACTCTGCTTTTTCTTCAAACTGAACAGGGAAACCAAGAACAAGGCTACCTTTCTCTGGCAGCACGGTTTGATCCGGCTTCACATCAACTTCAACCTTCTCAGCTGTCACCATATTCTCAAAGTAAAGAGACTCGTCCGTTTTTTCATTTAATAAAAGCAAAGATGGCTCCATGTCTGTCCAAGATTCAACCACTTGTCTTGTTTTAGGACGGGTAATATCTTCTGCTTTTTTTGTCAGGAATTCTTGGAAGATGGTCTCTTTCTTATCTGTTAATGGGCGGAAGAAGATGCCCCATACACTCAAATGAAAGACTGAGATTTGTTGCGTTTCTTTATCCATATCTGCTAGGAAAGAAAACTCATTAATGAATTGATTGATCGCTCTCTGATGCTTAGAGAACGCATAATTCATTAAATCCTTTTGAACTTGTACAGCTTCCTTAAACACAAGCTCAGACGTTTGTTCTCCGCCTGACTTTTGACCACAGCAATGTTTATATTTTTTTCCGCTTCCGCATGGGCAGAGCGCATTTCGTTTAATTTTTCCCAAAATAAAACCTCCGACATTCTAGTCTAACCTCACTATTTTAACAAACGATTGCACAGGAGAGTTTTATTTTCAAGAAAAAAGAAAAATCAGAATGATCAGATAAATAACAAAGACGTCTAAAAGAGCAAGGCGGCTCATAGTCAAAAGCACTCTGTCTCTGTTTATTTTCTCCAATCATTCCAATAGATTTCCCTCAGCTCATCCCTTCGAATAGCTGCTTTGCTTCAAAATAAAAGATTTGCACGAACTTTTTCGTATTGACTCTGCCTGTTGACCCTGCGGATGAAGAAGTCTTCTGCATTTCTTTCATTCTTTGGCTGACATCAGTGAAATCAAAAAACTTCGACGCATAGTGCTCAAATTTAGGGTTTGAAAAATCTGTAAGCCCTAGTGATGCGAAATGATTTAAGGAATGATGGATGGCTCGTCTAATTCGCTGCTCTGCTGCTTTCACTTCCCGCATCACTTCCACATCCGACGCACCACGACCAAGCTTTCGTTCCGCCGTTTTGATAAATAGCTGCTTTAATGGCGGAAAATTCACCTCATGAGAATTGGCTGTCTGTGTTTCATGTAAGTAGATCAAGATCTCTAGTAAATCCTTAGAGCCACTCTCTCCGACAATTCCTAATTCAGATAGGAGGAATTCTCCTGCCTCTTTCATCGTTCTTCGCTTTGATCCAGTACCTGTCTCATGAGAAATCACTGGCTCTAATGGCAGCACATGTCGAAGAGAAGCTTGAATATCGTAAATTGATTTTTCCAGCTTGATCCGCTCCATGACCTTTCGAATGACACTGACAATTTCAATTCGATTGACAGGTTTATGAATATAATATTCAATTCCAAGTTCATAGGCTTCTGCCATCATCTCTTTTGCTTCTACTTGAGATATCATGATGACCTTGCCTTTGAATTCAGGGTGAATATGACGTATGGTTTGAATGCCGTCTCTAGCTGGCATTAAAAGATCAATCAGAAGGATGTCTACTTTTTTCAGGTTCAATGAATGCGCCTCTAACCCAACGCCGTCATCAGCCTCATCCACGACCTCTCCCAAATCCTCATCCTCGATGATTTGACCTAAAATCGAGCGTATTGCACGATCATCATCTGCAATGAAAAATCGCATACACTCACCCTCTCTGTATTAAATTTTTTATCGGAAGGACAAGCTGAAAAGCTGTTCCTTTCGTTTCTTTTTGCTCAATCTGGATTTGACCGTCCAGCTCTTGAACCAGCTCTCTCACATAGGATAAGCCAATCCCAGTTGACGGTGTTCCATATGCATCAAATTTTGAGGTATATCCAGGATCAAATACAATCTCTCTCAATTTCTCAGGAATACCCGGTCCATCATCCTCAACTCGAATCTCTATTTTATCATGACTGCCTTTTAATACGAGTGAGATGGCTCCATCATGCTTGATTGCTTCAACTGCATTTGCCATTAAATTATTAATCAGCGATAAAAAAATGAACACATGATACTCATGCAAGTGAATGCCTTTTATATCAGATGTAAAGGAAATGTTCTTCCCGAGAGATAGCGCATATTTCTCTTGAATGCGAATCACGATTTGAACAAGATCCTCTGCCCTCATATAATCTTGCATATTTTCCTTTGAAATCAGCTTTGAAAGCCCAGCGTAAATACGCTGATTGTCCTTTTTGACTTCATGTATTTCCCCTGCAAGCTTGAGCAGCTCCTGACTCACTTTCCTTCCCGCCTCATGTTCATTCAGCAGACGATAGAGCCGATAGGATTCTTGCGTTATGTGCTCTGTATGATTTAACGTTTTCTTTAAATGAACTGTTTCCTCATATAAATTTGAAATGACCATCATCATATGCTCATTTTGCTTCATGATTTGTTTCTCTCTTGATTGTGCCTCATACAGCCTCATCATATTAAAAAAGCTGATGACCACGAAGCTGTGAGCAAATGCAATGAGGATCATATCACTCAGCTTTGAGAAAGTCATGGTTGTATCAAACACTAAAAATTGTACAAACAGCTCAACAAAATCAGCAAGCAGTTCAATCATCAGTCCGATCAGCCCAATAAAAATGGAACGCTGCTTAAAACGTCCTGTACGGACAACAAAGAAAAGAAAAGCATAAGTAAAGTAAAAAAAGAAGCTTGGAAACTGCTGATAAAATGACAGAGCCAGATCAGCTTTTTGCTGAATAAGATCTAAACCTACCCGAAATAGGACAATGGCTGCGCCTGTTAAAAACCCTGGCAGCAATGGTCTTGATTTTCTTAAAAGTAATAAGCAAAAGAAAAACGCAGGTGCCCCAAAACTAATACGAAATGTTTCATTCACAGGATAAAACTTCAGCTCTCCCGCAAGCGGCACAATGACGATCATAAAAATCAAAATAAATGCGTCTTTTTTGACAAGCTGGTTTAAACTCAAATGACTGACATCCCTTCCCCTGTTTACATAGCCACAGTATACAAGGAGACTCTTTGCTTCACAATGAGCAAAAAAATTATTTTCACGGCTTCTTCTCTCTTCAAAATCATTTTTTATGACTATTCTCCGAGGAGGCATGGTGACCTTTCAGCTATCCTACGATTTGGAGATTGTCTACAATAATGGGAATTGTTTAGACAATTGCATGTAGACTGATTTTTATTTGTAAGTTTTTCTGTAGATTTTCGTCAGATTGTGTAGTTTCCAAGATAAATTGAATGAACAATTTTAGTGAAACTATATGTAAGCGTTTTCTGAATTTTCACTAAAAACCCTTTTTGTTGTTTCGCCGCCAAAGCCTTCATTTGAACATATATTTAGGTGTAAAGGAGTGGTACAAGCAGCGCATGACAAGTTCTTTGAAGATGTGTAACATGTTTTCGTGCCTATTTGATCGCATTTTTTGTCATCCGCCAATTCAATAGGGTACTTTTTGATTTTTGATTGGAGGAATCGTATGAAAACAGCAATTTCTAATAATACACAACACGCATGCCAGTCTTCTGTTGATCAATGGGCAGAAGAAATACGTCCGTATTACAAAAACGGGCAGAACGCTGGCTACATTCCAGCACTCGGAAAAGTAAATTCCTCTCAACTTGGTATCAGCGTGATAGGCCCAGATGGATCATCTGTACGTTATGGTGATTGGGACGTTCCCTTTACCCTGCAAAGTATCTCAAAAGTCATCAGCTTTATAGCTGCCTGTTTAGGAAGAGGCGTTCCGTACGTCTTGGATCGGGTAGATGTAGAGCCAACTGGTGATGCATTTAATTCCATCTACCGCCTTGAGATGCATAAACCAGGGAAGCCCTTTAATCCAATGATTAATGCTGGAGCTATTACCGTATCCTCCATCCTTCCTGGAAAGACTTCTACAGAAAAGCTAGCATATATTTTCGATTTAATCGAAAACTTAATAGGTAAGCGTCCTTCTGTTAATGAAGAGGTTTATCAATCAGAATGGGCAACTGCACACCGCAACCGGGCACTTGCTTATTATTTAAAAGAAACCAATTACTTAGAATCAGATGTCGAGGACACGTTAGAAGTGTATTTAAAGCAATGTTCCATTGAGGTCACAACAGAGGACATCGCCTTGATTGGACTGATTATTTCAAGTGATGGCTACCATCCCTTTAAACAAGTCCAAGTCATCCCAAAAGATATCGCAAGACTAACAAAGGCATTGATGCTGACATGCGGCATGTACAATGCGTCTGGTAATTTTGCTGCTTTCGTAGGCGTTCCAGCCAAAAGTGGTGTGTCTGGAGGAATCATGGCTTGCGTTCCGCCAAGCGCAAGAAGAGAATTCCCATTTCAGACAGGCTGCGGTATCGGCATTTATGGTCCTGCCATTGACGATTGTGGAAATAGTATTACCGGTGTCATGATGCTGAAGAAACTCGCCAAAGAGTGGGATCTCAGTATTTTTTAAAAAGAACAGTGATGAAATCGAAGAGGTGATGTTATGAACGAAAAAGCTTTGCTATCTTATTTAACAACTACAAATGATTTTATTTGGACTTATCTTATCATTGCTCTGTTACTTGGAGTAGGGGTCTACTTCACATATAGATCACGCTTCTTGCAAGTCAGAATGCTGAAAGAAATGCTGCGTGTTCTAAAAGAAGGAAGAAAAGAAAAAGAGGGAATCTCACCGTTCCAAGCATTTGCCATCAGTATGGCAGCACGTGTAGGAACAGGGAATATCACAGGGATTGCCATCGCTATTGCGATCGGTGGACCTGGCGCAATCTTCTGGATGTGGATCGTAGCGATTATCGGTTCTGCTTCAAGCTTTGTTGAAAGTACACTAGCTCAGGTGTATAAAGTAAAAGATAAAACAGGATTCCGCGGTGGACCTGCTTATTACATGGAAAAAGGGTTAAATAAGCGCTGGATGGGGATTTTATTTGCCATCCTGATCACGATCTCTTTTGGGATTGTCTTTAACGCAGTGCAATCAAATACAATCACCGTCGCTTTTAAAAACTCTTTTGGCCTAGATCGTTTAACTGTCGGAATCGTTATGGCTGTTATTTTTGCGTTCATTATTTTCAAAGGGATCAAAGCGATTGCAAAAGCATCTGAATATATTGTCGTTTTTCTTGCCGTTGCTTACATCGGGATTGCTTTCTTTGTCATTATCACAAATATCACTGAACTACCAGGCGTCATCAGTACGATTGTGAAACACGCTTTCGGATTTGAACAGTTTGCCGGCGGTACATTAGGTGGAGCATTGTTACAAGGGATTAAACGCGGTCTCTTCTCAAACGAAGCCGGTATGGGTAGTGCGCCTAATGCAGCAGCAACTGCTGTCACGAGCCACCCTGTCAAACAAGGGTTAATCCAAGCATTTGGTGTGTTAACAGATACGTTAATTATTTGTACAAGCACAGCCTTTCTTGTTCTGTTCTCTGATGCGTATAAAACAACCAATCTGGAAGGAATTGAGCTAACTCAGGCTTCATTAAGCCAGCACATTGGGCCTTGGGCTTCTGGATTCCTAGCCATCATGATTTTCTTATTCGCTTTTAGTACGTTAATCGGTAACTATTACTATGGTGAAACGAACATTGAATTCTTGGGAGCGAATAAAATTTGGCTCAACATCTATCGTGTGGCTGTCATTGGCATGGTTCTATTCGGAGCCATTGCCACTGTTCCTCTCGTTTGGGGTCTGGCCGACTTATTCATGGGTCTCATGGTCATCGTCAACCTCATTGCCATTACCATGCTGTCTAAAGTCGCCTTTGCAGCACTAAAGGATTACATGCGACAGAAAAAAGAAGGCAAAGATCCTGTTTTCTATAAAAACGCCGTTCCGAACAATGAACAGATTGAATGCTGGGACGACGAACCTGTTTCCTTGAAAAAGAATCAAATCGGATAAAACAAATAAGCTCTGGTCATATGATCAGAGCTTATTTCTTTATGTTAAAAATTCGAGTATGAGCTTATTCACGACATCTGGTTTTTCATGATTGATCCAATGAGTGGCATCATCGACAAAAATCAGCTGTCCATTTGGGCAAATTTTGATCGTTTCTTTTGCGAGCTTTCTGCTTAGAAACTTGTCCTCCATTCCCCAGATCATGCGGACAGGAACGAGAATTCGTTTGGAAATCGGTTTTTCAAAGCCGCCTTTTTTAATACCTCGATACCAATTCAACATGGACGTAATGGCTCCCGGCTGCGTCCATGCCAGCTTATAGCTTGAGACATCTTCCTTCGTGAACAGATGAGGTCTAGCAGACAGTCCAATGGCTTCATCCAGTCTTTGAAAGTGATTTTCTTGAAGGGCTGCCTCTGGTACATTTGGAAGCTGAAAGAACGCGATATAAGAGCTCTTCTTCCACTGCGGCGGATAAAACGGAAGGACCTTCATCATCACACGAGGATGCGGCATGTTGACGATGATTAATTTTTCTACATATTGAGAACGGGTTGAAGCAAGATGCCAAGCAACAGCTCCACCCCAATCATGTCCGCCGACAATAGCCTTTTGATTTGGGCTCAGCGCCTTAATTAATCCCACGATATCATCTCTTAATTTGTCTAAGACGTATGATTCGACTCCTTCTGGTTTGTCACTCAGATGGTATCCCCTTTGATCAGGAACAACGACACGATACCCCGCCTCAGCTAGGGGGAGGATTTGATTTTTCCAACCATACCAAAACTCAGGAAATCCATGCAGCAGGACCAGCAGTGGGCCATCTTCAGGACCAGCCATTGCTGTATGGAGCTTTATGCCGTTTGTTTGAATATATTGAAACTCAACTTGATCCATTCCTTTTCCACCCTTTCCCCATGTCTTATCATTCTTCCAACATAGCATATTTTCCATTTTTCAGAAAATAAAAACACTCACAAAAAAACCTTCACAAGGGTGAAGGTCTCAGATTACTGACAACGAATGCGAGGGTTTGTCTTCACGCAAAACGTCTTTATTTCATATAATTCAGCACCCATATCAAACCATTCTTCCGATCTTGTACTTGTCCATGAAGTGCGCCAAAGAACGTATCCTGTAATTCTACAAGGACAGCTCCATCAGCTTCAAGCGCCTCGTATACAGCCTTTAACTCTTCCTCATTGTCAAACTGCATGATCAATCGAAGATTCTCCGGTTTTGGTGTGCGACCAAATGTATCTGAAAAGTGGAGCAGTGATTCTCCAAGGTGCAGCTCAGCATGCAATACACGGTCTTGATGTTCATTTAAGATACGAATATCTCCGCCAAAAATTCCTTGATAATATTGAAGAGATTCTTTGACATCTTCTACGACAATATAAGGACTAACGCTGATCATTTCCCTCATCCTCCTCTTGTTCCGTTCATTATCTCTTATATAGCTTATCCCAAATCGTATGAAAAAAGGCACAAATCGTCAACGGATTTGCACCTTTTTCTCAAGCAGATTTCGCTAATTCACTGTGTTTGTTAGAATACGCTGCGTACATGACGACACCGATAATCAGCCAAACCCCGAAGTACAGCCATGTCCGGCCTGGTAAATTGAGCATCAGAAACACACAACACCCCATCGAGATAATTGGCAAAACCGGTACAAACGGAACCCGGAATCCCCTTTCCAGCTGTTTATGTGTCTTTCTCAAAATGAGTACGGATAAGCTCACCATCGCAAACGTTAATAATGCACCGATATTGGCTAGGTTGGACAGATCCTTCAAATCAATAAACCCTGAAATAACAGCTGTCATCCCGCCAATCACCCATATACTTGCAACAGGTGTATCACTTTTGTTTGTTTTAGAAAACACTTTAGGCAAGAGTCCGTCCCGCCCCATCGCAAAAGCAATTCGAGTTGCCGCATAATTATTGGCGAAAATCACAGCCATCAATCCAATGACAGCACCGACAGAAATAATACCAGCCACGCTATGTTGATGGACACTTTGCAGTACATAAGACATTGCCTCTGTCACATTCAACTTCGTATAGTGCACCATGCCTGTCATGACCAAACAAACGACAATATAAATGATCGTACAAATGAGCAATGAACCAATAATGCCAATTGGCAGGTTCCGCTGTGGATTTTTCACCTCTTCTGCAGAAGCCGAAATGGCATCGAATCCTAAAAAGGCAAAAAACACAGCAGCGGCTCCAGCAATAATCCCTTCCGTACCAAACGGCATGAACGGCTGCCAATTGGCTGGCTCTACATAAAAACCACCTACTACAATGAAAAGAACAATAATGCCAAGTTTCACAAACACCATGATATTATTGAATTTTTTACTTTCTTTCGTTCCTCTAGATAGGATCCACGCAATGAGTAAAGCAATGATAATTGCTGGCAAATTCATATATCCGCCTTGTTCTGGACCAGCTAAAAATTGATGTGGAATTGAGATTCCAAACCCCTCCAGCAGGCTGTTAAAATAACTCGACCAGCCACTCGCTACAGCTGAAGCAGTCAGCATATAAACAGATAATAACGTCCATCCCATGAGATGACCTACGAGTTCACCCATTGTGGTATATGAATAAATGTACGCACTGCCGAACACAGGCAGCGCGGAAGCCATTTCTGCATAACAGAGTGCTGCTAAACTGCACACAATCGCTGCGATCGCAAAGGAGAAAATAACAGCCGGTCCTGCATCCTTAGCTGCTGTAATTCCGGTTAACACCATGACCCCCGTCCCAATCACAGCCCCTATGCCAAGGAGCGTGAGATCGAGCCCGCCCAGTGTTTTCTTTACCTTTTGCTGTCTGCTCTGTTCTAACAAATCGTGAATGTGTTTCTTACGAAGTATATGTCGCAAACCCTTTCCCTCCAAAACGTTAGAAAAACAAAAAATCATTCAAATTTCATTATAGCAGAATAGGTCCTACGCATTCACAACCAATTCACGTAAATCTTTCTTCATGATTTTACCAAGTTTATTTTTTGGCAGATCCTGCGTGAAATGAATGGATGGCACTTTGTAATCTGCTAAACGTTCCTTGCAGTAATTCAACACATCTTCTTCGCAGAAATCGACAGATTCGTCTTTTACGATATACGCACTTGGTACTTCACCATATAAGTCATCTGGTACCCCAATGACAGCAGATTCAATTACACCTGGAATTTGATCAATGACCTCTTCCACTTGGTCAGGATAAATATTATCCCCACCGTATAGAATTACATCTTTGTATCTCCCTGTGATGTAAAGAAAACCGTCTTCATCCAGATAGCCTGCATCCCCCATATGGAACCAGCCATCTTTGAGCACTTTCTCTGTCGCTTCAGGTTGATGATAGTAGCCTAAGAAATAAAATGGGCTTCTCATGACGACCTCGCCAATTTCTCCAGCTGGCAGCGCCTCCTCTGTCTCAGGATGCACGATTTTGACTTCTACATCCGGATCCACTTTACCAGCAGAGCCCATTTTATCCTCGCCCATCGCTGGATGCCACGCACTCACAACCCACGCTTCTGTACTTCCATAGCCATGCATCATCTGAATGCCTACTTCTTTGTAATCTTTAATTAAGCGTACCGGTACCTTCGTACCGCCAGAAATTGCAATTTCAAAAGATGAGAGATCGTAAGAACCGCGCTTCATTTCTTCTAGCATGTACGTGTAAGCTGATGGGAAAGCCATCATAAACGTAATTCTTTCTTTCTCAATTGTTTCTAAAATGCGTTTCGGCGTTGCATCATGTAAGAAGACTAACGTATACCCTTCAATTGCAGCTGCAATCAGGTGATTAATTGAACTCATATGATACAGCGGATGACTTGCCAAGTATCGTTTTCCTTTCAGATCAAATCCTCGGTTCCCTTGTCTTGTTAAAAATTGATAGATTCGCCCATGTCCGACCATACAACCTTTTGGATTGCCTGTTGTACCTGAAGTGAATAAAATCATGGCCAAATCCTCTTCTGATACCTCTTCAGCAAGATCACTTCCATCATTAGACGCCAATATGTCTTCAAACAGCTGTGTTGTTTTCGCATTGACACCAGATTCCACCATGAGACAATCTTCTAAAGACACATTCACTGCCGCAATGATGTCACGGAATTCACGGTCAAAAAATAAAGCTTTTGGCTCTGCTTTTTTCAAGATACCTTCTAGCTCAAAAGAGGTAAGCTGCCAGCTAAGCGGTACGGCGACTGCACCTGCTTTAATGGCTGCCAGCATAATCGTAGAAAAGTGATGATGGTTTTGACAAATAAAACAAACCCGGTCACCTTTTCGAATTCCTTTACGATGTAAGTAATGCGCCAGCTGATCAATGCGTTTTGCATATTCTTCAAATGTATAAGACACACCTCCGCCAGTTACCGCTTCAATTTGTGAAGAGCGTTCCATTCTGTCGTTTAGTAATGCCTGTAAAGTATTCAATATCTTCATCTCCAAACGTTTGATGTCCAATAGCCAATTTCCAGAGAATTGGATTGGCAGATTTTATCTCATTCACATTCTAAAATAAAAAAAGGTGAAAGTAAAATCATTTCATTTTGGAATTGTTCCTTTTATTAATTGATAATATAGGTAATTTTATAGCCGTCTTCCATTTTGGTTTAAATGATGATGCTTATTATGATAAGATAGACCTAGTAATTGATCGGAAAATGCGAATGCAATAGGAAAAGAGGTATGGAGAATGCAACATTTCGAGCTAGAGGCAAGTTTGTTAGACCATGCACTGACAAAGTATTTAAAGGCGACGAAACGAATAGATGAAGAGAATATCCCCAAAAACGTCACGAATGTAAAAGGGTTTATTTTACGCATCATCTACCGCCATCAATCATGTACTGTGAAAAATATTCTGCAGGAAGTTTCATTATCTCCCTCCGCAACAACAACCGCTCTCAATCACTTAGAAGATGAAGGGCTGATTATCCGCTCTAGAAATAACAATGACCGCCGTACGGTATGGATTACACTCTCTGAATCAGGTGAACAAATCGCCAGACAAATGATCGACAATCGTCAGCTGCTTGTCAATCAACTGTTCAATCACCTATCAGAAGAAGATAAAAAAACATTTTTTGAATTAATCGAAAAAATGATGGACGAGCGCACATTAAAGGCTTAGGAATTATCCTAAGCCTCAGATTTTTGACAAAGGGCTAAAATGAACTTTATTTTAGCCCTTTGTTTTCTTTTAGCGTGATAGAAAACCTTTGCAGTCTAGGAAGGACACGTACTGGCGCGGAGTGAATGTGACATTAATGAGCACCAGCACGCAGGACTGACACCGAATGCGAGGGTTCATGCATGTAAATAGGGATGCTGTTCCATAAGGGAAATAAAATAACCCGCCGATTGATTCGACAGGCTGTTTATTCAAAGCTGTGTAACGCGTTACACAGCTATTTATCTTCGACAAACACCAAATCATACTGAGTAGAGGTCTCCCCACCCTCCATCATGTTCCCTTCCTGTATAAAATAAGGGCACATTCCTGGACTTTGTGCTTCTTCAAATTGTTCAAACACTTGCTCAATATAGCCAGGCAGCAGCAAAACCAACATTTTATTTGAATGAGACACGAATTCATACGAGTGAACGGTATTCGGAGGAATATAGGCAAAATCCCCCGGCATCAAGCAAATATTTTCTCCGTTTAACTGAAGATTTATTCTGCCTTCAACACAATAAAGTGCTTCTGTATGCATTTCATGATAATGCGAACGTAACCCTTTTCCCTTTGTCCCTTCAATCACAAAATAACTAAATCCGTCTCCTGTTGTTTCCGTTGTCGCAATCAGCTCATGAAGCTGACCTTCGACCATGTATTGCTTTCCTTCACCAGCCTCCAGCACATATGGCTGCACTGCGCGCGGGAGCTGACTATGAAACAAAACAGCTGGCTTGGTTGTATTGGATAGCTCCCTAATGCCGTGCATCAATATGATATCGCTTTCTTTTTCAGCCTGATGAAAGCTGTCTGCATCAAATGGGTGATCAGTCATCGGCCATTCATTCTGCAACAGCCTCTTTCCGATTTGCTGATAGACATCTGTCATTTGCCCGCCCAGTGTATAAGAAATAAACCGTGTTTTGTGACTATGCATTCTATAGCCATGAATTGTTTTGGGCGGAATATGAATATAATCACAGGCCGTCACCATATACTTTTTACCGTCCAGTATCACTTCCAGCTTCCCTTCCAGCACAAAGATGGTTTCAAATAGCGTCTCATGACAATGCAGCGGAAAGTAAGCACCTTTCCCACCTGTGATTAAGACAAGCTCAAACAGTTGATTTGTTTGATTTGCTTCTGCCAGCACATGTACAAGCTGATTCTCCAGGCCATACAGCTCCCCCGAACCAGACACGGTATAAAAAGAGGTACCTTCGGATTGCTTGATCGATTGTGGTTGCTCCGACATCCCATCACTCCTCATGACTAATTGACTATCTTTATTATATAGACCAATTGATATAATAGATAGGCAATATGCGAGAGATTTTACTCTTCTCGCATAAATAAGTGTCTAAGGTAACATTTTACGTGCTCTAAAGGAGTCGTTTGCTTTAATGCAGTGGTCATTGATAATCCGCCGATGACCATTGAATGAAGGAGAGATGCCCGCTCATCCGCTTTTGTTTCATCATATCCGCTATTCATCAGCTTTTCTTTGACAAGCTCTTGCCAGCGGATCATTTCTTGTTTGCATGCAGCATGAAGTTTTGTATGTTCAGGTTTTGACTCAGCCGCCAGTAAGACAATCGGTATCCCTCTTTCACTTTCTTGCTCCATAAAACCCCGAATGATATTTGTCATAAAATGATCGACGGCGACATATGGGTCATTAGAATAGGCAAAGCTTGCTTCAATTTGATCGATGACCCTTTGACTAATATATTCAACGGCTGCTATGGCCAGCTCTTCTTTTCCATTTGGAAAGTAATAATAAAGAGATCCTTTCGGCGTGCCGCTCTCTCTAATGATTTGATTCAACCCTGTCGCATGATACCCCTGTTTACGTAAAAGAAGTGCGGCCGTTTGAATGATTTTGTCCTTTGTACTCACGTGTGACACTCCTTTCCTCCATAGACCAACGTCGATGCCATTGTATTATTGATTCAGTAATGGATGCGTTCCTTTCCATAATGAGGATGATTCTATTTCTGACGCCAGTCTGAGCAGCCAGTCCTCTTTTCCTTTCGGTGCTGTCACCTGTACGCCCAAAGGCATGCCTGCTTCTGTGAGATGAACTGGCACACTCATAGATGGCTGGCCGGTTAGGTTAGCCAGCTGTGTAAATGGTGTGTAGGTCAAACTCTTGAGGAACATTTCATAAATCAGATCCTGCTGTGCTTGCATTGAAAGGGATGACACACGTAACAATGCAGAGATTTCTTGATCGTTATGCATCAGCTCGCCAACCTTTGGAGCCGAATAGGCAGTAGCTGGGGTCACATATAGATCGTAGGTTTGATGAAATGCGGCCATTTTTGCAGCGGCCATATCCCATGCATCAAGACTTTCTGTATAAGCAGCAGCTGTCACATTTTTTCCTGCTTCCGCCAGTACCCATGCCACAATATCTGTCTCCTCAGGCTTCACCGGACGCCCGAATGAACGAGCCAGAGAGGTAAATAAGGCAGACATTTCACCGCTGTTCATGACATAATACTGCTGCATCAGATGGACACCATCAATGTTCGGCTTCGCTTCCTCTATTTGATGCCCTTGTTCACTCAGCCATTTCACTGTGTTCAAGACTGCCTGCCTTGCTTCCTCACTGACCTTCGTGCCTACTGGAGAGTCTACACTGTAAGCAATTCGCATAGAAGAGGTTCGTTTCACCAAATCCTCCTGATAGCTGCCGTCATATAATGGCGTTTGGAACGCAGCCTCTGGCTGAATGACTTGAAGCAAATCAAGCAGGGCTGCACTGTCTCGAACTGTTTTTGTGAGCGTAAAGTCAATGGAAGCTCCTTGCCACTGCCTTCCTGCACCCGGGCCGACCGGTGTTCTCCCCCTTGTTGGCTTGAGTCCAAATAAACCAGTAAAGGATGCCGGAATCCGAATAGACCCTCCGCCATCACTCGCTCCACCCGCTGGTACGATGCCGCTTGCCACAGCTGCTGCCGTCCCGCCGCTTGAACCGCCCGGAGAATAGTCAGCATTCCAAGGGTTTCTCGTCGGACCATATAAAAAGGGTTCTGTCACATTTCTCAATCCGAATTCAGGTGTGTTCGTATGACCGATCATGAGGAGCCCAGCCTGCTTCAATCGACGGACAAAGTGGGAATCTGTTTGCGCCTTTACATCCTTTAACAGCAAAGCACCCGCCGTCAAAGGTTCATGCTCCAGCCCCTGCGATATATTTTTCAACACAAACGGAACACCAGCAAACGGCTGATCCGCATCTAGTGACTTCATGTCTTTGAACACTTGATCTCGCCTTGTCTGAATCACCGCATTTAGTACTGGATTCACTTCTTCCAATCTAGTAAATGCAGCTTGTACAAGCTCTTCGGGCGTGACCTGCTTTTTCTGCACAAGTGATGCCAGTCCCGTCGCATCATACGTCATATACTCTTTTACATTCATCGGCATGTCCTTCTTTCTCATATTATGATCTCTCTATTGTCTACTAGAATTCTATGAAATTCAATTTCGGGATACATGTGAAAAAAAACTTTCTTTCTAGACTATGATTCTTCTAACCATCCATCTTATTTCTCCGATATAATAAAGAAAAAAAGACGGAGGTCACCTCATATGCAAGGAGCCATTGCCTTGAAAAAGAAAATCGTCGTGGTCATCGCGTTTCTTCTTGCTTTGACAACTGCTTTGCCCTTCCATTCGCAGGCAGCTGCACCACCAAAAGAAACAGATGTCATCATCGTCTATAAAAATCAAAAAGGAAAACAAACAGCTATTCAAGAAAGTGAAAAAGTGAACGCTCAATACATACATCTTCCAGCTGTAGCAGTGACAGCAGATGAGCAAGCTGTCACCTCACTTAAAAAAGACCCGAACATCGCTTATGTTTCAAAAAACGTTAGGGTCAAACTCGCTGCTGCTACCGTGAAAAAAACGGCTGCTGCTACTGGTCAGGATGCTTTGGTACAAAAATCTTATAACTTGCAGAAGCTCAATGTAAAGCAAGCAATCAAAGAAGGTGTGACAGGGAAAAATGTGAAAGTAGCCGTTCTCGATACTGGCATTTTCCCACATGAAGATTTAAAGGTGGCCGGCGGTAAATCATTCGTCGATTACACGTCTTCTTACAAAGACGATGAAGGACATGGAACACATGTCGCCGGTACAATTGGGGCGCTCAATAATGATTACGGTACGGTCGGTGTCGCTTCTGGTGTGAAGCTGTATGCTGTAAAAGTATTAGATAAAAAAGGAGAGGGCGACTTATACAGTCTGCTCCGAGGCATTGATTGGGCGATTAGCAATAAGATGGACATCATCAACCTAAGTCTAGCTTTTGAAGATAACATTCCGATTTTACGTTCAGCAGTTGATGAGGCATACAAAAAAGGACTGCTGGTCGTTGCTGCAAGTGGAAATGATGGAAAGAAGAATGGTATTAGTTATCCTGCCGCATACAATAGCGTCATTGCTGTTTCCGCAACGACTGACAAAGACAAACTCGCCTCCATCTCTAATACGGGGAAAGGAATTGAATTTTCCGCTCCCGGCGAGAACGTCATCAGTACCTATTTGAAAAATGAATATTGGTATGCAACGGGTACATCACAAGCGGCACCGCATGTCACAGGGATGCTGGCGCTGTTAAAACAGCTACATCCTAAGAAAACAAATGTTCAGCTCCGCACTTTATTGCGAAGCTATACAGTGGATCTTGGCGCAAAAGGAAAAGATCCACAATTCGGCTATGGCCGCGTGCAATATGTGCCGCAGTCAACCTTTTTAAAAGCTGCGACAAGCGCAGTCAAGACAGCCGAAACATCTAAAAAACAGACAGATGTTGATCAAGCCAAAACGAAAATTGGCAGACTCACTGCCAGCAAGCAAAAAACCGCACTCACTGACCGAGTCAAAAAAGTCCAAACAGCCATTGATATTCGTGACGCACGAGCGAAGGTCAAATCAGCTGAAAAAAGTAAAACCCAAGGCTCGATTAAAAGTGCTCAAACGGCCATTAAAAAGCTATCCAAAGGCAAAGAAAAAACAAGCCTGCAAAACCGGCTCGACAAAGTCAAAAAACAAGTCGCCTATCAAAAGAAAGTGACGGATGCCAAACAAAAAGTCAAAAAAGCCGAAGCCAAACGAACAAAGAAAACAAAAGCAACCGCTCAAAGTGCGGTCAAACAACTAAAAGCATCTAAAACAAAAACTGATTTACAAAAACGACTAAACCGGATCAAGGTTTGATAAAAAACGATTCCTTGCTGAAAGGAATCGTTTTTTCTATTTCAACATCTTCTGAAACAAGGTGTGAGGATATTTCCCTTTCGCATCCAGCCTCACTTGATCGAGAATGTGCGCTAACGAATGGATGACATCATGTAGTGCTCGTTGAACAGAGCCGTGTTCAAAGGAAGCTAAACTCTCCGGCAGTTCATCTTCATCCAAAACAAAGAAATCACCATTCGGAAGAACGAGAAGATCAATCAATAAATCTTTAAAAACAACCGCCCGTTCTTCAAATCGCGTATGTCTGACGATATTTAAATAAGAGCCAAGTTCATTGCCTTGATCATCCCGCCAAAAATAGACATTGTAAGGTCGGTCCGTCCAATAATAGGCGGTCGTATAACTCCCTTTTGGAATCGTGACAGTGCCATCACCAGCAACCATTGTAAATGGTTCTTGAATTTTATGAAACAACACGACTTGCTGCTCCTGTGCGTCTAACAGCTGACACGTATGTTCCACAACCTGATCATCGTATTTGATTTTTCTCTCAATGACGTCATCCCAAGAATTTGCATATAGCGGAAACAATCGGTCACAACCCCTTCTGCATCTACTTCTTATTCTAGTATACACTGCTTTCTTTTGAAGAAATAAAGGTTCACTGCTGCTGCCTATGGAAGACAAATGGTGAGGTGAAAACAAATGAACGGAATCACAATCATCGAAACCGTAGCAGAACTCGGACAAATCATCTTGGTTTTTTGTGGCTATGCCCTTTACTGGCGGCTTGTGAAAACGAAAAGAGATCGAAAGCTAACCCCTTATGAACATGTGTTGAAATTCTTTGTCATGTTCGGGTTAATCTCTTGGTGCTTTTCATATATGGCACTGAACGTATGGGTGTCATGAGAAAAAGGAAGAGTCCCGTCCATGCAGGACATACTCTTCCTCTTCTTATTCGATGTATGTTATGAGCCAGCCGGCTGTTCTTTTTTAATCACATACTGATAGCTCTTCACATGCGTCCCATTTTGATTCACAAATTCTTTATCAAGTGCCCGTTCAAAGCCCATTCTTTCATATAAACGAATGGCGGCCTGCATTTTATCCGACGTATGAAGGTACAGGACGTTCTCGCCCCACGATTGCGTTAGTTCTATACTTTTACGCAACAATGACTCTGCAATGCCTTTTCCTCTCACATCAGGATCTACCCCTAAAAACCGGACAATCGCTGAAGTAATGCCCATCTCCGGCTTGTCATATGCCTGTTCTGATGATCGAAACATTTGAAGGGTCCCCACGACCTTGCCCTCAAGCTCGGCCACGAGCATCAACTCCATGTTTGGGTTATCTACAGCCGCTCGCAGCGCTGCAGAATAATTTTGCCAGCCTTCCTCTGTAAATTGAGGCTCATACTGTGCGTATGATTTGATCAGCACATGTGTGATCGCCTCATGATCTTCACTCACCGCTTGACGAATGATCAACTCTTGTTGCTCCATGCCAGCACCTCCTGTTTGTCTATGAATGGATATACGTATCATGCAATCACTGCATGCCGATGATCTGATTCTTTTCTCTACTCATTCAATGTAAAGAGTCTCCTTCGAAAGATCAATGATTTTGCACGAAAACTTCTTTGAAAATTTTGATTGAAATGGAAAGCTTGATTCATTATGCTGATTTGAGGACGTATACGAGGAGTGGCATCATATGAATTCTTTATCTTATCCCCAAGAATCGAAAAAAAATCGATTCCTCCTTGCCGCGCTTCTTGGCTCTTTAACAGCCCTTGCACCGCTGGCAATGGATATGTATTTACCTGCTTTACCTAATATCGCCCGTGACTTTGAAGCAAGCACGGCGCTGTCTCAGTTAAGTCTCATGGCTTGTTTGATTGGACTTGCGCTTGGACAGCTGATTGCAGGTCCAATCAGTGATACAGTTGGCAGAAGAAAGCCGCTGATGGTTGGATTGATCATTTTTATTGCGGCCTCTCTTTTATGTACAGTTGTCACATCAATTTGGACATTCATTCTTTTAAGACTGATTCAAGGACTTGCTGGTTCAGCAGGCATTGTCATCGCACGAGCCATCGTGCGAGATCATTATGAAGGCTCAGAAATGACGAAATTCTTTGCTTTGCTCATGTTAGTCAACGGAGTGGCTCCAGCAGCGGCACCGATCGTAGGCGGACAAATGTTACGGTTCACGACGTGGCAGGGTGTGTTTGTTCTGCTAGGAATCCTCGGGGCGCTCATGCTCCTAAGATCGATGTTTTCATTGAAAGAAAGCTTACCTGCGGAACGCAGACAGACTGGAGGCTTCAAACAGATCCTAGGTGCGATGAAAATTCTAGCGAGCGATCGACTCTTTGTCGGATATGCTCTCTCACAAGGACTTGTCTTCGCCGCCATGTTTGCGTATATCTCTGGATCACCGTTTGTATTGCAGGAGATTTTCAACCTTTCTCCGCAGGGCTTCAGCGCTGCCTTTGCGGTGAATAGTCTTGGCATCATCACAGCCGGACAAGTATTTGCCCGCGTTGCTGCGAAAATTGGTGAGGAGAAAGTTCTTCGCATTGGGCTGCTGACAGCTGCTTTAGGGGGCGTCACCTTGTGTGTGATGATCTCTATTGATGCAGGATTGTATGGCATTCTCATTCCGCTCTTTTTTGTGGTCTCAAGCGTTGGGATTGTCGGCACCTCTGCACCGTCTCTTGCGATGCAGCATCACGGCGCACATGCTGGAAGTGCCGCTGCCCTCATCGGTGTGGCGCAAATGCTGCTAGGCGCTTGCATGACACCACTTGTCGGCTTAGCTGGTAGCCAGACTGCCTTTCCAATGGGGCTGATTATTATGCTCTGTGACCTTGGCGCACTCTGTTGTTATTTTTTCTTTGTTGCCAGAGCGAAAAAAAGACCCGCATAAGCGGGTCGCAGATTGTTGACAAAGGGCTAAAATGAACTTGATTTTAGCCCTTTGTCTTCTTTTCAGCGTGATAGAAAACCTTTGAATTCTAGGAAAGACGAGTACCGGCGCGGAGCGAATTTGACATTCGTGAGCACCGAAGCGCAGGACTGACACCGAATGCGAGGGTTTGTCTACACGCTGAGACCCGCATAAGCGGGTCTTTCATTTATGGCTTGCTCCAATTGATCGTGCGGAACACATTGTTCTGGTCATTGTTTTGATATGCATCTAGGTCAAAGCCTGAAAGTCCAAAACCAATTGCCATGATCATGCCTCCAACAACGGTGAAGATGATCCCCCATTTGATGCATTGCTTTTTTAAATCATTCACGTTCATACTCTCACGACCTTCTTTTTAAACATTCCCATGAATGCCTTAGTGGTTTGAACAGTCCCTTGCACAAATAGCTTTGTCAAATACGCCGTGGCTATGCCGCTTAATAATCCGACACCTAATAGAAGAATACCAACTCCGATCTGCGTCACCACCACATGCAAACCGTCTTGAAAGATAAACGGAGAACCAATGATGCTCCAAAAACCGCCGAGCAGACCAACTAGCGTCATTGTACCTGTCACGAGTGGAATGCACCAAATCACCATATACACAGAAAGAAACAGCAGGAAGACTGTTGCTAGAATACTGCCCCATAACGGAAAGCCCAAAATGAGGATGGAGAGCCTTGTGGCTTTTTCTCCAAACGTCGGCACCTGAACGGTTTTGATTCCTTGTTCCTTCATAATCCCTTCAGCGATGATGGCAGGCTGACCGACTTGATGAACTGCCTCCTGTTCACTGTAGCCATCTTCCTGATAGTCCTCGATCATTTCATCGTAATACTCGATGAACCGATCACTTTCTTTTTCGCCTAGACGATGCAGATGCTTCTCCAAGCTGGCTAAAAATTCTTTTTTATTCATTGCTCTGTCCTCCAGAAATAAAGTCGTAAATCGCCATCACTTGATCCCATTCCGCTAAGAACTGCGCGATATGCTCCCGTCCGTTCTTTGTCATCCGGTAGTATTTTCTTAATCGACTGCTATGTTCCTGTGAATAGGTCTCCACATAATTGTTTTGTTCTAACCGCTTTAATATTGGATATAATGTCGATTCTGAAATCTCAATACAATGGGACATATCTTTAATCATTTGATAACCATAGGAATCGCCTTTCTTTAAAACTGCCAGTACACAGAATTCAAGTAAACCTTTTTTTAATTGTGCATTCATGATTACAACTCCTAACCATTTATACTATACAATACATAGTATGATGTGACAAGAGGTATCTTTTGCAACTTTTCACACTCAACGTCCCTATAAATTTTCATACAGGAAGTTTCTCTTTCTTCAAGGCTTCACCTGATCAAGATAAATCTAGCGTGTGTCTATTGTAAACAACGAACATAAACAAGAACGAATATCAATAAATTAGGAAACAACCCATTTAATCTCTTTATTTTAAAGGGATAAGCTGAATTTCATGGAATTAAGAAGTTCATTCACAATGGCTTATCCTTATGATCATCATACTAAGTTTTACGAACACTCAACTCGAATTAAAGTGATGAGAACGGCTGAAAGTGGCTAGTTCTTTTCAACCCAACCAATAATACCAAATAATGTCAGAACTTAAAAAACGAGGAGCTGATGACCTTGAAAAAAATGTGGAGTAATTATCTCACTTTAGTCATTACACTAACTTTGTGTTATATCGTGTATTTGTTCATCTTCAAACAACCTTTTACCATTACACCCATCATCCTGTTTGTGGTGGGAGCGGCCATTGCTGAGTGTATACGCTTTTTCGTTCTGAAAAGTAACGAGAAGAAAGATGATACCCTAAAAAAATAGTCACTTAAACATAAGATCACTCAACATATGAAAAGACACCCCCACTTTATAGTGGAGGTGTCTTTTTTTACTTTTTATATATTCACAAATCCTTCTCCAAACACATCACGCACGTCATGGACAACAACGAATGCGTCTCGATCAATTTTCTTAATGATTTTCTTTAAACGCATCAGCTCCTGTTTTTGAATGACCGCATAGAGAATTTCCTTCGATTCCTTTGAATAATGACCGCGACCGTTTAATATTGTCACGCCTCGATCCAAGGTGTGATTGATTTCTTCTGCAATATCATCTTTGCATGAAGAAATGATCGTCACTGCTTTTTTCGTGTTAAGCCCTTCTATGACGAAGTCCATCACCTTAGTCGCCACATACAGCATCACAATCGTAAACATTAATTTTTCCGCACCAATAATAAAGTAAGAAGCAAAAACAACGATCAGATCAAAGAACAAGATGGCGTAGCTCACGTTCCAGTCTAGATACTTATTCGCAATTCGCCCGAGGATAGCAGATCCCGCTGTTGTACCGCCCGCTCTTAAAACAAGACCAATGCCAATCCCAATGATGATCCCAGCGAAAATAGAACCAATGATCAATTCATGGACATTCACCACCCATGTAGTGGTCAAATGTAAAAATAGAGAGTTACTTGCGACAGCTACCACTGTGTAGATCGTGGTCTTCTTGTCCAAGTATTTATACCCCACAAGTAATAAAATCGCATTCAACACAAGGTTTGTCAGCCACGGCGCAATCTCAAACATATAGTAGAAAATGATGGACAGCCCCGTTACGCCGCCTTCACCAAACTCAAGTGGAATGACAAACATGTTCACAGCTGCAGCAAATAAAAAAGAACCGACTAGAATCATTGCAATATCTTTTACACATTTTTTCAATTTCTTCTTTCCTCCTTTTTTAAGCATATAAAAAACCCTCTTTCTGCACGAAAGAAGACAGTCGTTGGACAAAATAAAAATCAAAAGACGGCGCCTTTTGATGAAGCTTTCTGAAATGAACCTTTCCATAATATATATCTCTTTTTAGAGGCTGTCAATGACTTGGTTTTCTATTATTTCAACTGTATGTTTATGCACTCAAACCCGCATGTTTTCAGGGTTTTTCCGTCATATGATGCTTATTCCTCTCCTTGACAAAAACACTTTAGTCATTTAAACTACTGCCTCATATCATATCCATTATTTCCGATCGACAAAGGAGGCTGTTTGATTTATATGAATCCTATTCAAAGCCGATTACAGGCTCACGCACCTTTGATTTTAGATGGTGCACTTGCAACGGAGCTTGAACGAAAGGGCTGTGATTTAAACGACAGTTTATGGTCAGCCAAAATCCTCATTGAACAGCCAGAATTGATTCAGCAAGTACACTTGGACTACTTCCAAGCAGGTGCTGACTGTGCAACAACAGCCAGCTACCAAACGACGATTGATGGCTTTGCTGAAAAAGGCTACACAAAAGAAGAAGCCATCGAATTAATGAAACGATCTGTCACTTTAGCAAAAGAAGCATGCGAGCAGTTTTGGCAGGATGAGACACATCGTAAAGAACGGACAAAACCATTTGTCGCTGGATCTGTGGGGCCCTTCGGCGCTTATTTGTCTGACGGTTCAGAATATAAGGGAAATTACGGACTCACAGAGCAGGCGCTCATTGATTTTCACAGACCAAGAATTCAAGCTTTAGTAGAGGCTGGTGCAGATATTCTCGCTTGTGAAACCATCCCTTGTCTCATTGAAGCAATCGCCATCGCTAAACTGCTGGAGGACGAATTCAGCGGTGTGTATGCGTGGATCACGTTTAGCGCAAAGGATGGCAAGCACATTAGTGAAGGGGATCTGCTGAGAGACTGTGTACAAGCGCTCGAGCCATATGAGCAGATCGCTGCTGTTGGCGTAAACTGTACACCGCCGCAATATATGTCTTCTCTTATTCAGGAGATGAAAAAAGGGACGAGCAAACCGATTGTCGTGTATCCGAACTCAGGGGAATTATATGATCCTGAAGAAAAGGTTTGGAGCGGAGATACGTCTCACCATACATTTGGTGAATGTGCGCAGCAATGGTATAAAGACGGCGCACAAATCATCGGCGGCTGCTGCCGGACGACACCAGAGGATATTACAGATATCTTAAAACAGGCAACATCGTAGCATCATGACTCAACACACATACTTCTAAGCAAAAGGGCGGGAAGACATGGAACAAGCAAAAGATCAGTCACAACAATATCAACGAAAAATGACAAGCCGTCACCTGTTCATGCTTTCTTTAGGCGGCGTGATTGGCACAGGACTCTTTTTAAGTTCAGGATATACGATCAATCAGGCCGGACCTGCGGGAACGATTTTGGCTTATCTGGTCGGGGCATTAATTGTGTACCTCGTGATGCTCTGTTTAGGTGAACTGTCTGTCGCAATGCCGGTTACAGGCGCTTTTCACACATATGCAACAAAATACATTGGGCCCGGCACAGGCTATACAGTGGCTTGGCTTTATTGGCTGACATGGACCGTGGCACTTGGTTCAGAATTTACAGCGGCAGGTCTTTTAATGCAGCGCTGGTTCCCGGACACATCGGTTTGGATGTGGAGCGGTGTCTTTGCGCTTCTCATCTTTTTACTCAATGCTTTTACAGTCAAGTTTTTTGCAGAATCGGAATTTTGGTTTTCTAGCATTAAAGTCATGGCTATTATTCTCTTTATTATCCTTGGCGGAGCCGCAATGTTTGGATTGATTCCACTAAAAGGCGGTGAGGCTGCTCCGTTCTTCTCTAACTTCACTGGAGATGGGGGTCTCTTCCCAAACGGCTTTTTACCGATTTTAATGACCATGTTGGCTGTTAATTTTGCTTTTTCGGGTACTGAGCTGATTGGGATTGCTGCGGGGGAAAGTGTCAATCCAGATGAGACCATTCCCCGGGCGATTCGCACGACTGTGCTGCGCCTTGTCCTGTTTTTCGTCGGAACGATCGTGGTCTTAGCCGGCTTAATTCCAGTAGAAGAAGCCGGGGTGATCAAAAGTCCTTTCGTTGTGGTATTTGACCGCATCGGTATTCCTTATGCGGCAGATTTCATGAATTTTGTCATTCTGACAGCGATTTTATCTGCTGCAAACTCAGGGCTATACGCCTCATCTCGCATGCTATGGTCCCTTTCTGAAGAACGAACATTACCTAAAAAGCTGGCAAAATTGACGCCAAAGGGAATTCCTTTGAATGCACTCATTTTGAGTATGATTGGAGGCATTCTCTCTTTGCTATCGAGTGTCATCGCACCTGAAACGGTGTATCTGGTTCTTGTTTCAATCTCTGGACTCGCCGTTGTTGTTGTATGGATGGGAATTGCAGCTTCACAGTTCATGTTTCGCAAAAAATTCTTACAGGATGGCGGACAGCTTCATGATTTATCTTTCCGAACCCCGCTCTATCCGGTGGTTCCGATTGCTGCCTTCCTCCTATGCCTTGCATCTGTGATCGGCATTGCTTTTGATCCAAATCAGCGTATTGCTCTTATCTGCGGTATCCCTTTTATCGCACTCTGCTATGCTGCCTATTACGTGACAACATGGATTCAGAAAAAACGAGAAAACCCTGGTGTATAGCACCAGGGTTTTTTGTTTGCCCCAAAAAAGGATATCACTAGCAAAACAAAGACATTTTGGTATATGATAGGAATCTATGATTTTCAGGACGAATCAAGGGAGCTGTTTTTAATATGGAAATGACCATTACAAGAGCATTAAGTGAACTGAAAATGTTAGATAAAAGAATCAGCCGAACGATTGATGAAGCCGTACTCGGTGGTTTGATCATCGGGAAACATATACAGAACGGATTTCAAAATCAAGAAGAAGTAGAAAAAAAGGCAAAAGCAGATGACCAATCGATTCAAGCATTAATCAAACGCCGAAATGCCATTAAATCAGCCATCGTTGTGTCGAATGCTACGACAACGATTGAGGTGGCGGGTGTTAGCATGACCGTAGCAGAAGCTATTGAACGCAAGACATCCATAGATTACGATATTCGTTTTTTACGAAAATTAAAAAAGGTCTACACAGAGCTGGTTGACAGGTCAGAACAAATCAATGAAGATGTGAAAAAGAGACTGGATCAACATTTAGAAACACTATTTGGGAAAGACGGAAAAACACAAGCCGCTGCCAACCAAGAGATCGTCAAGTCATTCCTAGCTGAAAATGAGGCGGCGATCATTGACCCTCTTCGTCTTCGAGTGAAGATTGAACAGCTTTCGAAAGAGATTGAAGATTTCCAAATGGAAGTGGATTTCTCCTTATCAGAAAGCAATACCTTGACAAAAATACAGATCGACTAGTCGATTTTGTTAGTGAGCCGAAAATCGATAGGACTAAACACCTCCGAGGGAAAGGTCATTCCCTCCTCATCTGATGATCATCTTAGGATGATCCATGATAAAAGCTCAAAGCTGAACGTTCAAAGCTGAAAGCTCAAGTATTCAAAGTTCTTATCCATCAAAGCTCAAGATGTAAAGCTCAATGCTCGATCGAATCTGGGAGAAACGGCTCATGAGTGTTTGTTTATCGACTCTTTCGGTTGCCGCCCAGCAGGTTTGCTAACAAAAAGAAAAGGATGTCACTAGCTGACATCCTTTTTTTCTATGAAAACGACAGGAATTTCGCCAAGTCGCCTCTTCTAGCAAATTAGTAACGTGATGTATATGCCAAATGGTACACACTTGTCACATTTGAAGATAGCGTGATGTCGTTTGAAGTAAAAGTCACTGGAACGATATCGTAGTAATGTGTAGACCAGCCTGCATTATTGTATGTACGGTAGCCTGCACCTGCAGGAACTTGAATCGTTAGTGAAAATTGTCCATTCTCGTCTGTTGTACCTGTCGCTGTTTGAGCATATGATTTGATTGCTGCTTCAAAATAAAGCTGAATTGGCTGATTCGCCATGAGTTGACCACTTGTGTCCTTTAATGTTCCTTTAAAAGTAGCTGGATAATATGAACCTACACGATATTTACTGCCAGAACCGTAATTAACCATACCACCGTCTGCTGCTGTGACGCCTGTTACTTGTACGGATGCTGGTACTGCTCCTGTTTCCTCTGCATGTGCAAAGCTTGGGAAAACGAGAAGCAATGATAGAAAGAAAGCAAACATGATTTTTTTCATCGATAAATCCTCCTTTTTTTTCCTACTATATTACTATCGACAGTTATTGTCATTTTTCCAGTAAAAAACAAAAACTTCCCTTTTTATTCAAAAGGGAAGCTGCAAAACTATTTTTTCACAACAACTTTCACTGCTTTACTTTCTCTTTTTCTCACATCTGAAGCCGTCACATACAAGACGGTTTTGGCTTTTTGCGGCTTGATTTTAGCCGTAAATGCGCCTTTGCTATTGGTTTTGACCGTTTGAATGACTTTCTTTGATTTGTTCTTCACCTTGATTGTCAAGCCTGCACCCGCAGTTCCTTTGACCGTTTTACTTTTCACTGTTACTCGATTCACCTTTGGCTTAGCTGGTGCTTTGCCCTTTTTCACGACCGTTTTGAGCGAAGTCGCAGCCTTTCCTTTTGATATCTTGATGTGAAGCACTTTATTTTTGTTTTGATGCTTGATCTTCACACTAAAGGTTCCCTTTTTGCTTGCCGTGCCTTTTCCAAGCAGGGTTTTGCCTCTATACACAGAAATGGCAGCGCCGGCTTTCGCCTTTCCTGTCACCTTTTGATGCTGATCTTCTACTTTGTTAACTGATGCGTTTAATTCAACAGCACTTAATGCGGCAAAAGCATTGAGTCTGCCATGTCCTGTCATCCAATCGATACCCGGAATTTTCGGATCAACAACAGGCTCGTCATTTTCATCATAGAAAATGTCATCTGTTCCATCAACAGCTTTAAATGAAATATCATCCGCTGTATTTTGTAAAATATTTCTCACTTGATTTGGTTTCAGGGTTGGATTTTTAGAAAACAGTAATCCTGCTGCTGCTGCAACATACGGTGTAGCCATTGATGTCCCGCTTAGGTATGAAACATTCCCATCAGGCATTAAGCTTGGAATATCAGACCCTGGTGCAGACATGCTTAATCCTTTCCCATAGCTTGAGAATTCAGCGGCAATATCCATGCGATTGCTTGCACCAACTGCCATGGCGTACTTGGAAGTCGCAGGATAACCCATTTCTGGAATGCCATCGTTTCCGCTCGCCACTACCACTAATACATTTTTTTGTGCAGCATAGTTCATCGCATATTCAATGACCTTGCTGTAGTAGCCACCAAGGCTCATGTTGATGACCTTTGCACCTTTGTCCACTGCATGTTTAATGCCAAGAGCAATATGCTCTGTATCTCCATATCCATACGCATCCAGCACTTTGACTGGGATGATTCCTGTATGTTGATTCAACCCTGCCATGGAGTAATGATTATCGGCTTTTGCTGCAATGATACCTGCCACATGGGTGCCGTGGCCATTGTCATCAATTGCATCTTTATTTCGGCCGATCAGATTGGCACCTAAGTCTGTGCGAACCGTTCCGCTTAAATCGGACAAACGGCTGTCGACACCTGTATCCACAACAGCAATTAACGTTTGCTTCATTTTGCTTGTGCCAATCAATGTATTCATTTGTTCAAACTTCACATCAGCGCCTTTTTTCCCACTGTTTTGGGCACTGTTTTTCAGCGGCCACTGGTAACCATACTGCGCGTCATTGCTAAGCGCACGATACGTTTGTACAGGCTCTGCAAATTCAACATTCGGCATACTAGAAAGCTTTCTCGCCGTGCTTTTGATCACAGCTTTGCCTGCTTTAAGCGTTTTGCCAGCTGATTCTTTCCCTGCCGGTACATCGTAAACATACATTCCTTTAAATAAAGGATTTACTGACTGAGATGTCACACGGTTTTCTTGAATTCCGTAGCCTTTCATCTTCTTTTTTGCGGATTGAAGCGTTTGTCCATCCTTTAATTTAAAGATGATTTTGTTTGTGTTGACCTTTTCTTCTGGAACAAGCTTTTGTTTCTCTAATACATAACCGATCGATTTTCCTTCAAGCTGATCGATTCCTACTTTTTGTCCCACTGTTTCTAATTCCTTTTTTAGATAGGCTGGACTTGCCTCTTTGAGCATATCAAAAAGGGAACGGATCGCCTGTTGCTCTTTCTCTGTGACGATATGACCGCTGAATGCACCATTTTTCTCTACGTCATTCAGCAATGATTTTAATGTAAGCAAATGATTGTACACCGTTTGCTGCTTTTTTTGATTGTTGATGAGTTTAGATTTGAGAAACGGTTTTGTTTTTTGTAGCAGACGTGTAAGCTTCTGACCATCGGCTGTTTCATTGAATCGTTTGTCTTCGATCGTACGAATAGATTGAAGAATTTGACGTCCATGCTTTTTCTCAATAATGATGATCCCTGGCTCTTCTTCTTCAGGGAAAATCGGTTCAGATGGCGGAAGATTCGCGCCTTTATACCCGATTGTATATGCTGCATCCTCTTCCTCATCACGGCTGTCTTCCTCTGAACCTAAATACAGCACTTTGACATAGTAAGGACCTGACCATGCATGCGGGAAGTTGATTTCTGTCTCTCCACTTGCTGTGTCCACACGATATCTCGAATAAGTGTCATCCTTTATCGCTCTATCCTTACTTGGGTAGACCGATACAGATAACACTTGTTTGCTTTTGACAGCAATTTGCATATGTGTATGTTTTGCCACATCTTGTGCAGATGGCGTGATTTGGTACCATGACTCTTCTTTTTCATTCTGTAATGTACCTGAGATGACTTCACCATTTTTTAACCCAATGGCTTCATTGACACTTGTGCCCTTACTAACTGCTGATGCCTCGTACCCAGGTAATGCAGCCATACATAGAATGATGGCCATGAGTACAACCACACAGGATTTGACCTGCTTTTTAAACATGAAAAGACCCCCTTATCTTTTACAATACCTTGGAAGAATATCACAGAATCCCTTTTAGTAGAATCTGTTTTTGACATAATTAAACTCGTTTTAAGCTAGGATTTGAGATATTCAGATGGCTAGTCTGATCGCTTCATAAACTTTTTGCCATTTCAAACGGAAAATGATGCTATTTAACCATGTCGAAAAGTACATTACAATCAAATTGTAAGCGCTTAACAAACAAGAGAGAAGGGATCAGCTTGTTCCAAAAAGATCATGTTTTTACACAAGTAAACGGTCGATCAAAGAATGAGATTTTACAATACATTTCCGAGAAAGCTGAAGACCTTCACATTACAAACGATCAGACAGGGTTATTAACAGATTTGTTGAAACGCGAAGACGAAGTCTCAACAGGACTTCAGCAAGGTTTTGCGATTCCTCATACAAAAAGCTCTGCTGTTCAAACGGCTTCACTTCTCTTTTTAGAACTTGAACAACCCATTGAATGGGGAAGCTTCGACGATTTGCCAACAAGCTATTTATTTACACTGCTCGTTCCACTAGAAGAGGCCAATGTCACACACCTCAAATTACTGTCTGGCATTGCCACAAGTTTAATGGAGCCTGCTTTCATCGAAAAGATTCAACCCGGTCAAACAGCAGACTATTATTACGAAGTCATTGAACAACAATTGAAAGAGGGGATTACACAATGAAAATTGTCGGTGTCACTTCATGCCCAGCAGGGTTAGCTCATACACCAATGGCAGCAAAGGCATTAGAGAATGCGGGTAAACAGCTTGGACACGAAATTAAAATCGAGCAACAAGGAATTATGGGACAGGTGAATGGCATTACAGCAGAGGAAGCCAAGCAGGCAGACCTTTGCATCATCGCCTCCAATCAGCACATTAACGACGCTGAACGCTTCTCAGGTATTCCTACTGTACGTGTCGAAATCGGACGCGCCTTAAAAAATGCCGAGCAAATCATCACAAAAGCCGTTGCGCTGGTTGAAAAGAAAAAATCTGAATCCCAATAAACAGGAGCAATGCCATATAGAAAGGAGCAAAGCAGAATGAAAGCAAAATTAAAAGTCATTGAAGGCCACCTCATGACCGGTATTTCTTATATTCTTCCGGTGATCATCGGAGCTTCACTTATCGTTGGTTTAGCCAAACTAGTCGGGTTAGGTTTTGGTGTATCAGATTTAAACGCCTATAAAGATGCAGGCGGCATTTTACATGGTGCCTATTTGATGGAACAGGTTGGCTGGACAGGCATTGGCTTAATGAACGTACTGCTCGCTGGCTTTATTGCCTATTCGATTGCGGATAAATCTGGTCTTGCAGCCGGCTTTATCGGCGGAGCTCTTGCCAGCTCAACAAATGCTGGTTTTATCGGCGCCGTCATTGCAGGTTTCTTTGCCGGATATGTCGCTCTCTTTGTGAAAAGAAAAATTCAAATTCAAGGCTCCGCAGCTGGACTCGTCCCTTTGCTCATCTTACCGCTCATTACTGTTGGCTTAACCGGACTTCTCATGTCCGTTCTGCTAGGCGGTCCATTAGGGGCTTTGAACACCGCATTAATTGAATGGATCAAAGGCATGGTCGCAGATGGAACAAGTACACTCGCACTTGCTCTCATTCTAGGTGCAATGATTGGCTTTGATCTTGGCGGCCCAGTGAATAAATCAGCTTGGATGGCTGGTAACGCGCTCTTCCTATCAGGTGTCTATCTTCCTGCCATTCTCGTCAATATTGCGATTGTCATTCCTCCGCTTGGATACGGGCTTGCGACATTGATTCGAAAACGCAACTTCTCTCCTACGTTTAGAGAAGCCGGACGAGGCGGTCTTGTAATGGGGATTATCGGGATTACAGAAGGAGCCATTCCCTTTACACTCGTCAATCCTTTGAAATTGATTCCGCTGAATGTCGTCGCTTGTGCTGCTGGAAGCGGGGTCGCTGCCTTATTAGGTGTCCATGACATCATGCCGCCAATTGGCGGACTATACGGATTCTTCTCAGTAGGAAACTGGTGGGCGTATTTAATCGGCGCACTAACTGGCGCACTTGTTATTGGAATTGGTGCCAACCTACTTGTGAACTTCTCTGAGAAAAAAGAACCCCAAAAGCCAGAACATGATCAGAAGCAGAAAGAAGAAGATGATTTTGACCTTGTGCTAGAAGGATAATTTGAACAAAGAAAGGTGTCGTTACACAATGACTGTCAATGTACATGTGATTCCACATACTCACTGGGACCGGGAATGGTATTTTACCACCTCCCGCTCCCGTATCTACTTAATGAAAAGCGTAATGGACATATTGGACACCCTCGAAACAGATGAACGGTTCCATTACTTCATGCTCGATGCACAAGCATCCTTGCTAGATGATTACTTGAAATGGCGCCCAGAGGATGAGGATCGAATTAAACAGCTCGTCACAGCGAAACGTCTCATCATCGGTCCGTGGTATACACAAACGGATCAGCTCGTTATTTCTGGGGAATCGATTGTACGGAACCTGCAATATGGGATTGAGCGCTGTCAGCAGTTCGGACATGTCATGAAGGTCGGTTATGTCCCTGATTCCTTCGGTCAATCTGCACAAATGCCTCAAATTTATCAAGGCTTTGGTATTATCGACACAGCCTTTTGGCGCGGCGTTTCTGATCATATGACGAATCACACAGAATTTAATTGGCGCGGGGCTGATGGCAGTGAAGTGTTTGCAGTGAATCTGCCATTTGGCTACTACTATGGTGGAAATATTCCTGAGAAGGATGAAGACCTGCAAGCCTTTCTTTCTGAAAAAATCGGGGCGCTGCAAGCAAAAGCCACGACAAAGAATGTCTATTTTCCAAATGGCTTTGACCAGGCGCCTATTCGTAAAAACCTGCCTGACTTATTAGAAAAAGCCAATGAAATAGACGAGCACCACTATCAAATCAGCAGTTTAGAAGATTACATTGCAGCAGTGAAAAAAGAGCGGACTTCTTTTGAGACATTAGAAGGAGAACTCATTCATGCCAAGCATATGCGAATTCATAAGTCCATTTTTTCAACAAGAGCAGATTTGAAAATCTTAAACAACCAAATTGAAAACTATCTCGTCAATGTGATGGAGCCAATTCTTACAATCAGCTATTCACTCGGACACGATTATCCGCATGACACCGTACGTGACATTTGGTACCTCATGTTTGAAAATGCAGCGCATGACAGCATTGGCGGCTGTAACAGTGACACGACAAATCAAGACGTTTTCTTCCGCTACAAGCAGGCAAAAGAAATTGCCGAGAACCTGGTGGACTTACACATGCGTCTCATCGCCATCCGGCTGCAAACTGAGCAAGAAATCACGTTCACTTTATTTAATACACTGCCTTCAAAGCGCTCTGAAGTCATTGAAATCGAAACCTTTATCACAGAACGTCCATTTACGCTAAAAGACGCTGATGGACGAACTCTTCACTACACAGTCAAAAGCAAAACCGATGTGACAGATTATGTCTTAGCACAGCAGATTTCACTTAACCCAAGCAAAGAGGTGTACATGCCAAAGCAAGTCTGGAAAGCTGTTTTACTCATTGAAGCAGTCGACTTGCCATCCGTTGGTTATACACAAGTCAGCATGGTTTTCGATGAATCTAGTGAATCCATTTTGGAAAAAACAGAAGGTCGTGTCATTGAAAATACGTATTATCGCATTGCAGCAAATGACAATGGGTCATTAGAAATTACGGATAAACAGACCGGACGAACTTTCTCTGAGCAAATGATCTTTGAAGACAACGGAGATGATGGGGATTCTTATAACTATTCACCACCGCGTGAGGATCTTTATGTATCATCTAAAGATATCTCATCAGCTGACATCACCGTATCTAAAAGCAGTTTACAGGAAGAGCTCATCATCAAGCTTCAATTGACTGTCCCATATGATTTAGAGGAACGTTCGGAGCAAAAGGTGACGACTTCGCTCCCGATCACAGCGAAGGTGGCTTTAAATAAAGATGAAGCGGTCATCCGTTTTCATGTGAATGTTGATAACCATGCGCTAGACCACCGTCTACGGGTACTCTTTGATACAGGTATTGCATCAAACGTATCACTCAGCGATCAACAGTTTGGCACCATCGAACGTCCAACGGAGCTGACACAAGAGCTAGAATGGTGGAACAATGAACATTGGGAAGAAAAACCGATTACCATTGAACCCATGCAATCATTTGTTGCACTTCGCGATGAAGCATATGGTGTCTCTCTTTTGACGGACTGCGTCAGAGAATACCAAATCACAGGCGCGGGCTACACAACCATTGCTTACACACTCTTCCGCTGTTTCGGAAAAATGGGGAAAGAAAACCTTCTTTATCGTCCCGGCCGGGCTTCTGGAGAAAAAATCGTAGAAACACCGGACGCCCAGCTTCAAGGATCGCTATCATTCTCCTTTGGCATGCACTATAGCCAAGAAGCGGTGAATGAAGGACACTTGGCTCAGCTTGCTAAACGTTACACCACCCCGGTTCAGTGCTACGAGCGGGCAGACTTTTTAAACGGTCGTTTAATTTTCTCTTTCCGAGATGAAAAAGAAGACTTACAATCTACTTATAGCCTGCTTGACATTGAAACAGACGGGGCCGTTCTAAGCGCTTTGAAAAAAGAAGAGCATGGAACAGGCATTGTCATTCGTCTCTTCAATCCATATTTAACACGTCAAACAGCCGCTTCAATCAATAGTTCATCTCTACAACATGGAGAAACAGCGAATTTAGGCGAAACACCTGAAGGACATATACTGAAAGCACAACATGGATCATTACACATTGAACCGCTCACACCTTGTCAGGTACAAACCTACATTGTAAAGAAAAAATGAACATGTAGGGGCGGGATCCATTTGGATTCCGCCTCTCTTTAATGGAGGGCATTGATCATGCGAATTGGAGGCATCGAAGCAGGCGGTACAAAATTTGTCTGCGGCTACGGAACAACAGACGGAACGATTGAACATATGACTTCCTTTGCAACAGGGAATCCAGAAGAAACATGCCGGCAAGTGATCGAATACTTTACAGAGCATCCAGTCGATGCGATTGGCATAGGCGCATTCGGGCCTGTCGATGTAAAAGAGCACAGCCCCAGCTATGGAACGATTCTCGAAACACCTAAAACAGCTTGGCGCCAATTTCCATTACTCTCAACCTTAAAACAAGCACTCGGTCTCCCTATGAAGCTTGATACGGATGTGAACTGTGCGGCGCTCGGTGAAGCTCGTTTTTCAACTGACACAGACAGACCAAATTCCTTGGTCTACATCACGGTTGGGACGGGAATCGGCGGCGGTGCCTATATTGAAAACCGCCTCATTCACGGACTGCTTCATCCAGAAATGGGACATATCACCGTTCAGCGCCACCCTCATGACACCTATGGGGGCTGCTGCCCTATCCACCATGATTGTTTAGAGGGACTAGCATCTGGACCTGCCATAGAAGGCCGATATCATACATTGGCACAAATGCTGCCAGAGGAGCACCCTGCCTGGTCACTTCAAGCTTATTATCTCGGGCAAATGACCGCAAATTTATTACTCACCCTTTCACCAGAACACATTATTTTGGGTGGAGGTGTCATGAAACAACCGGCTTTGCTGCCGCTCATCCTTGAAGAAACAGACAAGCGGCTTCATGATTATTTACAATTACCAAAGCCATTAAATGAAATCGTCACAAAGCCTTCCTTTGACGGATTATCTGGTTTAATGGGAGCCCTCGCCCTTGGAGCTGATGCCTTAAAGGAACAAGGAGCGGCGCAATGATGATGACGGCAGATACTCGAACCTACCAGCTCATTCAGCGGCTATTTGAAACGAAAGGGTTCGTGAAGCTGGAGGAGCTCACTGCCTCTTTTCGCTTATCTGACCGCTCCATCCGCAATTTAATCAAAGAAGCAAACGAGCTGTTAACACAAGCTGGAGCCATGATCAAGACCATCCGCGGGAAAGGATATACGCTCTTAACAAGTGACCAAGACGCTTTCCTGCTTTGGCTTCATCAGCAAAAGCTTCCTGCCCGCTCTCTCGTACCCGTCATGCCAGAAGAGCGCATACGATTTATGATGAGAAAACTATTGCTTCAATCAGACTACTTAAAAATTGATCAATTAGCAGAAGAATTGTTCATCAGCCGTATGACGGTCAGCAGTGATTTAAAAAAAGGACGGGAGCTGTTAGCCCGTTACGGTATGACCCTTGTCTCAAAGCCTGGATTTGGCTTAAAAGTAGAGGGAGACGAATTGCAAAAAAGGACGTGCTACGCAGACTTACTGCTTGAAGAAGAACCCGCCCTATCTCATATAACTGAGCGGGAACAGCTTCATTTTCCTGACATTTCACTTGAAACCATTCGATCCATTGTGCTGACAAATCTATATCAAGAATCACTGCTCATTAAAGATATTGCCCTAAAGAATTTAGTGATTCACTTAGCGATTGCCATTCAGCAAACGCAAAAAAAACAGCGGATACCCGCCAGTACCACTCACACACAAAGACCGCCAGTGTTAACAAGAATCGCTCAAAAGATCACTCATCAAATAAGTGACACGTTTCACGTCACCTTATCAGAGGATGAAACAGATTACTTGGTGATGCATCTCTTAGCGAATCAAACGTGGAAAGAAATCGATGAGCACCAAACGACAGAAGAAGTGCGTCAGGCGGTGACACAATTTCTCCAGCACATTGAAAAAACAAGCGGTCATCGTTTTGTAGATGACGATATCCTACGTCAAGATTTGATGCTGCATATGAAGCCATTATTAAATCGAATTCAATACGGCGTGTCTTTACAAAATCCGCTTTTGCATGAGATCAAAACTTCTTATCCTTATCCGTTTGATTTGGCTGTCAGCGGACTCAATGTCTTACAGCTGGTGCGGACGCCAAATGAAGATGAGGCGGCATATGTTGCCTTACATATTGCTGCTTCATTTGAAAGAAGTCATCTTGACACCTCGCAAAAAAAGAGGGCCATTATTGTATGCGGGTCTGGACTAGGAACGGCACGGCTGCTTGAAATTAAATTGAAGGCGGCCTTTCAGCATGAGCTTGAGATTGTTGAGCTTTATTCTTATCAGGATTACGCTTTTAGCACGACTTTGCCATGTGATGTGATTATTACAACCGTACCTCTCGCACCAAAGGGGAAACCAATCATTCAAGTGAATGCTTTTTTTGAACACCATGATGTCCAGCGTGTGAGTGAGGTCATTCACCTGTTAAACGGACACGGTTTCCCTTCGCAGGAGCTGATGGCTTTTTTCCAAGAACGATTGACCTTGTTGGATGTGAACCTTTCAAGCAAAGAAGAGGTATTAGATACGCTTTGCAGCCGGCTGGAGGCGCATCAGCTTGTTTCATCTTCTTTTCGTTCCTCCGTGCTGGAGCGGGAGCAAATGTCATCGACCTATCTTGGCAAGGGAATTGCAATGCCTCACCCGCTCATCACAAATGAAGGCACCTCCTGCGTGGCAATTGCACGATTGAAACAGCCGATTGATTGGCAGGGAGATCAAGTATCTCTGATTTTCTTATTAGCCATTCAGAAAGATGACGCTGCCTGCATGAATCAATTTTTTGAACAAGCTGTCGATTTGTTAGACAGTCCTGACCGCCTTCAATCCTTGACACATGCAAAGACATTTGATGAGCTGATGCATGTCCTGTTTCAATAGCACTAAAGGCCGCCCAATTGAGATCGGGCGGCCTTTTATTCATCTATTCCTTACATACGAATCAATCGTATATGACATTTTTTCCTTCTTCCCTTAACTTTTTTAACGACGTCAGCATATGATTGATTTCTTCATCGGAATGTCTTTCCCACGCACCTAATTCTGCGACTATTTTCAAGGGAGATGTCGACCGGTAAGAACGGGTCGGGTTCCCCGGATACCTTTGATCCGTCAAATTCGGATCATCTTCAAACTCGCCTGTCGGTTCCACAACATAAATTCTCTCTTTGGAATCAGATCGAGCTAATTCAGCTCCCCATTTGGCTGCGTTTAATGCTCCAGTAAAATAGATGTGGTTCGATTGTTTATCCTGATAATTGGATAAATGCAACGGTTCAAGCAGGTCCCCAATCTTCAATTCTGCTTTCGTCCCATGAAAAAACGGCCCAGGATCTAAAACATCTTTCTTGTCATTCATACAGCCACATCCCTTATCGTTTTTGACTTGCGTATAACAATATACGGGCTGATGCGGGCGGAAAACAGTCTATAAATGAGATTAAATTCGGGGTATAATGATAGTAGAGAGTAAGGTGTGATTTGTAAAATCCAGCAAGTTAAAAAAACAGCAAGAATACATACAAAGCAGTCTTCTTGAAAGAGATAAAGAAACTAAAAAATTAATTGCGGCAACGGAGCAAGAGGAAAAGGAAGGAAGAAATTTTGGTGGCAGTTTTGGAAATAGCGTATTGAAGGATATCTGATCAGGATTGAAGAAGATGAGGATAAAGTAGCCAAAGAGACGTTTTGATGTTTTATCTGGTTGGCGTGTTGGCACATAATCAATTAAATTCTTCAGGAAGGGTGTAATGAGATAATGAAAGATAGAGAAAAGATTTGTCATATATATGCTCAAAAAAGTTGGCATATGGATTCTTATATTATTGGTAATCGTGAGGGTTTAATAGAATTAAAGAGTGCTATTGACCAAGCATTGAAAAGTAATGTTGGTCAAGCTGAATTGTTTCCATCAGATTTAGAGGATTATACAACTTACGTTGCTTTAGTTGATGATAAAGAAGAATTGGATTCACTTATTATGCCTTACACTGATGAGGATAATGATGATGAAAACTTGATACATCCAGTTGATATAGTTACAAGTCATGAAGAGAAAAAAACCCCTAAAAATTAGGGGTTTTTTAGTGTGATATTGTTACTTCCCGATGTTCTCTCCATTTTGCTCGATCAATGTTTCATACCAATAAGAGCTCTTTTTCCGAATTCTTTTGAGGTCTTTTAGGTCAAATTCATCACGGTTGACGTAGATAAAACCGTAGCGTTTTGAGCAACCTTGGTGTGTACTGATTAAGTCGATGGCTGACCATGGGCAGTACCCGAATACCTCAACACCGTCAGTGATCGCCCATTTGATTTGTTCAATATGTTTTTCTAAATAATCAATTCGGTAATCATCCTGAATCGATCCATCCTCTTCTAACTTGTCAAAAGCGCCCAGCCCGTTTTCCGTAATAATAAGAGGTAGCTGATAGCGGTCGTAAATCTCACGCATCGTTGATCGGAAACCGGTAGGGTCAATCTCCCAGCCAAATGCATTTTTAATTAAGAACGGGTTGTTCCCGCCTTTGTAGACGCCATCTTCACCAGATTTTAAATGCTGATCTCCACCGCGGGCAAATTCATCATTGCCATCTCCTTTACTCGCTTCAACCGTTTGAGATGTGTAGTAGTTAAAGGCAATGAAGTCTGGTTTTGCACTTTTCAAAATATCCATATCTCCCTCTTCAATCACAGGAAGAATGTCTTTTTCCTTCATGTATGCCCATGCAAGGTTGTTATAACGGCCGAATACCGCCATATCAAGATACAGCCAGTTGCGGATCGCATTGTAATTAGCCGCAGCAATGACATCCTCAGGTTTTGGAGATGCCGGGTAAATAAGGGCGATGTTTGGCGCTGGTCCGATTTTCGCCTCAGGCAGCAAACGATGACAAAGCGTCATGGCTTTCGCCTGTGCCACAAGCATATGGTGGTTCTGCTGATATAGTTCTTTTTTCGGATTTTCTAAATTTGGATCCAGTGTACCTAGAGCTGATCCATGTAAGATCATCATGTTTTGTTCATTAATCGTCAGCCAATATTTTACCTTCTCGCCATACTCCTGGAACAAAACCTCCGCATAACGTTCAAACGCATCGACTGTCGAACGATTTGACCAGCCGCCTTTCACTTGAAGCGCATGAGGTAAATCAAAGTGATACATCGTCACAATTGGTTCAATGTCATAGTGGCGCAATTCATCAATGAGAGAATGGTAGAATTCAATTCCCTTTTGATTGATCTCCCCATCTCCATCTGGAATGATGCGTGTCCATGCAATGGAGAAACGATAAGCCTTCAAGCCCATTTCTGCAAACATCTTCACATCCTCTTTATATCGATGATAGTGATCGCTGGCTACCTTAAAATCAGTTGTTCCTTCAGGATAGCTTTCTCTCATATCAATGACTGAAGGTCCCTTGCCATCCTCGTTCCACGCACCTTCTACTTGATAGGCGGAAGTCGATCCGCCCCAGAAAAAGTCTTTTGGAAATGGTGCTAGTGTTGAATATCTCATGATTATGTCCTCCCTTTCTTAAACTAAGTGTAAAAATGATTGTCCTGGTGTCACTTGTTTTTCTTCTGTCTCAATGATATCGCTAAATTCACCGGAATTGGTAATAATCACAGGTGTTGTGACAGAAAGACCTGCTGCTTGAATGGCCTCAATATCAAACTCCGCAAGCAGTTCACCTTCTGTAATGGTTTGGCCTTGCTCAACCTTCGGCGTAAAATGACGGCCTCCAAGTTGTACAGTATCCAGTCCAATATGAATGAGTACTTCTGCTCCACTTTCAGAGGTGAGACCGTATGCATGTCCTGTTGGGAACACCGTTGTCACGACTCCGCTAACTGGTGCAAACAGCTTGCCTTCTGATGGAATAATGGCTGCGCCCTTACCTAAAGCGCCAGATGAGAAGGCCTTATCCTGCACCTCTTCTAGCTTGATGACTTCGCCAGATAAAGGACTTTTCACATGAGCTGCTTTGACACCATGTTCATTTTCAGATGCTGGTGCAGAACTAGCTGCAGGTGCATCTTCTTCATCCACAGGATCTTTGAATCCAATCAAATAGGTTAAGACGATTGAAAGGACAAATGAAACGGAAATTCCGATTAAGAACCCTGTAAATCCTTGACCATAGAAGATCGGAAGTGTCAGTAAACTCGGAAGACCTGACGCGATCGCAATACTTTGTGAATAACCGATAATGGCACCACCCACACCGGCAGAGATAACCGCTGCAATAAATGGTTTTTTCAAACGAAGTGTGACGCCGTATACAGCAGGTTCTGTAATTCCAAATACAGCAGAAACCGCTGTCGATCCAGCTAATGATTTCAGTTTTTTGTTCTTTGTTTTCAGCATAACACCGATTGAAGCACCGGCTTGTGAAAATACAGCTGGCGCAGTGGCCGGCTTAATATGATCTTTTCCATGAACCGCAATATTATTTAAAATGACTGGCACAAGCCCCCAATGGATACCGAAGATGACAAGAACCTGCCATGCCATCGCAATTAAAGCACCGGCAAGTGTAGGGCTAAAGGAGAATACTTTCAGCAGGACGGCTGCAATTCCATTCCCTGCATACACACCAAATGGTCCAAATACGATCAGTGTCAGTGGAACGACCGTGACCAGTAAAATCAGTGGTGTAATAAAGTTTTTCACACTTTCATGAATGACTTTGTTAAAGAAACGTTCGATATATCCCATCACAAACACTGCCAAAATAATCGGGATAACCGTTGATGTATAAGACATTAAGACAACCGGAATGCCGAAGAACGACACATCTCCGCCGCCTTTTGTGAGCTCTTGAATAGTCGGGTAGATCAGTGCACCTGCAATCGTCACAGCGACAAATGGATTCGCTTTAAACTTCCTAGCAGAAGTGAATGCGAGCAGCAGCGGCAGGAAGTAGAACAAGCTGTCTGATGCGGCAAATAAAATTTGATACGACGTATCTTCAGGAGATAACCATTTTGCATTGATACAGATGCCTAGAAGTCCTTTTAAAATACCGGCACCCGCCATGACACCTAGAAGCGGTGTGAAAATTCCAGAAACAATGTCGACGAATTTTCCAAAAAGACTTGTACTTTCTTCACTTGATCTAGCAGATGAAGAAGTGGAATCCTCTAATAGATTCGTAAACTCCCCAATCTCTCGATATACCTCTGGTACGGTGTTGCCAATGACCACCTGAAACTGGCCGCCGCTTTCCATGACAGTCACCACACCATTTAATTTTTCAATGGCTGCTTTATCTGCTTTTGACCTGTCATTTAATGTGAAGCGAAGTCTTGTCGCACAATGGACCAATGAATGAACGTTTTTCTCTGTACCGATATGTTTGATAATGTCTTCTGCTAATTGACGATGACTCATACAAAAACCCCCTTTTTTTCAAAAAAATACGTTTTTAGGCAAAATAAAAACCTAAACGGGCACCAAAAATAGTCGCAACTTGCTATTGCGCTTTTTCAGTGAACGTTTAGGTTTTGCCTGCCGAACAGTCACAATCCTCTAAGACGATCATTGTGAAACCGTATTCTTTTATGTTTATGAGCAAATAGTACCACTCACTTTTTATGATGTCAACGCTTTCTTTTAAAATTCTATCTTTATTTTTCTCGTTTGATGAGTCGATTCAAATGAATCGATAGATAGAGCATCTCCTCTGATGTCAGGTCGCGATGATACGTTTGATACACATATTCCGCGATTTTCTTTGCGCAATCGTACGCCTTCGGATATTTTACTTTAATCAGCTGATATAAATCTTGATCTTCACTGACGAGTAACGTTTCGTTGATGAGACGCTGTACGAAAAAGCGTAAATGTGTGAGAAAACGATAAAAGTTGAGCGAGTCTTCATCAAATTCCATGTTCAGATGATATTTCACAATGGTCAGTATGGCATTCACTTCTTTCGTGATATTGACTGTTGTATTCATGTCTTCATTGAGCTCTGCATTAATAATATGCATGGCAATAAAGCCCGCTTCATCTTCAGGCAGTTCAATATGAAGACGATCTTCAATCATCTCAAGGCATTCCTTCGCCACGAGAAACTCATCTTTGTATAAACGTTTAATCTCCCAAATCAGTGAATTCTCAATCAAGTGGTTTTTCTTTAATCGTTCGATGGCGTAATGAATATGGTCTGCCAGCGATACATGCAGACTTTCGTTTAATCTTCGGTTCAGCTTTGTATGTGCGTATTGGATCATTTCCTCGGTCACCTTGACGACATCATACGGAACCTCTTGAAGCAGCATTTTCATCCGTTCATGTACGGAATGATCCTCTAGGCGGAACACTTTATCAATTAACGCCTCGTCCACCGGGTCTCCGGGACGTCTTTGAAAAGCGATGCCTCTGCCCATGACGACGATTTCTTTTCCTTGTTCATCTATCACACTAATGACATTATTGTTTAGAACCTTTTGAATCTGCATCTCCAAACACCTCCGTCTATAACCAGCCATCTACACTCAAAATATGCTCTCATCTTAACACAACTGTCAAATCACTTGGCGTTTTTATCTGACTTTTGAAATAGATTTCACGATATTTTCACTTCTTTCTTGCTGGTCTGATCCTCTCCCGGCCTGCATACAATACCCCGAGGAGGTGACCTTCGATGAAGGCTTTTTTCTGGTCAGCATCTTTTTTATTCATGTTCATTCTGACTCTCTTTATTCTAGGTATTGTTTTTTGGCTTAGTGGACAAGGCTTAGATCAGCTATGGAGATATGCGCTTATCTGTCTAGTGACAGCCACCGTTCTACACGGCGTTACCACTTGGCTAAAGCAGCATGTCATGGATCATCCATCCAAATAAAAAGGCTGCCCTCAGTATTCAGGCAGCCCTTCCGTTATTCCTTAGATGAGGCGGCTTCTTTCTGAGAAGCACGCAGTTCATCGTTGATTTTTTTCGCATCTTCTAAAAACTCTGTTTCAAATCCACTTTTGAGTGCCCACATATAAAATAACAACGCCACAACTGCAATGAGCGCCATATCCCAGCCATAATGAATGACGTTATAACCGCCAAATTTATCACTGCCGAGACAGGAAATCGTCATCATCACAAGAAGATACACAACCATCCAAGCACCTGCTTTAAAGTGACGGCCAAAGCCCTTCCACTTCGCTTTTGCTTGATAGTAAAAATAGATTGGCAGACCGATGAGAATAATGAACAGCACCTGACCCGTCAGCGGCCATCTCGCCCAGTACAGTGTCAATGATGCAAAGACAAAACCAAGCGGGGCAATGATGCTGAGCCCTTTAATCCGCAATGGACGATATAAATCTGTTCCCGTCTTTCTCAGCGTCATCACTGTCACAGGTCCTGTTAAATAGGAAATCAGGGTCGCTACAGAGATAATTTCAGCGAGAACCCCCCATCCTCTAAACAAAAACAGAAAGATAAACGATACACCCAAATTAAAAAACATCGCTGGACGAGGCACACCGTAAATTGGGTGCAGACGGCCAAGTACACTCGGCATGTACTTGTTTTTTTCCATCCCATAAATCATACGAGACGTCGTCGCAGTATACGTAATCCCTGTGCCAGAAGGAGAAACGAACGCATCTGCATATAAAATAAGGACAAGCCAGTTAATCCCTAGCGCAATGGCAAGGTCAGCAAATGGCGAGTTGAAATTCAAATGCCCCCAGCCATTCACAATCATTGATGGATCGACAGCGCCAATAAAAGCGATTTGCAGCAGCACATAAATGACCGTTGCAATCAAAATCGATCCAACAATGGCGATTGGAATCGAACGCCCTGGATTTTTCGCTTCTCCTGCCATATTAATCGGGCTTTGGAAGCCATTAAAAGCAAACACAATCCCCGATGTTGCCACAGCTGTGAGCACACTCGCCCAGCCGTTCGGCGCAATACTTGTTCCAGAAGTAAAATTCTCACTATGAAAACCTACGAATAAGAGCGCACCAATTGTTAATCCTGGAATGACGATTTTAAAAACCGTAATGAATGTATTCGCCTTTGAAAACAACCCAACTGTCCAATAATTGAGCAGAAAATAAATCACCAGCAGCACACTTGCCACCATGAGCCCCTCAGTCGTCAAAACCCCTTTTGTGACCAAATGGCTTGTCCACTTTGCCCACTCCCAAGGCCATGAGCTCATGTATTGAACGGAGGCAACTGCCTCAACAGGAATCACTGAGACAATCGCGATCCAGTTTGCCCAAGCGGCGATAAATCCAATAAAAGAGCCGTGTGAATATTGCGTATATTTGACCATTCCGCCTGCCTCTGGAAACATCGACCCGAGTTCACTATAAGACAATGCGATAAATAAAATAACAACCATCCCGATCAACCATGACAAAATAGCAGCAGGGCCGGCGATTTGAGCAGCCCGCCACGCACCAAAGAGCCATCCTGAACCAATGATTGAGCCAAGACCTACCATCATTAAAGCGAAAGTTCCCATCCTACGATGCAAATGATTCATGTTCATAACACCTTTCGATTAAAATACAGAGCATGTGTCGAGCAAGCGCCTTTCTTTTATAGCAGCTCACCTTTCATTCCATTGGCAAATACTTTCTGATCTGAACTTTTATCTTTGTTCATTTTTTTGCCTGTTATATTATCTCTCAATTCTCCATTTTCTGAAATAGTCGAACATGCTTATTTCAAAAGAAAGCGCTTTTTCAACTGTTCAATCTATTAGACTGATTAACTACCTTTACCCTTATTTTGAAAAAAACAAAACAAAAAAGAAAGAGGAAATGACTTCCTATTCCCTCTGAACACGTATCATTCAAAGAAAAAAGGATAAAAGGGAAACCCTCTTATCCTTGTGAGATTGCTTGTTCTTTTTCAATGACAGCTAGTCTTTCTTGAACTTCTTCCTCAGACAAATTATGTTGTTTCACATAAAGGTTACGTTCGCTTGTGCGGCATTCATGGCTGCAGCTGCGCATATATTTATGCTCGCTTTCTTCTGTTGCAATCATTTTGCGGTTACATGCAGGGTTCGCACAGTTCACATAACGCTCGCAAGGTTCGCCAGTGAAGAAATCTTTTCCTACCACAACGTGCTCTGTTTGATTGACTGGAACCGTTAGGCGGTTATCAAACACATAACATTGACCGTCCCATAGCTTTCCTTGAACTTCTGGGTCTTTTCCGTACGTGACAATTCCACCGTCAAGCTGGGATACATCTTCAAAGCCTTCACGCTTTAACCATCCTGAGAATTTCTCACAGCGTACGCCGCCTGTGCAATACGTCAGAATTTTTTTCCCTTCAAGAATCTCTTTATTGTCACGAATCCACTCAGGCAATTCACGGAATGTCTCAATGTCAGGGCGCACAGCACCTCTGAAGTGACCGACATCAAACTCATAATCATTACGTGCATCAATCACGACCGTATCAGGTGATTGCATTTGCTCGTAAAATTCAACTGGGCTGAGATGTTTCCCCGTTAATTCTAGCGGATTCACATCATCTTCAAGACTTAAATTCACCAATTCATTTCGATGACGGACGTGCATTTTCTTAAACGCATGACCATCTGCTTCGTCAATTTTAATTGGCATGGACGCAAAGCGTGGATCTTCTTTCAATGCTTGCATGTACTTGTCCGTTTGCTCAATGGTACCAGAAACGGTTCCGTTTATGCCTTCAGATGAAACAAGAATACGACCTAACAAACCAAGTTCCTTACAGAATGCTAGATGCTCTGCTGTAAACGTTTCTGGATCCTCAATGGGGACATATTGATAGTAAAGTAATACACGATATTGTTTTTCCATATATATAAACACCTCTTAAATTTAATCAAAACATACCATTTTATATCATACAGGAAATACATACCTTAAGGCAATGTCAGCAGTTCAATTCCATAAAACGGAAGGGTCTATGGTCTCATATTGTTCGATTATTTGACAGAACTTTCTGTAAAATGAGATGATTTAAGAACTATATGATTTCGTAAAGGAGCATAAGTCAATGATCCAGCCAGAAGAGATCGTCAGAAGCGGTCCTAACCAGTTTATTTCTCAAAAGGGAATTTATCACGAACTCGAGTCACTTGCATCTCCTTTTCATTCACCTGCTATAGTGACAGGATATGACTCATATCAAGCCTTTTCACAGTACACAAAGCTTCCATCCGAGTGGCCTATTGTTCAGCATAAAGGTTACAGTTCACCAAATGCGATTACACGAATTGCGGAAGAACTCAAGAGTTCAGACGTGATCATCGGGATCGGTGGCGGAACGATTTTAGATACAGCGAAGTCTGTTGCCGACGCTCTCCAAATTGAAGTGATCATGGTGCCGACGATTCCTGGGACATGTGCGGCTTCTACACCGCTCAGTGTCATTTATGATGACAAGGGAAATTTCATGAGGGTCGACTATCATAAGCGGTCCAGCTATCTCACGTTAATTGATCATACTTTTTTGCTTTCATCTCCTCTTTCCTATCTCCAAAGCGGAATTGGGGATACGCTGGCAAAATGGTATGAAGCGGAAGCCATTATTCGTAACACAAAAGGCACCTTGCCACTCATGGTACATGCTGCATTAAAGCAGGCAGTGTACGTTCGTGACATTCTTCTGACTCATAGTGAAGAAGCCGTTAGCAGCTTAAAAACAGGTCAGCTTTCTCAAGCCTTTGCAGATGTAACAGATACGATCATTACGTTAGCCGGAACAGTCGGCGGCTATGGAGGACGTTATGGAAGAATGGCAGGAGCCCATGCTGTTCATAATGGATTAACATTTATTGATGAAACACATCATGTGTTACATGGACAAAAAGTGGCCTATGGCATTCTCGTCCAGCTTGCCGCAGAAAACCGTATGACGGAAGTAGAAGAATTACTTGAGCTCTATCAAACACTCGGATTACCTAGAACGATGCGTGATCTTGGCATCACAGCTCAGCTAGAGGAAGCAGCACATACAGTGGCAAACCATGCTGCATGTAAAGATGAAACCTTTTGTTTGATTGGAGACTATACCAAAGAGCAAATTGTCGACGCCATTCAAATCATTGAGACCTATCAGCCTCAAAAGACGGTCTGAACATAGGGGCAAATAAAAAAGCACAGGCATCCCGCCTGTGCTTTTCTTATATTAAAAATCGAAGTTATCTGGGTCTGGACCCGTGCGCTCATCTTCATTGAGCTGATCAATGACACTCATTTCATGGGTGGACAACTCGAAATCAAATACGTTTGTGTTTTCGATGATTCGGCTCTTCGTCACAGATTTCGGAATGGTGATAATGCCATGCTGCAAGTCCCAGCGAAGAATGACTTGCGCCACTGACTTCTCATGCTTTTTCGCAATATCTTGAAGCACCGGATGGTTAAGAAGTTTCCCGCTGCCTAATGGCGACCATGCTTCTACATGAATGCCTTTTGCCTTGCAGTAGTCACGTAAAGGCTCTTGCGTCAGCTTCGGATGCAGTTCAATTTGATTGACCATTGGCACCACTTCTGCCTCTTCTAATAAATCTTCTAAATGGTGCTGATGGAAGTTACACACGCCAATGGCTTTCACACGGCCATCCTTATAAAGCTTTTCTAGCGCCTTCCACGTTTCTTTATATTTGCCTTCAACCGGCCAATGGATTAAATAAAGATCCAATACATCCAGACCTAGTTTGTTCATACTCGTTTCAAAGGCTTCAAGCGTTGACTCATATCCTTGATCACTATTCCAGACTTTTGTCGTAATGAACAGATCATCGCGAGAGATGCCTGATTGCTGAATGGCTTTGCCAACACCTTCTTCATTTTGATAGGCCGCTGCTGTATCTATACTGCGATAGCCAGCTTCAAGTGCGTCTTTGACTGCATTTACAGCCTCATCCCCATCTTTTACTTGCCATACACCAAAGCCAAGCTTCGGCATTTTCACTCCGTTAGCTAATGTGACTGTATCTGTTAATCCACTCATCAAACAAACCTCCGCTTCATTTTTGCTTACCATGCACTATACCCGAATGTGCGAAAGATCATGCATGAAAATAGACCATGCAAGGGCTACTATGATCTAATTTTATTTTGTCCCATACTAACAATACAAAATTTTTATGTGAATATATTTGTTTTTATATTAAATAGATTTCTACTTATCCCTATACAAACAGCGAGGTCCAATCATCCTCCTCAGAGAATACTTGAATCCCATGCTGTTTCAGCAAGGCAGACGTCACACCGTCCCCAGCCTTTGTCTTCCCGTTAAACTCTCCCCGATAGATCATCCGGCTTCCGCAAGAAGGACTGTACTCTTTTAACACGACGGATGTTGCGCCAAGAGTCTGAACCTGCTTAAGCGTGTCTTGTGCACCTTTTACATACATCTCTGTCACATCTGTTCCATGAACATCAACTACAGAAGCCTGCCCCCGTAAGACATCATGACCATCTCCACCAATAATTTCTGCGGGTGGCCTTGGTGTAGAGAAACCGCCAAGCAGCTCAGGGCAAACTGTTACCGCCTTTCCTTCCTGCACAAGCTCCTCGATACGTTGATCTAATCGATGGCTGCCATTATAACGGACCTTTAATCCCGCAAGACAAGCACTGACAACGATCATGTATGTTCCTCATTTCTTTGTATTGAACGTTTTTTGCTGACTTTAAAATAAATCCATAAAGGCAAACAGAGTATCGTGTACATCAGAAAGGGCAGAGCACAATACAAAACAGCCGCCCACATGGACCCTTCAACTCCTGTCATCCCAAAAAAATAAACAAATAATAGCAAGCTGACAAACAATCCGACGAACGGCATGATAAAAACATACTTTTTAAAATTTTCCATCATCTCTTTCACCAACACGGCACCCTCCCTCAATCATCATCACGAACAACGTCAATATATGTTAATTTTACCATAAAAAAACCGAAAGCATCTAGTTTATAGAAAGCTTTCGGTCCGTTTTTTATATCTTTTCCTTCCAAGTCTTTAAGAAGCGCTCGATAACCTGTAGCTCGCCTTCATTAAATTCATGGAGGAATTCTAAATAGGAGGAGACTGCCTGTTCATGAAGCTCATCATGCAGTGCCGCCAGCTGTGTACCTTCCTCTGTCAGTGAATAATAGACGGATTTCTTGTCACCTTGCCGGTGGCAATAGTCGACCATGCCTTTTTCGATGAGCTTTTTCACAGCCTTTGTAATGGCGGGTTTTGATAGTTTTAGTTGTTGTGAAAGAAATGTATTATTGGATTCGTTAGGGTTTGCTTGAATCATAGATAAAATATGAAGCTGTGTAAGTGTCCAATCTTGCTTGAGTGTATCAGTCGTGGTAATCAGTGGATCTGTTGGATCGTTCCGTTTCTTTTCCCTATGCATAATCAAATCTTGAATCGCTTTTAAGACAATCTGCTCTTTTGTTTCCATCTGAACCTCCACTCTTAACTGGTTAATAAAATGGTACTAATAATCAATAAAGGAGTCAAAAGAAATGTGGGGATGAGGAAAAGAATGGGTCATCAGACCTGATAAATAAAAGAACTTTTTTACTAGATTACAAGAGACGGCACAATTTCCTTTTCTTTGCTATCATTTATGATAGGTAACCCTCAATCAAAAAAAGAAGGTGAGAGAATGAAAACAGAGCAGCAAATGGCCATTCGCCAGTTAGAAGAAAAAATAAATTTGTTTTCTTCTGTTGTAAACGGATCGTTCCTATCAACAGAAGATTTCGTTCTATCAAACACGCATATATCAACTGACACGTTCAATTTATTATTACCGATTTCAGCGCACATACAAGATCAACAAAAAGTGGCAGCTGCCATCGAACAAATGCAGCAACAGCAGCTAACATTCAGCACATGGATCACTCAAAGCCTGCTCCACCCCGATTGGTCGAATATCATGCAGAAACATGGGCTTCAAGAAGTGGAACGCAATACCATCATGATGCTTGAACATACAAACGACATCGATCAAAGGACCTCTCAATCGCTTACGATCAAGGAAGTGACTGACGATCAAACTTTTCTCGATTATCAACATTTATTTATCGAACTTTTCGAAGGATCACCTGAAGCAATCGCTTTAAACACCTATTTCCAGCGCTTCTCGATTGAACGATTAAACCCGAGTACCCGCATGTTCGTTGGATATGAACACAACAAACCGGTCACAACGGGCTTATTGATTGAAACAGCAGACAGCTATGGTATTTATGATGTCATCACAAAGGCAGAACACCGCGGAAGAGGACTTGGCAGTGACATGTTTCATTACCTTCTGACCCAGACAGATAACAAACAAAAGTGTGTAATGTTACAAGCCTCAAATGACGGCAAACATATCTATCAGCGTGCCGGATTTCATCCAATTGGAGAGATGGTTATTTTTGAATAGAAGATGACATTTTTCCTGACGTATCAAGGGCAAAGAAAGGCATCCTGTCTCTTCTTTGCCTCTAACATCTCATCACAAAAATGAATGTACATTCATTCACTCCTTTGGTACATTTAAAAAAAGGAGCTGAAGAACAGATGGTTCGACCAGGCGATCAATTTCAAACAAGCAAAACCTATACGCATGAAGATGTGATCCAATTTGGCGAGATGACAGGTGATCTTGGCAAACATCATACCGAGCTAGATGATCAAGGCAGGCTCATGGTACACGGCTTTCTCACAGCAAGTCTAGCCACGAAGCTTGGCGGTCAGTTTCATTTTATCGGTCAAGAGATGACATGTACCTTCATACGCCCTGTTTATACAGGTGACACCATTACCTGTCAGATGGCCGTCACCAAAGTAGAACCCCTTGAAAAATACCATCGTGTCCACCTTTTTTCCCGTTATATCAATCAGCATGGAGAAGAAGTCATTACTGGTAAAAGCGAAGGTGTGGTTTTAAAAAAATAAAAAGCTGCCTATGATGAGGCAGCTAACTAACACGGAAACGATCTTATTCTCTTCTATTCAGCGTGATGCTGACGATCCATATAAAGCGGCGGTCTCTTTAATGAAATCACTGCACAGCTAAAGGCAATCAGCACAAAAACAGCGCCGAATTTAGCCAAATCAACAGATGAACCAGTCATTGTAAACATGACGCCGCCCACTGCTGATCCAATGGAAATTCCAATTTGCAAAGCGGATGTATTTAAACTTTGCTGAATATCAGACGTCACAGGGTCTGTTTGAATCAAATAGCTCTGCAAAGCAGGTGTCAGTGCCCAGCTAAGAGCACCCCATAAGACAACCATCACCATAAAGAGCATAAACACTCCCGCTGTATAAGGAAGGATAAACATCACAATGGCAAACGCCATGGTCACAAGCAAAATGGCTTTTCCTGATCCTAATTTGTCACTCAGCCAGCCGCCAAATCCATTCCCGCCAATCGACGCAAGCCCGAAGACCAAATAACAAATACTAATCCAAAACGGAGTCATATGCAGAACTTCCATCAGAAATGGCGTGAAATAAGAATACAGCATATAATGACCAGCAAGCATGAACAAACTAATCAAATGTGCACTGAAAATTTTCGGATGCCCTAAAGAACGAATTTGTTCTTTAAGCGGTGTGACTTTTTCAACAGGCATTTTCTCCAATAGAAAATAAATGAGTACCATAGATATGGCTGACAGAATACTGATTCCTAAAAACATCACTCTCCAGCCAAAGCTCTCTGTAATAAAAATACCGATCGGTACACCGAGAACAAGTGATGAGCTAATCCCAATAAAAATCAGACCTAATGCTTTCGCTCGATGCGCCGGTTCCACCAGCTTGGCCGTAATCGTTAGTGATAACACCACAACAAGCGCCGTACTCATGGCAATCAAGACCCTAGAGATCATGACAAGGGCAAAGGTGGAACTAAAATATGTGAATACATTGCCTAATGTAAAGACCAATAATGCGATTAAATAAAGACGCTTTCGTTCGATTTTGGCTGTGACGGTCAGCAGCACCGGTGCTGAAATAGCATACACAATCGCAAATACCGTAATAAGCTGCCCAGCTGTCGCAAGAGACACATTGAGATCCTCTGCTAAACTTGGCAAAATGCCCCCGACCACAAGCTCAACTAATCCAACCGCAAAAGTAGAAACAGCTAATAAATAAACTCTCCAGTTCATGTCTAACATCCCTTCTCTATATCATGGCTTTCACTTTTGATACAGGGTGCAGACAAACAAAAAAACCCTGATTACAAAAAAGGAAAGCGCGCTTTTGTAATCAGGATTTATCGGATCCTGGTAGAAACCCTCAAACCATATTATTGAGGTTATACAAGTCTATTTTTTTCTTCAAATATATTAGCATAGCCTTACATAACGTGCAAGCTGTAAAAACAGAAAATGTCTGCCAATGGCTCAGCGACATAAACGACCTCAGAATGGCATGAAATGAACTTGCGGACCAACTTGCTTTCTCCCCCATTTACAGGTAAACTGATGAAAAATCAACGAACAAGGATCAACGTAGATCTGGAATAGTAGCTTGAATTGATCTTTACCAGAGAGGGAACGGTGCTGAGAAGTTCCTACTGACATCTTCAAGTGAACCTGCCGATTTAGTTCTGTTTCATACAGCGGTTCATACCGTTATCATGATCGAGTGTAAAGCTGTGCTTTAAATTAGGGTGGTACCACCAGGAATGGTCCCTAACTTAAAGCACAGCTTTTTTGTTTTTTTAAAAGGAGGAAAAAGACGATGTCAAAGAAACAATTTGTTGAGAAAATTACAAGCATGGAAGACGACTTTGCCCAGTGGTATACAGATGTTGTCACAAAGGCGCGTCTCGTCGATTATTCAAGCGTTAGAGGCAGTATGATCATTCAGCCATACGGTTTTAAAATTTGGGAGAATATTCGCGACGAACTTGATCGTCAAATCAAAGAAACGGGTCATGAGAATGTCTATATGCCGCTCTTTATCCCAGAAAGTCTGCTCCAGCAAGAAAAGGATCATATCGAAGGCTTTGCTCCTGAAGTGGCGTGGGTGACACATGGCGGTGATTCGGAATTACAAGAAAGACTCTGCGTCAGACCAACGTCTGAGGTGCTGTTCGCTGAGCATTATAAAAACATCATTCACTCCTATCGTGATTTACCTAAGCTATATAACCAATGGGCCAATGTCGTCCGCTGGGAAAAGACAACACGTCCATTCCTTAGAACCCTTGAATTCCTCTGGCAGGAAGGGCACACTTGTCACGAGACTGAGCAAGAGGCGATTGAAGAAACAGAAAGAATGCTCCATATCTATGCGTCTATTTGTGAAGAGCTTCTAGCGATCCCTGTCATTAAAGGCAGGAAAACAGAGAAAGAAAAATTCGCTGGCGCCCGCTTCACCTATACAGTCGAAAGTCTAATGCATGACGGAAAAGCCCTGCAAACCGCCACTTCTCACTTCTTCGGCAACGGATTTGCCAAGGCGTTTGGCATTGAATTTTTAAATCGCGAAGGAAAACTAGAGCATGTCCAGCAAACATCATGGGGCTTCACCACAAGAATCATTGGCGCTATGATCATGGTGCATGGCGATGACAGAGGACTTGTCCTGCCGCCAAACATTGCGCCAACCCAAGTACGTGTTGTGCCAATTGCTTCCCATAAAGAAGGTGTCCTCGATCATGCCTATGAATTAAAGGATCGACTCGCACGCATCGCACGCGCTGACATCGATGCAAGTGATAAACAGCCAGGCTGGAAATTCAACGAATGCGAAATGCAGGGCATCCCATTACGCGTAGAAGTAGGACCAAAGGATATGGAAAAAGGCCAGGTGATGCTTGCAAGACGAGACACAGGTGAAAAGCAAGCCGTCACGTTAGATGCACTTGAACAAACCATCACGTCCACGCTTGAAGACATTCAGCAAACGATGTACGAAAAAGCAAAAGAACGATTACATGAAAAAACATCAAACGCCCACACAATCGAAGACATCGTGCAGCTTCTTGCCGAAGAAAACAGGTTGATCAAAGCCATGTGGTGCGGTGATGAAGACTGCGAAAACGACATCAAAGAGAGAACAGGGGCGACATCACGCTGTATCCCGTTTGAACAACAATCCGTTTCTGACACATGTGTCTGCTGCGGGAAACCTGCTTCTGATATGGTGTTCTGGGCAAAAGCCTACTAATCATACTTCAAATTGTTGACAAAGAATGCGAGGATTTGTCTATTCGCTGAAGCATCTTATACGATGCTTCTTTTTTTGTTAAAAAGATCCAAATATCCATTGACCTCATTCACACAATCCCCTATAATTCATATTAATATAATCGGTTTTTAAGACTTTAACTGGAGTGGTGATCTATGAAGCGCTGGCTCTCAATATTTAACGAACGTTGTCCAAAATGTAAAACAGCATTAGACGTCTCGAAATCTAATGCCCTGCAAGGCAAAGTCGTGAAAACATGCCCCAATCTTCATTATCAAAAAGAGTACCACCCTGCACTTGAAACGTATATCGAGCACGATGATATGAAATAAAAAAGACCAACACATGGAAAAGAGCCCTTGCTCTTAGTTGTTGGTCTTTTTCTTATAATAAATTCAGCCAGATTTTAATTGCTGTAGCTGTAATCATCACGGCAAGTGCCCATTGCAAATAAACGGCATTGATCTTCTGACCAATCTTCGCCCCAATCGGCGCAGCAATCAAACTGGCCGCCATTAAGACAAGCGCAGGCATGAACATGACTTGACCAGTCAGCACTTTCCCAGCCGATGCGCCGATCGCAGAGAGAAACGTAATCGCCAGAGACGAGGCAATCGTCATCCGCACAGGGATTTTGAGAATCGATAGCATCACCGGCACTAAAATAAAGGCACCGCCTGCACCTAATACACCCGATACACTTCCGATCACAAAGGCAATACCAGCCGCCAGTCCTTTATGAAAGGTCACCTCTCCATCTGCTTCTGCCCGCTGACCTTTTTTCGGAACAAGCATTAAAATGACAGCGACAATGGCAAGAAGACCATAGACTACATTGATGCCTTTCTCTGGAAGGAAATGTGATAAATAGCTGCCTAATAAACTCCCTGCCAATATACTGCTCCCCATATATAAAATCAATGGACGATGTAAAAATCCGCTTTTTCGATACGCCAGCACACCGCCGAGTGTCGAAAACAGTACTTGAATGGCACCAATCCCTGTAACCTCGTGAGCCGATAATGCCATCACTCCGACTAGAGGCGGGATATAAAGCAGCATGGGATAGTTGATCACCGATCCTCCTATTCCAACCATTCCTGATAAGAAGGAACCAATAAATCCGATGATAAATAAAGTAATGAAAAATGCAAAATCCACGCTGGTCTCCTCCTTTGCAAAAGGAAAAGGGGCTCCCTCATAGATACCCCTCTCCCCTTTAGGACCCTTTTCTCACCCAGAACTTCAGCACATGCCCTTCATCTGTCTGCGTGATCAATTCATGTCCGCTTGACTTAGCCCATGCAGCCAAATCAGCTTTAGCTCCTTTATCTGTTGCATGTATTTCTAATACTTGGCCTTCTGCCAAGTCATTCATTTTTTTCTTCGTCCGAATAATCGGCATTGGGCATGCAAGCCCGGTTACGTCTAAAATGTGATCTGATGTCATCTGATCATCCCTCGCTTCTTTATTTTATTGAACATTATCGAATCGCACAACGGTTTGGACCAATTTCCATGTCTCGCTGTGCTTCCTCGTCTGGATGCAGCTTCCCCATATTGGTAGACCGAATGTCTTGATAAGCGTTTGGCTGTGCAGGGAGATCCTGCGTGACCATTTGTCTAAATACGTCTTCATCTTCAATGTTCAGCCCGTGATTTTCTTCAAACAAAGCGCCTAGCTCCTTCCAAACGCTCCCGTTTTCATTAAGCTCATCCACGATCATAAAATGTGCAGGCAGCACAATCAATTCTGCCGAAAGCGCCGTATATCGTGTATAAAGGGTTTCCCTCAAATCACCTACCCAGTCCTCCGCCATACCGGCTAGATCAGGTCTTCCGATCGAATCAATGAACAAAATATCACCTGAAAGGAGATAACGGTCGTCTACGATAAAAGAGGTTGAACCAATCGTATGGCCTGGTGAATAAAGGGCGTGAATATCAATCTCCGCCGCTCCAATCGTTACACGCTGCCCTTCTTCAAGGTGATTGTACGCAAATGTCACCTCTTCGGCGTCTTTTGGCGGCAGCCAATAGGTGGCCCCAGTCTGTTCAGCCAGCTTTTTCCCGCCAGATATATGGTCCGCATGAAGGTGCGTATCAAACACATGCGTCACTGTGACATGATGTTTTTTAGCAAATTGCGTATAGACCTCCGTCATTCTAGCCGCATCAATAATCGCAGCTTCCCCATTCGACATGATCATATACGACAAGCATCCCTTGCCCATTCGCACAAATTGGTACAACTCTCCACCGCCAGTTAATTCACCGATTTTCACTGGCTCTAAATGCTCACTCCATGCCTTCATACCGCCTTGCAAATAACGGACCGTTCTGCCTGCCTCTGACAGCATCTCTGCCACCATAATAGAGGAGCCTTCTTTCGCACAAACGACCAGTACATCTAGGTCATCCGGTATGTTCTCCACCATATCCTCTACGCCATCAAGAAGCTCAAAGTAAGGCACATTTAAATATTCAACGGCTTTCCCTTCAATTTTCCAGTCCTGCATATCTGATTCGTTTCGTACATCCAACAAAAAGATCGGCTCTTTGTTGATGATCTTTTTTGTTAACTGTTCTGCTGTCATTGCTTTTACAGTCATCGTTTCATTCAGCTCCTATTTTTCAATCTCTCCTGTCCAGCTGTTCATGCCTGGCACTACATTGATCAATTGATGAAATCCTTTTTCTTTTAACTTTTGTGCGGCTAATTCACTTCTTCTGCCTGAATGACAGATGAGGTAAATGAGCGTCTCTCGGTTCAATTCTTCAGCACGTTGTTCCACCTCGCCAAGAGGGATGTGAACAGCTCCTGGAATATGACCCGCTTCATATTCATCCGGCTCTCGTACATCTAAAATAAACAATGACTGATCTTCTTTTACCTTCTGTTGAAACATGTTCAACGACATTTCCGAAATCATTGACTGCTCCTCCTCCTGTTTCGCTCCGCCTTTACGGATCAAATGATGAAGCACCGGTCCTTCTACTTTCGTTCCTAAAAATTCATGACCGGCGCTTTTTGACCAAGCTGCTAAATCCGCTGTAGACCCTTTATCGGTTGCTTGCACTTCAAGCACATCTCCTGGCAAGAGCTCATTCATTTGTTTTTTCGTTTTGACAATGGGCATTGGGCATGCCAATCCTTTTGCATCTAGAATTGCTGTTGGTTGCTGCATTGTTTTTCCTCCTTTTTATAGGGGTGGGGGTATATTTTAAAGCCTATTTATACCTATAATCGCCAAGCATTCATGCCACCCTTGATATTCGTAATGTGGGTAAATCCCTGTTTTTTTAATAATTTAGCCGCCTGCATACTTCTCATCCCGCTTTGGCAGATCACATAAATTTCTTTGTCTTTCTCAAGCTCATGCGCTCGATTCCTTAACTGTGGTAAGGGGATATTTTGAAATCCTTTTATATGATTTGTTTGAAACTCTAAAGGTGATCGCACGTCTATCAGCTGTTGATGCCGACTATGCAATTTAGGTTTCAGATGAGCTGCTTCCATTTGTTTCACACCCCGTACAGGAAGAAAACGGCTCACAAGCAAAGCGATCACAATGATGAGCAAAAGCGTTTGAATCATGTATGAACACCTCCCTAGATAAATAAGTTCACATTCCCGATTTCTGCCTCTGCTAAATACGCTGCCACACCTGCATATTGAATGTCTGCTAGTAACTCGTTCTCCTGTAGCCCTAAAAGATCCATCGTCATCGTACATGCCACGAGGTTGATGTCTTGTTCCTTCGCCATATCAATGAGCTGCGGCAGGGTCATGGCATTGTGTTTGTTGATCACATGCTTAATCATCTTCGGTCCCATTCCTGCAAAATTCATCTTTGACAGCCCCATTCGATCAGCGCCACGCGGCATCATTTTACCAAACATTTTTTCTAAAAATCCCTTCTTCAGTGGCACCATCTCTTCCTTACGCAAGGCATTCAGCCCCCAAAAAGTATGAAAAATAGTCACCTCGTGATCATAAGCTGCTGCGCCATTTGCAATAATATAAGCGGCCATCGCTTTATCATAATCTCCACTAAATAAAACAATTGTTGTTCGTTTTTTCTGTTCCTCCATTATGATCCTCCTTATCTCAATTACCCGTGTGGGTATACAAAAAGCAAAAAAATATATACACATACCGGTAAGGGTATATTATAACAAGTAAAAAAATTCGTCAACCTTCAAAGGCTGAGGAATTTCTTACCGGCTTTTCACCAAGAGCTCAACCGCTTCTTTGACAAGCCCCTCTGTATCCTTGCCCTGCTCAAGACTTTCACGGACACACTGTTCAAGGTTTGTACTCACAATCACACCCATTGCCCGATCAATGGCATTGCGTGATGCAGACAGCTGCGTCACCACTTCACGGCAATCCTTTCCCTGCTCCATCATCGCAAGAACCCCTTTAATCTGCCCTTCAATCCGGCGAAGACGATTCTTCATCTGCTGATTATACTCCACGTTTAACACTCCTTTCTCTTTTCCCTATGATCAGATAGTATACCCTGATAGGTATTTAGTCAAACATGATGAATCAGTATAAAAGAGCTGCTGAGAGCAAATGTCACAGCAGCCCGTTCTCTTTAAGCACTCGCTTCCTCTCTAGAGCGCTTATTTCCTTTGTAAATAAAATAAAGAGCGATCAGCATAAAGAACAATGCCAATATGCGTTTGAGATCAAGTGAAATCATTAGGCTATGGAACCAGCCAAAATGATCGATGACCATTCCAATGACAAGCTGCCCAGCAATCCCCGCAATATTCGCAGCAATGACACCGATTTTCGGAACAGCGACCACTGTCAGGATTAAATAAGCCGTTCCAAGAAAAGCCGCACTCAACTGCCACTTTGGTGCATGCAAGAGATTCAACAGATGTCCGCTCCCAAAGAATAAAATCAGAATGGTCAAAAACATCGTACCCGTTAAAAAGGTCAAAAAGGTCGTTTCAATCGTACCTGCTCTCCTGCTAAACGTACCGTTTATGGAAGATTGCGCACTTAACGTAATGCCTCCGATGAAAGTAAATAAAATTAACAATAATGTCATATCGACTTTCCTCCTAATGAATAAGAATAAGGGCAATGATCATCGAAATGACCGCAAATACCTTCTCTTTGTTTACTCTCGTTCTCTGACTCCCAAGCCAGCCAAAATGCTCAATCACCATACTCATCAGCAGCTGACCAATAATGACAGCCACCATCGTTACCCCCACACCAACAAATGGAACACTCACCACAATAGACGTTAAATACACAACCCCCATCGCTCCGCCAAGTAGCGACCATTTCGGTGCCTTCAACGTATAGGAAAGGTCACCTTTGCCAAAAAAGAGCCACAATAGCCCCATGATAATTGAACCGACAAAAAAGTTATAAAAACTCGTTTCTAACTGTCCGATCGACTTCCCAAGTTCCGCATAGATGGCTCCTTCAAAACTAAGTGCCGCACCCGCTAATAGCGCAAGTACATAAAAAATCAAACGCATCATCAAATCTCCTTCAATTCATATATTTATATATCTAGATAAACAGATATATAGAATAGAAAAAAACAGAAATCACACATCCTTTAGATCTCTGTTTTCATATATTGTCCGATCTGTTGGATAAATTCTTCATTTCGTCTATAGTATGTCCATTGCCCATGCCGTACCGATTCGAGCAGACCAGCCTTTTGCATCAAATGTAAGTAGCTAGAGACCGTTGATTGAGAAATTTGCGCCTTTTCTTGAATATCCCCAACACAAACGCCCCCCTTATAACTAACCTCCTTCGGTAAATGAGCGCCTTGCTTAGGAAAATGCTTCTCAGGTTCCTTAAGCCACTTTAAAATATTCAACCTTGTTTCATTCGATAATGCCTTAAACACATCAATAGGTTCCATGGCAGACATTGTATATCTAGAAATACCGATATGTCAAGCCATTGCATATTCACCTCTAAATTGGTAAAAAGGAAATAATCAACGCTATAAGGAATATTTCAAGGAAAGAGGGCAACCCATGACTTTACAGCATTATATTGGATCAAACAAAGAACTGCCGCTTGGTACCATTGGTCAAAACCCTACCTATAAACCATTCTCTGAACTCAATATCAGCATGTTTGATAAAAAACAAAAAAAGCACAAAACCTATCAAAAGGAAGATCTTTTGATAGAAGTATTTGAAACAGAAGAGGATTTCGAAGGCATTCATATTGATTATCTAGATCCCGTCTATGAAGAGGTAAGAGACAAATTCACGCACCCTTTTGTTTATGAATTAGACATCATTCATTCTCTTCGTGCACTTTTTAAATTCATTGAAAAAGAGCTGTCAAAAGGAGAAACCATCGAAATCTATTCTTGTCTAAATGAACTCGAAATGAAAGAAAAGGACGATCAATTGGATGTAGAAATTGACCTAAGCAAAAAACGGTTTGGAAAACATATCGATTTTAAAGGGATCGATGAACTGATTGATATGTTTGAATTAGAAAACTTACAATATGTGTTGGTGAAGAAGTAAAGATGATAAATTCCTTCCAAATGAGGGATCTTATAAAAAAGAAAAAAGCAGGTGACCCATGCCAAACAACCAAACACCCAACCCACTCATCACGGAAAAATCACCCTACCTCCTTCAACACGCCCACAACCCAGTTCACTGGTACCCGTGGGGGCAAGAAGCATTCGACAAAGCGAAACGTGAAAATAAACCGGTGCTTGTCAGCATCGGTTACGCCACTTGCCACTGGTGCCACGTCATGGCACACGAAAGCTTTGAAGATCACCAAGTCGCTGACATCCTAAACGAGCATTTCATTTCAATCAAGGTCGATCGTGAGGAGCGTCCAGACATTGACTCGATGTATATGTCCGTTTGTCAGATGATGTCGGGGCAAGGAGGCTGGCCGCTCAACGTGTTTGTCACGCCTGATCAAAAGCCTTTTTATGCGGGGACATACTTTCCAAAAAGAAGTGCTTACGGCCGTCCCGGCTTCATTGAAGCACTGACGCAATTGCTGGATGCGTATCACAACGATCGTGATCATATTGAATCATTGGCAGAAAAGGCAACAAATAATTTACGGATCAAGGCAGCAGGGCAGACAGAAAATACGCTCACTCAGGAGTCGATTCACAAAGCCTATTATCAGCTCATGAGCAGCTTTGATACGCTGTATGGCGGCTTCGGTTCTGCGCCTAAATTTCCTGCACCTCATATGCTCACGTTTCTCATGCGTTATTTTGAATGGACAGGGCAAGAAAATGCGTTATATGCCGTCACAAAAACATTAAATGGCATGGCAAACGGTGGTATTTATGATCATATTGGTTCTGGATTTACTCGATATTCAACCGATGAAAAATGGCTTGTGCCGCATTTCGAAAAGATGCTGTATGATAACGCCTTGCTGATAGATGCCTACACCGAAGCCTATCAAATCACTCAACACTCTGAGTACGAAAAGCTTGTTCAAGACCTCATTCAATTTATCAAACGAGACATGATGAATCGTGATGGCTCTTTTTATTCAGCAATCGATGCCGATTCGGAAGGAAAGGAAGGGCAATATTACGTTTGGACAAAAGAGGAGATCATGACTCATTTAGGTGATGACCTCGGCACTTTATTTTGTGCGGTCTACCACATCACAGAGGAAGGAAATTTTGAAGGACAGAACATCCCTCATAGCATTTCCACCTCATTTGATGACATCAAGGCAGCATATTCAATCGACGACCAAACCCTTTATTCTAAACTGCAATCCGCTCGACACATCTTACTCACTGTAAGACAGCAGCGACCTGCACCGCTGATCGATGACAAGGTACTCACATCGTGGAATGCGCTGATGATCTCCGCACTTGCCAAAGCAGGGAGTGTCTTTCATGAAGAAGAGGCTATCCGCATAGCAAAACAGGCAATGTCTTTTCTAGAAACACACCTCGTCCAGCAGGAACGGCTCATGGTCCGCTATAGGGAAGGGGACGTAAAGCATCTAGGCTTTATCGAGGATTATGCTCACATGCTAACAGCTTATATGTCTTTATACGAAGCGACCTTTGACCTAGATTGGCTGACAAAAGCCAGAGCCATTGCTGAAAATATATTTGAACTGTTTTGGGATGAGCAAATCGGGGGCTTTTTCTTCTCAGGCTCAGATGCAGAAGCGCTTATCGTTCGTGAAAAAGAAGTATACGACGGGGCCATGCCGTCTGGTAACAGCACTGCACTCCAACAGCTTCTGAAACTAAGCAGAATGATCGGACGTCAAGACTGGATCGAAACACTAGAGAAGATGTTCAGCGCCTTTTACGTAGATGTCTCTTCCTATCCAAGCGGACATACCGCCTTTTTACAAGGACTATTGAGCCAATATGCCGCAAAACGAGAAATCATTATTCTTGGGAAAAAGGGCGACCCGCAAAAAGAACAGCTTCTACAAGCATTGCAAAAACGATTCATGCCATTTGATCTCATTTTAACTGCCGAAACAGGGCAAGAATTAGCAAGGCTCGCACCTTTTGCAAAAGATTACAAAACGATCAACGACAGCACGACAGTCTATATTTGTGAGAACTACAGTTGCCGCCAGCCGATCACCAATCTCGACGAAGCGATGGAACAATTATTTCAAATTTGAGCTGTCATATGATGACTATGAGAAGACAAAATGAGGACAAACAGATAAAAAAAATGTCAATCCGCTAACAATTCGTCTGTACGGTTTTATTTTTCCTCTAAAACGGTTAGAATGCGCACTAGATGTTCTCATACCGAAGGGAGAGAAAATAATTGAAAAAAGTATCATATACACTCATTGCTTGTCTGTTATCAGTGGGGCTTGCAGCCTGCTCATCAAACGATGCGAAACAGGATAAGCAAAACGATTCAGCCAACAGCAAGGAAACAACACAGGCTGACCAAAAAGAGCAGCAAAAGCAAATGGAAGAGATGCAAAAGAAATTAGACGCACAAAAAATTGATGATCAAAAGGTCGTTGCGACCGTCAACAAAGATAAAATCACAGGCAGTGAATACAATAGCGCCCTATCGACCATTCAAGGTCAACTTCAGCAGTCAGGACAAGACCCAACATCTAAAGAAGGCGCAAAAGCTGTCAAGAAGCAAACCATTGATGCGCTAGTAGGTCAAGAGCTCATCCTGCAAGATGCTGAGAAGAAGGGCTATAAAGCCTCTGACAAACAAGTCGATAAACAGCTAAAAGAAGAAAAGGAACAATTTAAAGACAATGCTCAATTTGAAGAAGCACTCAAAAAGAGCGGACTGACAATGGATCAGCTGAAAAGTGATATTGCCGACAGCATCAAATACAGCCAATATGTCGACAAAGAAATTAAATCAGCCTCTGTGTCTGAAAAAGACGTCAAAGCTTACTATGACCAATACGCCGAACAAATGAAAAAACAAAAACAAAAAGCACCTGATTTCAAAGACGTCAAATCACAAATCAAGAAGCAGTTAGAATCTCAAGAAAAGCAAAAAGAAGTACAAAAAGAAATTGATCAACTAAAGAAATCTGCAAAAATTGATGTATCAATTTAACCACTATTAAAAATCCGCCATTGTGCGGATTTTTTTCATCACTTCATGAACTGTTTTTCCAAAATAATGACAAAAGCCTCATCATAAACATCTTCTCCATCCGATATGATGGGAGTACAAAAGAAAGCGTTATCAATTCTTTTGTCTCTGAAAAAGTACAAGATCAAAGACAGACCTCGTACTTTTGTTTCAGTCATATCTACAAGAGGAGGATGTTTATGTTCAAATGGTTTAAACCCGCTCCGCATATCGACAGGCTCGATGATGCCAAAACAGACGAAACCTATAAACGGCTGCGGCTGCAAGTCTTTTTGGGAATCTTTATCGGATATGCGGGCTACTATTTGCTGCGCAAAAATTTCGCATTTGCCATCCCTTATTTACAGGAAGAGGGGTTCACAAAAAGTGAATTAGGCTTTGTATTAGCGGCCGTTTCAATCGCCTATGGCTTTAGTAAATTCATTATGGGAATGATCTCAGACCGGTGTAACCCAAGATACTTTTTAGCCGCTGGACTCTTTCTATCAGCTCTTATCAATATTCTATTTGTCTCATTTCCATGGGTGACATCCAGTGTATGGATCATGTTTTTATTCATGTTCTTAAACGGCTGGTTTCAAGGAATGGGGTGGCCGCCATGCGGACGAACGATGGCACATTGGTTTTCGGTGAGTGAACGTGGAACGAAAATGTCCATTTGGAACGTCGCTCACAATATCGGCGGGGGGATTCTTGCACCGCTTATTACATTAGGAATTGTTTTGTTTGCGACGTGGAAAAGTATCTTTTTCTTCCCTGCCATCATTGCCATTATCGTCTCCTTCGTCATCATTCTTCTCGTACGGGACACCCCGCAATCCGCTGGTCTTCCGCCAATTGAAGAATACCGAAATGACTATCCGGCACAACAATATGAAGATCAAGAAAAAGAATTAACAGTAAAAGAGATTTTGTTTAAATATGTACTCAACAATAAATTCCTTTGGTATATCGCCATTGCCAACGTCTTTGTGTACTTTGTCCGTTACGGGGTCGTAGACTGGGCACCTACCTATTTAACAGAAGCAAAAGGATTCTCACCAGAGCATTCACGCTGGTCTTATTTCCTTTATGAATATGCAGGCATCCCTGGTACATTATTGTGCGGGTGGATTAGTGACCGCTTCTTTAGAAGCCGCCGCGCACCTGCTGGCGTCCTCTTTATGATTGGCGTGTTAATTGCGGTTCTTGTGTACTGGTTAAACCCTGCTGGCAATCCAATGGTTGATAACATTGCCCTCATCAGCATCGGGTTTTTAATTTACGGACCCGTCATGCTCATTGGACTGCAAGCCATTGATCTCGCTCCGAAAAAAGCCGCTGGCACTGCTGCCGGGCTGACAGGATTCTTTGGGTATATTGGTGGCTCTGCTTTTGCTAATGCCATGATGGGCGTCGTCGTCGATCACTATGACTGGACAGGAGGTTTCATTTTACTAGTTGGTTCTTGTATCCTTGCGATTGTGTTCCTCGCCATGACATGGAATACAGGAAAACGCGTAGAGCAAGCTTAATGAAAATCACATAAAAGATTCATCTCCGCCCAACATGCCCTTTACATCTATTTCTTATGATGGAGGCAGTTACCGTAAAAGGAGGATAAAATATGAAGAAAAGTAGATTACTTGCTTTCGTGTTACTCTCTTTTGCTTTACTGTCTTTTGGTTGGGTGCCGACCACCATATCGGCACATGAACATCTTTTATCTCCAGATCGCATTTTAACCGTTGCACACCGCGGAGCATCAGGGTATGCCCCAGAGCATACCCTGGCTTCCTACAAGCTCGCCACAAAGATGAATGCAGATTACCTCGAACTCGACCTTCAAATGACAAAGGATGGACACCTCATCGTCATGCACGATGAAACGGTTGACCGGACGACAAACGGAACAGGCTGGGTCAAAGACCTCACACTTGCCGAAATCAAACAGCTCGATGCCGGTGCATGGTTTAACGAAGCCAACCCCGACAAACAAAATACCCACTATATTGGACAGCAAGTCCTCACATTAGATGAGGTATTACGCTACTTCGGTAAACGAGAAAATTATTATATTGAAACCAAAAAACCAGACATCTATCCACAAATGGAAGAAAAGCTATTGGCCGTCTTAAAGAAACATCATCTTCTTGGAAAACATACGAGAAAAGGGCAGGTCATCATCCAATCTTTCAGCCAAGAAAGTCTATTAAAATTGCAGAAACTCGCCCCTCGGCTTCCAAAAGTACAGCTATTAGATAGAGCGCAAATGACGTCTATTACAGATGATCAGCTCGACTTCATCAAAACGTATGCAGTGGGGATCGGACCGAATTTTAGAGCATTGACACTTGAAAATGTACAGCAGGTCAGAAGCCATGGACTCCTCCTTCACCCATATACAGTCAATAGCGAGGCAGATATGACACGGCTTTTGCAGTACGGCGTCACCGGTCTTTTCACCAACTTTCCAGATGTCTTTCAGCGTGTCAAAGCTTCTCTGTAAACGACAAAAGCCTTGCGGGTCCACTCCGCAAGGCTTTTGATTATTTCACCGTTTGATCAGAAGAAGCTGTTTCAATCGGTTTTCGTTTACCAATTCCAAATACAAAAAAGCTAAGCGCCACTAAAATCAAGAACCCAATTGCTACAATAAGAGAAATTCGTGTATCCTGATTAATCAGCATAAACACAAGCACCATCAGCAAGAATCCGATTGTCAAATAGTTAGAAAATGGCGCAAGCGGCAGCTTAAACGGATGCTGATCAAGCGCTGCCCCCTTCGCTTTTCTGAAGCCAATATGACTAATCAAAATGACAAACCAAGGCACCATTCCAGGAAGGACACTTGCACTATACACATAAACGAAAATGTTTGGCGGAGAAACATAATTCAAGACCACCCCAACTGCTAAACCAATCAGCACAGCAAATGTCCCAAAATACGGTACACCATTCTTCGAAATTTTTGTGAAGAAAGCAGGTGCCTGTCCATTCACACCTAATGTATAAAGCATACGTCCCGCACTGAAGATTCCACTATTACAGCCGGACATCGCTGCTGTAATGACAACAAAGTTAATAATACCTGCTGCCGCCGTAATTCCAATTTTCGCAAACGTCGCCACAAAAGGACTACCGAGCGTATTCAGCTGATCCCACGGATACACCGTCACGATGACAAAGATCGCACCGATATAGAAAATCAAAATACGCCAGATGATGCTTTTGATGGCATTTGTCAGCGTCTTTTGCGGATTTTGCGCCTCACCTGCAGTAATCCCAATAAGCTCTACCCCTTGATAGGCAGCAATCACTAGAGACAATGCAAACAAGAAACCGGTAAATCCACCTGTAAAGAATCCGCCATGCGCCCAAAGGTTAGACAAACCAATCGCTGTTCCACCATTGCCAAACCCAAAGAAAATAATGCCTAAACCTGCAATGATCATTAAAATAATCGTCACAATCTTGATCATCGCAAACCAGAATTCAAACTCACCGAATGACTTAACCGAAATCAAGTTGGCCGCACCTAAAATGATCATGGCGATTAATCCGGGAATCCACGCCGGTAACTCCGGGAACCAATATTTCATATAAGCGCCTACGGCGATAATCTCAGACATTCCAACAATGACCCACTGGAACCAGTTACTCCAAGCTGTCATATACCCCGCAAGCGGATGAATATATTGATGCCCAAATGTAGCAAACGATCCCGTACTCGGTTCAAGATACAACATTTCTCCCATCGCACGCATAATAAAAAAGATAAAAATACCACACACTGCGTACGCTAGAAGAACCGATGGACCTGTCCATTGAATGGCTTTAGCTGACCCCATAAATAAGCCAACACCAATTGTGCCGCCAAGCGCGATCATTTGAATATGACGAGCACTTAACCCTCTCTTTAATTCCTTTTGAGCCACTTCTATTCCCCCTCATCAACAAACAACATAAAAAATAAAAAATCAGAATTTTCATTCTGATTCAAAATCTTCAATCTTTCGATGTATATTATCATAATAAATCTACCCTTAAAAAACAATTGTTTTTTTGAGGAAAACAATATTAGCAAAATATTCTGACATAAGAAGATATTCAAATTATTTTATATTGATATATCGAATTAGAGGATCAACATCGCTTCAATGACCATCACTTAATAGAAAAGAACCGCCCCTTATATCCACCTCAAAGCTTTTCCCTCCATTTTTATAAATCATTTTCTCCTGATCATCAATACATGGAAAGTCAATGTGAAAAGTACCTGATCTTTTCTTCACATAACAAATAAATCCATCATTTTCCGGAATCGCCACTTTGACAGATGATCCAGTTGACGTCGATTTGAGCGAATGTAGCATGGCCTTTGAATGTATCTGTACCCTTCTGCCTATTAAATTCAGATCAATATCTGAAAAAGCACCTACCATCTCCACTTTTGACGAAGTGCTACGCAGCCTCAATGTTTGCGTGTTGAGCTGTTGACTAGAGATAAGTCCACCCACTGTGTGCAAGCGCAGATGCTTGATTTCTCCCGTAAACATGGACTTTCCAGAAATCAATTGGCATTCAGCCTCCTTCACCTTCAGTCCATCCAAGAATAGATTTGCTCCTTTACAATGAATAGACAAGGACTGTAACTGTGCCTGAGGGAGATAAATCTCCAAATTCGTTTGATGAAGATGAAGCCCTAAGCTGATCGCTCGTTTTCTTTTATCTTGAATGACTAGCCTGCCTTCCTGCACTTGATGATGCAGTAAATACCGATGGGGAAAAACGTGATTGGTGGTCTGCTTCATCAATACATAAGGATGTTCATGGTGATAAAGGCGAACATCTCCCACCAGCCAGTTTAACGAAAGTTCCGTTATTGCTTCTTCAATTTGAACCGTATGCTTCACATGCCTCCAACCTTTTCCCATCATGAATTACCTCGTTTGCAGCCGGCCGATGCGGCTCCATAATTCCAAGATCACAATGAGAATTGCCGAGATCATCACTCCTGACAGGACGAGGTTCAATTGATCATTTCCATAAATAGCCAGCGATATATTTCCTAAAACAGCACATAAAACAATTGCAGTCAGGACGGTCATCAAAACAGATTTCTTCCTCAACCCGATTCTCATCGCCATCAAACCAATCGCTTGAACACAAACAATCAACATAAAGAATGTTTTCATCAATTGAAACAGAGCACCTGCCGTCAGCGTATCATGAACAATAGGGAAGAACATTTCAGACACACTAAACACAACAAATGAAGGAATGATGCTGCACATCATCGCAAACGTTGAAAGGCACACCATCCATATCATATGAGAAAGGAATCTCACTGAATTGGATGTGCGTTCCTGATCAACAGTCTTGCCTACACGCCAATACAGCATAGCTGTGATGATAGAAAAAAAGATCATCCATACTGTACTCGTTAACAAATAAATATTCGTATATTGCTGAAAACCCGGTTCGCGTTCAATTTTTGCAGCAAACGCAATAAAATAGATGAATACTAGCAGCACAATACTCGCGATAAAACTAGCTTGAATATACTGCTTCATGTGGCCTTTTCTTAGCTCAACCTTCATAAAATGAATCATACGTCATCCTCCTATTAGTTGGCATTCTTTATCTTTCGGGCAGATCATACCCGCTAATTTCAGCATAGTGCGCTGTCACCTTTTGAATAAATAGATCACTCACAATATCCACGCCAAGACCCTTCATCATCTGCTTTAAAAAACACAAACGCTGGACAGTTTCTTCATGATTGCGTACAAACAATGTGGGATTCAACCATATATTCACAAGAAGCAAAAATACTTCTGCCACTTCACCAGGAAACGCAGTTTCCATCGAACCATCCTCAATCCCTTCAATGATTAACTGTTTGATTCTCAAAGCATCCTGATTGACACCTGTCTTCATGCCTTCAATCACAAATTGCGGATTTTTCATCTGATCAACCAAGATCCCATCAATCGAATGAGACTGAGGGTCTGCCACAAGCTGCTCCAGGATAAGCTGCAGCTTCTCTTTCGCATGAGCTGCCTCCGTATGCTCAATTAACTCCTCAAGCTTCTCGGTTGCATAACGAAACTGCCGATCCATCACGCCGCGTAATATTTCATCCTTCGATTTAAAATGATGATAAATAGCCCCTTTAGACATATTCAATTCATGGATAATATCTTGCAAACTTGTCTTTTCAAATCCCTTTTCCTGAAACAACTTTGTCGACACGTCCAAAATTTGCTGCATCGTCTTTTCTGGATACTTATTTCGCGCCAGTTCAAACGCCCCCTTTTACATACCGACCGTCGGTATGTTTATTTATATTTTTCATTATAAACGGTTCATGCAGATTTGTATACAACAAAAAAAGACCGCTCACACGGTCTCCTCAAGCTCAAAATGCAAATTCATCGGCACATCTGGCAGAGCCGAAGACTCCGCCATATTTGTCGTAGGTGTTTTCTCATTCACTTCCTCAAATCGAAAACCGTCAGCCCAGACTGTTCCATGACCGCTGAGCAGCACTCCAAAATGAATGGATTCACTGCGCGTAGGAACATCTAATACGATCGCATATTGATTCCATTCCGTAGAATCTGTCACAGGTCGATTCTGCATATTATCAAACTGCACCGTATCACCCTTTCCGTCATCTACCCGCATCCAAATTCCTGCTGAAGATACATTCTCTGTTTTCAAGAAAGCAGAGAGCTTCAACCGCTTGCCTGTATACTCTTTTGCTTGAAACCCTTGCATCATCGTCGCAAACTGTCCATCTTGTACGCCTTCTTTAGATGATAAAACACCTGATTGCTTTCCCGTATGAAATTCTGCTGTATCAACACCCATCTCATACATATGCGGATGTGAACCACTCAAACCCCAGCCAGGTACTGCTTCATGTAATGTCATCGAATCTTCCTCCTTTTTCATTTGCATGTCTCTCATCATGGACCTGTACATTCCGGGAGGTAAGGAATACAAATGCTTAAAAGCACGCGTAAAGGCTTCCTGCGATTGGAATTGTAACGAAAAAGCGATGTCTAAAATCCCCTGATCCGTATACAAAAGAAGCTGTGCAGCCGTAGCTAATCTTCGTTTCCGCACATATTCCCCCATCGACAGCCCGGTTTCTCGTTTAAACACACGCAGCAAATGAAAATGTGAATATCCTACTTTCTCAGGCACCTGTCTCAGCGACAGCTCATCCATCAAATGCGACTCCAAATAAGAAATCACCTCTTGCGTCACCCGACTATACATCATCTCCCTCACCTCTTCTTGATCATAAAACAAATCAGTTCACTCGTTTTGATCAAAATTGCGATGTTTCATCTGTTCAACTCAAACAGAAGCAGAGGGGGAAGAACGCTAACGTGAGCGCTCGTTGTTCGATAGAAACTCCCTCACATCATCTGCGATTTCTTTTGATTTCGTATGATGCAAATAATGGCCGCCTTTGAAAGTAACGACTTTTCCGTGGTCTACATTTTTCAGCAGCTCTTCATGCATTGGTTTCCAGCTTGGTGTTTCTTCCTCCGTTTGATCCGCTAGGTAGAAAACAACAGGGAGACGCTTAGGAAAATGTAAACGCTCTGCATTTTTAAAGTTATTTGTGAAATTTTCCGCCTCACTCGCTTGGCTTTCATTCAAGAAATTTCGGAAGGTCAGCATTTTGATTTGATCTTTCGTTTGTTGATCCACGTTAGGCATCACCAGTTGATCTGGATTCACTTTCAATAACAATCTGTAAAAGCCAGATTGATTGAGCAGCTGCAAGCTAGAAACCGGCAATTCATCCGTTTCCTGTTTAGGAACACTCGTATCAATGCCGACAAAGGCTTGGACTTCTTTTTCGTATTGATTCACATATTCTAATCCATAAATGCCAGAAATCGAATGACCCATCAGCGTATATTTTTTAATGTTAAGTTTCTGCAAACATTCATGAATCTCATCCACAATGTTTTGACTTGTCCTTACTTTATCTGTGTCGTCACTTAAACCATAACCAAACGGTTCAATCACAACGACTCTATAATATGGCGATAACTCCTTGACTAACGGTTTAAAATCAAGCACGGGTGAAGCAGTTCCATAGCCTGGGAGAAGGACAATCGTTTCTTTCCCATCGCCTTGAATGAGCACATTCATCTGCTTCCCATCCACCAAGACCTTTTGCCCATAAGCTTCTATTTTCCCCTGTTCTCTTTCCTTACTAATTAGATTAACAACATAAACACTTGCTACAAATACAACCAAGACAGTCAGAATGGTACATAGAGCAATCAGCATTATTTTCAGTAATTTTTTCAATATTTTTTCTTCCCTTCATGATGAAGTACCCTAGCTTGCATCCGCAGATGAAAGATTAGTATTTTCTTTCACAATAGATAATGCCAATTGTATTTGCGCAAACACTTGATACATACATAAACGTAATCGCTATATAAAACCATTCTGTTGGAGATGATAATTCATGAACAAAAGCTTGAATGACAGCAACCAATATATAGGCTAATGCCACACCTACAATTGAAAAACTTCCGGCTTTCGCTAAAATAAATTGGCCCCGTTCATCCTGTTTATATTCACGGCTTTTCTTAAATTGAAAGACCGTACTTAAGATAGAAAGGATAATCAGAGAATAAAGTATGATCGTTGTCATCATCGCTGTTGTTCCTCCTTGTCGACCTCTTGAAAAACGTCATATAAATCAACTTCAAATGTTCTCGCAATTTGAAATGCTAGTTTTAAAGACAAAGAATATTTACCATTTTCAATCGCTGCCACAGTTTGACGAGTCACACCTAACTTCTCTGCCAAATTCTTTTGTGTCCAGTCTTTTTCTGCCCGTAATACTTTCATTCTATTTTTAATCTCCATTTCAAATTCCTTTCTTAAAGGATGTTTTATTTAACATAATGTTAAAAATAATTAACATTATGTTAAATAACAATAACCTGTTTTCTGCTGGATGTCAATTTCACCGGATGCAAAAAAGAATCATCCATTTTGAAAGGCCTACCTCAAAATGAATGATTCTCTATAAATGATGTGATCATCTGATTTAAAACACTTTCCTCTGGTAAATCGCAGTAGAAAGTCCCCAAGACAGCAAGTAGATGAGCATAATCAGTACAGTTGACCCCGTATATACAATAGGGATCGATAAATTCATGATAAAATCAGTGATCCCACTGAATTGCTCTGCTAAATAGAAAACAACAGGCGGTCCCATAGCAGATAATACGATAAAGCCAATGATCACTGCCGTTGTGATATAGCCAGGCTTTAAGATATAAAACAATGGAAACGTACATGCTGCGAACAATAAAAACAACCCGCTGCCAATCGCAATATCTGACAGCGAAAACAGCTTCCCAAACACAAATAATGCAGCACTTGTCAGCACGATCGCAATACTCATATAGAAAATGGCGCCAAGATAACGTGATGCGATAATTTCTTTACGTGTATAGGGCAAGGAATTTAATAGAATATTCGTTTCTGCCTTCTCATCATAAGCATATGTGTTAAATGGAATGAAGACACTAGCGACTAGAAACGTTAATACTGGATGGACATCCATGAAAATGAAAAATAAGATAAACGGAATAAAAATAAGTAACTGCTTCTTTTGCAAAATCACATCACGCTTAATTAAATGAAACATGCGCAACCCCGCCTTTCAAATAAAACATGATATCCTCAAGCGACGCCGGTTCAATCACAACAGCATCCCCAAAAATAAGTTTCACCTCATCAATCCGATCTGTTAATGCTTCAAATCCGGCTGCCGTACGCTGAATATGGATAAACGCCTTTTCTGTGTCTCGATCCAGCAAATCCAGGCTCCCCTTCACCAGCGCATAATTCTCCGCCACCTCATGAATCGACTGTTGAAAGACCAATCTTCCATTTTGTATAAACGCAATATAATCCGCGATGCGATCTAAATCAGTCGTCATATGCGTTGAGAAAAAAATCGTTCGGTTTCCATCAATCATCAATTCTTGTAACGTGCCGAGCAGCTCTCTTCTAAAGACCGGATCTAGCCCAGCAGTTGGTTCATCCATAATAATCAGCTCGGCATGATGCGACAGCGCAATCGCAAGCGATGCCTTCATCTGCATCCCTTTTGAAAATGTTTTAATCGCTTTATGAAGCGGCAAGCCAAACTGTTCAATATATTGATAAAATAGCCTATCATCCCAGCGTTTATAGGCAGGTGCGACAATACGTTTGATGTCCTTTAAATTCAGCCCCGGAAAAAACACATTGGCATCGTAAACAAACCCGATTCGTTCCTTTATTTCTTTTTCATGCGTGTGATAATCTAATCCAAAAATCTTGACCTCACCCGCATCCGGCCTTAATAGATTCATGATCATTTTGATGGTGGTTGACTTACCGGCACCATTTTCCCCAATAAACCCTGTGACAAAGCCTTTCTTCACTTGTAAGTTCAGATCCTGAACGGCAAAGTCCTTGAAACGTTTTGACACGTCTTTGAATTCAATCACATGTTCCACCTATCTCACTCCTCATATAAGAACTTTAATAACTGCTGCAATTCATCGAAAGATAAGCCTAATTCCTTGCCGTTTGTAACAACCGCTCCAAGCTGTTCCTCAATCACCTTCAATTTTTTCTCTCTCATGACCTCTAGGTTTTGCTCGGCAACAAATGACCCCTTACCGACAATCGAATAAATAAATCCTGCCTTCTCTAACTCTTCATATGCACGTTTTGTTGTGATGACGCTGATTTGTAAATCCTTCGCCAGCTTTCGGATAGACGGCAGGGCTGCACCTTCTGCAAGCTCCCCCGTTAAGATCAACGATTTGATTTGCGTCGTAATCTGCTCATAGATAGGCTCCTTAGAATGGTTAGAAATCGTAATTTGCATATAAAAACCTCTTTTTTCTGTACTGGTATTCGCAATGAAATATTGTATATACACTATATATACATTATATACACACTGAAAAAATATTCAACTCCTTTTATGAACTTTTTTGAATGCGATCCAACTAAAAAACCGCACAGCTCTTCAGCCATGCGGTTCCTCAACAAATCAATTTATCTCCAATATACCCATTTTCCCATAAGCCATTCCACAGGCCCTCTTCTCCATTTTTTCAAATAGAGATAGCTGATGAAGAGCTGTGCTGTGTAAAGTCCGACAGCAAGCAGCAATCCAAACATTGAGCCCATTTGTCCAAATAAACCAAGTCCGTAAGAATAGAAAATCGTTGTACAAATAATAGATTGAGCCAAATAGTTTGATAAAGACAATCGGCCCAGTCCTGCAAGCAGACGTTTCAACCCTTGTGCAGCCTTTGAATAGTAAAAGACAATAAAAGCTTGAATATAACCGATCGTCAGGACATAGGCTCCTAACGTCAACACCATTTCACTCCAAGGAGCATCACTGAACGTTGCACATTTTAAAGCGAGCCCGATGATAATCATCCAAACCCAGCCTTTACGATACGCCATCCCTCGATCTTCTTCTGTCAGATGACCTTTTTTCCCGATCGCCATGCCAAGCAGTGCAAATGGCCCCACCATGATCGTACCGAATAGAAAACCCAAGATCGGCATCATCGTAATGGTCACGATCGCCATAATAATGGTCACAATCATCATATCGTCTTCAATCGTCACCCGGCTCAATAAAATATCACCGTATGCACCCTTCGCATACACATCAGTTAATAAATCATCATTTCCATACACAAAGGTCATCAGATATGGTAAAACCACTAATGACAAAGCACCTAACACACCTGACCAAATCAGCATTGTTTTGATCCGGCTGCTTAAAAACATCATCAAGAAAAACGTACATGCTCCATAATATAAGAGAATATCACCATTCCAAATGAATATGTAATGCAACATCCCAAGCACAATAAGACCAAAGCCGCGGCGAACGACGATGGCATTCGTATTCAGCCCCTTGGCCTTTGTAGATTCAATCAGTTTGATAAAAGAATACCCAAACAAAAAGGAGAAAATCGGATAAAATGACCCCTGGAACAAGATCTCCGTCACATATACCCCAAACTCCTGTCCCCATATGCTCGGATCAAACATCTTCTCAAAATCATAATCATATTGAAAATTAAGCATATTCACAATCAAAATACCTAATAAACTAAAACCACGTAAACTATCAATAAACTCAACCCTAGATTCCTTCAACACGACAGCTCCTTAAACATATAACAAATTTAAGATATACCTATATATTTTACCAAATTCTTTTGAAATACGTATATATATTTCCCTAAAAAAGTGATCTGTCATCCCATCAGTGAATCCAACCTATCTTATGATTCAATTTCCCCCTATTTTCACCTCATCTTGATCAACAAAACGCTCATTCAAGGAAAAATCCGGGGGTCCCTGACATTTTATCTCTAAATAGCACAATATATCTTCATATTATTTCAATTATTATATAAATTTTACATTTTATTGTGAATATACCCTTCATTGACATTGAATATTTCTTCATATACACTTTGGGTGGATTTAGGAATAACATTCCTAATCTATCAAATTCTAGAGGGGGAATATCATCATGAATGATCAAAATTTATCTGATATCGTTAGACACCACGCCACTCGCACACCGCATCATACAGCTTTAGCGTGCCACCATCGTAACATCACATATGCTGAACTTGAGAAACAAAGTAACCAGTATGCCAATTATCTTATCAAAATGGGCGTAACGAAAGCTTCTCATATCGGTCTAGCCTTAGAAAGATCACCACAATTGATTGTCTCTATTCTGGCTATCACCAAAATAGGCGCCGTTTATGTGCCTATAGATATAAATTACCCCAGTGAACGTATTCAATTTATGATTGAAGATGCCGAACTATCCTTTTTACTCACAACATCACATGTCACTCCAAGCCTGACCCCCTTGCCTATTCCTACTATCTACTTAGATAAAGAAAAACATCTCATCCTTACACAATCAACGTCAAACCCGTCCTTTGATGTCAAATCTTCTAATGCTGCATACATCATGTATACCTCTGGCACAACAGGAAAACCAAAAGGTGTTGTCATTACACAGAGATGTATTATGCACCTAACGCATAACCCTTCCTTTCTGTCCATTGATTCTTCTGATACGTTGGCTTTACTATCTACTATCTCTTTTGATTCCTCTACATTTGAAATATGGTCCGCATTATTAAATGGAGCGACACTCGCTATTCCTCCTTCTGGAAAACTGACTCCTGAACTCGTCAGTCAAACCATTAAAAATTATGATGTATCCATTCTTTTTTTAACTACTGGATTGTTCAACTTGATGATGGAGTCACACCTAAACGATGTCAAATCGCTTAAATACATCGTATCTGGTGGAGATGTCATGTCTCCCTCAAATCGTTCAACAAGCATTAAAAGAGCTCCCAAATACGACCATCATTAATGGCTATGGCCCGACAGAAAATACAATTTTCACAACAACTTTTCAACTGCCAAACACATGGGATGAGCTAGTCAGTATACCGATTGGCAGACCTGTAGCAGGAACCGTCATTGACATCACAAATGAACAAGGTGAATCTGTCTCTCAAGGACAAATAGGGGAACTCATCACTTCAGGAGATGGACTAGCATTAGGCTACTGGCGAAGGGAAAACCTGACAAAGGAACGTTTCATTAAACGGGATGGAAGAACCTATTACAAAACAGGGGATCTAGTTCGACAACAACCTGATGGTCTTATTGAATATATTGGTAGAAAGGATGACCAAGTCAAAATTAGAGGCTTTCGTATTGAGCTTAGCGAGATTGAACATGTGCTGATCCAGCACCCAAGCGTTAAATCTTGTTTGGTGACAGCCACAGAGGTTACACCTGGGGATAAACGCATCATTGCATACATCATTCCGTCCAACAAAAAGACATGGGATCTATATACCATTCAAACTTATGCAAAGAAAACATTCCCTGATTTCATGCGCCCTGCACATTATGTTCTATTGACAAACTTCCCTACGACCACAAATGGAAAAGTCGATCGAAAAGCACTACCAAGACATCATTTCGACAGACCCAAACTGCAAACTGAATATGTCGCACCAACCAATCAAACCGAAGAAGCACTCTGTGAAATATGGACAGACCTATTAAAGGTAGAGCCCATTGGCACAAACGATCACTTCTTCGACTTAGGAGGAAACTCCATCCTTGCCGCCAAAACCTTAATGCGTATGCAGGAAACATTACACGTTGAACTACCTGCCAGCACCCTTTATGAACATCCTACGATTCAACAAGTTCATCGTATGCTACAAAATCAAACACCTGAGCCGAAACAACAGCTCACATCAGAGGGATTTTTAGATGAAAAGATTCAGCCAAAGCACCTATTCGATTCTAAATCCTTTAAGCAGAATGCCGTGTTATTAACAGGAGCAACCGGCTTTCTAGGCGCTTATCTCATTAAAGAGCTTGTTCGAATGAATCCCTCCATCCAAATCTATTGTGTGATCAGAGCAAGAGACAAACAGCACGCAAGACAGAGAATACAAGTAAATATGGAGAAATATCACCTATGGGACGAACATTATCTGAAACAATTAAAACCGATTGTAGGTTACTTGGACAAGCCTCAACTAGGGCTCTCAACAGAGGAATTTCAACAACTCGCCCAAACCATTGATGCCATCTATCATAATGGAGCAAAAGTCAATTACGTTCAGCCCTATCACATGCACAAGGATACAAATGTCACCGGCACAGAAAATATCATCAAACTCGCCTGCACAGAACAGGTAAAGCCTGTTCATTTCTTATCGACCATTGCCATATTCGGACCTGCCGGGTATCTAGATGGCACGACCGTTCTTTTTGAAGATACATCCATCGATGCTTATCTTCCTATTGTAGAAAAGGACATTGGGTACTCTCAAAGTAAATGGGTGGCAGAAAAAATCATGTGGGAAGCAAAAAAACGTGGCGTGCCGATCACAGTCCTTCGCCCCGGCTTCATCATGGGCGACAGTCAAACAGGCGTTCATAATACAGAGGATTACATGGCGAGACTAATCAAAGGATGCATCCAATTAAAGGCTTACGGTGAGCTACCGAATCAACGAAAAGAATTCGTACCCGTCGACTTTGTTTCAAAAGCCATTACAACCATATGCAAGGATCCAGCCAACTTCGGCAAAGCCTATCACCTCGTTCCACCTCAAGAAGAAAGCATGGAATTAAGTGAGTTTTTCCAAAAAATAATAGAAGAAATAGGCTATCCATTAGAAAAGAAAGCATATAACGCTTGGGTAGAAGCTCTCATTCAAGCAAGCGATCAAAACGCAGACAACGCCCTTACGCCATTTCTTCCAATGCTCACTGAAAAGGTAGAACAAGACAAAACAGTCTGGGAACTATACGAAAACATGGCGCACTTTGACTCAACAAATACTCAAACGGTTCTCCAAGCACATGGAATGACCTATCCCCCTATGGATGATCATTTAATCAAACGCTATTTCAAATACATGGAGGACATTGGATTTTTAAAATTTGATTCAAACACTGCTCTGAGAATATAAAAGCATTCCCTTGTTTTTAAACTCAATACAGGAAGTAATAAAAGGTTGGATTCAACATCCAACCTTTTATTACTTACCTTTCATCAACTGTACATTTCTAGATCACCTCGGTAGAAAACTTATGCCTTATGATCTTTTTCTTCTTTAAAAAGCACACGCTTCACATAAAACAAAATCCCCAATCCAAACAAAATCAACGGCAACTCCCAGTCTGCAGAAACCGGCAGCCATGTCAACATCATGAGAATCAGCAAAACAGCTCCCACACCTGCATAAAAGACCACCGTTTTTTTTAATTCTTGGTTTGATTGAAACAAAACGCTCTCCTCCATAACTCTAATTATGATCGTTTTTCTAGTTTTTTTAATATCTTTTCCCAGCCGGTATCTCCCATTTTCCGATCAATTAATTGTCCCTCTTTATCTATGAGGCAAAAACTTGGCAATCCTTGAATTTTATATTTTGTGACAATCTCATAATCTTGATCCAACACAATGGGAGCAATGAGATTCTTTTCCTCCGCATATTTCGAAACAACCTCTATCGATTTTTCTTCTTCCGTATATGGAACATGGACACAGGTTAAATGGATACTCAACTGATCCACAATATGTAGAATGTGGTCGGTTAATTCTTCACAATGCGGACAGTTAACTGACCAAAAATAAAGAAGCTGAGTATGCTCTTCAGGTAAACACCGCTGATGTGAAGAATGAATCCAAGGAAGGTGCTCAGGCCATTTAAGTATTTGCGTTTCCACTACTCATCCCCCTTTTCTTTTAATTGAAAAGCGATGATTTTTCCTAGTGCCTCTTCTGCGGCAAAAGGGGCCACATTTCCTGATGGATTCTCTTGTTCCTGTTTTAGGCACTCGTACATATTTTTTTCGATTTTTGATGGGTCAATCCAAGAGATGCACCACGATGCCCAAAAACAAGTAGGACCCTCATAACGCTTTGCCAAAGACAGAAGAAATGGCAAACTAGGCTGACCAATTCTCATGAGTGAGATCGCCGCCGCCATTCTTGTCTCCTCTTCTTCACTTTCTAACAGTTTAGCAAGAGCTTCTGCTGCATCCCCTGCATCTGCTCCAAATTCACCAAGAACCGCTGCTGCAATATTCCGCAAAGAACCCTCTTCTTTTAAGGCTTCAACAAGCACTGGCACTGCCTCTTTTCCTGATTTCCTTAATTCCCCCATGGCTTGAACGATTGTTACTTCATTCGTATTGACTAAACGTTGAACCGATTGGGATAGCTTATCTTCTGGTTTCATGACAATCAACTCCTCTTTTTAATGAGTCCCACGGCATCGATAACAAATCACATAACATACACATCCAGCAAATACACATGTCATCGTTGTAAACCAGCCCTCAGTGAACAGATGAATCCCAATGATGACCGCAGCACTTATGACAGATCCGATGAGCAATGATCGATAATAGATGCCCAAAGAAAGACTCGCTTCTCGTCTCAAAGGCTGCGTAAAGGCAAAGAGCCGTATGGTCAAAAACCAAATATAAACCCCTACCCCATAAATGGCCCAATACAATACATCATGAATCTCTAACAAGATAAGAGAAATCAAGTAGACACCATACAACCAAAAGGTTTGACACACTTCCAATAGAAGAATTTTTTGATATAAAGCACCCGGAAAAAGATACAGCAATCCCGTTTGCCCGTGTCTTACAATCCCCGCGTAATATGAACTGAGCAGGACAGATGCACCAATGACCAGAAAGAATAGAGTCAACCAATCTGAAAAATAAGAACTGACGACATAATAAGTACCGATCAACAGCATGGTAGATAACAGATGGAAGGTAGCATACTTTTTGATCATCAATATTTCTAGCCAAAGGAAAGCCCAGATGCCCGTTAATGTTGAAAGCCCCCACCACGTCTTGCTTTTCTTTGGACTTATTGGATTTGCATGAACCTGTTTCCCCTCAAATTCCTCCCAAAATGCCGCCTCTTTGACTAACGACTCCATCATCTCTATACGATGACTCGACCTGTACATCATCATGAAAGATAAAATCATCATTCCAAGTAATATCAATACAGAAATGAATGAAAACTCCACTATCATGCGTCCGACTTGATACATAAAAGAAGCAGATATCTCCATCATTGACGACTGTTTCAATATCAATTGATTCATAATAAGCAATGAAAGACAACCAAACATCAGTATAAAACCAATGAAGAGCACTCGCTTATATACTTGAATGGTTCTTGCACAAGATACCGCAATCATCCATGTTTCGATCATACATAACAGCGCTGTTAACAGGAGTGATTTACCAAGTAGAAAAAAGTACTGCTTCGTTAAACAAAGAAGGAGGATATCAGCCATCACAGCAGAAACAATGAGAAGAGCACATCGCCAAAAAATGTGATATACCCATACACTCATCACAACCGTCCATAAGGAAGCACCACTTCCATACAACCACATGATATCGTTCATCTGACTAGGCAATCGATTCGAAAACAAACCAAAGCCAGTATAAAGAACAAATAAAACGACAATGAACCATCCAGCTGTACTCGCATTCCAATCGCCCATACTTGAGACTGCGCTCAGCTGAAAACCAATGGCAGCAATCATAAGCAGCAAGATCAAAAAGGGCATTTTCTTTTCTTGATTTTTACTGATCAAGCGCCTTTGGGATTTCATCCATAAAAGGGAAAGCGTGTTATTCACTAGACCACTCCCCTAGAAGTTGAATGACTTCTGCCCGCCACTTCATTTGTTCTTCCTGCCGCTTAGGAACAGCGATACTTTTCATGATGGCACCGTCTCGAATCAATATCACCCTACTAGCCGTATCAAGAACAAACTCTAGACTATGAGTGGACACAAGAACCGAACCACCTTGAAGGCTCTTCTGTATCAGCCAATCTGACAGCCATTGTTTTGAAGGAATGTCTAACCCAACAGTCGGCTCATCTAAAATAAAAAGGGAGGCATCTTGCACAATGGCCCCTGCTAAGACGACACGCTGTTTTTGACCTCTTGAAAGCCTTCCGCACAATTCGTTCATCTTCATTTCGATATGTACTTCTTTCAACGCCTCAAATACCTTTTCTTTGATCTGTTTTAAACCTTTATGATAGCCTCTTGCACGGAATTGAACATGTTCAGCAACCGTTAAATCTGGGTACAAATATGGCTGATCTGGAATAAGAGCTACTTGTTTTTGGACATGGGAATGACCAGGAGGAAATCCCTCTATGAGTATTTCCCCTTGATCAGGTTGATAGAGACCTGTTAAACATCGAATGGTTGTCGTCTTCCCCGCACCATTAGGCCCAAGCAGCGCCACAACCTCCCCTGCTTCAACGGAAAATGAAAGATCCTCTATCCCATCACCATTGCTATATCGTTTGCTTACATTCTGAACCTCCATGAATGGCATCAAATCTCTCCCTTTTATTAGAGTGATGTATGCTGAGGCTTTTTGGTATGTAGATATCTTTGAAGTTTAAATTGCCATAAGGGCATACAAACGAGCACAAAATTGTGAATAAAATGTGCCGCCAGTACACAAATAAATCCATAATGCATAAAAAGAAAACCAAGAAAACATCCAAAAACAAAAAGATGCGCCCAGCGAATCCATCTTGGATCATACCCAGTGACCTGATGCATAATTGCCCATAAAAAAGATGATATTAAAATGGACAATATCGCATTCCCACTAAACCAAAATATAAGAGAAATCATTAAGAGTCGGTATATTACTTCTTCCCCTATAGAACTTTGCAGACTCATATTAAGCCCTTGTCTTAAAGTAAATCCAGATAAAAACATACTTCTATTTGATAGTTCCGGAGAAATACGTAATTTATTCATTCTCTCTAACAGGTAAAAGACCAGTGATGTGATGCCTAGACTAATTAACCCAGCGCTAAGACCAATAAAAGTTTGTCCAACGATTTCATCTAAAAATTTCATTTCTAATTCATTCGCAAGAGCGCCTCCTGCCAATGAACATATAAATACTACAAATCCTGTCAATAATCCTGCAAACAAAGTAGAGAGTATACCAAGTAATTTAACAGTTTGAACACTCATCCTAGCATCGTAAGCATTTACTATCGTTAACTGTATATCCTCCTTAATTGTCAGAGATTGCACTAGTACAATCATGAAACCCAGCATAAGACTTAATGTGAGGTGAATTTGAACATTCATTAAAACTAAAACTAATATAGCCATGATCATCGCAGCAGCTGATCCTAACATACCTGAGAGACCAAAAGTAGACTCAACTTGTTCATCTCTTATTACTTTATTCATCTGATCCGTTAAAATCTCTGTATCTGTGCCTATATAAGTGATCACACCAGATTGCATTTCAACTGTTACCTTAAGTCGGATATCTTCCTTTTCAGCAAGATACCAATATGTTTTAATTTCACGAAAATCCTCTTCTTTTGAACCAGAACCAGTTGGTTTTGTCTTAGCCCATAACCCCTTTGAAGAACAAGTCAATTGATCTTTTAAACCTTCTAGTGAAATCTGACCGTCTTTTTTAGATAATGAAGTTTGCCTTACATCTGCATAAAAAAAGGTCACTTCCCGTTTAGCGTTTACTCCTATCACGAATGATTGGTTTTGGTGAACAAAACGAACACGCCAAGACTCAACCAATCCCATTTCATGAAGTATATGTCGATTTTTTTTAAGTAAACCTAAATGATGTAACTTATTCACTGTTTCATGATCATACCAATAGACTGAATATACCTCCCAAGCTTCCACGTCTATGCCCACAAACTCTCTAATAAAATCGATACCAACTTTTCTTGCCTCAATTTTATCTAAAAGGTTTGATTCTATTGTTGAAACTCTATACTTCGCAAACAGGAAGAGCCCTATCACTCCAAGACCTGACCACAAAATAAAAGTCATACTATTCATGAGCGATGCCTGCTCTCATTTCATTTTCAAAGGGGAGATCTGGCTCAGATAGTTCAACTTTCCCTATACATTTACAGTTTTTCGCTTCACATTTCAATTTCAATAGACGTGTTGGTGAACCAATATCAGAAAAAGAATCCGTTAGAATGTGACCTAAAGGAATATCCTCTAATTGACAAGGTGTCACATAACCGTCTGCCCTTATATACCAAGCCAAATAACCCGGTGTACAAAAATCAGTTGTAAAAGAACTCTCTTCATGCTCCCAATCAATTATATTCAAATGGTGTCCCCACTTAGAACGTGCCTGCTGTAACTGGCTTTGAACACGCTGCTCAAACGAAGTTTCTAGCGCTTTAAAATTCTTTGTAGCACGTCCTACGGATAATGTCTTACCAGCACGGAAAATGGAGGCATTTGCTTTTGCACAATGATCAACAACCTCTGCTACTTGATCAGCGTTCATTTCATTGATGGTCATTGCAACAATTACAGGAACATTCACTTCTGTTAACCGCTGGATGGTTTCCATACTTTCCTGAAAAGCACCTTTCCTTCCCCTTAAGGAATTGTGAGTGTCGCTCGTACCGTCAATACTAATTTGTACAGATACATTTCCTAGATGACTGAGTAATTCCACTTCTTCTTGTCTCCAGTTTAAGCCATTGCTAAAAACGTTTACGTTCGTAAATAATGAACTCGCAACCATCACAATTTCTTTGAAACCTTTTATGAGTTTGGCTTCGCCCCCTGTTAAAGTGACATCAGCCACACCTTGCGCAGCTAGTTTTTGCATCACATTAATCCACTGGGAACATGTTAATTCTTCAGGATAGGGCTTACCGGAACTAGCATAACAAAAGGAACAACCTAAGTTACAAGCGTTTGTTAATTGGAGAGTACAGCTAATTGGCAAATAGGACTGTAAAGATCCTGTAAATTGAATAGGTTGATTCAATAACCCTTGTGTCCAAGCTTCTGTAAAAGGATGGGCACTCAATTCTTCACGCAACTGATCAGCTGTTAGCTCTTCCTTTTTAACGATTTCCCAGATACGAGCAGTTTTGCTCACGTCTTTATTCTTAGATAATAAAAATGCAAGCTGAGCCCCTCTTCCACTCAATCTAAAATAATACATTGATTTTCTATCTATCATGACTGCGCCATGAGGCTGCAAATGAATCGCTAGTTCAGGTAAATCATATTCTGCTAGTTGATTACTTGACATAAATAGACACCCCTTTTATAGAATAAGGAGCTAGCAATATATGCTTAACTCCCTATGTTATTCATTAAATAGCTCTCATTGCAGGATGTGGCAGTGCACAAACTCGTGTCATTGCAATACTTTTTGAGGCCCAGCACCCCATACATCCAGCCGCCTTAACAATTGAAGTACCACCTGGACGCTTAAGGCTTTTTTTACTCACAGATTCCCACTCTTTTTGGTTTCTTGTCATAAGTAAAACCTCCTCTTAAAATTTGCATAGTGTCAATAGACCCAATCTCCATGCACCCTGATATTACCATATGAAAAATGTCGAAGTAAGGGGAATTGTGTAAAATATTCTAAAAATATACTTAAAAGGTTTTTATATCAATAAATTAGAGAGAACTAAATATAAAAAAGATTGGATATGAAAACCCAATCTTTTAGCCCATACTTCCCTTATGCAAAAATTTTTCATTATCTATCTCATCAAGATAATCATTAAATCAAGTCCATATCCCGACAAGCCCATGCATCCACCTCGACCTTTAAAGCAGGTGAAGCCAAAGCCACCACATAAATCATCGTCATACAAGGCAGGTGATCCCCTAAAAACTGACCCATGATTCGTTTTCTACTCTCGGCATCAAACTCCCCTACTAAATAGAACACAAGCTTCGTTATATCTTCCACTTTCATATCTGCCGCTTCTACATTGCGTTTTACATTCTCTAACGCTAGCTCGAGCTGTTCCATCGGGCTCGCTGGGATGGTCCCATCGACTTCCATCCCCACTTGCCCTGATAAGGTTAACCACCGCTGCGGCCCTGTTGTCTCTATTTGATGGATGTACGGTGCAACTGGCGCATGAATGGTCTCAGGATTACGTGATGTTTTCATTGATCAAACCCCTTTTCTGAAAATACAATCAATTTCCACCTATCATACCAAACTTTCTTCCCATCCTATCTGCATATGCTCCGAACGAAGCCAAAAAAAAGACCTTTCTTCAAAAGAAAGACCTCTCTAAAATGATGACCCGCTCCGATGCTCAATTTGATGAATCCAATTCAAATCAGCCTCTAAATGAAGCAGCGTGCCAGAAATCAATAAGTACCGACTCTCATCACCTTGCACAAGACATTCCGTTTTTAGCTTCGTGAGTTCCATCACATCTTTCATGATGACGGCTTTCTGCTGCTGAAGCATTTCTTTTTCTTGATGAAATCTGATTTTCCGTGCACAGCCCCATTTAAAGTGAAAATCATCCTTTGCAGCATGATATGGAACAGGTGCCAACAGCCATGATTCCAGCTCTTGTCTGCCTTCTTCCGTCACGTCGTACAACTTTCGATCTTGGTCATCTATTCCCACTGCTGTCACCAATTGATCACGAATTAACCGATCAAGCGTCGTGTAGATTTGACCCGGGTTGATTTTTCCTTTTATTCCGAGCAATGACTCCAGCTCTAGCTTTAATTCATATCCATGATGTTGCTGCTGACAGAGCGATGTTAAAATTCCGTATTTCACTGACATATGATTTAACCTTCTTTGAGAGATGATATCATCTCTATTTTACTCGCTGTCGCACTAGAAATCCACGAAGCCGCTAAACTAAGTGCAATTCCTGCGATCACTGCCAGCAGTAGATGCACAGGCGGCAATTGGAATGAAACAAATCCACCCAGCCAATCAGATTGGCTTGAGACATATAGAAGAATCACACCAAATAAAATGCCGCCAATCACACCTGATAACCCAATGAGCACACCTTCTCCGACGATCATTTTTCTCACCTGCTGCTTTGTCAGCCCAAGCGCCCGTATGGTGCCAATCTCAGATGTACGTTCAAGCGTATTCATCAGCAGTGTATTGGCTGTTCCAATGCTCGCGAGCCCAATAATGAAAATGAGCATCATAGAAATTAACTCGTTCATACCAGTTAAAGCCGATGTCGTTGATTCAATCTCATCCTCTACTGTTTTCACCTTTGAAAGCCGCTGCCCAAAGTCTTCCCATAGCTGATCTCGTAAAGACTCACCGGCACCTTTGTCTTTTAACGTAAGCAGGATATCAAGGGGCTGCGTCCACCCTAAATCCTTTTGTAAAAATGTCTGATCGACAAATGCCACATAACCCGAATGATGAGAAGTCTTGACCACATCAATGACTTGTAACTGCTGCCGGCCAGAAGGTGCATTGAGATACACACTCTCTCCAATACGCCCACCCCATTCATCAAACGCACGCTCTCCTAACACGATAGAAGGCGTTTCTGATAATCGTTGATACAAATCGCCTTTATTGTCACCTTCTATAAAAGAAGGTCCTTTCTCATCCACACCGATGATAGAAAATTGTCTTTTCTCTCCATGGGCCGTTTCCCATGTCAAAGGAGCCGCTTCCATCATCGGTTCCACCCGCTCAACAGACTCATAGGATGACAGCTTTTCTTGATCCGCTTTCGTCCATGGCGCTTCAGAGGTAACCCTGAGATCACCGCCGTACGTTTGACGGATCTCTTTTTCATAGCCATCTGGAGCCGATTCAATGACCGCACTTAAAAGCAAGATCACAGCAATCCCAACAGCTAGAATCGCCGCCGTATTGGCATTTCGATTCAGTTGCTGCGTGACATGCTGCGAGGATAGATGGCCCGGGTAACCAAAGACAAACTTCAAAAGAGGCGCCAACAACCGGTTCAAAAAGAGCAGAAAAAATGGGAATAACAGAACCATGCTGGCTAAAATGCCAAGATAAGCAGCCGGATGATCCACCCATACAAATGAAAGCAAGCCTATCCCTATCACCGCTCTAATGACCGATTGTTTTTTCAGTGTAGAAGTTTGGGTAGTGGATTTTAAAGTCAGTAGCACAGACGTTTTCCCTGCATGATAGATCGGAAATAACGAAAACAGCACAGGGAACACAATACCAATGATCACTGAAATTACAACAGGCACTTGCCAATCTAACGAATACACCATATCAAAAGCGAACACACCAAGCAGTGTTTGCATGAACACATCTCCAAGCCAAACACCAATCGGCACCCCAATGGCTGTTCCAATACATGCCAAGATCAAAACCTCAATCAACATCAGCTTAGAAACAGAGCCCTGCGTATAACCAAAGCTCTTCATAATCGCAAATTCCTTTTTCCGTTCCATCACACTCGTATAAATCATATTAAACACGATAAAACCGCTCATAAACATCGACAGCCCTGCGATGAGGTAAAAGAACGTGTACAACCCGCCAATGTCATTACTTTGCCGGTCATCCGCCACCACAGGCTGGACAAAAACATCGGCATCCTTGAACTCTTTCTGTAAAGATTGAAAGAGCTGTTCCCCGCCTTCATTTGTCTGAAATCTCATATAAGAAAGCTGATCATCCATTCCCGTCCAGTCTCTCAATATATCAAGCGGCGCCATCACACGAAAGCTCGATGATTCTGCACTCTTCCAGTCACTCGGACTTGAAAGCAGCTGTGTATATTCCACAATGGCAGATACCTTCGCTTCGCCCAAATCAGAAAAACGAATGGTATCTCCCACTTTTTTATTCAGCAGCTTCGCCACAACATCTGGTATGACCAACCCCTGATTATCCAAACGCCCTTCAATCACAGGCAGCTTCAGTAAAGAGCTCGTTTGATCTTGTACTCCGGTAATGCGCACCGCCCGTTGGTTAAGAGAGTGATCACCTTCTACATCAAAAAACGTCTGTTTATCCAGCGCTAATAATGATCCTGTCACATCAGGATGCTTTAAAATGGATGAGATCTGTTCCTCATCATACGTATGATCATCACTCAACACCCAATAATCTGCATCAGCGACATACATTTGCTCATAATAATGAAACACATCATTTGTCGTTCGATCGGCAATGAGCATCGACGTGACAAAAGCAATCCCCACCATGATGCCTAAGACAGAAATGGCGAACCGCTTTTTATGCTGAATCATGTTACGCCATGAAATTCGCCACATACTGAGCATAATCATCATCCTTTCTAGAGATCACTTGATCAATAACACCGTCTTTAAAAAGGATGATTCGATCCGCAAATCCTGCTGCGAAAATATCATGCGTCACCATGATAATCGTCTGCTTGCTTTCTCGATTGAACTTGCACATTAACGCCAAAATATCCTCCGCTCTATGCCGGTCCAAGTTCCCCGTCGGCTCATCTGCTAACAACACTGACGGCTGATTGACTAGAGCTCTTGCAATCGCTACACGCTGCTGCTGCCCGCCGCTCAGCAAACTAGCCCGTTTCCGCCCAAGTCCATTCAAGCCAACAGCCTCTAACAGCTTTACAACCGTCTGTTGATTCTCCTTTGTTAAACGTCCATCTGCATGCAGCGGAAACGCCACATTTTCTTCGACAGTTAATGTAGGCAGCAGCTGATAATTTTGAAACACAAACCCAATCTGTTTTCTGCGAAAAATCGTTCTCTCTTTCTCATTCATCTCACTCAACTGATGCTCATCTATCAAAATCTCTCCATCAGTAGGCAGATCAAGCCCGCCTAACAGCTGAAGTAATGTACTTTTTCCAGAGCCACTTGGTCCCATCACCGCTACAAACTCCCCTTCTTCTACCGTCAAATCAACGCCCCTCAACACCTCAGTCCGCTCCTGGCCTTGAAAGAATTCCTTCTTCACATGCTTGATCTGAATCATCTGCAAACTCCTCCCATTCCTTTACGGAGTAATTATATACTAAGTATATATTATTTCAACATTTAAATCATGATAATATGTATTTATGTCTTATTTTTTACTTACTAAATACATAAAAAACCCTTTAGATTTTCATATCCAAAGGGTACACCGTGCTATAATTCTTGTTTTCTAAAAAGAAACCATCCGATGAGAAAAAAGAAACCAATCAATACCGATACACCTAGAAAGCTTGTAAGTGCCTGATCCGAATAAGTCCCTCTATGAATCATCTCCTCAGCCGCACTTGTGACGCCTTTAGGTGCAAACTTCCCTAATGTATTCTCATAAAACGAAGGAACGGTAAACAGGATGAGATTGATCAAAAGGGAAACGCCGCCCGCAGTCACTGAGCGCTTAAAGAATGCCGATGCACAAATGGTCGATACTACAATGAGCAGTAGGTTTGGATAATACAAAAACGTTCCTTTTAACACATCGCCCCAATCCACATGCCCAAATTGGATGTCCACATAATAAACGGAAGCTAGAACCGCCACTACCAAACTAAACAAAGTTAAACAGGCATAGGCACATATTTTTGAGGCATAATAACTCATTCGACTGATCGGTTTCACCATAATCATCGCCGTCACCCCAGAGGCACGCTCTCCAGCAATCGTCCCCATCACGATCATAATAAGGATAAACACGCCGAGTGAATCAAATTTACTCAATGCACTGGCTAAAGCCTCTCCAGCACTAGGCTCTGGTATATAAAATGTAGACCCTTCAGGTAAATTCGCTGATTTCGACAAAAGATCTGGCAGCATTTTGAGCGTAATAGGCTGTGTGATCATTAAAATCGTGAAAATGATTGGCACAAATAAGATTTTATAACTAGTGAATAACTCCCTAAATTCCTTTTTCAACATCATCATGCCGTTACAACCTTCATGAAAATATCTTCAAGCGTTAGCTTAGATAGTCGATATTGGAGAAGAACACCGCCAGTTTCAGTGATGAGACCCGGCAGCTCCTTCAATGCCGTATGTTGATCTTTGACTCGCACCTGATAAGTGCCTCCTGTCTCCATGCATTCCTCCACCCAATCCCGCTCCTTTAACAAAGCCATTAGTTTCGTATTCTGTTGTTCTAACTGAAATTCAATCACGGGCTGGATATAGTCTTCTTTGAGCTGTTTCATCGAAGAGGACATCTCAATTTTGCCGCTGTTGATCATGATAATATGATCGGCCACACGTTCAATGTCATCTAAAATATGCGTCGACATAAAGATCAGCATCTCATGCTTTAGACGCTCAATCAAAGTCAGGACGTCTTTTCTCCCCATGGGATCAAGTGCCGACACAGGTTCATCTAGAATGAGGACCTTCGGGCTGTTGATGAGTGCCTGCGCAATGGCAAGTCTCTGCTTCATCCCTCCGCTGTAGCTGCCAATGGCACGATCCTTCGCCTCATACACACGGCAAAGCTTCAACAGCTCCTCTGTTTTGGAACGAATGGTGTTTTTCTCTAAATAAAATAACCCGCCAACCCAATGCATCCACTCCTGCCCCGTCATATCCTGATAAAATGCAGGATGCTGCGGACAGTACCCAATCACCTGACTGATTTGATCCATATCCTTTGTAACATCAAAACCCGCCACCTTCACAACGCCAGACGTAGGACGAGCAAGCCCCGTCAAAATTCGGATCGTCGTCGTCTTTCCCGCTCCATTGGCTCCTAAAAAGCCAACACATCCAACCTCCCCAACAGAAAACGAGACATCTTTTAACACTTCATGCCGTCCATACGATTTCGTCAGGCCTTGACACTCCAACATATTCAAGCGAATCCCCCCTACTAAGATTGTTTACGACCAAAAATGAAATACGCAATAGGACCGGCACTCGCCACAAACACAATCACCAAAGCCCAAACCCACTTCACCTCTCCCCTGATTCTCGACGGATCTCTTTTCAACAAATCAAACAAACCAATCACCATTAAAATCGCTTGTAGCAAAATAAGAGGTAAAATCATCTTCATGTCCATCACGCCACTCCCTTTTCAAACGTCAATTTGTTTTGGTATCACTTCTTTTGACGACATGAAGAGAGAATTCGTTCAAATGGATTTTATTTTTATTGGTCGAATGGTCTATAAATATAAAAAAGCCCAGTGAAGGTTATTCACTGGGCTTGCTTGTGATGATCATGACGAAGCTCGCAAAATCTTTTCCATTTTCTTTCCCTTGGCTAACTCATCAATCAGCTTATCTAGATACCGAATATTTTCATGGTTTCTTCCTCAATGTCCTCTACCCGTACACCACAGATGACTCCTTTGATTAAACTGCGGGAAGGATGAAGCTCAGGAGCCTCAGCAAAAAAGGCTTCAACGTCTATCTGCTTGTCCAACTGTTGCTGTAACTCTGCTGGACTGTACCCCGTCAACCAACAAATAATCGTATCAACCTCAGCCTTCGTTCGTCCCTTTCTCTCTGCCTTTGCGATGTAGAGAGGATAGACTTTTGCGAAACTCATTGTGTAGATTTTAGGTTTGGTCATGAGTTCTTCTCTCTTCCTTTTTTATATATTAGCTATTAGCTTGTATTGCTTGCGCAAGGTTTGTTTTGCAATGTACTTACACATGATAACCAGGCTATTAATACAACTTAAAAGCGATGATATAAACCTTTATTATTTCCCTTTTTATTCTCTTCATCTTTTTTGAAAGCTCTATATCTAAAAAAATGAACGATACAAAATCCAAGTAAAATACAAATTGGTCCTTCAATCGTTGCAGGACCGCCAATCAACAAATAAGAGCTAATAAACAATACAATATAACCAATCAAGAAAAAAACAATTCCCCATTTTTCTTTTTTTAAGTATCGATTAAAAATAACATCTCCCCCTTGATAAAGATGTATATTATTTCAAGAAAGCAAGCTTCAGTATTGTACCCTTAATCAAAGTTAACCGCACTTATAAATTTCTATTTTTTCATAAATATCTCCCTATAGACAATTATATCTAAAGGGGTATCAAATATAGCTTTAGAATGAAATTTGATCAAAGCCAGTCTACCAAGGTTGTTTTTGAATAGGGAAAACCCATATATTGAATAAAGTAGATCAAAATGCATATATTTATGTTTTGTTTTAGAGTATATGTATTTTTTGGAAAATTTATTAAATTAATGCTTTGTAACAATATGTAATACATCTCGCTTATGCTCATCCACAAAATAATTTTCAAGTATAATAAAGCTATCAAATATATAAAAATCTACATGACTGAATCCAGGTAAATTCTTACCTACTTCTTCAAAAACCATCATATTTTTACATCCACTAGTATTTCGATGTATTGTTCCAATTACACACTCATTTTCTTTCAATAAACTCTTAAAGTTATTAAAAACTTTTTTTATATCCAATTCATAATTATCAATCAAAGAAATACATTTATCATATGCACTAGCAGCAATCGCCATTTTTCTTATATTATCAGTGTAGTCGTCTTTTAAGCTATCTATAATAGCATTAGGCTTATCTTTACAAACCGCAGGTAATGACAATAAATCTTCCGCTATTGTAAAAAAAGAATACTTCTTAGGTATAGACGAAATCATTGCATTTAAAAAAGGTTTTCTATTCGTATTAGCTGGACTTATAATCAACAAGTTTTTATTGGAATTAACTAAATTTTTTATTTCCTCCATTACTTCAAATGGTATAGAATTTATAATTTGGTATTCTTCTAAAGAAGTCTTCATTTCTAGTTTATCTATTTTTATAAACGGAGTCGTACAACAATCAGATACAGATTCCAAAAAGGAACATTTTTCTAATTCCAAATATCTATAAAACTTATTTTCAGATTGTTTATTAGCACCTATAAATTTAGAAACCTTTTCATAATCATAATAACCATGATTTTGTATACATAAGAATTCCCCATCTGTGCCTTTCAGAAACACTCTATCTTCTCTAACAACTATTTGTTTAATTTTTAAGTTCATTAAATAACCTAATAATCCAAACCCTCTATTATAGAATTCAAACCTATTTACAAAGGCATCTCTTTCATGTTCAGTTTTAAACTTCATCTCAATATCTCGGAAATATTGTTTAATCGTTGCTGTATTATAAACATCTAATTTCTCCTTAGAAAACAAATACTCTTGATACTCTTGATTAAATTTAATTAATATTTTTTGTTCATCTAAATTAGATTTTTCTACTATGTCAAATATTTTTAATTCAAGCATGTCTTCTTTGTATTCCTTTAAAAATGTTTGATAAGTAGAAATAAAACCTATAACATCTGATTTAGCAACCTTTTTATGTGTTTTATAATCAATCTTAGGATTTTTAATGAGTGAATTAACTACGGTAGAATCAAAAAAACTAATTGCTATTTTGTGAATTATTGCTTCCAAAATAAGTTCATCAAAACCTGAAACTAAAGCTTTATAGTTTTCTCTTAATAAACTTTTTAATTCTCTTTTTAATCTAGTTATTGATTGATCCTTTGGCTTATCTTCAAATATAAAACGTAATTTATTCACAAACTGATTTAGCTGTACTACTGGATTAATTTCAATTATTTCAACAAAGTGCTCAGGATATGTATTTTTAAATCGCTCAACAAATTTAGAAATACATATATCACAAGTGTCTTTTTCACATTTATCACATATAATTCCAACTCTTGTGAAATATTCTCTAATATTATTTTCTCGGTTTTTATTAGACTCATTTTTTATCAATAAATGAAGGATGTATGAAATACCTTCTTCTTGATTTAAAGAAAACGTATTCTCGCATTCTTTAAAAATATGTACGCTAGGTACTTTCGTATTTGTATTAAAATACAGCCTATGATCATCAGCTGGTTGCATATAGAAATTATAAATTGTTTTTGAAATCTCTCGTGAATATAAACCTATACTTTTTTTATAGAATTTCACCTCAATTGATTCATTTCTATTATTAGTATTAAAGACTCGAATATCTGCACCACACTCTATGCCTACACTTGAATTATCATTTTTCAACTTGAGTAATTCTTTAACAGCAAGGTATATTTGCTTGTAGTATCCATTTATCGATCCAGCAACGTCTGTTATCATAGAATCCCCCCCTTCTACTAGTTCAAAGTCTTTCTTATTATTGACATTATGTAAGTTTAGAAATGGTGTTTGATGAGGTATAATAAAATCTTTTTACCCTGACCTATGTTTTTTGTTATTGTATTATGAGATATTAAGCCTTAATTGCCCTCGTAAATCCAACAAATTTAATTCTTGTAGATAATCTTCTTAACATATCCGATTACCTTATGTCGTTCTAGCCAACTCCAATAAGCCTTCACCTTTATCTCCATTAATAAAAAACCCGTTGTCATCACAACTGGCTCGTGAAGCGGCTCATACATTTTTAGATCTTTAGGATGTTTAAAACCTTACTCTTCTTCAATGTTAATCTTTTCTTCCAAAGGTCGTAAAGGAAAATGCTATCAAATATCAACAATAAAATCGTAATGTTCACTTAAATAAAAGTAGTTTCGATTCTAAACCTAATAAAATTCATGCTTTCTCTTTTTAAACCTTTTTAAACGAGTAAATCTTCCGCATGAGGAAACATCTTGAATGTTTAACCATCGTCTATCTCTGAACCAAATCCAAAACCACGACCTTCTTTAATCCAATTTTCAATTTTAGATTTTAGATTTTCCTGAACATATAAAAAAGCACCCCTTTAGACAAATATAGTCTAAAGGGATGTTTCATAACAACTCTATTTCAAATCATATCAAAAATCCGATTTAATTAATCCCTACTCCACCGTCACACTCTTCGCAAGGTTACGTGGTTTATCCACATCACACCCGCGGTGAAGGGCTGCATAGTAAGCGATTAGCTGTAATGGAACAACAGATGCAAGTGGTGCAAGTGCTGGGTGTACAGCTGGAAGGACGAAACGATCGCCTTCGTCTTCTAGGCCTTTTAGTGAGATGACACATGGGTTTGCGCCGCGTGCAACGACTTCTTTGACGTTACCGCGAATGCTGAGGTTCACATGCTCTTGCGTGGCAAGGGCAATGACCGGTGTGCCTTCTTCAATTAAAGCAATCGTGCCGTGTTTGAGTTCTCCGCCAGCAAATCCTTCTGCTTGGATGTAAGAGATCTCTTTTAATTTTAGTGAACCTTCAAGGCACACATAGTAGTCAAGTCCTCTTCCGATAAAGAATGCGTTACGTGTCACTGTGAAGAAATCACGAGCGATTTGTTCCATTTCATCCTTTTGATCGACAAGGGCTTCCATTGCGTTTGCTACAATCCCAAGCTCTTTCACAAGATCAAAGTCAAGAGATTGACCATTTAATTCAGCTGCAACAGATGCAAGGATCGCAAGAACAGCGATTTGTGCTGTGTAGGCTTTTGTTGAAGCCACTGCGATTTCTGGTCCTGCATGAAGAAGCAATGTGAAGTCTGCTTCACGAGAAAGCGTAGATCCTGGTACGTTTGTGATCGTTAATGCTTTATGACCAAGTTCTTTGACTTGAACAAGTACAGCACGGCTGTCCGCAGTCTCCCCAGATTGAGAAAGGAAGATGAACAACGGTTTTTTCGATAGAAGCGGCATGTTGTAAGAGAATTCACTTGCTACATGGACTTCTACAGGTACTTTCGCCCAGTCTTCAATGTATTGTTTACCAACAAGTCCAGCATGGTAGCTCGTTCCGCAAGCCACAATATAGATGCGGTCTGCTTCTGCTACTGCGCTTGCGATATCGCCAGCGACTGACAACTTGCCGTTTTCGTCTTGATATTCTTGGATGATTTTGCGCATAACAAGCGGCTGTTCATCCGTTTCTTTTAACATGTAGTGAGGATATGTGCCTTTCTCAATGTCGCTTGCATCCAGCTCAGCGATATAAGAAGGACGTGTCATAATATCACCGTCAAGGTTTTTAATAATAACCTCGTCTTTAGTAACAATGACCATTTCTTTATCCATTAATTCCGCATATTCGTTTGTTACTTGAAGCATCGCCATTGCGTCAGAAGCCACAACGTTGAAATCTTCGCCGAAACCAACCAATAATGGGCTTTTGTTTTTCGCCACATAGATTGTTTCTTTGTTTTCGTTATCGAAAAGGGCAATTGCGTAAGAGCCTTTTAGTTGAAGAAGCGTTTGACGGAAAGCTTCCTCTGTATCAAGACCTCTGTTCACAAATTGTTCGATGACTTGAACAACAACCTCTGTATCTGTGTCGCTTTTTAGTGTGACGTCTTGTAAATATTCGCGTGTCAATTGTACATAGTTCTCGATGACACCGTTATGAACAAGCGTAAAACGGCCAGAAGCACTTTGATGCGGATGCGCATTTAGATGGCTTGGTACACCGTGTGTTGCCCAGCGTGTATGTCCAATTCCTGCTGAAGATGCCACGTTTGCATCAACGACTTCACGAAGCTCAGCGATACGTCCTTTTTCTTTGAACACATGCACGCCATCTTCGTTTGCCACAGCGATACCTGCTGAGTCATACCCACGGTACTCAAGCTTCTCTAAACCTTTTAATAAGATTTCCTTCGCATCATTCTGACCAATATAACCTACGATTCCACACATAAATATTCTTCCTCCCGATCATGTGAAAGGGACAAAGAAAGCCTACTAAAATAGAAGGGACATTTCTTCGTCCCTCTCTACATGTTTAATTTGGGAGATCATGTGTATTCCCTTTGTACAAAGAGTCACCTCTTTGCTTTAAAGAAACACTTACGGCTGTGATCTCTATATTTGATCAGCCGGGAGGCATCCGCCGAAAAATTCGATAACCTCCATCCTCGTCAACTAAGCATCTGTCGTTCGATCGCTTAGTTCGGGCGCTATAATTATAAGAGTGGCTGAACATCTACCCTGCCTTTCCTGCTAGAATAAAAATCCAGTAACACAAGGATGATTGTACTATAAGGTCTGACCTCCGTCAATCACAATTTAGCGGGTGATCCCTTTCATGTGAGAAAGTGAGACCTCCCTACACTATATGCGATGAGGCTTGTCACGTTCTACCTTTGATGTGCTCTCTTATGTATGAAAGCAAGCAGCAAATTGCCCTCGCTTATATCATTCGTACTAGACCAGCCTCTTATGACGTTTATTCGAAAAAAAAAGCAAACCGCTGCTTAGCGATTTGCTTTAATCAATTACTCAATACCCATTTCTTCTTTGACAACAGCCGTAATACGAGCCACGTATTCATCACACAGCTCTTTTGTTTTCGCCTCTGCCATGACACGTACAAGCGGTTCTGTTCCTGATGGACGAACAAGGATGCGTCCGTCACCGTTCATCTCTTTTTCAACCTCTTGGATCACAGCTTTTACTTTTTCATTTTCTTCCACTTTATATTTATCAGATACCTTCACATTCACTAGAAGCTGCGGAAATTTCTCCATTTCAGCTGCAAGCTCTGATAATGTTTTCCCTGTTGCTTTTAGTGTATTCACCAGCATGATCGCAGAAAGCATACCATCACCTGTCGTATTGTAATCAAGGAAAATCAAGTGGCCTGACTGCTCGCCTCCGACATTATAGCCATCCTTTTTCATCGCCTCGACCACATAGCGGTCACCAACAGCGGTTTGAATGCTCTTAATGCCTTGCTTCTCAAGCGCTTTATAGAAACCAAGGTTACTCATGACCGTTGACACGACCGTGTCGTCCTTCAATCGGCCTTCACCCTTTAGATAACGTGCACATATGTACATAATTTGATCGCCGTCTACAATATCACCTTTTTCATCGACTGCAATTAAGCGGTCGCCGTCGCCATCAAACGCAAGACCAATATCCGCTCCTTTTTCTTTCACAAAAGCAGAAAGTGCCTCTGGATGAGTAGAACCTACGCCATCGTTGATATTCAATCCGTTTGGTGATGTTCCCATTGTTGACACATCTGCATCTAAATCCGCAAATAAATGTGTCGCAAGAGAAGATGTTGCGCCGTGTGCACAATCAAGCGCTACGTGAATGCCTGTGAAATCCTCGTCCGCTGTCTGTTTCAAGAATTGCAAGTATTTCTGACCGCCTTCAAAGTAGTCATTCACGGTTCCAAGATCGGCGCCAACCGGACGTGGCAGTTGATCAACTGGCTGATCCATTAGCTGCTCAATTTCATTTTCCTGTTCATCTGACAGTTTAAAACCATCACCGCCGAAAAATTTAATTCCGTTGTCTTGAACTGGGTTATGCGAAGCTGAAATCATGACACCTGCTTCTGCATCCATTGCCTTCGTTAAATAAGACACACCAGGTGTTGAGATCACACCTAAACGCATGACTTCAGCCCCAATTGAAAGTAAGCCTGCTACGAGTGCTCCTTCTAACATATGACCAGATACACGCGTGTCTCGTCCAACGAGTACCTTTGGACGTTCTTTATCCTTCGTGAGCACATAGCCGCCAAATCTCCCAATTTTAAATGCGAGCTCTGGCGTTAATTCGCTATTAGCCACACCCCTTACACCATCAGTTCCAAAGTACTTGCCCATGTTTCAATCGCTCCTTTTTTACCATTCAAGAGGACGCTGCGTCCTCTTTGTTATCTTCTTTGACCCGCTGTCTTTGACTTGATTCTTTTTTTGCTTTATCTTGTGTAGATTCCTTTTGACTCTTCTCTTCCTGATCATCATCGGATGATTGATCTTTCCGATCATTCGTAGAAGCCGGCTGATCTTCTGTATCAGTAGAAGTCAGTTTCACTTTGACCTTCGATCTAGATAATGTCCAAGTCACATTTTGAGGGCCATTCACTTGTACTTTGACTTCATGTGTTCCTTCGTTTAAGTCCCCCACATTGATATAGGCTTCAATATCTGAAGCCTTTAGTTTATCAATTGCACTCTTTGAACCTTTTGCTGTTAGTGTGAGACGCCCAGAAGACGGACTCACAAAAGCAGAGCTAAGATCCTTGCTCAGACCCACGACAGAAATTGGTACATTATCGATCTTTTTTTCTTCAGCTGTTGCAACCTTCACTTTGATTTTAACAGTTTCAGGCGATACCTTTTTCACGCCATCTGGCAGTGGAATGTCGGCATCAATCTCTGTATCATCTTTAATCTTGCTTAGGTCCAGCTTAACGCCGTCAATAAAATCAAGTGCATCCAGCACCTTTTGAGAACCGTAGACTGTCACCTCACTTGGGCTTGTCTCGATGCTTGAGATACTGATTCCATCTGGTAAGCTGCCCGTCCGCTCAATCTTAAACGGGACCTTCTTGCTTGGACTCGTAATCGGGACCGTAATATCTACTACAGACGGACTCACTTCGACTGGCAGCTCATTCCCACTGCTATCATACACAGTGAGCTTCGCTTCTTTCTCAATTTGCTGATCGACATCCTCTAAGTTCACAAATGCTTTAATGACAGAAATTTTGTCGATCACGTCTTTTGAGCCAGTGACCGTGACCTTTTTCGGATTCACAATAGGCTGCTCTGGTGAATAGCCGTCTTTGATTTTATTTTGATTATAAAATTCAGTTTCAACAGGGAATTCAGCTGTCGTTTTTTCTTGTATCGTCACAGTCGTCACAGACGGATTAATCGTTAACGTGATTCCTTTCGATACATCTCTTGCCTTCAATTCGACTTTATGTGTACCTGTCGAAAGGTTTTGCATATCTGCGTAAATTTCAAAATTTTTCGTTTGTCTTGCTGTTTTCACAGCACTAGTTGATCCTTTAATCGTGACATTGACTGTCTGCGGCACACCAGTGACTACATACTTTTCGTCATCATAATACGCTTTAACAGGAATGTCCGTTAAGGTTGCTTCGTCTGTTGTCGATGTTGGGAAAAAGGATTCACCGATTTTTTTCGGCGTGGGCGCTTGCGCTGAATTGACTGCACCATACAGCAATAAAGCGAAGACCAATGCAAGAAACTTAACGGCCCAGCGATTATTCAAAATCTTATCCATTTTTCTTGCCCCTCCAATACCATTTGGTCGAGGAAGCATCTTTGCTGTTCTTACTAAACTCAGCAATCAGCATTTCTTCAAGCGCTTCTTCTGTCAATTCTCGATGGAGATCACCATTTCTTGCGACACTAATGCCGCCTGTCTCCTCGGAGACGATGACGGTTAAACTGTCCGTTACTTCACTAATACCAACTGCCGCGCGGTGACGTGTACCGAGCTCCTTAGAGATAAAAGGACTTTCAGACAGCGGTAAATAACACGCTGCAGCTGCAATCTCATCACGCTTCATAATCACAGCGCCGTCATGAAGCGGTGTATTCGGAATGAAGATATTAATCAGCAGCTCAGAACTGACCTTTGCATTTAAAGGAATTCCGGTCTCTATGTAATCATTCATCCCAGTATCGCGCTCAATCGTTAACAGCGCGCCTATTCTTCGTTTTGCCATATAGTTAATTGCTTTTGTAATTGCCTCGATCGTTTTCTGCTGCTGTTCCTCTACAGGTGTTCCGCTTCTAGAGAAGAAACGGCCGCGCCCAAGCTGCTCAAGCGCTCTCCTTAGCTCTGGCTGAAAAATAATAATGATCGCAAGGAACCCCCACGTAATCGCTTGATCCATCAGCCATTGAAGTGTGTTAAGACCGAGATACGCACTTCCCATCCTGACGAGAACAATGACAACAATTCCCTTTAAAAGCTGAACCGCTTTTGTTCCGCGGATGACCATCATTAATTTATATATCACATACCAAACAACGAGAATATCAACAGCATTACCGAGGTACTGCAAAAAAGGAATATCCCCTAAAGCCATTTCCTCGTCCTCCAGAATTTTCAGTTATTCTTCGTTCGATTCATTTTTTATAAAAAAAGAGCCTATGTGTAAGTACATAGCGTGGCTATTATACCACATTTTGTTTCAGCAAGGAAAATAGTTGCCATATCTGGCTGGCATTCAAGTCTGTCCATCAATAGAAAAAGAGCAGTCCCTTAGAGACTGCTCTCAAGCTGTTTGATTTACTTTTGCTCCTCTGGTCCAATGACCCGCATCACGTCTTGTGCTGTAGACTTCATTTTGTACCAAACCCAATCAAACACTTCATTAATTTCATTGATTTGACCAGTGACTTGTCCGGCAGAAGCAGTCAGCTGTTCTCCATTGACGACTGTTACGTTTCCATCAACCTTGCCTTCTACAATCAGCTTGCCATTTTTCACAGTGACGTCACCTTTGACGGTTTCCCCTTTAGGTACCGTCACTGTATCATTTTCAACCACGAGATTCGGCTGCTTTGACACACTGAAATTATGATCCGTATTCCAGCTAGTAAACAGACTGCCTCCCATCAATATGACAAAGAGGGCAGCGGCGACCATTAGCGGATGAGCTTTGATCCATCTTTGAATCGACACACGCTTTTTCTCCTTTGGAAGACCTGCCATCACCTTTGCAGTGAAATCAGATGGTGCTTCTATATGAGATGTACTCTGCACGAGCGCGATGGATTTCTCAATTTGTTGAAAATGAGTACGGCATTCCTCACACGATTGCAGATGGCTCTTTAATTCTTTTTCATCTTCGGGCTCAATGTCCCCGTCTAAATACTGATGCATAAGCAGGACGATTCTTTCCTGACAGCTCATCAAAATCACCTCACTCAAAGGTCTCTCAACTGTTTTCGGAGAGCCTCTCTACCCCTGTGTATTCTCGTTTTCACCGTACCAACTGGTATATTCAGAATCTCACTAATTTCTTTTAACGAGAGTTCATCAATATACTTTAATACGATGACCGAGCGATATTTATCGGGTAATCTTAAAATTTTTTGCTGAATGGTGCTCGATAATTCAAGCGACACCACCTCGTCCTCTGGCAAAATGCCGTCAGCCGCAATTTGAGAATACATATTCAGTCCTTCTGTCCCTGCCACCTCTGCATCTAAATAATAATCCGGCTTTTTTTTACGAATACGGTCGATGGTCAGGTTGGTTGCAATGCGGTACAGCCACGTGGAAAACTTACGATTCACATCAAAGCTCTCAATATTCACATAGGCACGAATAAACGCCTCCTGCGCAATATCTTCTGCTTCATGTGCATTCCCAAGCATACGGTAGCACAGCTGATAAATTTTGTCTTTATACAGGTCTACGATGTCTGCAAATGCGTTCTGGTCGCCTTTTTTCACTTGCTTAATTCTCTTTTTAATCATTGTTTCCATAGTATATTCAACCTCTGCCTTCACCGGTCTTTATGTATACGAACCTCGTTCCAAAAGGTTTCATTCTCCTCTAAAAAATAGTGTAACAAATTTTTGACAGCATGTTACGCATATCAGCCGGTAAAAACCTTAACATATCCTTAAATTTCCCCAAAATTAAAAAAAGAACGGGAACAAGTCCCGCTCTATAATAGCTTTTCACCCATTAAAGAACCAATTAATGCAACTGCCGCTTCTGCTGTTTTATTTTTCTCATCTAATACCGGATTCACCTCAACAAACTCAGCAGATGTCAAAATACCTGCTTCCTCTAAAAGCTCCATTGCAAGATGACTCTCCCTATAACTGATGCCGCCTGCAACCGGCGTTCCCACGCCAGGGCACTCCGCTGGATCTAGGCCATCTAAATCAAGCGACAAATGAACACCATCTGTTCTTTCTTTTAAATACGCAATGGCTTCCTCCATTACTCTCGTCATTCCTAAACGATCTATTTCATGCATCGTATACACTTTAATGCCTTTTTCTCTAATTAATGCCCGCTCTCCTTCATCTAAAGAACGAGCACCAATCAAGATCACATTCTCCGGCTTTACTTTAGGCGCATAACCGCCAATATTCGTTAGATCAGCATGCCCAAGGCCGAGACTGACAGCAAGTGGCATCCCATGAATATTTCCAGAAGGAGAAGTTTCCTCTGTATTTAAATCACCGTGTGCATCATACCAAATGACACCCAAATTTTCATAATGCTTAGCTACACCGGCTAGTGTACCAATTGCAATGCTATGATCCCCGCCTAAAATCAGCGGAAACGAACCGGACTGCACAATACTGCTAACCTTTTCAGCAAGAAGCTGGTTTGCGCCAGCATTCTCCGTTAAGTTTTTCAGTTTTTCACTTGTATAGAGACCTTTCTCATCATCCCTTTGCTCAACAGGAATATCCCCTAAATCCTCGACATCAAATGAAAGCGATTCCAATTTTTCTTTTACACCAGCACAGCGAATGGCACTCGGCCCCATATCGACGCCCCTTCTCATTTGACCGAGATCCATTGGCACCCCGACAATCGTGACCTTCTTTTGATCTCCCATATGTACATCCCCTTTCCGTTCATGCTTATATTTTACTTTCTCGGTACCTTTTGACTCAACTCAACAATATTTTGAATAGTTATACATTCCAATCGTCAAAATAAAAAAAGACACCTTTTTGAAAAAGGTGTCTTAACTGGGCTAGCTGGATTCGAACCAACGCATGACGGAGTCAAAGTCCGTTGCCTTACCGCTTGGCTATAGCCCAAAAATGGTGGAGGGGGGCGGATTCGAACCGCCGAACCCGGAGGGAGCGGATTTACAGTCCGCCGCGTTTAGCCACTTCGCTACCCCTCCACATATGGAATTGATAAAAGAAAAACAGTGCCGGCAAGAGGACTTGAACCCCCAACCTACTGATTACAAGTCAGTTGCTCTACCAGTTGAGCTACACCGGCATATGGTGGAGGATGACGGGCTCGAACCGCCGACCCTCTGCTTGTAAGGCAGATGCTCTCCCAGCTGAGCTAATCCTCCACATGATGGTGACCCGTACGGGATTCGAACCCGTGTTACCGCCGTGAAAGGGCGGTGTCTTAACCGCTTGACCAACGGGCCAGTTTGTCAAGTTTACTGTTTCCGTGAAGCTGACAAAAGTTATTATATACAGGTTGTCCCCCTTTTGTAAAGGGGATTTTTATTTTTTTTATTTTCTAACTATTCAACCCTCATCAGCACAACATTTCGACTGAAATATAATTTCAGTATTTAAATATAATATTGAAATTTCATATCATACTCAATATACTGAAAATGAAGAAATAAGGAGGTATGTCACATGCAGCCATCTCAACTGCGTTCTTTGACAACAGAATCAAGAAACCCTAACACCATGGGAATTTCACAAGCAAGCCCGCTAGAAATGCTCCAAATGATAAATGAGGAAGATATGAAGGTCGCTCAAGCCGTCAACCGTGTCCTTCCAGACGTAAAGACAGCAAGTGACTTTGCCTTTGAATCCATCTCGAATGGAGGCAGACTCATTTATCTAGGCGCTGGAACAAGCGGCAGAATTGGGGTAATGGATGCGGTCGAATGTCCACCTACCTATAGCATTTCACCTGATGTCATCGTAGGCATCATGGCCGGTGGCGACTCTGCCTTTTCACATGCAGCAGAAGATGTGGAAGACAGTGAAGAAGCTGGTCAAAAAGATTTAGAACACATCCACCTGACATCAAAAGATACGGTTGTCGGCATCGCGGCGAGCGGCAGAACCCCCTATATCATTGGCGCTTTAAACTATGCTAGAACCATTGGAGCAAAAACAGTAGCCCTCAGCTGCAATGAACAAGCAGAGATTAGCGAACTGGCAGACTGCGCCATTGAAGTCGTCGTAGGACCAGAAGCCATCACTGGGTCAACACGAATGAAAGCCGCATCCGCTCATAAAATGATTTTAAATATGCTTTCCACCTCTGTCATGATCAGACAAGGCAAAGTATATGAAAACCTGATGGTAGATGTAAAAGTAAGCAATCATAAACTGAAAGAACGCGCCATCACCATCATTCAGCATGTGACCAATGCTTCCTACGAACAAGCCGTAAAAGCCCTTGAAGCAGCCGATTTAGAAGTTAAAACAGCCATCGTCATGCTCCAAACCAAAACAGATAAAAAGACAGCCAAAGACCTGCTCAACAAAGCAGATGGTCACATCGACAAAGCCATCTTACGTCATCAATCTTAAAGGAGGAAACTCATGTCAGCAGGCGGACTCACCCTACTACACACAATGAAATCAAAGCTTCCCCAATCTGAAAAAATCATTGCAGACTATATCCTTGCCCATCCTGACAAAGTCATTAAAAGCACAGTGCATGAAATCAGTCAGGCTGCCGGTGCAAGCAGCTCTGCCGTCATCCGTCTCTGTAAGTCTCTCGGGCTGGATGGCTATCACGATTTGAAAATGCGGATCGCTGGAGACTTAATGCACACTGATAAACAAGGCTACCGGGATATCGAACAAGATGAACCACTTCAATCCATTATTCAAAAGACAGCAGGAAACACCATTCAATCGATCAAAGATACAGCCTCTATTTTAAATGTAGAAGCTTTAGAAAAAGCTGTGCAACTGCTGCTGAATGCAAACCAAATCCATTTTATCGGTGTGGGTGCATCTGGCATCGTCGCAGCTGATGCCCAGCAGAAATTTCTCAGAATCAATTATGCAGCCACTGCCTTCACTGACATGCACATCGCATCTACGGTCATCGCAAATGCTGGAAAGAATGACATTGTGTTCGGTATATCCTTCTCAGGAGAAACATTAGACATCATCCAAGCCCTTCAGCTCGCCAAAGAAAATGAAGTAAAAACCATTGCTTTAACGCATCCAGGGCATACAAGCGTTTCTGCATTGTGTGATGTCCATCTATCAACGTCCGGTTCCAATGAAGCACCTTTTCGCAGTGCTGCCACTTCCTCTAGAATGGCACAGCTCTATTTAATCGATGTCTTGTTCCTCAGTTTAGCCTCCCGTCAATATGAACAGACAGCACAATATATTGACAAAACAAGGCATGCCATCCGCTCCATGAAACGAAAAACAAAGGGGGATTCAACATGAGTCATCAAAAAAAATATCAGCAGTTGGCGAAAGAAATCCTTTCACTCTGTGGTGGTTCTGAAAACATCTCTTCCCACACACATTGTATGACACGTCTCCGAATTACACCCATTGATCGTGAAAAAGTGCAAACCACCGCGATCAAAGAACTCGATGGTGTCATTGGCGTCGTCGAAGCGGAAACACTGCAAATCATTTTAGGCACAGGTGTTGTCAACCAAGTATCAAGTGCGTTTGAACAGCTGCTCAATGCCTCAGGTTCATATGACTTAAACAACGAAGCACAGAAAAACAAACAAGCCATTTCACAAAAGAACCGCACACCATTCAAGCTGTTCTTACGGCGGATCGCCAGCATTTTCATTCCCATTATTCCAGCACTCGTTGCATCGGGTCTTATAACGGGTATTACAAAAGCGGTCGTGCAAGCAGGCTGGCTCGATGAAAAATCTCAAGCTGCGATTATCCTAACCGTTATAGGCTCAGGCTTGTTTGCTTATCTCGGTATATTAGTAGGAACAAACGCCGCAAAAGAATTTGGTGGCTCTCCTGCATTAGGCGCATTAGCAGGTATTCTCATCATTAACCCAGCTGCCGCTGATATTATGTTATTTGGCACTAATATTCTACCAGGCAGAGGCGGACTTATCGGTGTTCTTCTTGCAGCTATTTTTATGGCACTTGTTGAAACCCGGATCAGACGCTTCGTCCCGCAATCACTCGATATCATCGTCACACCAACCATCACACTACTCATTACAGGCATTTTCACGTACGTTATCTTCATGCCAGTCGGCGGATTTATATCTGATGCCATCACCTCTGGACTTACTTATCTATTAAACATTGGCGGTATTTTTGCCGGATTTGTTCTTGGTGCGACCTTCCTTCCTCTTGTTGTAACTGGACTTCACCAAGGCCTAACACCTATTCATATGGAACTGATTAATTCAATTGGAGATGACCCGCTTCTGCCAATCCTCGCTATGGGAGGCGCAGGACAGGTCGGTGCTGCCTTTGCCATTTATATGAAAACAAAAAAGAAAAAGCTGAAAAGAGCCATTGCAGGCGGACTTCCTTCAGGAATGCTTGGAATTGGAGAACCGCTCATTTTCGGTGTCACACTCCCGCTCGGAAGACCCTTCCTCACTGCTTGTCTCGGCGCTGGAATCGGCGGAGCATTTCAAGCCTATTTCCAAATCGCCACTAAAGCAATCGGGGTATCAGGTCTCCCATTAACCTTTATCGTTCACACACATCAAATGCTACTTTACTTAATAGGACTCTTTATTGCATATGTCGCTGGATTTATCTTCACATACTTATTTGGATTTCATGATGATATGGCTGTTGAATTCGAGGAAAATAAACAATAGGAGGTCTAGCTCTTGAAGAAATATTTTCTCATCATCACAAGTCTGTTCATGCTCCTTGGGTTACCAGTACAAACATTTGCAACTAGCTCCCATCCTGTATCGTCTTTGTCTAAAACAGCACCTGAAGAATATCCCGTCTTAAAAAAAGCAAAACGACCGGAACAAGTAGGTTTTTCTTCTAGGCAGCTTAGGAAGGTTGATCACATGATTCAAAACGATATCAAAGCAGGATTTCCAGGGGCAGCACTCATCATTATCAAGGATGGTCAGATCGTCCATCAAAAAGCCTATGGCTACAGACAAAAATATAAAGAGACAACCGAACTCAAATTCTATAAGAAAATGAAAAAGAACACACTGTTCGATTTGGCATCCAATACAAAAATGTATGCCACCAACTATGCCCTGCAAAAGCTAGTATATGAACAAAAACTAGATGTAAATGAAAAAATACAAACCATCCTGCCTGACTTTCAAGATGAACCAGATGCAAAGGTAACCGGCAAAGATCAGCTTCGAGTCAAGGATCTTCTCACCCATTCTGCCGGACTTCCTTCCAGTGTTTTATTTTATAGCAAAGAGCAAGCGGGCTCTTTTTTCTCCCAAGATAGACAAACAACCATGAAATGGCTGCCAAAGGTGCCCCTGCAATACAAGCCAGGCACTCAGCATATTTATAGTGATATTGATTACATGCTGTTAGGCATGATCATCGAGAAAAAAACCGGTATGCCACTTGACCAATATGTAGAGTCGACGATTTATCGACCGCTTGGTCTCAAACATACCATGTTCAATCCGCTGAAAAAGGGATTCAAGCCAAAGCATTTTGCAGCAACCGAGCGTCTAGGCAATACAAGAGATGGTGTCATTGATTTTGAAAACATTCGCAGGTATACCTTGCTAGGTGAAGTCCACGATGAGAAAGCCTATTACTCAATGGCAGGTGTCTCCGGACATGCCGGACTTTTCTCTAATACATCAGATATGGCCGTACTGCTTCAGCTGATGCTCAATAAAGGAGGCTATGGGAAAACAACCATCTTTGACCAAGCTTCTATCGATCTCTTTACGGAATCATCAGACACGAACCCAACTTACGGGCTAGGCTGGCGGAAAAACGGCAATACTGACATGGAATGGATGTTTGGGAAGTACGCAAGTAAAGAAGCGTATGGACACACAGGCTGGACCGGAACGATGACACTGATTGATCCAAAACACAATCTAGGCGTCGTCTTGCTAACAAATAAAAAACATTCACCCGTCGTTTCACCTGAAGTCAACCCAAATCAATTTGAAGGTGACCTTTTCCCAACTGGTACTTATGGAAGCATCATGACCGCAATCTACGAATCTTTTAAGTAAAAGGAGGAATTCGATGTTAAAAGCTCTGTTCCCCGCTGCACTCGTTTTGGCCCTGCTCACCTCTTCCATTCCAACGGAAAAGGTGAGCTCCGCCCCTCTCCCAACTGCCAAACAAATGGTTCAGGACATGTCCTTGGATGAAAAAATTGGCCAAATGCTCATGCCAGACTTTCGCAATTGGCAAGCAGAAGGTGAATCCGCTCCTACAGGCTTCACAAAAATGAATAAAGAAGTCTCTCACCTTGTAGAGAAATATCATTTAGGCGGTGTCATCTTATTTGCAGAAAATGTCGTTGATACGAAACAAACCGTCAAACTCACACATGAATTTCAACAAGCATCACCCAACATCCCTTTACTCATTTCCATTGATCAAGAAGGCGGAATCGTCACAAGACTACAAAAGGGAACACATTTCCCAGGAAATATGTCGATTGGTGCCTCTAGAAGTAAAAAAAATGCATATGACACAGGAAAAATCATCGGCAAAGAATTAAACGCTCTAGGTATCAATACAAATTTCTCTCCTGTTCTTGATGTAAATAATAACCCGAATAACCCCGTCATTGGTGTCCGTTCCTTTAGCTCTGACCCTGCACTAGTCACGCGACTTGGTCTTCAAACCATGAAAGGACTTCAAAAGGAGAAGACTATTTCGACACTCAAGCATTTCCCGGGACATGGTGATACAGCTGTTGATAGTCACTACGGTCTTCCGCTTGTAGAACATGATCTAGATCGTCTTAAAAAGGTGGAGCTGTATCCATTTCAACAAGCAATCAACGCAGGGGCAGATATGGTCATGACCGCTCATGTTCAATTCCCAGCCATTGATGACACAACGTATAAAAGTAAAAAAGATGGCGAGGACATTATGGTTCCAGCAACCTTATCAAAAAAAGTCATCACAAACTTATTAAAAGAAGACATGGGCTTTCAAGGAGTGGTTGTAACAGACGCCCTCAATATGAAAGCGATTGCAGATAACTTTGGACAGGAAGAAGCTGTGGTAATGGCTATTAAAGCAGGCGTCGACATTGCCCTCATGCCAGCACCTGTCACGTCCTTAAAGACAGAAAAAAACCTAGAGAATGTGTTCAATGCTTTAAAAAGAGCAGTTCTCACAAAAGAAATTCCGATATCTCAGATCAATCAATCTGTCGAAAAAATCCTTCAATTAAAGATTAAACGTGGCATCATTTCCGCCAACAAATCAGTAAGCCTTGAGAAGAAAATCAAAAAAGCCACTCAGCTCGTTGGTCAAAAGTCGCACCGAAAAGCAGAACAAAAAATGGCACGTGAAGGAATCACTCTACTTAAAAACAACGACAAAACCTTGCCTTTTAAGCCTAAAAAGAATGACAAAATCTTGCTCATGGCACCGTACGAAGATCAAACAAAAGCAATGTCCGTCACAATTGAATCACTAAACAAACAAAAAAAGATCAAACCTGTGCGTGTCCAATCGTACGCATTTGCAGATAAGAGTTTCTCAAAAGAAACAGCCAAACTCATTCAAGATGCTGACTATGTCATTACCGGCTCTTACGTTGTCCAAAATGACCCAGCTGTGAATGATGGCGTCATTGATGACGGTGTACAGGATCCGAAAAAATGGGCAACGGCCTTTCCTCGTGCTGTCATGAAAGAAGCAGCAGCACAAAACAAAAAATTGGTCATCATGAGTCTCCGAAACCCATATGATGCTGCAAATTTCGAGGAAGCCGACGCCTTACTGGCTGTTTACGGTTTTAAAGGGTACTCAAACGGACAATTCAATCAACCAAATATTCCTGCGGGACTAGAAGTGATTTTTGGAGCTGCCTCACCTAAAGGGAAATTGCCCGTCGCTATCCCATCAGTCACTCATCCTAATCAAACCCTTTACCCATTTGGCTATGGACTCAATTTAAAAGGAAAACAGATCAAATAGGAGGGATTCTCTTGAAAAAGACAGCAAGCTTGATACTCGCTAGCATTCTCATGATCAGCACATTGACCGCCGCCTCCCCCGCAGATTCAGAACGAACAGATACAAAAGGAAAAAAAGCAACAGTCAAAACAGGTATCGAAACATTACTCTCAAGTAACCTCTCTTGGCTTAAAGGGAAAAAAGTAGGGCTTATTACGAATCCTACAGGCATTGATGCAAACATGAAAAGCAGTGTCGATCTGCTATTTGAACACCCCGATATCAAACTGACTGCCTTGTATGGGCCTGAACATGGCGTCCGTGGTGATGCACAAGCAGGAGAAGGCGTCGAATCGTATACCGACGAAAAAACGGGCCTGCCTGTTTACTCTCTTTATGGAAAAACAAGAAAGCCAACTCCTGAAATGCTCAAAAATGTAGATGTCCTGCTATTTGATATTCAAGACGTTGGTACTCGTTATTACACCTATATTTACACGATGGCGTATGCAATGGAAGCAGCTAAGGAAAACAATATTCCATTTGTTGTCTTAGATCGTCCAAACCCAATAGGCGGGCTAAAAGTAGAAGGACCTGTATTAGAACCAGAACACGCCTCATTTGTAGGTCTCTATCCCATCCCATTAAGACATGGGATGACAACTGGAGAACTTGCATACATGTTTAACAAAGAGTTTCATATCAACGCTGATGTAAAAGTGATCAAAATGAAACATTGGAAACGATCCATGACGTTCGATGACACGAAGCTGCCGTTCGTCCTCCCTTCACCTAACATGCCGACCGTTGATAGTACCTTTGTCTACCCAGCAACAGGATTAATCGAAGGCACAAACGTTTCTGAAGGCAGAGGAACGACAAAACCGTTCGAACTCATTGGCGCTCCATATATCAATAGCAATGAGCTAGCAGATCATTTAAATGGGTTAAAACTAAAAGGCGTTCAATTTAGACCTGTCTCATTTACCCCTACCTTTTCAAAACATGCCGGGACTTTGTCTCACGGGGTACAGCTTTATGTCACAGACCGAAAATCATTCGAAGCAGTCAAAACAGGTCTATCCATTATCAAAGCAATACACGACTTGTATCCTAATGACTTTCAATTCCTACAAACAGGCAGCTTTGATAAACTCATCGGGAATAGCTGGATCAAAGAAGAAATCAATAAAGGCACTTCCATCAAACACATCATGAAACAATACCACCATGACCTGAAAACATTCGAAAAGAAACGGAAAAAATATCTCATCTATTAATCGTAAAAAAAGCCTCCACCTTAAAGGATGGAGGCTTTTTCATGATAAAGACTTAATCACAGCAGGTTCTTTCAGCTCAAAACGATTAAGTAAAAAGCCAAACAAGGCTGCAAGTACTTGCTGAAACAGCATGCCAATCACGACAGGGACAGCAACAGCAGGCGGGAAAAAGCTAATGGCAAGCACCGCACCCGCGCTAATGTTCCGCATACCGCCCGTATACACAATCGCCACAATTTCTCCTTGAGTACATTTCATCGCCTTCCCAATGAACCACGCAAAAGCATATCCACTCATTGCAATGAAAAACACAATGGCTGCTTTACTAAAAAACGCACCATCCAGTTCACGTAAATAGGGAGCAACAACAGAACTATTGATCGAGACCACAACAAACAAGCCTATTTTTGAAAAAGGAGACAAGGTCTGACTGATCTTTTTCGTTACCGCTGGCTTTGCATATTGATGTACGAGCATCCCTAATATAGATGGAAGCACCACCATACCAAACAGCCCCTTCATGATGGCCGCCATGTCCATATGGACCTGTGAACCGACGAGAAGTGACAGACTGGCAGGTACAATAAATGGCGACAGCAGTGTATCAATTAAAATAATGGATAACGTTAATCCCACATTCCCTTTATACATCGCTGCCCATATTAAACTAGAAACGCCTGTTGGGATCACCATGGCAAGTGTCAAACCGGTGATCGTCATGGAGTCACCCGCAAAGATCAAATGTCCCGATGTCCAAGCATAAAGAGGCATCAGCACATGCAAAATCAAAAACGTTAAAATCAAAGGCAATGGATGCATCACCGTATGCTTTAAAGCTGAAAAGGTAGCAGACAGACTTCCTGCAAATGTCATCACAGCAAACACCCATGGCACCAAAAAGGTCAAATCTTTTAAATACGCCGCCAATAATACACCAAGTAGCACGCTGACAGGCGTAATGAGCGGCATCATCCGGCCGAGCACCTGATTCAAACGGACAAGCATGCCGGCCACCTCCATCCTTCACTTTCTTCCTTGTTTTATTGTAACAAAAAGAAAAGTCTTTTAAGATCCAATCACTTGTTTCATAAGCTTTTGACTAGACGTATCCATTCCAACTACGTCCACCTCTACACCAGCTATACGATATTTTTCCTTCACACGTTCAATCGCGGCCACACCTGATTCGTCCCATATACGCGCTTCAGACAAATCAATGACAACAGCTTGGAGATCTTTTTTCTGATCGAACGCTTGGATGAAATCAGTCACAGAAGCAAAGAAAATTTGGCCTTTTATTCGATAAATCCAAGTCCCTGCTTGGCTTTCTGTAGACGTAATATGAAGCTTCGATATTTTTGCTACAAAGAATACCGCACTAAGAAGAACACCTGCAAATACACCCTTGGATAAATCATGAGTGAACACCACCGTCACGACCGTGACAATCATGACAATAGAATCTGTTTTTGGGTTCTTTTTTAGCTGCTGGAATGAACCCCAATCAAAGGTACCAATAGAAACCATGATCATGACAGCCACAAGAGCAGCCATTGGAATTTGAACGACTACATCACCCAAAACAAAAATCAATACCATTAAAAATGCACCAGCAACAAAGGTAGAAAGCCTGCCTCGTCCCCCTGCCTTTGTATTAATCACAGATTGACCAATCATCGCACAGCCAGCCATACCGCCAAAAAATCCTGCCACCACATTGGCAATTCCTTGGCCTCTCGCTTCCTTATTTTTACGACTAGACGTTTCCGTCATATCATCTACAATCTGTGCTGTTAATAAAGATTCAAGTAAACCAACCATCGCAAGTGCTAAGGAATAAGGAAAAATGATAGCAAGTGTTTCCCAGTTAAACGGTACATTTGGGATAAGAAAAACTGGCAAAGAGCTAGGCAGCTCTCCCATGTCTCCAACCGTTCTGACATCAATATGCCCAAATACAGCAATCATCGTCATCACAATAATCGCAATGAGTGGAGAGGGAACAACTTTGATGACCATCGGTAATACATAAATGATGAACAAAGCGCCACCTGTCATGATATACATAGCCATGGATTCCCCAACGAAATGCGGCAGCTGTGCCATGAAGATCATAATTGCCAACGCATTGACAAAACCAACCATCACAGACCTCGGAATAAATTTCATCAGACGAGAAACACGACACATTCCAAACACAATTTGAATCAGGCCTGTTAAAATCGTAGCCGCAAACAAATACTGCAATCCATGATCTGCAATCAAATTGACCATAACCAGCGCCATAGCACCAGTAGCGGCAGAGATCATACCTGGCCGTCCACCAACAAACGAAATCACAATCGCAATACAAAACGAAGCATACAAACCGACCTTAGGATCAACGCCCGCAATAATCGAAAACGCAATCGCTTCAGGAATTAAAGCCAGAGCCACTAAAATACCCGCCAGCACATCCTGACGTACATATCCAAACCATTCTTGCTTTACAAATAAATCTTTCAAACCATCTACTCCTTTTTATATACATACCGTACAAGGAAAAAGAAGGCGAATAAAACCCGGAGATACAGAAAGGAAAAAACAATAACCATTCAATTTCGGGGAAAAAGAGGAACGTACAGAGTCTTTTGTAAGAGAGGAAGTCATCACTTTAGTAAGGATAAAAGAAATACGCCGAAGAATCAAGAACAAATAGAAGGAGTATGTAGAAAGCTAAGGCAAAGCTTCCATCAAAATCGCTCGATTCATTTTCTAGTTTAATAAGCCGAACCAAGATCAATAAACGTTAAATATATATTTTAAAACAAACAAAAAAAGCCTTCTCATCAACGAGAAACCTTAACATTTACCATTATCATATAGAGGAAAGCTTCCAAGCGGGCTCGAACCGCTGACCTCTTCCTTACCATGGAAGTGCTCTACCTACTGAGCTATGGAAGCATGGCTCCGCAGGTAGGACTCGAACCTACGACCGATCGGTTAACAGCCGATAGCTCTACCACTGAGCTACTGCGGAATGGATAAAGTAACTTCTTCCATTGGAAGGATATAAACAAAAAGCTTGGCGGCGTCCTACTCTCACAGGGGGAAACCCCCAACTACCATCGGCGCTGAAGAGCTTAACTTCCGTGTTCGGTATGGGAACGGGTGTGACCTCTTCGCTATCGCCACCAAACCTGATGGAGAGAATGTTCTCTCAAAACTAGATAACAATGTTCATTTTTCACATTAGAATATAGGTTAAGTCCTCGATCTATTAGTATCTGTCAGCTCCACGTGTCACCACGCTTCCACCTCAGACCTATCAACCTGATCATCTTTCAGGGATCTTACTTCCTTGCGGAATGGGAAATCTCATCTTGAGGGGGGCTTCATGCTTAGATGCTTTCAGCACTTATCCCGTCCGCACATAGCTACCCAGCGATGCCCTTGGCAGAACAACTGGTACACCAGCGGTGCGTCCATCCCGGTCCTCTCGTACTAAGGACAGCTCCTCTCAAATTTCCTGCGCCCGCGACGGATAGGGACCGAACTGTCTCACGACGTTCTGAACCCAGCTCGCGTACCGCTTTAATGGGCGAACAGCCCAACCCTTGGGACCGACTACAGCCCCAGGATGCGATGAGCCGACATCGAGGTGCCAAACCTCCCCGTCGATGTGGACTCTTGGGGGAGATAAGCCTGTTATCCCCGGGGTAGCTTTTATCCGTTGAGCGATGGCCCTTCCATGCGGAACCACCGGATCACTAAGCCCGACTTTCGTCCCTGCTCGACTTGTAGGTCTCGCAGTCAAGCTCCCTTGTGCCTTTACACTCTGCGAATGATTTCCAACCATTCTGAGGGAACCTTTGGGCGCCTCCGTTACATTTTAGGAGGCGACCGCCCCAGTCAAACTGCCCACCTGACACTGTCTCCCTGCCCGATAAGGGCAGCGGGTTAGAAGGTCAATACAGCCAGGGTAGTATCCCACCGATGCCTCCACCGAAGCTAGCGCTCCGGTTTCCAAGGCTCCTACCTATCCTGTACAAGCTGTACCAACATTCAATATCAGGCTGCAGTAAAGCTCCACGGGGTCTTTCCGTCCTGTCGCGGGTAACCTGCATCTTCACAGGTACTATAATTTCACCGAGTCTCTCGTTGAGACAGTGCCCAGATCGTTGCGCCTTTCGTGCGGGTCGGAACTTACCCGACAAGGAATTTCGCTACCTTAGGACCGTTATAGTTACGGCCGCCGTTTACTGGGGCTTCAATTCGCACCTTCGCTTACGCTAAGCGCTCCTCTTAACCTTCCAGCACCGGGCAGGCGTCAGCCCCTATACTTCGCCTTACGGCTTCGCAGAGACCTGTGTTTTTGCTAAACAGTCGCCTGGGCCTATTCACTGCGGCTTCTCGGGGCTTTAACACCCTAAGAAGCACCCCTTCTCCCGAAGTTACGGGGTCATTTTGCCGAGTTCCTTAACGAGAGTTCTCTCGATCACCTTAGGATTCTCTCCTCGCCTACCTGTGTCGGTTTGCGGTACGGGCACCTCTCACCTCGCTAGAGGCTTTTCTTGGCAGTGTGGAATCAGGAACTTCGCTACTAAATTTCGCTCGCCATCACAGCTCAGCCTTCACGGGAAACGGATTTGCCTATTTCCCAGCCTAACTGCTTGGACGCGGATATCCAATACCGCGCTTACCCTATCCTCCTGCGTCCCCCCATTGCTCAAATGGTGAGGAGGTGGTACAGGAATATCAACCTGTTGTCCATCGCCTACGCCTTTCGGCCTCGGCTTAGGTCCCGACTAACCCTGAGCGGACGAGCCTTCCTCAGGAAACCTTAGGCATTCGGTGGACGGGATTCTCACCCGTCTTTCGCTACTCATACCGGCATTCTCACTTCTAAGCGCTCCACCAGTCCTTCCGGTCTGACTTCACTGCACTTAGAACGCTCTCCTACCACTGTTCGTAAGAACAGTCCGCAGCTTCGGTGATACGTTTAGCCCCGGTACATTTTCGGCGCAGAGTCACTCGACCAGTGAGCTATTACGCACTCTTTAAATGGTGGCTGCTTCTAAGCCAACATCCTGGTTGTCTAAGCAACTCCACATCCTTTTCCACTTAACGTATACTTTGGGACCTTAGCTGGCGGTCTGGGCTGTTTCCCTTTCGACTACGGATCTTATCACTCGCAGTCTGACTCCCAAGGATAAGTCATCGGCATTCGGAGTTTGACTGAATTCGGTAACCCGGTAGGGGCCCCTAGTCCAATCAGTGCTCTACCTCCGAGACTCTTACCTTGAGGCTAGCCCTAAAGCTATTTCGGAGAGAACCAGCTATCTCCAGGTTCGATTGGCATTTCACCCCTACCCACACCTCATCCCCGCACTTTTCAACGTGCGTGGGTTCGGGCCTCCATTCAGTGTTACCTGAACTTCACCCTGGACATGGGTAGATCACCTGGTTTCGGGTCTACGACCACGTACTCATGCGCCCTATTCAGACTCGCTTTCGCTGCGGCTCCGCATCTTCTGCTTAACCTTGCACGGGATCGTAACTCGCCGGTTCATTCTACAAAAGGCACGCCATCACCCGTTAACGGGCTCTGACTACTTGTAGGCACACGGTTTCAGGATCTATTTCACTCCCCTTCCGGGGTGCTTTTCACCTTTCCCTCACGGTACTGGTTCACTATCGGTCACTAGGGAGTATTTAGCCTTGGGAGATGGTCCTCCCGGATTCCGACGGAATTTCACGTGTTCCGCCGTACTCAGGATCCACTCTGGAGAGAACAACATTTCAGTTACAGGGCTGTTACCTTCTTTGGCGGGCCTTTCCAGACCTCTTCGCTTATATCGTTCCTTTGTAACTCCGTATAGAGTGTCCTACAACCCCAAGAGGCAAGCCTCTTGGTTTGGGCTGTTCCCGTTTCGCTCGCCGCTACTCAGGGAATCGCATTTGCTTTCTCTTCCTCCGGGTACTTAGATGTTTCAGTTCCCCGGGTATGCCTTCTCATACTCTATGTATTCAAGTATGGATACTACTCCATTACGAGCAGTGGGTTTCCCCATTCGGAAATCTCCGGATCAAAGCTTGCTTACAGCTCCCCGAAGCATATCGGTGTTCGTCCCGTCCTTCATCGGCTCCTAGTGCCAAGGCATCCACCGTGCGCCCTTTCTAACTTAACCATTTCTTACTTTAGAAAGAATCACTATGTGTGATGAACTTTGCATTGCATTCAATGTGAATGTATTACTTATTGTTATCTAGTTTTCAAAGAACAATCCTGTCTCGCTAGAGACATGTTTGAAGGAATGATCCTTCAAAACTAAACAAGACGAAAAACGTACGCTGCTCCATATATCCTTAGAAAGGAGGTGATCCAGCCGCACCTTCCGATACGGCTACCTTGTTACGACTTCACCCCAATCATCTGCCCCACCTTCGGCGGCTGGCTCCATAAAGGTTACCTCACCGACTTCGGGTGTTGCAAACTCTCGTGGTGTGACGGGCGGTGTGTACAAGGCCCGGGAACGTATTCACCGCGGCATGCTGATCCGCGATTACTAGCGATTCCAGCTTCACGCAGTCGAGTTGCAGACTGCGATCCGAACTGAGAACAGATTTGTGGGATTGGCTAAACCTTGCGGTCTCGCAGCCCTTTGTTCTGTCCATTGTAGCACGTGTGTAGCCCAGGTCATAAGGGGCATGATGATTTGACGTCATCCCCACCTTCCTCCGGTTTGTCACCGGCAGTCACCTTAGAGTGCCCAACTAAATGCTGGCAACTAAGATCAAGGGTTGCGCTCGTTGCGGGACTTAACCCAACATCTCACGACACGAGCTGACGACAACCATGCACCACCTGTCACTCTGTCCCCGAAGGGAAAGCCCTATCTCTAGGGTTGTCAGAGGATGTCAAGACCTGGTAAGGTTCTTCGCGTTGCTTCGAATTAAACCACATGCTCCACCGCTTGTGCGGGCCCCCGTCAATTCCTTTGAGTTTCAGTCTTGCGACCGTACTCCCCAGGCGGAGTGCTTAATGCGTTAGCTGCAGCACTAAGGGGCGGAAACCCCCTAACACTTAGCACTCATCGTTTACGGCGTGGACTACCAGGGTATCTAATCCTGTTCGCTCCCCACGCTTTCGCTCCTCAGCGTCAGTTACAGACCAGAGAGTCGCCTTCGCCACTGGTGTTCCTCCACATCTCTACGCATTTCACCGCTACACGTGGAATTCCACTCTCCTCTTCTGCACTCAAGTTTCCCAGTTTCCAATGACCCTCCCCGGTTGAGCCGGGGGCTTTCACATCAGACTTAAGAAACCGCCTGCGAGCCCTTTACGCCCAATAATTCCGGACAACGCTTGCCACCTACGTATTACCGCGGCTGCTGGCACGTAGTTAGCCGTGGCTTTCTGGTTAGGTACCGTCAAGGTGCAAGCAGTTACTCTTGCACTTGTTCTTCCCTAACAACAGAGCTTTACGATCCGAAAACCTTCATCACTCACGCGGCGTTGCTCCGTCAGACTTTCGTCCATTGCGGAAGATTCCCTACTGCTGCCTCCCGTAGGAGTCTGGGCCGTGTCTCAGTCCCAGTGTGGCCGATCACCCTCTCAGGTCGGCTACGCATCGTCGCCTTGGTGAGCCGTTACCTCACCAACTAGCTAATGCGCCGCGGGTCCATCTGTAAGTGACAGCCGAAACCGTCTTTCATCCTTGAACCATGCGGTTCAAGGAACTATCCGGTATTAGCTCCGGTTTCCCGGAGTTATCCCAGTCTTACAGGCAGGTTACCCACGTGTTACTCACCCGTCCGCCGCTAACATCCGGGAGCAAGCTCCCTTCTGTCCGCTCGACTTGCATGTATTAGGCACGCCGCCAGCGTTCGTCCTGAGCCAGGATCAAACTCTCCGAAAAAGTACAAAACCGAAGTTTTGTTTTTCGCCAGTTTGACTGACTACCTATGATGTATCATAGGATTTTTTTATAAAAACTCGAATTAACAGGTACGTTTTGTCTTGTTTAGTTTTCAAAGATCATCTTCGCCGTTCTTAGCGGCTTTAATAATATAACATTTCGCTTCATCTTATGTCAACAACTTTTTTCAAGTTTATTTCCCGAAGCGTTTGTGTTTGTCACTGTGTGTCAGCGACGATTAATAATATATCACGAAAACATTCTGTTGGTCAACGCCTTTTCAGAACTTTTTTTAAAATAGTTTTATCGTGCATGTCAAACCCTTGTCCTGCATACAATCAAGTAACAATCTTGGACAAGGCAGGAGTGTTTGAATTGAGTCGATTATATGTGTTGCCTATTAAACGGCTGAAGCAAGTAGTCATTATTCTTGTAGCAGCCCTTGCAGCTGCAACCTTTTTTTATGTACAAAAGGCACCGCCGCTGTCGGTATTTAAAACAGAACAAGGACCCCGAGCGATTTATAAAGGAGAGACCTCATCAAAACATGCATCCCTTACGTTTAATATTGGCTGGGGAGACGAGAAGGCTGTTCCTATTTTAAATGTCCTCCGAGAGTACGATATAAAGAACGCCACTTTCTTTCTGTCTGCTTCTTGGGCTGAGCGTCACCCGGATATTGTGAAAAGGATTAAAGAGGATGGCCATCAAATTGGCAGCCTTGGCTATGCATATAAAAATTATAGCCAGCTGGAAGAAAACGAAATTAAGCGAGATCTTGTCCGTGCACAAAATACATTCCAAAAGCTTGGACTGGAAGACATTCAATTATTAAGACCGCCAACTGGGCAATTTAATGAAACGGTATTGAAAATTGCAACACAGTATGGCTATACCGTTGTACATTACAGCATCAATTCTCAAGATTGGCTGAACCCGGGCGTCGACCAGATTGTTCACAATGTAAATGATCGAATGAAAAGCGGAGACATCATTCTCCTTCACGCCTCAGATTCAGCCACCCAAACCGCTCAAGCCTTACCAGCTATTTTAAAACACTTAAAAGATAAGAATTTAAGAAACGTCACGGTTGGCGAACTTATCTCTAATACAAAAACAAAGTCAACTGAGGTTAAGTAGCTTTTGCTTTTGAAAACCGCGGCATAGCTAATAACTGAAACGCATTACAACCTAATAGCGGGAATAGCATTAAATACAGCCAGTCCTCTTCATTGACTCTAAGCGCCGGAAACCATTCTAACGACGTAATGACGACCATGAGAAACATTGCAGAAATAAATGTTTTCTTAGAGGACTGCTGCTGTTTAAAATAAGACACGATCAATGCAAACACACCGATAAAAACAGGCAGCCACAAGTATGGAAGAAATGATTCATTCTCCCCGAAAAACAAAAACCGCAAATAAGCTAAATCAAACAGCACGAAAATCACAAGGAATAACTGAATGGTATTCCATAAAGAATGCGACCTGAAAATCTCCAGCGCAAACCGGTGCACTGTCAAAAAGACAACAAACCCCATCTGACTGATTACACTAAAGATCATCCCCACACCAATAAACCAAAATAACACAGACGCAATCTCTAAAATCTCAAACGATACAAACAGCTTCTGATATTTCCCCCACTCCAGCGCAAAACCTACCACGCTTGTAATGACCGCTCCAACAGCCAGCACAGAGAAGAAAAAACGAACTAAATCCCGACTTTTCATTGAATTGACCCAACCCCTATTTTTGTTATGTATAAATTCACGTGAAACATTCATATTAAAAGTAAGACATGTAACGAAAGGAGCCACAGTATGTCAAAAGGCATCTTGCGTATAATGAGCTGTTTTCTTCTTTTATCTCTAACAGCTTGTGCTCCCAAAACCCAATCCTCATCTAATATGGACTATGACGAAACGAAAAAAATGGTCGTCGATATTTTGAAAACAGATGACGGTAAAAAGGCCATTCAACAGTTATTAAATGACGAGGCAATGAATGAAGCTTTGGTAATGGATGAACAAACTGTGAAAAAAACAATAGAGAAAACACTGACTTCTGATAAAGGCAAAGAGTTCTGGAAGAAGGTCTTTGAGGATTCTAAATTTGCCGAGACTTTCGCAAAATCCATGCAGCAACAGCATGAAAAGATGTTAAAACAATTGATGAAGGACCCTGACTATCAACAAATGATGATGGATATTCTCAAGGATCCTGAAATGGAAAAGAAATACGGTGAACTGGTCAAAAGCAAAGAGTTCAGAAAGCACTTAGAGAAAGTCATCACAGAAACATTGAGCAGCCCTCTCTATAAGAAGAAATTCGAAGATGAGCTAAAAAAAGCAGTCTCTGAAAGCAGCAATGATTCCGGTTCACAAGGAAGCGGCAGTTAAACATCACCCGAGTGGCACAAGGTCCACTCGGGCTTTCATTATGCTTTCACTGTTAATTGTTCAATGACTTTATTGGCAATGTGTTGATACACTTCCCCTGTCGGATGACTCTCATCATAGACGGAAGGTGCAAAATCGTCCTCATTCCAATCAGGCTGTCTTAAAGGGATTTGACCAAGGACTGATACTCGCAGCTCCTCCGCCAGCTTGTCCCCGCCGCCCTTTCCAAAGACATATTCCTTCTCACCTGTTTTTTTGCTTTCATAGTAACTCATATTCTCAACGACCCCTAGCACCTCGTGATCTGTTTGCAGTGCCATTGCGCCTGCTCTAGCAGCAACGAAAGCCGCTGTTGGATGCGGTGTCGTCACAATGATTTCTTTACAGCTCGGAAGCATCGTATGAATATCAAGTGCCACATCACCTGTTCCAGGCGGAAGGTCTAATAGTAAGTAATCTAATTCTCCCCACTCTACTTCGTGGAAGAAGTTATTTAGCATTTTACCAAGCATCGGTCCTCTCCAAATGACCGGTGCGTTTTCTTCAACAAAAAAGCCCATTGAAATCACTTTGACGCCAAAGCGTTCCACAGGAATAATTTTTTCCCCTTTAACTGTCGGTCTGACGGTGATTCCCATCATATCCGGTACACTAAAGCCGTAAATATCAGCATCGATCAGTCCCACTTTTTTCCCTAGACGAGCCAGTGCCACAGCCAGGTTAACGGAAACAGTTGATTTCCCAACGCCGCCTTTTCCACTCGCAATCGCTAAGAACACAGGCGGATTTTTAGAGTTGAGCAAATTTTCTTCCTCATCCTGTGACGGCATAAACTTTTCAAGCGTTTCTTGAGGCAGTTCTTCAAAACGAAGTCCTACAGTGTTCGCGCCCGCTGCTTTTAAAGCTTGTACGATGTCTTGCTGCAGCTTCATCTGCTCAGCAGTGCCTGTCTTGGCAATCGCCACTTTTAAGCTCACATGTTCTTTTTCAGGCTTTAGGCTGATTTCCTTGATGGCATCCAGCTCACCAAGCGGTATATGAAGGAAAGGTTCGTCCATCTTCCCAACTAGTTTTCTCACATCATCTTGTCCGATCATAGCAGAACCTCACCCTTTATTGAATTCGTTTACAATCCAAGTATATCATACATATCCTTACAATGTCTGTCCTCTTTGCCTGCGATAAACAGGAAAAAGCCCCTTATTCAGGCGGCTCTTTTTGCTCTGTTAAATATCTGAGAATGCCTTTATAAATTGAAGCAGCAATTTGATCCTGATATTTAGGAGTCGCCAGCTGACCAGCCTCTTTTGGATTCGATAAAAATCCTATTTCGACAAGCGCTCCTGGCTTCGTGACATTTTGCATTAAATAAATCCCATTGATTCGCTTCGCCTTGCGATCTGTGTTTTCAAGGTTGTTGCGCAATTCATCTTGAATGAACTTCGCTGCTTTTTCATTCTCTTCATACTTTCCGTAAAAAAACGTCTGGGCCCCGCTCCATTTGTTCGATGGGATCGCATTTAAATGTATGCTTAAATAGAGATCCGCTTCAGACTCATTGATGACTTTCACACGGTTTCTCAAATCCTCCGCTTTCTTTCGGGCATAACCCTTTGTATTCTTTGATGATAAATCAGAGTCATCCTCCCGGGTCATGAGAACAAGCGCTCCCTGCTCCTGCAAATAGTCTCTTATCTTCATGGACACATCCAGTGCAATCTCTTTTTCGAGCAGCTCGCCGCCAACAGCACCGCCATCTGGACCGCCGTGACCCGGATCTAAATAGATGATCTTGCCGCTCAAAGGCAAGTTCCACGATTTCCACGAATCATCATTTAGAAACTGAAATCTGAATAAGAATAAGAGGACAATAAACCCGATTAAAAACCCTGTCCATTTCAGCTTTCTTTTCATCCCTGTCCCTCCCATACACCATTATTTTATAGATATGGGACAAGGGCTGGAAATATGCTTAGTGCAGGCGAAGCTTATGCCTTTTTTCTGATTCCCGAAAGCCTTCCTGCCACCACTTACTTAAAAATTCCTTCGCAAATGGATACAGACACGACATCTTACGCTCCATTCGGAACATATTCCCCCACGATTGCAAACACCCTGCTAGCTCCTCAACCAGTTCATCTTCTTCATGAACTGACCGCTTTTTTATATCATCGAATGATTCACCATACTTACTCGACTCACCATATCTCCCACCTGCTAAAAAAGCCTCAATGGCGAAATCAATACAGCCATCACTCATAATCCCAGCTGGATCATCTGCAAATGGGAACAGCTTCTTCGTGAATTTCTCGGAAGCGACCGTCACCTGTTGAAGAGACAATGTACGCAACAGCTTCTTTTCAAGCGTGACATCTCGTTTTGTTTTCAATTGATAAAATGAAAGAACTTCTGCCATGGACTGAACTCCTTTTTTTCTTTGTATTGTTCGTTGGTTTGAACAAAACATGCAGTTCAGTAAATGGAAATCAATGAGCTAACGGATTGGAAAATTGTGATAAAATGAACATATATATAGAAAGAATAGAAAAGGGGCAAAATTCATGAAGAAATGGATGTATATCCTATTGCTACTAACAGTCGTCTTGTCTGGTTGCAACAGTCAAGCAACCGAGCAAAAGAGCGACATAAAAGAAATAGAAGACATATCATTAAAACAGCTTTCCAAACACAAAAATTCTTATATTGGAGACAATGGAGCAGTCGGCGCTATTTTATCAGATCTTCCAGGTAACGTGATTCGCGAGTATGAAATCGTAGATGAAAAAGCGCTAAAAGTGACATACGGCGTGAAAGAAAATACCAATGATACAGAAGAACAATTTGATGCATTTTGGTTTGATAAGAAGGATACCATTGAAAAAAACTACTTATATAATGCATTGGCACTTTTTATTCTTATCGATAACGTGGAGCAAGTGACACTCAAGATGAACGCTAAAGACGAGCCATCCGTCACGTTTAAAAGAAAACAGCTACAAAAAAAGCTGCCTCACTCTTTTAAAGTGTACAAAGACGATACAGCGCTTTGGCAAAAGGAACTGGTTGATGGAGTTGTGAAGTCAAAAGATAAACGTCTAGATGTATACAATGCGTTTCCCATCAAGAAATAATAAAAACAGAGGGCGTCACCCTCTGTTTTTTGATAATTATGTAGTAAAAGCTTGAATCAATCGTTGTCGAAAGTTTTGATCTGCTACTACGGTAAGTATAAATTCATCGAACACTTCCCCCATCCAGTGAGAATTCTCCGCTTTCAGGTCATTGATGAATAGAGAAATCGATATAGTTGATGTATCCGTTTTTCGATATAAAGCAGCAGTGACAACAAACAACGTCGATCCACCTTTATACCAAATATATTGATCTGTTTCCGTCTTCAATATTTCTCCCAGCACAATTTGGCTAAAAAGACGCTTTTCTTCTGTTGTTAACAGCTCATCCTGTAGACGTTTCATAAAATGTGCATATTGATTCGTTGTAGACCTTGTCATCTTTTGCGTCAGTAAAGATTGAATACGCAAGCTTAACAAGTTCTTTTTCATCAATTTTTCTTCTAACGCCTTTTTATGCTCCGGGTCATTTTTCATGATATGAAAAATCTCAATCATCAGAGATTTGTATTGTTCATCAGTTACATCGCTTATTTGCTTTAATGCATCCTGCTCATGATCAGATACATAGGCTGGCCACAACACCTTGGGTGTCAGCGGCATGAGTTCATCATGTTCTGTAAGACCTGCTTGTTTCATCTGATCATTGATCTTTTCTAAGTCGAGCAAGTCAATCAAATAATCAGTACAAGCATTCGAACTGAATTGCATCATCCCTTTGGCAACATCTAATAAAGTTGCATGCTCAGAAAAATCGTTGACCTCTAGCCAGTATGTGTGAGCACCGCCATCGGTTCTATCAATATAAAACCGCTCTATATCAGACAATGCCACTTTTTCATTTAGCTTGATGTCACCGCTGGATACAGCTTTAACAAAATGAAACAAAACCATTAATTTCATCGTACTTGCAAGTGGTGTTTTTTGATTACCATTCCATTCTAATACCACATCTTCATTTTCAATAATTGTTACTGATACGTTCTTTTTGTTTTTCCTGACAAATGTCAAAAGATCCTCTTTTGTTTTCTTCAAATGTTTCTCCTTTCCAAACCACTATAGATTCTCGTCTCCAATATAACAAAAATTTGAAACAAAGGCACAAAAAAGCAAAGGGTTGTGAATACCTTTGCTTCTTGGTGTGTTTATTTACGAAGAAGATGCAGTTTCATCCCATCATGCGTAGCTTCAAATCCCAACTTTTCGTAAAAACGGCGTGCTTCTGGCCTCTGTTTGTCTGTTGTCAGCTGAATCATATGACACCCGCGGTCACTTGCGCGTTGAATAGCCCGTTTGATCAACAATGTGCCAATTCCTCTTCCTCTATGAGTCGAGGCTGTACGAACTCCTTCTATTGAAGCTCTCCATCCTCCTTGATACGTTAGAAATGGAGTCATTGTTAATTGGAGAACACCGACTACCTCTTCCCGATCACAAGCGACGATTAATTCAATATTGGGATCCGCTTCGATCGAATGAAAGGCATTGAGGTAGCTTTCTAATAATGGACGAGAGTAGCGTTCTCTCTTTTGGCCTAATTTGTCATCTGAAAGCATCAAAACGATGTTGTCGAGGTCTCCTTGGACGGCTTCTCTAAATGTCAATTGATTCAGATTCAATGAACACACCTCCTATCACGGAATGGAAGCCTTTATTCATTTGCCAAAATACCAATTGATAGCGTTCTTATATAAAATTTTATCCGCTGCTTCCTCATCAAACATCTGTTGAATCAATTCAATATCACCGTATTCAAATGGCCGTTTCGCCCTTGTAGAGGGAAGATCTGTACCAAACATCAGTGCATCAGGATTCGTTTGATAAATAGACGTCAATGCATGTTCGACCTTTAAATCAACACGCCCAAAGCCAGTCGCTTTCACACGAACCCCTTTATCAACCAGCTTGAGCAAATGCGGCAAACCTTCTTCCGATAAGCCTAAATGATCAATCGAAACGGCCGGCAGCTGTTCAAGCGTTGATGAGATGTCAGGGAGATGCTTAGCGTCTATGTAAATCTCACTATGCCACCCAGCCAGCTCATACACCCTTCTCGCAAAATAGTCGAGCTTTGAAATATCCTCCGAACCGCCCCGCTTCACATTAAAACGTAAAGCCTTGACCCCATGTTGATCCAAATGAACAATCTCATCGTCAGTTGCTGTAAAAGGTAATTGTGTCACACCGCAAAAAGCCGGTCCCATTTCATCTAGTGCTTTCAACAAATAGCCTTGATCAAAGCCCTGAAATGACCCTGATACTATCGCTCCACCTACAATCCCCAAATCAGCGGTCTCTCTCCTATAATCATTCTCCACATAACTCGGCGGTGTATATCCTTGGTTTTCTTGAATAGGAAAATCAAAATCAATGATATGAAAATGTGCATCAAAGATCCTCATGCCCGCGCCCCTCTTCTGCTTATTTGACCTGATTATATCAATAGAGAAAGCCAAGGGATATTCGGAATGATGAATTACTTCATATCATGAAAACTTATCAAGTTTTCCATTCCTCTCGTAAGATGGCATAATAAAACTCATCCCACCACTCATTTCCTTGTGGTATACATTTTTTAAAATAGCCCTCTCTCCTCATCCCCATTTTCTCCATCACTCTCCATGACGGCACATTTTCAGGCTGACAAGTGGCAATGATTCGATGTAAATTCATTGTGTGAAAACCATGATGTAGGACAGCATACGCCGCTTCAGAAGCAAAGCCTTTGTTTTGATATGCAGAATTGAAGACCCAGCCAATTTCATATGTGTGCTCACCAAAGTAAGGATGAAACACGATATGCCCAATGCATGTATGATCTTCTTTTAATAGAACAGCAAAATTTTTGCCCGTCTCAAGACGATTATTTTTGACAAAATCCCGCGCCTCTTCTTTAGAAAAAACACCTTCTGGCATATACTTCATCACCACTAGATCAGATGTATATGCATAGACATCCTGCCAATCATCCTCATTAAACGGTCGAATGAGACATCTTTCTGTTGTTAGATTCATAAATGCCATCCCCCTTTAACATCGTTTTTTAAACAAAAACCTGACTATGATCCTATTTTATATGTTTCCAAACAGAAAAAAACACAAATAAAAAAAGCACCAGCAAGATGCTGATGCTTTTCATATATGGTTTGTCTGTACAAACCTTTGTAAAACGTCCATACAATATAAAATTGATTAACGTTTTGAGAACTGAGGTGCGCGACGTGCGCCTTTAAGACCGTATTTCTTACGCTCTTTCATACGAGAGTCACGAGTAAGAAGTCCAGCACGTTTAAGTGGTGTACGGTACTCAGGATCTACTTCTAGAAGAGCACGAGAGATACCGTGACGAATTGCTCCAGCTTGACCAGAGAATCCACCACCGTGAACATTTACAAGAACATCGTAGCTGTTAGCTGTTTCTGTGATGTTCAAAGGCTGTTTCACGTCTTCGATTAAAGCAGCGAATGGAATGTATTCAGTAATTTCACGATTATTAACGACGATACGGCCTTCACCTGGAACTAAGCGAACGCGCGCTACAGAACTTTTACGACGACCTGTACCGTAATATTGAACCTGTGCCAAATTGTTAACCTCCCTTATAATTAACCGCGAAGTTCGTAAACTTCAGGTTGTTGTGCTTGATGTGGATGCTCAGAACCACGGTACACATTTAATTTTTTGAACATTTGACGACCTAGTGGACCCTTTGGAAGCATACCTTTGATAGCAAGCTCCAACATTTTTTCAGGGTAGTTTGTACGCATCTCAAGAGCAGTTCTTTGTTTCAAACCACCTGGGTGCATCGTATGACGGTAGTAAATTTTGTCCGTCAATTTCTTACCAGTTAATTCGATTTTCTCAGCATTGATGATGATCACGTGATCACCTGTATCAACGTGTGGTGTATAAGTTGGTTTGTGCTTACCGCGCAAAAGTGATGCTACTTCAGTAGAAAGACGACCTAGAGTCTTACCTGCCGCATCAACCACTAGCCATTTGCGCTCAATTGTGCTTGCGTTCGCCATTGGTGTTGTACGCATGAGTTTCCCTCCTAAATAAATCAATGAATTTTCCTGAATCAAATGCTACGTTCTATTTCAAAACACAGATAAGTCTTCCGGGGCTTATTTGTGGGGTTGAAATACATACCATATGATATCTTATAACTTTCTGCTTCCTGTGTCAAGAACATGTTACACCTGGTTTAGTTGTCATAGAAAACTTCCCATAAATACAGTCCGTGACTGGGCGCAGTCTTGCCTGCCGCTTCGCGATTTCGGGCGGCAAGCATGGCTTTTATCTCCTCAGGGTGAAATTTACCAGAACCAATTTCAAGTAACGTGCCGGCTATAATTCGTACCATGTTGTATAAAAAGCCATTCCCTCTCACACGCATTTCAAGCCCGTCTGAGACGTTTTTCCACTCGAGGGTGTAAATCTCCCTCACCTTGTCCTGAACCTCTGTATTGGCCGCACAAAAGCTTGTGAAATCATGTGTGCCAATCAGGTGCCCAGCGGCTTCTCTCATTTTGTCGACATCCAGCGGATAAGGATAGTGACAGGCATACTGTCTCGTAAACACATTTTGGTGCGTTTCCGTTGAGACCCTATAACGGTACTCCTTTGAAGCGACACCAAATCTAGCATGAAATGACTCATCCACTTCCTCAGCCTTTAGAACACGAATGTCATCTGGCAGCAAGCTGTTGAGGGCAAACGGCCATCTCTCCATCGGAATGGCGAGCGGGGTGTCAAAATGGATGACCTGCCCCTTTGCGTGAACGCCACTGTCTGTCCGGCCGGAAGCCACAATCGGAATTAGTTCATCTTGTTTATGCATTCTAGCAAGAACAGATTCAATCTCCGTTTGTACAGTACGCTGTCCTGGCTGCACTTGATAACCTTTAAAATGTGTCCCATCGTATGATACGGTACATTTTACTTTCATCTAGGCATCACCTAATTTCTAAGCAGCACAAGGAGTGCTGTTAACAGGATGAATAGAAGCAGCGTGAACGTGTCTTTCATTCCCCAGACAAGCTGACGGTATTTCGTGCGCCCTTCTCCCCCGCGGTAGCCTCTCGCTTCCATAGCGGTCGCCAATTCCTCCGCACGCTTAAACGCACTGACGAAAAGTGGGACAAGCAATGGGACAATCGCTTTTAAACGATCTTTCACGGGTCCGCTTGTAAAATCAACACCTCTTGCCATTTGTGCTTTCATGATTTTGTCTGTTTCTTCGAGTAAAGTCGGAATAAATCGAAGAGAGATAGACATCATAAGAGCAAGCTCATGAACAGGCAGCTTGATTTTACGGAAAGGATGCAGCAGCTTCTCCATACCGTCTGTCACTTCAATAGGTGTTGTGGTCAACGTCAGAAGTGTTGTCATCATGATGAGATAGACAAAACGGAGTGAAATGAAAATCCCCTGTTTTAGACCTTCTTCATAAATATTCAGAAAACCAAAGTGAAAGAGCAAAGCGCCATCCTTTGTCATGAAGATATGCAGAATAAAGGTAAACAGAACAATCCAAAGGATGGGTTTCATTCCTTTGAGAATAAAGTACAGCGGCACCTGAGACACCATCACCACAAGAATAGTGAAGACACCTAAAAGCCCGTAAGTGATGTAGTTATTCGCAAAAAAGACAATAAAGACAAAAAAGAAAATTGATAACAGCTTTGTCCTTGGATCAAGACGATGGACAAAAGATGTACCCGGCACATATTTGCCGATAATCATACTATCCATCATGATGTCGTGTCCTCCTGATATAAAGCTGTTAAGGCTTCTACCATTTCATCCATGGTCAGAAGCGGTCTTGGAAACGTCATCCCCAGCTTTTCTTCGACAGCCTGCTGGAATTTGATCGTTTCCGGGAGGTCCAGTCCGAAAGAAGACATGTCTGTACGATTGGCAAATAGCTCCCTCGGCGTACCTGTCGCCTTCACTGTTCCTTTGTGCATCACAATCATTTGATCCGCATAATGAGCGGCATCTTCCATACTGTGTGTCACAAGGATCGTCGTCAGGTTGGCTTTTTGATGAAGCTCATAGAACATGTCCATGATTTCTTTACGTCCGCGTGGATCTAATCCCGCAGTCGGCTCATCAAGCACAAGCACTTCTGGCTCCATCGCTAGTACACCTGCAATCGCCACACGTCTCATTTGACCACCGCTTAATTCAAAGGGTGATCGAGATAACAAAGATTCAGGAAGGCCTACAAGCTTCAGCATCTCTTTAGCCTTAGCTTCTGCCTTTTCTTTTGGAACGCCGAAATTCATCGGACCAAAACAGATATCCTTCAGAATCGTCTCCTCAAAGAGCTGATGTTCAGGAAACTGAAACACGATACCTACCTTTTTGCGAAGAGATTTCAGTTCCTTCTGCTTCTTATTGGCTTGTAATACCGTATCTCCAAGCGCAATGCTCCCTTTTGTTGGTTTGAGCAGTCCATTTAAATGTTGCAGCAATGTCGACTTGCCAGAACCCGTATGACCAATGACAGCAACATAGCTGCCTTCTTTGATGGAAGCATTGACATCATACAAAGCGAGACGCTCAAACGGCGTTTTCATCTGATAACGATGCTCTAATTCTTTGATCGTAATGTCCATAGCTCTTTCACCAATCCTTCTTGTGTCAAATGGGCATTTGCAAGCGGCACACCTTGCTGCTTCAATTGCTTACTCAACCGGTAGGAAAATGGCAGATCAAGTCCAATCTGAACCAGCTGTTCATCTAGTTCAAATACTTCCTCTGGTGTTCCCTCGGCAAATTTCTTTCCGCCATTCATCACAATAACGCGGTCTGCCTTCGCAGCCTCGTCTAAATCATGTGTGATGGAAATGACCGTGACCGTTCCTTGTTCCTTCAATAGTCTGACGGTTTCTAACACTTCTTCACGGCCAATCGGATCAAGCATTGATGTTGCTTCATCCAAGATCATGATGTCAGGGCTTGCGGCAAGTACACCTGCGATTGCTACTCTCTGCTTTTGCCCGCCTGATAGATGGTGCGGCTCTTGATCAAGAAACTCCTGCATATTGACCTGTTTGACAGCCCAATCTACACGCTCTATCATCAATTCCCGCTCAACCCCGTTATTTTCTAAACCAAAAGCCACATCATCACGAACCGTTGAGCCAACGAATTGGTTGTCTGGGTTTTGAAAGACCATGCCGACCTTTTTGCGAATATCCCAAACACTTTCTTCTTTCAGCTCAATCTCACCAACCTTGACCGTTCCTGCATCCGGTAAAATGAGCCCATTCAGTACACGGGCAAGTGTGGATTTACCTGAACCGTTGTGGCCAACAATGGCAAGCCATTCATTTTGATTCACATGCAATGACACTTGGTCTAAAGCGGGCTTGTCCGCATCTTTGTGATAACGAAATACAATGTCTTTTACGTCAATTAATGTCTTCTCCATCTCTACCGGACCTCCTCTCAGCTCAACCTCTACTTTGCCTGTTGCTAAAAAGCCGTAGTATCTAAAAAAGGGCATAGATCCAGTTATGAACTGTCCCGCCCTTTCTTAGATACACGATATGTGATTAAACTAATTCAATGACAGCCATTGGTGCGCCATCGCCGCGACGAGGTCCAAGCTTCATGATACGAGTGTATCCACCTTGGCGATCTTCGTAGCGAGTTGCAACGTCAGCGAATAATTTTTGAAGTGCATCTTGGTTTGTTTCAGCGTTAGCTACTTCGTTACGAATGTAAGCTGCAGCTTGACGGCGAGCATGAAGATCTCCGCGTTTGCCAAGAGTGATCATTTTTTCAACTACAGAGCGAAGTTCTTTCGCACGTGTTTCAGTTGTTTCGATGCGTTCGTTGATGATCAAATCAGTCGTTAGGTCACGAAGCATTGCTTTACGTTGTGCACTAGTGCGTCCTAGCTTTCTGTATGCCATGTGATGTCCCCTCCTTAATTAGAGATGCTGTATGAATAAAAAACACACGAAAATCCTAGTTCACAATGAAACTAGTCAATCGTCTTTACGAAGACCCAGTCCAAGTTCTTCTAGTTTCGCTTTCACTTCTTCAAGAGATTTACGTCCAAGGTTACGAACTTTCATCATATCCTCTTCTGTCTTGTTAGCAAGCTCTTGAACAGTGTTAATACCCGCACGCTTCAAACAGTTGTAAGAACGAACAGAAAGATCAAGCTCTTCAATTGTCATTTCAAGCACTTTTTCTTTTTGGTCTTCTTCTTTTTCAACCATGATTTCTGCATGCTGAGCTTCGTCAGTTAACCCAACGAAAATATTTAGGTGTTCAGTTAAAATCTTAGAACCTAGAGCGATCGCTTCTTTCGGTCCTGTGCTTCCATCAGTCCATACATCTAGTGTTAATTTATCATAGTTTGTGATTTGCCCAACACGGGTGTTCTCCACTTGATAAGTTACACGAGATACAGGTGTATAGATTGAGTCGATCGGAATCACGCCGATAGGCTGATCGTCTCTTTTGTTTGCATCAGCAGGATTATACCCGCGACCTCTTTGTGCAGTCAAACGAACACGGAAGCTCGCATTTTTGCCAAGAGTTGCGATGTGAAGATCTGGATTTAAGATTTCAATATCGCTGTCGTGTGTAATATCAGCAGCTGTTACAGTTCCTTCATCTTGTACATCAATTTCAAGCGTCTTCTCTTCTTCAGAGTAGATTTTGAGTGCAAGCTTTTTAATGTTTAAGATAATCGTTGTAACATCTTCAACCACGCCTTCGATCGTTGAGAATTCGTGTAAGACACCATCTATCTGGATCGATGTTACAGCTGCACCAGGAAGTGAGGATAAAAGGATACGACGAAGGGAGTTCCCTAAAGTGGTACCATATCCACGCTCAAGTGGCTCTACGACAAACTTGCCATACTTGGCATCGTCGCTGATTTCAACCGTTTCGATTTTTGGTTTTTCAATTTCGATCATCTAATAAAACCCTCCTTCAAAACGTCGAAACCTCGAATAGAATCATATGAGATTCCATCCGAAATTCCTCATTGTTTAGTCCCGTATGTGCTCAGGCAACGAGTCGTGTATTCGTCTCATAAATAACTGTATCATAACCCATTATTGACAGGGACACAAAATCTATACAAACAAATTACACGCGGCGACGTTTTGGTGGACGGCATCCGTTATGAGGAACTGGAGTTACGTCTCTGATTGCAGTAACTTCAAGACCTGCAGCTTGAAGCGCACGAATTGCAGCTTCACGACCAGAACCAGGACCTTTAACAGTTACTTCAAGTGTTTTAAGACCATGTTCGATAGAACCTTTAGCAGCAGTTTCAGCAGCCATTTGTGCAGCGAAAGGAGTAGATTTACGAGAACCTCTGAATCCTAATGCACCAGCACTTGACCAAGAAATTGCGTTTCCATGAACATCAGTAATCGTTACAATCGTGTTGTTGAAAGTGGAACGGATATGAGCGATTCCAGCTTCAATATTCTTTTTCACGCGACGTTTACGCGTATTTTGTTTACGAGCAGCAGCCATTCTTTAACTACCTCCTTTACTTATTTTTTCTTGTTAGCTACAGTACGACGCGGACCTTTACGAGTGCGCGCGTTGTTTTTTGTGTTTTGTCCACGAACAGGAAGTCCTCTACGATGACGGATTCCGCGGTAGCTTCCGATTTCAATTAGACGCTTAATGTTAAGTGAAACTTCACGACGAAGGTCACCTTCTACTTTAAGTTTGTCAATGATATCACGGATTTTACCTAGTTCGTCTTCAGTTAGATCGCGAACGCGAGTGTCTTCAGAAACACCTGCTTCTTTAAGGACTTGTTGAGCCGTCGTACGACCAATTCCAAAAACATATGTTAAAGAAATGACAACACGCTTATCACGTGGAATATCTACACCAGCAATACGAGCCATGATTTGGGCACCTCCTTGTTATTAGCCTTGTTTTTGTTTATGTTTTGGGTTTTCACAGATCACCATTACTTTTCCTTTTCTGCGAATCACTTTACATTTTTCACAGATAGGTTTAACAGATGGTCTCACTTTCATGTGTTTCCAACCTCCTTCTTCCGGAGTTGCTTTATTTGTAACGGTACGTAATTCTACCACGAGTTAAGTCATATGGAGATAATTCTACCGTAACTTTGTCTCCAGGTAAAATGCGAATGAAGTGCATACGGATTTTTCCTGATACATGAGCCAAAACTGTATGACCATTCTCTAGTTCAACTTTGAACATTGCATTTGGCAAAGTTTCTGCTACAGTACCTTCCACTTCAATTACATCGTCTTTCGCCATTCAAGTGTTCTCCCTTCTTCAAATCAGTAACTTGCTCTCTGATAAATGTCCAAATGAGATGTTCTCAATTGTCCATCTATCACCCGACCTGTTTTGAATATACTGTTCTGAACTTCCGGAGATACGCAATCATAAAAGGTTAAATGATTGATATTTTTTCTTAGGAGAATGAATTTACGCTTTTCTCCGTCTGCGATTAGTACATGGCAGCCATCGAACACGCCGATGACAACTGTATACTGATCTTGTTCTTTCCTTGGACTATACAGACAACCTGCCCGATTTGGGCCTGAAAGGCTTCAGTGAAGACCTAAATCTTAGTCAGTATATCAAAACCTGTATCTGTAATCGCAATCGTATGCTCAAAGTGAGCACACTTTTTCCCATCAACCGTTACAACCGTCCAGTTATCAGCCAGTGTTTTCACATATCGGCTGCCTGCGTTCACCATCGGTTCGATGGCCAACACCATTCCAGGTTTGAGCCGTGGGCCTTTGTTCGGTGGACCATAATGAGGAATTTGAGGGTCCTCATGAAGATCCTGTCCGACCCCATGTCCAACATATTCTCTAACAACTGAGAAATTCTCACCTTCAACATACGTTTGTATGGCATGGGAAATGTTTGACAGACGTTCACCTGGCTTTGCTTCCTGTAAGCCCTTATATAGAGATTCCTCTGTGACTTCCAGTAGTTTGCGGTCCTCATCACTGATTACCCCAACTGGATATGTCCAAGCAGAGTCACCATGATAGCCATTTAACTTTGCGCCGATATCGATACTAATGATGTCTCCATCACGTAAAACCCGTTTACCAGGAATACCGTGAACGAGTTCTTCATTCACCGAAACGCAAATGCTCCCGCGAAAACCATTATACCCTTTAAAAGATGGGATTGCACCCTGCTTTGTAATAAAACGTTCGGCAATTTGATCCAATTCTTTTGTCGAAATACCTGGTTTTATATGTTTCTTTAGCTCTTCATGAGTCAGTGCGACAATGCGTCCAGCTTCTCTCATAATCTCAAGCTCGCGAGGAGTTTTACAGATAATCATTTATTTAATCCCCCAAGCAGGTCCTTGATATCAGCGTAAACATCGTTAATGTGCTTCGCACCATCAATGTTTGCAAGATATCCTTTTTCTGAATAGAAGTTCAGTAAAGGTTCAGTCTGCTTTAAGTTCACTTCAAGTCTTGTCGAAACGGTTTCTGCATTATCATCTGCACGTTGATAAAGCTCGCCTCCACACTTGTCACAAACATTTTCTTTCGCAGGTGGATTGAATACTAAATGATATGTTGCTCCGCAATCTTTGCAAATTCTTCGGCCAGTCAGACGCTCCATCAAAGCATCTTTATCGACTTTAATATTAATGACATAATCAATCGTTCTGCCAAGGTCCTTTAGAATGTCTTCTAAAGCTTCAGCCTGAGCGACAGTTCGCGGAAATCCGTCCAGAAGAAAACCTTGTTCACAATCATTCTTGCCAAGTCTTTCTCTAACAATACCGATTGTGACCTCATCAGGAACAAGCTCTCCTTTATCGATAAAGGATTTTGCTTCGAGTCCAAGTTGTGTCTCCTCTTTCATAGCAGCACGGAACATATCTCCTGTTGAGATATGAGGGATCCCATAATCATCAACAATTCGTTCTGCCTGAGTGCCTTTACCAGCACCCGGAAGCCCCATTAAGACTAAGTTCATTTCGGATTTCCCCTTCCTTACTTAGAGAGGTTGGGCAGGAGCCCAGCCCTCTGTTTTATTTCATAAATCCACGGTAGTTTCGTTTCACTAATTGGCTTTCAAGCTGTTTCATTGTTTCAAGTGCAACACCTACAACAATGAGAAGACTTGTGCCGCCAATTTGTGCAGCGGAAGGTAATCCAGCGAATTGAATGAAAAAGATAGGAAGTATTGAAATCACGGCTAAGAAAATGGCGCCCACAAACGTGAGTCGGTACAAAATGCTCGTAATTCTATCTTGAGTCATTTTCCCTGGACGAACTCCCGGGATATAGCCACCCTGCTTTTGCAGATTTTCAGCCATTTGTTCAGGGTTTACTTGGACAAAGGCATAAAAATATGTGAAAGCAACAATCAGTGCTACATAAATCGTCATACCGATTGGCTTAGTATAGTCAAAGTTGTTAGTTATCCAGGTTGTCACATTATTTGTTCCGAAGAACGATGCGATCGTCTGCGGAGTAATAATGAACGAAACGGCAAAGATGACTGGAATCACCCCTGCTGGATTCACTTTCAATGGAAGGTGCGTTGCTTGACTAGCAGACATTTGTGCACGGCCAGTTCCTTTTGAATATTGAATCGCAATCTTTCTCACTGCCATTTGAATGTAAATAACACCGATAACAATGACAAGAATAGCAATCACAATAAGGGCAATTTTCAGGATTTGCATGAACAGCTGTCCATCTCCACCTACAAATTGCTGAGCGTACACTTGCTTTAATGTTTGAGGGATACCTGCGATGATACCGGCAAAGATAATAATCGAAATACCGTTACCAACACCGTGAGCAGTAATCTGCTCTCCCAGCCACATTAAAAATGCTGTTCCCGCAGTGAGTACGACCGCAATTAAGAGATACGTTGAAACACCTGGGTTTTCAATCAGCATGCCTCCTGCCATATTGTTAAATCCATATGACATTCCTAACGCCTGGATAAATCCTAGAACAATTGTAAAATACCTTGTGAATTGTGCTAATTTTCGGCGGCCAACCTCTCCTTGCTTTGACCACTCAGTAAACTTCGGTACAACATCCATCTGCAAGAGCTGGATGATGATCGAAGCAGTGATATACGGCATAATCCCCATTGCAAGAATGGAGAATTGGAAAAGTGCCCCGCCCCCAAACGTGTTGAGGATTCCGAAAACACTCATTTGATCCTGTGCCTGGAGAACTTCGGCGTTCACATTAGGCACAGGGATGAAAGCACCTATACGAAAGACGACTAACATTAAAAGTGTAAATATAATCTTATTCCGTATATCTTTCACGCGCATAAAATTGGAGATTGTCTTAAACAAGTTAGATCACCTCGGCTGTACCGCCAGCAGCTTCAATCGCTTCTTTAGCAGAAGCAGAGAATTTATTGGCTTTTACAGTTAATTTTTTTTCTAATTTACCGTTGCCAAGAATTTTTACTCCTGCTTTTAACTTGCTTATTGCACCAGTCTCTAGAAGAAGTTCAGGAGTGACTTCCGTTCCTTCGTCAAAACTGTTTAATCTGTCTAAGTTGATTACCGCGTAATCTTTACGGTTGATGTTTGTAAAACCACGTTTTGGAAGGCGTTGGAATAAAGGCATTTGACCACCTTCGAATCCAGGGCGTACACCGCCGCCAGAACGAGCGTTTTGACCTTTATGACCTTTACCAGAAGTTTTACCGTTACCTGATCCAATACCACGACCAACACGGTTGCGTACTTTACGTGAACCTTCTGAAGGCTTCAATTCATGAAGTTTCATTTGGGCACCTCCTTATCGATTAAAAATGTTTTATTGTTCTTTAACAGAAACTAAATGAGACACCTTGTTAATCATGCCGCGGATCGCTGCATTGTCTTCATGTACGACTGTTTGGTTTGTTTTCTTTAGACCAAGAGTACGAACAGTGACACGCTGATCTTCTGGGCGACCGATTACACTGCGTTTGAGGGTAATTTCTAATTTATTTGCCATTATTGTTCCCTCCTTATCCTAACAGGTCTTCTACAGATTTTCCACGAAGCTTCGCTACATCTTCAGCACGTTTAAGTTCACTTAAACCTTGAAGTGTTGCGCGGATCATGTTGATCGGTGTATTAGAACCTAGAGATTTAGAAAGGATATCAGCTAGACCAGCAAGCTCAAGTACCGCACGCACTGGGCCTCCAGCGATAACTCCTGTACCTTCTGAAGCAGGCTTCAATAGAACGTTTCCTGCACCGAATCGACCGATGATTTCATGTGGAATTGTAGTTCCAACCATTGGTACTTCAATTAAATTCTTTTTCGCGTCTTCAACAGCTTTGCGGATCGCTTCTGGTACTTCTTGTGCTTTACCAGTACCGAATCCTACATGACCGTTTTTGTCACCGACAACAACTAAAGCTGCAAAACGGAAACGACGTCCACCTTTAACAACTTTCGCTACCCGGTTAACCGTAACTAAGCGTTCTTCTAACTCTAATTTGCTTGGGTCAATACGACTCATTCGGATGTGTCCCTCCTTCTTTTATTAAAATTTAAGTCCAGCCTCACGAGCAGCTTCAGCTAGAGCTTTTACACGTCCATGATATAAGTATCCTCCGCGGTCAAATACCACGTTAGAGATGCCTTTTTCAACAGCACGTTTTGCAACAAGTTCGCCAACTTTAGTAGCAGCTGCAGCGTCAGAACTATTCTCGATCTTTAACTCTTTATCAAGAGTAGAAGCACTTACAAGTGTTACACCGTTAACATCATCAATTACTTGAGCGTAGATGTTCTTGTTAGAACGGAAAACGTTAAGGCGAGGTCTTTCAGCAGTACCTGAAAGTTTCGCACGAACACGAGCGTGTCTTTTAAGACGAGTAGCGTTTTTGCTAGTTTTCGTAATCATCCGAGTCACTCCTTTCTTCACATTAAGCGATCTTACTTACCAGTTTTTCCTTCTTTACGGCGAACGAATTCACCTTCGTAACGAATTCCTTTACCTTTGTAAGGCTCTGGAGCACGGACAGCGCGGATGTTAGAAGCTAGAGCTCCTACACGCTCTTTATCGATACCTTTAACGATTACTTTCGTTTGAGATGGAACTTCTACTTCAACTCCAGCCTCAGGAACGATTTCAACTGGGTGAGAGTATCCAACGTTAAGAACAAGTTTGTTTCCAGATTTAGCTGCACGGTAACCGACACCGATTAGTTCTAAACCTCTTTCGAAACCTTTAGATACACCTTCAACCATGTTTGCAATTAAGCTACGTGTTGTACCATGTAATGCACGGTGTTCTTTATTTTCAGACGGACGGCTTACAGTTAAGACGTTGTCCTCAATTTTAATTTCCATATCAGGGTGAAATGCACGAGTTAGTTCACCTTTTGGTCCCTTTACTGTCACTGTGTTATCGTTGTTTGTCACAGTTACTCCTGAAGGGATCTCGATTAGCTTTTTACCTATACGAGACATACCAAGCACCTCCATTCATCTTAAACTTTTTTTACCATACGTAAGCAAGTACTTCTCCACCAGCTTGTTTAGCACGGGCTTCTTTGTCCGATAAAACACCTTGTGATGTAGAAATAATTGCGATTCCAAGTCCGTTAAGTACACGTGGTACTTCATTTGATTTCGCATATACGCGTAAACCAGGTTTACTGATTCTTTTAAGACCAGTGATAACACGTTCGTTGTTTTGGCCGTATTTAAGGAACAAACGGATAATTCCTTGTTTGCTGTCTTCGACGTACTCAACGTCACGGATAAAACCTTCACGCTTTAAGATTTCAGCAATTTCTCTTTTGATTTTTGAAGCCGGTACTTCTAGCTTCTCATGACGTACCATGTTCGCATTGCGAATACGAGTCAGCAAATCTGCAATCGGATCTGTCATAACCATTATTTAATAACCTCCTTCCCATTTATGGGGATTACCAGCTGGCTTTTTTAACGCCAGGAATTTGTCCTTTATATGCAAGTTCGCGGAAACAAATACGGCAAAGTTTAAACTTGCGAATTACTGAATGTGGACGTCCACAACGTTCGCAGCGCGTATACTCTTGAACTTTAAACTTTTGTTTGCGTTGTTGTTTCGCAATCATAGACTTTTTAGCCACGATTTCGCCTCCCTTTCATTGATTATTTCTGGAACGGCATACCTACTTGAGTTAATAACTCACGTGCTTCTTCGTCCGTGTTGGCAGTCGTAACGATAACGATATCCATACCGCGGACTTTTGTTACTTTATCGTAATCAATTTCTGGGAAGATTAACTGTTCTTTAATACCAAGCGTGTAGTTTCCACGACCGTCGAAAGATTTCTTAGAAATCCCGCGGAAGTCACGTACACGTGGTAAAGATACAGAAATAAGTTTATCAAGGAAATCGTACATGCGCTCTCCGCGAAGTGTTACTTTCGCACCGATTGGCATTCCTTCACGTAGACGGAATCCAGCAATAGACTTCTTCGCACGAGTAACGACAGGTTTTTGACCAGCGATAAACGTTAATTCTTCAACAGCAGTATCGATTGCTTTAGCGTTTTGAACGGCGTCACCAACACCCATGTTGATCACGATTTTTTCGATTTTTGGCACTTGCATTACTGATTTGTATTCAAACTTAGAAACTAATGCAGGTGTAATTTCTTTTACATACTTTTCTTTAAGGCGGTTCATGAGAAAGACCTCCCTTCCTTATTTACTATTTATCTAGAACTTGCCCAGATTTTTTCGCTACACGGACTTTCTTTCCGTCCTCAACTTTATATCCAATACGTGTCACTTCACCCGTTTTAGGATCAAGCGGCATTACGTTTGATACGTGGATCGGCGCTTCTTGTTCAGAAATTCCGCCTTGAGGGTTAGCTTGGGTTGGTTTAGAGTGTTTTTTCACAAGGTTAATACCTTCTACTAAAACACGGTCCTTTTTAGGGAAAGCAGCAAGGATGACACCTTGTTTACCTTTATCTTTACCAGAGATAACCACTACTTTATCGCCCTTTTTAACATGCATTTAATCGCACCTCCTTGAGTCGCGGATTGTATTCATTAAAGTACTTCTGGTGCTAAAGAAACAATTTTCATATAGTTATTTTCACGAAGTTCACGTGCTACTGGTCCGAAGATACGAGTTCCACGTGGGCTCTTGTCGTCACGGATGATGACACATGCATTTTCATCAAAACTGATGTAAGATCCATCGTTTCTGCGAGCTCCGCTCTTAGTACGAACGATAACTGCTTTCACAACTTCACCTTTTTTGACAACGCCTCCTGGTGTTGCTTGTTTAACCGTACAAACAATGACATCACCGATGTTAGCCGTTTTACGTCCAGAGCCACCAAGAACTTTAATCGTTAGTACTTCGCGTGCGCCAGAGTTGTCAGCTACTTTTAAACGAGTCTCCTGTTGAATCATTAATGTTACCTCCCTTCGGAAAAAGAAATCCGAACTTTATTAGATAATAACAGCTTCTTCGACAACTTCAACTAGACGAAAGCGTTTAGTCGCAGATAATGGACGAGTTTCCATGACCTTTACGATGTCTCCGATTTTTGCTTGGTTGTTTTCATCATGTGCTTTGAACTTTTTAGAGTATCTTACACGTTTGCCATAAAGTGAATGCTTTTTGTATGTTTCAACTACAACAGTGATGGTTTTATCCATTTTGTCAGAAACAACACGACCTTGATACACTTTACGTTGGTTACGTTCGCTCATGTTTGCGGGGCCTCCCCTCTAATTATTATTTATTAGCAGCGATTTCTCTTTGACGAATCACAGTTTTCATGCGTGCGATTGATTTACGCACTTCACGAATGCGAGCAGTGTTTTCAAGCTGCCCAGTCGCTAATTGGAAACGAAGATTGAAAAGTTCTTCTTTAAGAGACTTTACTTTTTGTTCAATTTCAGCAGTGGTAAGGTCACGAATTTCATTAGCTTTCATTTGATTCACCACCAATTTCTTCACGTTTTACGAACTTCGTTTTAATTGGCAATTTGTGAGATGCAAGACGAAGAGCTTCACGAGCAACTTCTTCAGACACACCAGAAATTTCAAATAAAACTTTGCCCGGTTTTACTACAGCTACCCAGCCTTCTGGAGCACCTTTACCGGAACCCATGCGGACCTCTAGAGGTTTAGCTGTGTATGGCTTAGAAGGGAAAATTTTGATCCAAACTTTACCGCCACGTTTCATGTAACGAGTCATAGCAATACGAGCAGCTTCGATTTGACGGTTAGTGATCCAAGAAGCTTCAAGAGCTTGGATACCGAACTCACCGAAATGTACTTCAGTACCGCCTTTTGCACGACCACGCATTTTTCCACGATGTTCTCTGCGATACTTCACGCGTTTTGGCAATAACATATTATTTTCCTCCTTCCGCAGTATTCTTCTTAGTTGGAAGGACTTCTCCACGATAGATCCATACTTTTACGCCAAGCTTACCATAAGTAGTATCAGCTTCAGCAGTAGCATAGTCGATGTCAGCACGAAGTGTGTGCAATGGAACAGTACCTTCACTGTAATATTCAGAACGAGCAATATCTGCACCGCCAAGACGACCAGAAACCATTGTTTTGATTCCTTGTGCTCCAGCACGCATTGTGCGTTGGATTGTTTGTTTTTGTGCACGACGGAATGAAATACGATTTTCAAGTTGACGAGCGATGTTTTCAGCAACTAGCTGAGCATCAAGATCTGCTCTCTTGATTTCAAGAATGTTGATGTGTACACGTTTGCCAGTTAGGCTGTTAAGAGCTTTACGAAGTGCTTCAACTTCAGATCCGCCTTTACCAATTACCATACCTGGTTTAGCCGTGTGGATTGTGATATTTACGCGGTTTGCAGCACGTTCGATTTCTACTTTAGAAACAGACGCGTCAGACAAACGCTTGCTGATGAATTCACGGATTTTCAAGTCTTCATGTAAGAAGTCAGCGTAATCTTTTCCTGCGAACCATTTAGATTCCCAATCACGAATGACGCCAATACGAAGACCTACTGGATTTACCTTTTGACCCACGGATTATCCCTCCTTCTTTTCTGATACAACGATTGTAATGTGGCTAGTACGTTTGTTAATTGCGCTCGCACGACCCATAGCACGTGGACGGAATCTCTTAAGTGTTGGACCTTCGTCAACGAATGCTTGAGTAATCACTAGGCTGTTAGCGTCCAACTCGTAGTTGTGCTCAGCATTTGCGATAGCAGATTTTAATACTTTTTCAATAATTGGTGAAGCAGCCTTAGGTGTAAGGTTTAAGATAGAAACTGCTTCTCCTACTTGCTTACCTCGGATCAGGTCCATTACTAGACGTGCTTTACGAGGAGCAATACGGACTGTTCTTGCGACAGCTTTAGCTTGCATTTAAAAGCCTCCTCTCATTAGCGTCTTGTTTTTTTATCGTCACTAGCATGACCTTTGTAAGTACGGCTTGGTGCGAATTCGCCCAATTTGTGACCTACCATATCTTCAGAAATGAAAACAGGTACATGTTTGCGTCCGTCATAGACAGCGATTGTGTGACCGATGAATTGTGGGAAAATTGTAGAACGACGAGACCAAGTTTTTACGACTTGCTTTTTGTCAGTTTCATTCAATTTCTCGACTTTAGCCATCAAATGATCATCAACAAATGGTCCTTTTTTTAAGCTGCGAGCCATTGTGGAACCTCCCTTCGTGATTGAACTACGGTCCTAAATGAACCGTAGACAACCCCGTTACTTGTTTTTACGACGACGTACAATGAATTTATCAGACTTGTTGGTTTTCTTACGAGTCTTGAATCCAAGAGTCGGTTTACCCCATGGAGACATTGGTGATTTACGTCCGATTGGAGCGCGTCCTTCACCACCGCCGTGTGGGTGATCGTTAGGGTTCATTACAGAACCACGAACTGTTGGGCGTACGCCTTTCCAGCGAGAACGTCCAGCTTTACCGATGTTGATTAGTTCGTGTTGTTCGTTTCCAACTTGACCGATAGTCGCACGGCAAGCAGAAAGGATCATGCGTACTTCACCAGAGTTCAAACGTACAAGAACGTATTTACCTTCTTTACCTAGAACTTGAGCAGAAGTACCAGCAGAACGAACTAATTGTCCACCTTTACCTGGTTTTAATTCAATGTTATGCACAACTGTACCAACTGGGATGTTGATAAGTGGAAGAGCATTACCTGGTTTGATGTCAGCTTCTGGTCCAGAAGTAACTTCAGTACCAACTTGGATTCCTTTCGGAGCAAGAATGTAACGTTTCTCACCATCTGCATAGTTTACAAGAGCGATGTTCGCTGAACGGTTTGGATCATACTCGATTGTAGCAACGCGTCCAGGTATACCGTCTTTATCACGCTTAAAGTCGATGATACGGTATTGACGTTTGTGACCGCCACCTTGATGACGAACAGTCAATCTACCTTGGTTGTTACGTCCGCCTTTTCTGTGAAGCGGTGCAAGCAACGATTTTTCTGGTTTGTCAGTCGTGATTTCAGCAAAATCTGAAGTAGTCATGCCACGACGACCATTACTGGTTGGTTTATACTTTTTAATCGCCATTTTGAATTTCCCTCCTTCTTTTTAAGATTTACGCTTCAAAAATTTCGATTTCTTTGCTGTCAGCAGTTAATTTCACGATCGCTTTTCTGCGACGGCTAGTCATACCAGTGTAGCGTCCAACGCGTTTTGATTTACCTTTGTAGTTTTGAACGTTGACTTTCTCAACTTTCACTCCAAAGATTTCTTCAACAGCGTCTTTCACTTCTGTCTTGTTAGCTCTGACATCAACTTCGAACGTATACTTCTTCTCTGTCATTAGATCAGCAGAACGTTCAGTAATGATAGGGCGCTTTAGAACATCACGAGGATCTTTCATTATGCAAGTCCCTCCTCTACTTTTTCAACCGCTGCTTTAGTGATCAGAAGTTTGTCGTGGTTGACAACGTCAAGAACGTTGATACCGTTAGCTTCAACAACTGTTACTCCAGGGATGTTACGAGCAGATAAAGCAACTGTTTCGTTTGCATCCGCAGTGACGATCAACGCTTTCTTCTCAACAGATAACCCTTTAAGGATGCCTGCGAATTCTTTCGTTTTCACTGCATCAAGAGTAAGATCTTCAAGAACGATGATGTTGTTGTCGATTACTTTAGAAGACAATACTGACTTGATAGCCAAGCGGCGAACTTTTTTAGGTAATTTATAAGAATAGCTGCGTGGTGTTGGACCGAATACGATACCGCCTCCGCGCCATTGTGGTGAACGGATAGAACCTTGACGAGCACGACCTGTACCCTTCTGTCTCCAAGGTTTACGACCTCCGCCACGTACTTCAGAACGAGTTTTTACTTTGTGAGTTCCTTGACGTAAGGAAGCTCTTTGCATAAGAATAGCATCGAATACTACGCTTTCGTTTGGCTCAATTCCAAACACAGAAGCGTTTAATTCGATTTCACCGTTAGTAGAACCGTTTTGGTTAAATAATGCTACTTTTGGCATGACTTGTTTCCTCCTTTCCTAAGAGAGTTATTTAGTTTTAACTGCACTCTTTACAGTTACTAGAGATTTTTTAGCTCCTGGTACGTTACCTTTGATCAAAAGAAGATTGCGTTCTGCATCAACTTTAACGATCTCAAGATTTTGGACAGTGATTTGCTCTCCGCCCATACGTCCTGGAAGAAGTTTACCTTTGAATACTCGGTTTGGATCAACAGGTCCCATTGAACCAGGACGACGGTGGTAACGTGAACCGTGAGTCATTGGTCCGCGTGATTGTCCGTGGCGTTTGATAGCCCCTTGGAATCCTTTACCTTTTGATGTTCCTGTTACATCTACGATATCTCCATTTGCGAAAATATCAACTTTGACTTCCTGACCAACTTCATACGCATCTAACTCCACACCGCGTAATTCTTTTACGAAGCGCTTAGGAGCAGTTTCCGCTTTAGCAACGTGGCCTTTCTCTGGTTTGTTAGAAAGCTTCTCACGTTTGTCGTCAAAACCGATTTGGATTGCTTCATAGCCATCCGTGTCAGTAGTCTTCTTCTGAAGAACAACGTTAGCAGCAGCCTCAACAACAGTTACAGGGATAAGATCACCGTTTTCTGCGAATACTTGCGTCATACCAATTTTTCTACCTAAGATTCCTTTGGTCATTCGTCACACCTCCTATAATATGTGTTTTCTATTTGAATTAAAGTTTGATTTCGATATCTACACCGGATGGTAAATCTAAACGCATAAGTGCATCAACTGTTTGCGGAGTTGGATTCACGATGTCGATTAGACGTTTGTGAGTACGCATCTCGAATTGCTCACGAGAATCTTTGTACTTATGCACCGCACGAAGGATTGTGTAAACTGATTTTTCAGTTGGAAGCGGAATTGGACCAGATACACTAGCACCAGAACGCTTAGCCGTTTCAACAATCTTCTCAGCAGATTGATCAAGAATTCTATGATCATATGCTTTTAAACGAATACGAATTTTTTGTTTTGCCATTATTTTCCCTCCTTTTCGCCTACTTACGTTAGACAGTTCTCCGTGAGAAAAACCTGATCACCTTGCCATGGCAAAGCGGCCGGGTGTGTCAGCAACCTCTCACTTCATCGCAGTCAAAGACCAACATGCACTATTGTACCAAATTGGCCTGCGTGTTGCAATAATAAATCGGATAAATTTATGATTTGCACACTTTTCATATTATACAGGGGTTCAGCCTATAAATCAAGCTTTCCCTGAAGATGATGTGTAGCTGTCTTCCTGACGATACGAATAAATTCTTCTGGCTCTTCAATATGCGGAGAATGCGCAGATTCTTTAAAAGTAAACCACTCTTTTATTGGTGCTGTAAGTTGATCAACATATGGTTTTGATACAGCAGCTGGTGTAATCATGTCATGTTCCCCGATGATAAAGTAGCAGGGTATTAATATAGAAGAAACTCGGTATTGAATGCTTTCGTTCATCAGCTCGTCCCACAGCAATTCCTGGCTATACTTCTGTCCCATAAGGAATTTCCACTTATCTTTTAGCTGATAATGCTTACTAACGAGAAATGCATACAGCATTTGAAAAATGGGCTTCCACCTATGCGTGAGCCCTACTTTTGCGAACTCTTTATATAGTGAGAATAAAGCATGAGCAGAGGTGCGTTTCCAAGGGGGTGGTGTCAGCAATCTTAGACATCTAGTGAAGAAGTGCTTGCCTTGATATTTTTTTAGAAGAAGTTCGTACGATACAATATCCTCTTTTAATACATCAACCACCTGACTAATTCCATAATAGGCATGATACAAATCTGGGCGTTTATGTACAGCTTGTATGGCGATTAATGATCCCCATGAATAACCTGCAATGTATATTTTCGCTTGATCAGTATAGGAAAGTAGTTTTTCTGTAAGCTCAATCGTATCCTCTACGAATTGCCCAATGGTCATAGAAGACTCAGGAATGTTTTTTTGATAAGACAGTCCTGCACCGCGCTGGTCCCAATGGACAACAGTGAAGTCTTGATCAAGTTCCTTATGAAAGGAATCTATATAACTCATTTGAGCTGAGCCTGGGCCACCGTGTAAAAATAATAAAACAGGTTTTGTTTTTTCCGCTTGATCTTTTTTTATCATAATCCATTGATCAAGCCCGCCAATCAGCCATTTTTTCAACATTGTCTTCGCCATTCCAGTGATCCTCTCGGTTCCATTTAGATTCTATAGCTTATAGTAGCCGTTATGCACTGGAAAAGCAAAAAAAGAGACCCTTTTGCAAGGAGTCTCTTTTAACAGTTATTACTTAATGATAGTAGAAACGACACCAGAACCTACAGTACGTCCACCCTCACGGATAGAGAAACGAGTTCCTTCTTCGATAGCGATAGTAGAGATAAGTTCAACTTCCATCTCAGTGTTATCGCCAGGCATTACCATTTCAGTACCTTCTGGAAGATGTACGATACCAGTTACGTCAGTTGTACGGAAGTAGAACTGCGGACGGTAGTTAGTGAAGAATGGAGTATGACGTCCACCCTCTTCTTTAGAAAGTACATAAACTTCAGCTTTGAAACGGCTATGTGGAGTGATTGTACCTGGTTTAGCAAGTACTTGACCACGTTGGATATCTTCACGAGATACACCACGAAGTAGTGCACCGATGTTGTCACCAGCTTCAGCATAGTCAAGAAGTTTACGGAACATTTCAACACCTGTAACAGTTGTTTTACCGTTTTCTTCTTGAAGACCGATGATTTCAACTTCATCACCGACTTTAACTTGTCCACGCTCAACACGACCAGTAGCAACTGTTCCACGACCAGTGATTGAGAATACGTCCTCAACTGGCATCATGAATGGCTTCTCAGTGTCACGCTCTGGAGTTGGGATGTACTCATCAACCGCATCCATAAGTTCGAAGATTTTTGCTTCGTAATCAGCATCACCTTCAAGAGCTTTAAGAGCAGAACCTTTGATAACTGGTACATCGTCACCAGGGAAGTCATAGTCAGAAAGAAGGTCACGAACTTCCATTTCAACAAGTTCAAGTAACTCTTCATCGTCAACCATGTCACATTTGTTAAGGAATACTACGATGTAAGGAACACCTACGTTACGAGAAAGTAGGATGTGCTCACGTGTTTGTGGCATTGGACCATCAGCAGCAGATACTACTAAGATCGCGCCGTCCATTTGAGCAGCACCAGTGATCATGTTTTTAACATAGTCAGCGTGTCCTGGGCAGTCTACGTGTGCATAGTGACGAGTTTCAGTTTCATACTCAACGTGTGCAGTTGAGATTGTGATTCCACGCTCGCGCTCTTCTGGAGCACCATCGATTTGGTCATAAGCCATAGCTGTACCTTTACCAGATTTCTTATGAAGAACTGTTGAGATAGCAGCAGTTAGAGTTGTTTTACCATGGTCAACGTGTCCAATTGTACCAATGTTAGCATGCGATTTGGAACGGTCGAATTTTTCTTTAGCCATTCTAAAAATCCTCCTTAAAGGTTCATTGTATTTGGTATGAGTGATAGAAAGTGAAGAGTTACCTCCCACTTTCTGATCTTCAATAGTAGTTATACTTTAGTTTAAAGGCAAAATCAATTATTCACCTTTATTTTTTTTGATGATTTCTTCACTGATGCTCTTAGGCACTTCTTCGTAGTGATCCATGTGCATAGTGAAAGTACCGCGTCCTTGTGTGTTAGAACGGAGTGCAGTTGCATATCCGAACATTTCAGAAAGTGGAACCATAGCGCGAACAACTTGAGCGTTACCGCGAGCTTCCATACCTTCTACACGTCCACGACGAGATGTGATATCACCCATGATGTCTCCCATGTATTCTTCTGGGATAACGACTTCTACTTTCATCATTGGCTCAAGTAGAACTGGGTTACATTTGCTGACAGCATTTTTCAATGCCATAGATGCAGCAATTTTAAACGCCATTTCGTTAGAGTCAACATCGTGGTAAGATCCATCGAATAATTTTGCTTTGATGTCGATTAATGGGAATCCAGCTAATACACCATTTTCTAGTGAATCTTCAAGACCTGCTTGAATTGCTGGAATGTATTCACGTGGAACAACCCCACCGACGATTGCATTTGTGAATTCGAAGCCTGCGCCTTCTTCGTTTGGTTCGAATTCGATCCAAACGTGTCCGAACTGACCGCGTCCACCAGACTGACGTACGAATTTACCTTCAACTTTTGCACTAGAACGGAATGTTTCACGGTACGCAACTTGAGGAGCTCCTACGTTAGCTTCAACCTTGAACTCACGCTTCATACGGTCAACAATGATATCAAGGTGAAGCTCACCCATACCAGAGATGATCGTTTGACCAGTTTCAGTGTTTGTTTGTGTACGGAATGTTGGATCCTCTTCAGCTAGTTTAGCTAAAGCGATACCCATTTTATCTTGGTCAGCCTTAGATTTAGGCTCGATTGCTACATCGATAACTGGCTCTGGGAATTCCATAGACTCAAGGATAACAAGATTTTTCTCGTCACAAAGAGTATCACCAGTAGATGTATCTTTAAGACCAACAGCTGCTGCGATATCCCCTGCATATACAGTAGAGATTTCCTCACGGCTGTTTGCGTGCATTTGAAGGATACGTCCAACACGTTCACGCTTGTTCTTAGAAGAGTTCTTCACGTAAGAACCAGAATCAAGTGTTCCAGAGTATACGCGGAAGAAAGTTAGTTTCCCAACATAAGGGTCAGTCATAACTTTAAATGCAAGAGCTGCGAATGGTGCGTCATCAGTAGACTCACGTACAACCTCTTCATTTGTATCTGGCAATGTACCTTTGATTGCAGCAACATCAGTTGGTGCAGGAAGGTAGTCAAGCACAGCGTCAAGTACAAGCTGAACACCTTTGTTTTTGAAAGCAGATCCAACAAGAACTGGGTAGAATTCAACATTCAAAGTTCCTTTACGGATTGCAGCTTTCAATTCAGGAATTGTGATTTCTTCACCCTCAAGGTATTTTTCCATAAGCTCTTCATCAAGCTCAGCGACAGCTTCAATTAAGCTGCTGCGAAGCTCTTCAGCTTTGTCTTTATACTCAGCAGGGATTTCTTGTGCATCAGAGCGAGTTCCAAGGTCATCTTCGTAGAAGTATGCTACGTTTTCTACAAGGTCGATGATTCCTTCGAATTGATCTTCAGCGCCGATCGGCAATTGAATTGCATGAGCGTTCGCTTGAAGACGATCTCTTAATGTGCTTACAGAGTAAAGGAAGTCCGCACCGGTTTTATCCATTTTGTTAACGAATACGATACGAGGTACTCCGTAAGTTGTTGCTTGGCGCCAAACTGTTTCAGTTTGAGGCTCTACACCTGATTGTGCATCAAGAACAGCAACCGCACCATCAAGTACACGCAAAGAACGTTCAACTTCAACAGTGAAGTCTACGTGTCCTGGTGTATCAATGATGTTTACACGGTAACCTTTCCATTGTGCTGTAGTAGCAGCAGAAGTGATTGTAATACCACGTTCTTGCTCCTGCTCCATCCAGTCCATTTGTGAAGCTCCTTCGTGAGTTTCACCAATTTTATGGATACGACCAGTGTAGTACAAGATACGCTCAGTCGTTGTCGTTTTACCAGCATCGATGTGAGCCATGATACCAATATTACGAGTTTTGTCTAAGGAGAACTCTCTTGCCATTGGGTAATTTCTCCTTCCTTATTAGGGAATAGTTTTTTTAGTTTGGTATAAATCCTACCAGCGGTAGTGAGCGAATGCTTTGTTCGCTTCTGCCATTTTGTGTGTATCTTCACGTTTCTTAACAGCAGCACCAGTGTTGTTAGCTGCGTCAAGGATTTCGTTAGCAAGACGCTCTTCCATCGTTTTTTCTCCACGAAGACGAGCATAGTTTACTAACCAGCGAAGACCTAAAGTCGTACGACGGTCTGGGCGAACTTCTACAGGAACTTGGTAGTTAGCTCCACCTACACGACGTGCTTTAACTTCAAGAACTGGCATGATGTTTTTCAAGGCTTGTTCGAAAACCTCCATCGCTTCATTACCAGTACGTTCTTTGATGATATCAAATGACTTGTAGAGAATAGTTTGTGACTTTCCTCTTTTACCGTCGATCATCATTTTGTTGATCAAACGAGATACAAGTTTAGAATTGTAAATTGGATCTGGCAAAACGTCTCTTTTTGCTACAGGACCTTTACGTGGCATCTGAATAGCCTCCCTTCTCTTTTAAAAGGATTTCTATCTGTCTTTCATCTCAATTTCATTGTCAGCTGCCTGACTCCACTGATCTGAACTCAACTTCTAAAAACCCTTATGTTTGTTTATATTATTTGCTTTGTTTAGGGCGTTTTGTTCCGTATTTAGAACGTCCTTGCATACGACCGTCAACTCCGGCAGTATCAAGCGCACCACGAACGATGTGGTAACGTACACCCGGTAAGTCTTTTACACGTCCGCCACGGATAAGTACTACACTGTGCTCTTGTAGGTTATGTCCGATACCAGGAATGTAAGCTGTTACCTCAATCAGGTTAGACAAACGTACACGAGCATATTTACGTAGTGCTGAGTTTGGTTTTTTCGGTGTCATTGTACCGACACGAGTACAAACCCCGCGCTTCTGTGGAGATGTTACGTTAGTGTGCTCTTTTTTGAAACTGTTGTATCCTTTGTTAAGTGCAGGAGACTTTGAGTTTTCAACTTTACTCACGCGTCCTTTGCGTATTAGCTGATTAATTGTAGGCATGTTGTTATTCCTCCCTTCATTACTTTTTTTATAACCCACATACCCAGGTGGTTCATCAAAAGGCAAAAAACAATGCTTTTGCATTTTAAGCATGCAAAAACAAAACAAGTACGCTATAACATAATGGCAACAGCTGCTGCCCCAACTTCAATTCCGCAGGCCTTGCCGAGCTTTTTCATGGAATCTACCACTAAAATGTCTACACCCTTCTCTTGCGCTAGTTTCATTACACTAGCGGTTAAAGCAGGATCAGCATCTTTCGCTACGACGATTTCCTTCACTGAATCTCGTTTCAGAGCTTTTACTGTTTGCTTCGTACCAATAATAATGGATTGAGCCTGTGATACTTTATCATAAGACATCGAATATCCTCCAAAGTAACAGGTTTTATTTTGAGCACCTTGGTTATATTATCATCATGGCAGAAGGATGTCAATATCGTTTGACAGATTATCTTGACATCCTTCACCATTTTCTGATGATTTTTATAGAAATCTTAAGAGAAAGATTACTCTACAGGAACCATATCGTCAGACGGCTGCACTTGTGAAACCGGCTTAACTTTACGGTAGTTTGGCATTCCAGTTCCAGCAGGAACAAGTTTACCGATGATGACATTCTCTTTCAAGCCAAGCAGTTCATCACGTTTTCCTTTGATCGCCGCATCTGTTAGGACACGAGTCGTTTCTTGGAAGGATGCTGCAGACAAGAACGAGTCTGTTTCAAGCGATGCTTTTGTAATACCAAGAAGAACTGGACGGCCCGTTGCAGGACGTTTGCCTTCGAATAGTACTTTTTTGTTCGCTTCTGTGAATTGGTGTACATCAAGAAGTGTGCCTGGTAATACATCTGTATCCCCTGCATCAGCGACACGCACTTTACGAAGCATTTGGCGAACCATTACTTCTACGTGCTTATCTCCGATTTCTACCCCTTGCATACGGTATACTTTTTGTACTTCATGAAGCAGATATTCTTGAACAGCTGTCATATCAGTCACTTTAAGAAGTTCTTTCGGATCGATTGAACCTTCTGTCAGTACTTGACCACGAGTGACTTTGTCACCTTCAACAACTTTCAGACGTGCATTGTAAGGAGCTGTGTAAGAGCGAGTTTCAACTTCGCCTTGAACCACAATTTCCTGCTGCTTGTCACGAACATCGTTAATTTCAGCAACGACACCATCAATTTCAGAAATGGTTGCCTGCCCTTTCGGATTACGCGCTTCAAATAACTCTTGGATACGAGGTAAACCTTGAGTGATATCGTCTCCTGCTACCCCACCGGTGTGGAACGTACGCATTGTAAGCTGTGTTCCTGGCTCACCGATCGATTGTGCAGCGATGATTCCAACTGCTTCACCGACTTCAACGTCAGTACCAGTTGCAAGGTTACGGCCGTAGCATCGTTTACATACACCATGAGGCGTGTTACATGTAAATGCAGAACGGATCCATACTTCCTCGATTCCTGCTTCAACCACTTCAAGTGCTTTATCTTCATCAATTAGTTCGTTTTCGCCAACAATGACTTCGCCCGTTTCAGGATGAATAATTGGTTTTCTTGCAAAACGTCCGATAAGACGTTCTTCAAGTTTCTCAATAATTTCATTTCCTTCTTTAATGGACTTCGCCAAGATTCCACGGTCTGTACCGCAATCTGTTTCACGGATGATAACATCCTGTGCAACGTCAACGAGACGACGCGTGAGGTAACCTGAGTCAGCTGTTTTAAGAGCTGTATCGGCAAGACCTTTACGCGCTCCGTGAGTGGAAATAAAGTATTCCAATACTGTTAAACCTTCACGGAAACTAGATTTAATCGGAAGTTCAATGATACGTCCAGCCGGGTTGGCCATCAGACCACGCATACCAGCCAGCTGAGTGAAGTTAGATGCGTTACCACGCGCTCCAGAGTCACTCATCATGTAGATTGGGTTGACTTCATCAAGGGACTTCATCAGTTTACCTTGGATGACATCTTTAGAAGAACTCCAGATTGAAATGACTCTCTCATAACGCTCTTCTTCTGTAATCAAACCACGTCTGAATTGCTTCATGACGTTATCTACTTTTGCTTGTGCTTCTTCAAGGATTTTTTGTTTATCGTCTAGTACCACGATATCAGATACACCAACCGTAATACCGGCTTTAGTAGAATATCTGAAACCAAGATTTTTCATGCGGTCAAGCATTTTAGATGTTTCAGTGATATGGAATCTCTTAAAGATTTCAGCAATGATTTTACCTAAAATACCTTTTTTGAACGGCGCATTGATTTCTTGTTTCTCGATCGCAGCTTTGACATCCTCACCTTTTTCAAGGAAGAAACGATCAGGCGTTTTTTCTTCAATATTGCTCTTAGTCGGTTCATTCATGTATGGGAATGATTCCGGTAAGATTTCGTTAAAGATCAATTTTCCAACTGTTGTAATCAACAATTTAGAACGCTGTTCATCAGTGAATGTAACGTTCTTCAACGAGCTAGCTGCAACAGCTACACGTGTATGAAGATGTACATACCCATTTTGATAAGCAAGAAGGGCTTCATCCGTATCTTTGAAGACCATACCTTCTCCGATAGCACCTTTACGCTCAAGTGTAAGGTAATAGTTACCAAGCACCATATCCTGAGATGGCGTAACAACAGGTTTTCCATCTTTCGGGTTCAAAATGTTTTGAGCAGCAAGCATTAAGATACGAGCTTCAGCTTGAGCTTCAGCAGATAATGGTACGTGAACCGCCATTTGGTCACCATCAAAGTCAGCGTTGTAGGCAGTACATACAAGTGGATGCAGACGAATTGCGCGTCCTTCCACAAGTGTAGGTTCAAACGCTTGAATACCAAGTCTGTGAAGAGTTGGTGCACGGTTTAGTAAAACTGGATGCTCACGAATTACTGATTCTAAAACATCCCAAACTTCCGGCTGCACACGCTCAATCTTACGTTTCGCGCTCTTAATGTTGTGAGCTAATCCTTTTTCAACAAGCTCCTTCATCACGAATGGTTTGAATAGTTCAAGAGCCATTTCTTTCGGAAGTCCACACTGATACATTTTCAAATGTGGTCCAACGACGATAACGGAACGTCCAGAATAGTCAACACGTTTACCAAGCAAGTTTTGACGGAAACGTCCTTGTTTCCCTTTCAGCATGTGAGAAAGAGATTTCAATGGTCTATTTCCTGGTCCTGTTACTGGTCGGCCTCTACGTCCATTATCAATCAAGGCATCGACAGCTTCTTGAAGCATACGCTTCTCGTTCTGTACGATGATGCTTGGCGCGCCAAGATCTAATAAACGTTTCAGACGATTGTTACGGTTGATGACACGACGATAAAGATCGTTCAAGTCAGAAGTAGCAAAACGTCCGCCATCAAGCTGAACCATTGGACGTAATTCTGGTGGAATAACCGGAAGCACATCAAGGATCATCCAAGACGGTTTGTTTCCTGAGTTACGGAAAGCTTCCAACACTTCAAGGCGTTTGATCGCACGTGTACGACGCTGTCCTTGAGCTGTTTTTAGCTCTTCTTTGAGTGTATCTACTTCTTTCACAAGATCGATATCTTGAAGAAGTTTGTTAATTGCTTCTGCACCCATAGCTGCTTGGAAGGTGTTACCGTATTTATCTAAATAAGCACGGAATTCTTTCTCAGAAAGAAGTTGTTTCTTCTCAAGCGGTGTGTTGCCCGGATCAGTCACGACGTAAGAAGCGAAGTAAATCACTTCTTCTAACGCACGTGGTGACATATCTAGAACAAGACCCATACGGCTTGGGATACCTTTGAAATACCAAATGTGGGAAACTGGGGCAGCCAGTTCGATATGCCCCATTCTCTCACGACGGACTTTTGCCCGTGTTACTTCTACACCACAACGGTCACATACAACACCCTTATAACGAACGCGTTTATACTTTCCACAATGACATTCCCAGTCTTTTTGCGGTCCGAAGATACGTTCACAAAAGAGACCATCTTTTTCCGGTTTCAGTGTACGATAGTTAATCGTTTCAGGCTTTTTCACTTCACCAAAAGACCAAGAACGGATTTTATCAGGTGATGCGAGACCGATGTTCATATACTCAAAATTGTTCACATCTAGCAAGGGGCCTACCTCCCTTTTAATCTTCGGGTTATACCCTAGTCACTTGCTCTAATCGTTTCTGCTATTCTTTTGTGACTGTGTCACGTTCAAGATCGACAGGTGCGAGGTCTGCAGCATCTTCGTCATTAGATAACGCTAATCCGTCTGCTTTCTTCGTTTCCTCATCGTCTTCTAAATCTCTCATTTCTATCTCTTCTTCATCGCCAGATAGAATTTTCACATCCATACCTAAACTTTGAAGTTCTTTAATTAATACTTTGAATGATTCAGGGACACCTGGTTCAGGTACGTTATCCCCTTTGACGATCGCTTCGTATGTTTTCACACGACCCACAACGTCATCCGATTTTACAGTTAAGATTTCTTGAAGTGTATATGCTGCACCGTAAGCTTCAAGTGCCCATACTTCCATCTCTCCGAAACGCTGTCCACCAAACTGTGCTTTACCGCCCAGTGGCTGCTGCGTAACAAGTGAGTATGGTCCAGTTGAACGTGCGTGAAGTTTATCGTCAACCATGTGAGCCAGTTTGATCATATACATGATTCCAACAGATACACGGTTGTCGAATGGTTCACCAGTTCGACCATCATAAAGGACTGTTTTCGCATCACGGGACATACCTGCTTCTTCAAGCGTTTCCCAAACATCTTCCTCACGAGCACCATCAAATACTGGTGACGCAATGTGGATGCCTAGGTAACGTGCAGCCATACCCATATGAAGCTCAAGTACCTGACCGATATTCATACGAGATGGTACCCCTAGAGGGTTTAACATGATATCAATCGGTGTTCCGTCTGGAAGATACGGCATATCTTCTTCTGGAAGGATTTTAGAGATAACCCCTTTGTTACCATGTCGTCCGGCCATTTTGTCACCTTCAGAAATTTTACGCTTCTGAACGATGTATACGCGGACTAACTGGTTAACACCTGGTGGTAATTCATCTCCATCTTCACGGTTAAAGACTTTGACATCGTGGATGATTCCGCCGCCGCCGTGTGGTACACGTAGAGACGTATCACGTACTTCACGAGCCTTTTCACCGAAAATTGCATGTAATAGACGTTCTTCAGCTGTTAGTTCTGTTACACCTTTAGGCGTTACTTTCCCGACAAGAAGGTCTCCGTCTTTTACTTCTGCACCAATACGGATGATTCCGCGCTCGTCAAGGTTGCGTAAAGCATCCTCCCCAACGTTTGGAATATCACGCGTAATTTCTTCTGGTCCAAGCTTTGTATCACGAGCTTCTGATTCATATTCTTCAATATGAATAGAAGTGTAGACGTCATCTTTTACAAGGCGCTCACTCATAATGATCGCATCCTCATAGTTGTAACCGTCCCAAGTCATGAAGCCGACCATGACGTTACGTCCTAGAGCCAATTCACCTTTTTCCATAGAAGGACCGTCTGCAAGAATTTCTCCTTTGACGACTTCATCTCCAACACTTACAATTGGGCGCTGGTTGTAGCAAGTCCCTTGGTTAGAGCGGACAAATTTCAGCAAGCTGTATTTGTCTAGGTTTCCTTTGACTTGTTGCCCGTCAACGTCTTCATAACGGCGAACCCAAATATTCTTCGCTTCAACACGTTCTACAACACCTGGGTAACGGCAGATCACAGCAGCACCAGAGTCTTTACCTGATACATACTCCATACCTGTACCAACAATCGGTGATTCCGGCTGCATCAAAGGCACAGCCTGACGTTGCATGTTTGCTCCCATTAGAGCACGGTTAGAGTCATCGTTTTCTAAGAATGGGATACATGCTGTCGCCGCAGAAACAACCTGCTTTGGCGAAACATCCATGTAGTCAACGCGGTTTCGAGGAACAACTGTGTTTTCCCCTCTAAAACGAGCAATGATATTATCATCGATAAACGAACCATCTTCACCTAATATAGCGTTCGCTTGTGCTACAACGTAGTTATCCTCTTCATCAGCCGTTAAGTAATCGATTCTCGGCGTCACTTTACCTGTTTCAGGGTCAACCCGGCGGTAAGGTGTTTCAATAAAGCCGAAGCGATTCACTTTTGCAAATGAAGATAGAGAGTTGATCAAACCAATGTTTGGACCCTCTGGTGTTTCAATCGGACACATACGACCATAGTGAGAATAGTGAACATCACGAACTTCCATTCCTGCACGCTCACGTGTCAAACCACCCGGTCCAAGCGCTGATAGACGACGTTTGTGTGTCAATTCAGCAAGAGGGTTTGTTTGATCCATGAACTGAGAAAGCTGAGAGCTACCAAAGAACTCTTTAATAGAAGCGATCACAGGACGGATGTTGATCAGCTGCTGAGGTGTGATCGTATTCGTGTCTTGAATCGACATTCTTTCACGAACAACACGCTCCATTCTGCTTAAACCAATACGGAATTGGTTTTGCAGAAGTTCACCTACAGAACGCAGACGACGGTTACCAAGGTGATCGATATCATCTGTGTCACCTACTCCATGAAGCAGGTTAAAGAAGTAACTGATTGAAGCAATGATGTCAGAAGGCGTGATGTTCTTCACAGCTTCCTCTACATATGCATTACCAATCACGTTGATCACTTGCTCGCCTTCTTGATCAGTTGGTGCATAAATCTTGATAGATTGAAGTTCTACTTCATCCTCTACTACGCCACCGTTTGGATAAAGCTTTCTAAATCCGATGCCGTTTTCTAAGTATGGAAGAACTTTATCAAGCACTCTTCTATCTAAAATTTGACCTTTTTCTGCTAGTATTTCACCTGTTTCAGGATCAACTAGCGTTTCAGCCAATTTTTGATTGAATAGTCTATTTTTAATATGAAGCTTCTTATTAATCTTGTAGCGTCCAACATTTGCTAAGTCATATCTCTTCGGATCAAAGAAGCGAGAGTCTAGCAAGCTTTTCGCATTTTCAACAGTTGGCGGCTCTCCGGGACGAAGACGCTCGTAGATTTCGAGAAGTGCTTTATCGGCATTCTCTGTATTGTCTTTTTCCAACGTGTTGCGTAAGTATTCATTCTCGCCAATGAGGTCAAGAATCTCTTGATCAGAGCTGAAGCCGAGAGCACGCAAAAGAACCGTAACCGGCAACTTACGTGTGCGATCGATGCGTACATAGACTACATCCTTCGCATCAGTTTCGTATTCTAACCATGCGCCACGGTTTGGAATGACAGTCGCAGTAAAACCTTTTTTACCGTTTTTGTCTACTTTACCACTGAAATATACACTTGGAGAACGTACTAACTGAGAAACGATTACACGTTCCGCACCATTAATGATAAAAGTACCTGTGTCTGTCATGATTGGGAAATCACCCATAAACACATCTTGGTCTTTTACTTCTCCAGTTTCTTTGTTAATTAAACGAACTTTTACTCTTAGTGGAGCAGAGTAAGTTACATCACGTTCTTTTGATTCTGCTACAGGATACTTAGGATCCCCTAGGCTGTAATCAATGAATTCAAGAGAAAGGTTACCAGTAAAATCCTCAATTGGGGATATATCTTGAAACATCTCTCTAAGACCCTCATCAAGAAACCACTGATAAGAAGAGGTTTGAATTTCAATGAGATTTGGTAATTCTAACACTTCGCTTATGCGTGCGTAGCTTCTGCGCTGGCGGTGTCGTCCATACTGAACTAGTTGACCTGTCAACTGATTCACCCCTCAAATCATGCGTATTATATGTGTAAAAAGTATTTCTGTCTTTCAAATGTCAGTAAAGAAATACTTTTACAAGACAAAAGAAAAAAGGGTTTCTAAAATAAGAAAACCACATCCAAAAACAAATACCGATTTTATTAGTTTTCCCAAGTATGCATAATTTATACAAAATAGTTGTTTTTTAAGCCTATCAAGCAAAATATACACATTGGCATTTTATAATGTTAACACAGCTAGGAAACTGCGTCAAACTTTTTTAGCTTTGATAATATAGTAGCCCTTTTTTTTCATAACGACCGTCACTTCTCCAAAAAGCTGCTCTAATTTCTCAATCGCAGATGGTCCACCTTGTTTTTTCTGAATAACCACCCACAACTCACCTTCCGGCAATAAATGATCAGCACTTTTTTCAAAGATCGCATGTACTACTTTCTTCCCTGCCCGTATTGGGGGATTGGTCAGTATAGAGGCAAAAGCAGCTGATGAATGAACATTCGAGAACAAATCACTTTGATAGATGCGGACATTATCAATGCGATTATGCTTAGCGTTTTCCTTTGAAAGTTCGACTGCTCTTTCGTTCACATCAATCATATGAATGGTGCGGCCTGTCATTTCGTTTGCTAACGATAAGCCGATCGGTCCATAACCGCAACCGACATCTAAGACGTCGCCATCCAAGTCAGGTTCTTCAAAAGCTTCAATTAAAAGCCTCGAACCATAGTCGACTTCTTTCTTAGAAAACACTCCACTGTCACTTGTAAAAGTAAAGCTACGGTTTCTCAAGGTGAAGTCCCATGTCTGTTTATTGCTTTTCACTGATGGCTTTTCCGTATAATAGTGGTCACTCATGGTGAATGGACCTCCTCTGGATTCAATCGTTTCAGGAGATAAGAAAAGAAAAAGCCCGCCAGTAAAAGCGAGCTTTCCCAAAAGATTAGGCGAAGATTACTTAACTTCTACAGAAGCGCCAACTTCTTCAAGCTTAGCTTTAAGTTCTTCAGCTTCTTCTTTAGCAATACCTTCTTTAAGTGGTTTTGGAGTGTTGTCAACAAGTTCTTTAGCTTCTTTCAAGCCAAGACCAGTGATTTCACGAACCACTTTGATAACTTTGATTTTTTGGTCTCCAGCACCAGCAAGTACTAGATCAAAATCAGTTTTTTCTTCAGCAGCAGCACCGCCACCAGCAGCTACAGCTACAGGAGCAGCAGCAGTTACGCCAAATTCTTCTTCGATTGCTTTTACTAAGTCGTTTAACTCAAGTACAGTTGCTTCTTTAACTGAAGCAATGATTTCTTCGATATTTAAAGCCATTTGTAATTCCTCCATTTTAAGTTTTTTTACGTCAAGTACGCATTAAGCGCCTTGTTCTTCTTTTTGATCTGCAACTGCTTTAGTAGCAAGAGCAAGGTTACGAACTGGAGCTTGAAGAACGCTAAGCAACATAGAAAGTAAGCCTTCGCGAGACGGAAGTTCCGCAAGAGCCTTCACTTCTTCTACAGTCGCTACGTTTCCTTCGATAACACCAGCTTTGATTTCTAAAGCTTCGTGGCTTTTCGCAAATTCGTTGATGATTTTCGCAGGTGCGATAACATCTTCGTTACTGAATGCGATAGCGTTTGGACCTGTTAAGAAATCGTTTAAACCCGTTAGTTCAACTTGTTCAACTGCACGGCGAGTCAAAGTATTTTTGTAAACTTTGAATTCTACGCCAGCATCACGAAGCTGTTTACGAAGTTCAGTCACTTCAGAAACTGAAAGACCGCGGTAATCTACGATTACAGTAGACATACTGTCTTTAAATTTAGAAGTAATTTCATCAACGACAACTTTTTTAGTATCGATTGCATTGCTCATGGTTACACCTCCTGTACATTCTTTGTGTAACACTTATACCGATCAGGTCATCACGTTCCTAACGAACGGTTCTCCATATAAAAAGCCTCCATTAAGACATGGAGGCTGTATATACAAGCATACGTTAACGTAAGACTGTGACATATACACCTCGGCGGGTTAATTAAGCCATAAGGCCCCTGCTGTCTACGGTATAAATGATTATTCTATTTTACAACATTTTGATATTATCAAAACGGTTGTGACAAGTCAAGAATTATTTTGCAGAGAAAGAAGATGGGTCCACTTTCACGCCAGGGCCCATAGTAGATGTAACAGAAACGTTTTTCACGTATACACCTTTAGCCGCTGCAGGTTTTGCTTTAAGGATTGTGTCATAGATTGTTGCAAAGTTCTCAACAAGCTTTTCGTCCTCGAAAGAAACCTTTCCGATTGGCGCGTGGATGTTACCAGCTTTATCAACGCGGTATTCTACTTTACCAGCTTTGATTTCATTGATTGCTTTTTCAACTTCGAAAGTTACAGTTCCTGTTTTAGGGTTTGGCATAAGACCTTTTGGTCCAAGTACACGACCGATCTTACCAACTTCACCCATCATGTCAGGTGTCGCAACGATTACATCGAATTCGAACCAGCCTTGTTGGATTTTAGTGATGTAATCAGAATCTCCAACGTAGTCTGCTCCAGCAGCTTCTGCTTCTTTTGCTTTTTCGCCTTTAGCGAACACAAGAACGCGTTGAGTTTTACCAGTTCCGTTAGGAAGTACAACTGCACCGCGGATTTGTTGATCGTTTTTACGAGGGTCTACGCCCAAACGAAAAGCAACTTCTACAGTCGCATCAAATTTCGCTGTATTTGCTTTTTTTGTAAGAGAAACAGCTTCAGCTACATCATACGCTTTAGTACGTTCGATTAGCTTAGCAGCTTCTACATACTTTTTACCTTTTTTAGCCATTATAAAAATCCTCCTTATGTGGTTTTAGCGGAATAACCTCCCACGAATAAGGGTTGCGAACTTGTCAAAACCAAACTCGCAACCCAACAAGACAAAAAATTAATCTTCGATGACAATACCCATACTGCGTGCAGTACCTTCAACCATGCGCATAGCCGATTCAACGCTAGCAGCGTTTAAGTCAGGCATTTTTGTTTCCGCGATTTCGCGTACTTTATCACGCTTAACAGTTGCCACTTTATTACGGTTAGGTTCACCAGAACCAGACTCAATACCAGCTGCTTTTTTAAGTAATACTGCAGCAGGTGGAGTTTTAGTAATAAATGTAAATGAACGGTCTTCAAAAACCGAAATTTCAACAGGAATGATAAGACCAGCTTGGTCAGCTGTACGAGCGTTAAACTCCTTACAGAATCCCATGATATTAACACCGGCTTGACCTAGTGCAGGTCCAACTGGTGGAGCTGGGTTAGCTTTTCCAGCAGGAATTTGCAATTTAACAACTTTTACTACTTTTTTAGCCACGAGACACACCTCCTTAAAGTCCGTGATGTGGTAATAGGGGAATCCCCCTCCCACTCAACAACTTCATTCTTTATATGAATGACGAAATAACTAGCTAGCGATCTTGAGCGAACTCAAGACGTACCTTTGCTATATTACCACTTCTATACACTCATTTCAAGCTCTTTTAAATTACAATTTATCGATCTGTGTGAACTCAAGTTCCACAGGAGTTTCTCTACCAAACATATTAACGAATACTTTGACTTTGCTTTTATCATAATCAATCTCTTCGATAGAGCCTGTGAAGTTAGCAAATGGTCCATCGATGACCTTGACTGTTTCTTTTAGTTCAAAGTCGATTTCTGTCTTGCGCTCTTCAAGTCCCATTCTCTTCAGAATGGTTTCCGCTTCGCCAGGTAATAACGCTGTCGGCTTAGAGCCTGATCCAGCTGATCCAACGAATCCTGTCACACCTGGTGTATTACGAACGACATACCAAGAATCGTCAGTCATGACGATTTCTACTAGCACATATCCAGGGAATACTTTCTTTTTCACTACTTTTTTCTTACCGTTTTTAATGTCCGTTTCTTCTTCTTCTGGTACAACAACGCGGAAAATTTTATCCTGCATGCCCATTGATTCAACACGCTTTTCCAAGTTCGCTTTCACTTTGTTCTCATAGCCAGAGTACGTATGCACAACATACCAATTCTTTTCCATTTTCGTTCAGGACTATTTAGTCCTTCCCTCCCCACATTTCGTAATGTCTATTTGACGAATCTCGAGTACCGGTAAATATTTTCAAGCAATTGAAAAAACCCGTAAAACGGGTTTTTTGGCAAGTCATATTATGATCTATTATAGCACGTTCAGCAGACCATTATTCAAGTATTAATGAATTAATTCGATTAATTGTGAGATTCCTATATCAAGAAAAGAGAAAAAGATGGCAAAAAATACGACTGTTAAAATAACAGTGATCGTGTAGCGGACCATTTCGTTTTTCTTTGGCCAGCTGACCTTTTTCATTTCTTTCCCGACACTTTTTAAGAAACTGATAATACGCATGTAAAAGACCTCCACAGATTAAAGAACGCAAATCCTACTTCGTTTCTAAATGTGTTTTATGTGAATTACAAGTCTTGCAATATTTCTTAACTTCTAATCTTTCAGCTGCTGAAGCAACACTTTTCATTGTCGTATAATTGCGGCTTCCGCAGTCTTTACAGGCTAGAGTAATCTTTTTCCTCATATTTACACCTATTTTCTCGACATCATTTCCTTAGTACCTTATCACAGTGGCGAAAAAGCTGTCAATATAGGTTTGATTAGAGACTGATCTCGCGCAGCTCTAAATATTTCTCTAATTTTCTCTTTACTCTTTGGAGTGCGTTATCAATTGATTTCACATGACGGTTTAAATCTTCAGAAATCTCCTGATAGGACCTGCCATCAAGATAAAGCACAAGTACCTTTCTTTCCAGCTCGCTTAGTAATTCACCCATTTTCATTTCAATATCATCAAATTCTTCTTTGCTAATGATTAAATCTTCTGGGTTAAGCGCTTTAGCACCGGAAATGACGTCCAATAATGTTCTGTCCGATTCTTCATCGTATATCGGCTTGTCTAATGATACATAGGAATTTAACGGGATATGTTTTTGGCGAGTAGCTGTTTTAATTGCGGTGATAATTTGGCGGGTAATACATAATTCTGCAAAAGCCTTAAATGAAGTAAGCTTGTCCTCTCTGAAATCGCGGATAGACTTATAAAGTCCGATCATCCCCTCTTGGACAATGTCCTCTCGATCCGCTCCAATCAAGAAATAAGATCTTGCTTTCGCACGTACAAAATTGCGGTATTTCGTTATTAAATAATCTAGCGCATCACTATCTCCGACATGAACCCTTTCAATGACTTGTTCATCTTCCAACTGGCAAAATTGCTCTCTGATGGACTTACCCTTGCTGTTGTTTAGATTCACTTCGATCCCCCCGACCGCACCTAGATAGAAATATTATACAATAATGGTTGAAATATCGTCAAGCTATTCCAAGTTTCCCCGCCGCCATTTTTCAAACGTTTTCAATACATCTTCTGACAATTCAATTTTGGATGCTGGTTTATCAGAAGTAATCTTTTTGACACGTGTTTCAATCTTTCGTTCAATCACTTCTATCTCTCTTAAGAGCTCTCGTGCTGACTTACGAAGTGCACCCTGTCCAAAAATCGCCCATTGTTCTGTATAATCAGAGGTCGCCACATGAATTTGCGTCCGAATGTTATTCAAGTCTTGTGCCAGTTTTTCAATCCGCTCATCAGCCGTTTCATTTTCTCTTGTAAAGATGACCTCTACTCGGTGGTTTGTCCGCTTCTTTTCGATTCCTTTGACCATATGGGCATCGAATACGACAATGACTCGATACCCTGTATATGCTTGATATTCTGCTAAATTTTGAATCAGCACGTCTCTGGCTTCTTCAAAGCTGTTTTCTTTTAAGTGCTGCAAACGAGGCCATGCACCTATCATGTTGTATCCATCGACTAAGAGGATGTCCATCTCTATTCTCCTAACGGATAACGTTTTCGATACACTTCATACATCAATAGACTAGCGGCAACTGATGCATTTAATGAAGTGACCTTTCCGGCCATTGGCAATTTAATCAAGAAATCACATTTTTCCTTAATCAATCGGCCAATTCCTTTTCCTTCACTGCCGATGACAAGAGCGAGAGGCATCGTGCCGTCAAATTGTCTGTAGTCCTGCTTCGCAGATGCATCTGTTCCTGCGACCCAGATTCCTCTTTCTTTCATTTCATCAAGAGCTCTGGAAAGATTGGTTACTTTTGCGACCGGGATATGTTCAATGGCTCCAGTAGATGCTTTCGCAACAGTTGTCGTCAAGCCTACCGCTCGTCGTTTTGGAATGACAATTCCATGTGCACCAACAGCATCGGCCGTACGCATGATCGACCCTAAATTGTGCGGATCTTCAATTTCATCTAAGATGATGAAAAATGGTTGTTCATTCCGCTTTTCAGCAATTTGATACAGATCGTCCAATTCTGCATATTCATATGCTGCTACTTGTGCAACGATTCCCTGGTGCTGACCTGTTACCATCTGATCAAGCTTTTTCCTCGGAACATACTGAATGGTGATATTTTGCTTTTTCGCGAGTTCAATGACCTGCTGGGCTTGTCCTTTTACAGTGTTTTCTGCCATCCAGAGCTTGTATAACTCCCGATCTGACTTCAGTGTTTCAATCACTGCATTTTTCCCAATCACATAATCATGTTGCTGACTCATTTGTCTTCCTCCCTGACGTTCCGATTTCAATCGCCTGACTAATCAACTCTTCTAAGCGTTCGTCCTGCTTCTCGATAAATAAATAACCCATGAGCGCTTCAAACGCTGTACTATAACGATACGTTTGAACGTCTGTGTTTTTAGGCACTGTGCCTGATTTTGCATTTCTTCCTCTTTTCAGCACCGCTTCTTCCGCTTCTGTGAAAAAGCCCTTCTGCTGAAGCTCAAATAAAATAGCGGCCTGAGATTTAGCTGAAACGATCTTACTTGCACGTTTATGAAGCTCATTTGGTTTGGTCGCCCCCGTTTGGAGGAGGTGATGCCTCACGTATACTTCAAAAATGGCATCACCCATATAAGCAAGCGCAAGTCCGTTCAACTGTTTTCCGTCTTTCAGCTTTTCAAAATTCAACATGACCTATTCTCCTCTTTTCCAGCGCGTACCTTGAGGAGTGTCCTCCAATACAATATTCATGCTCTTTAGCTGATCACGAATTTGATCAGACAATGCGAAGTCACGATTCCTTCTAGCTTCATTCCGCTTCTCAATTAATGCTTCTACCTCTTCGTCAAGCGTGTGCTTTTCTGCTAGTGAGAAGCCGAGGACGGATGTGATTTCTTGGAACAAGCCAATAAATGCCTTGATCACTTCCTCGGAAGTATGATCATTTTCCATATAGTAATTCGCTTGTTTCGCTAGTTCAAATAAAACAGAGATGGCATTTGCCGTATTGAAGTCATCATTCATTTCAGAAATAAATGTCGCTCGCTGCTCTTCAATCTTTGTCAGCCATTCAGTGTTATCCTCTGTTAAATTGGTACTGCTCTCAAGGCGATGATGTAGATTTGAATAAGATGTTTTGAGTCTGTTAAATGCACTCTTTGTACTTTCCAATAAGTCAATGGAGTAATTGATTGGATGACGATAGTGAACCGACAGCATAAAGAAACGAAGCACATCTGGATCTTGTTCTTTAATAATGTCATGTACGAGCACAAAGTTCCCAAGTGATTTTGACATTTTTTCATTCTCAATATTAATATACCCGTTATGCATCCAATACTTCGCAAAAGGTTTTCCTGTCAAAGCCTCAGATTGAGCAATCTCATTCTCGTGATGAGGGAACGTTAAATCCTGTCCGCCAGCATGAATGTCAATCGTATCGCCTAAATACTTTTTGACCATCGCAGAACACTCAATGTGCCAGCCTGGACGCCCTTCGCCCCACGGGCTATCCCAAGAAATCTCCTGATCCTTTGCGGCCTTCCATAATGCAAAGTCGAGTGCATCCCTTTTCTTTTCACCTACACGAATACGGGCACCTGTCTTTAATTCATCAATCGATTGGTGAGACAGTTTTCCGTAGCCTTCAAATGAGCGTGTGCTGTAATACACGTCACCATCTGCTTCATAGGCGTAGCCTTTTTCAATCAATGTGGCGATAAACGCAATGATATCATCCATATTTTCTGTCACTCGCGGGTGAAGGTCTGCTTTTTTGCAGCCTAATGCACTGACGTCCTCAAAGTATGCTTGGATAAATCGATCAGCAATCGTTGGGACATCCTCGCCTAATTCATTTGCTGCTTTGATGAGTTTATCATCCACATCAGTAAAGTTGGATACGAAATTCACATCATAGCCGCTATATTCTAAATACTTACGTACCGTGTCATATACAATGGCCGGTCTTGCATTCCCGATGTGAATGTAGTTATACACGGTTGGTCCGCATACATACATTTTGACCTTTCCTGGTTCAAGCGGGACAAACTCTTCCTTCTTACGTGTCAATGTATTATAAATATTGATTGTCATGATTGTTCTTCCTTTCTGCTCAATGAAGCCAGCTCACGTTTTAGCTTTTCCATTTCTCGCTCCAATTCTTTGAAACGATCAGAAACTGGATCTGGCAAATCTTGATGATTGAGATCACGATTGATTTTCTTTCCATTTTGAACGACCACTCGCCCAGGTATACCTACAACAGTAGAATGGTCTGGTACGTCTTTTAACACAACAGACCCCGCACCAATCTTGGACCCTTTTCCTACGGTAATAGAACCGAGCACCTTAGCACCAGTCGCAATCAGCGCATCGTCCAAAATAGTTGGATGCCGCTTTCCCTTTTCTTTCCCTGTTCCCCCTAATGTCACGCCTTGGAAAACAGTGACGTTATCGCCAATTTCACATGTTTCCCCAATCACGACGCCCATGCCGTGATCAATAAAGAACCGCCGGCCGATGGTTGCTGCTGGGTGAATCTCAACCCCTGTGAAAAACCGGCTGACCTGAGAAATGATCCGCGCAAGAAAATACAGCTTACGCTTGTAAAATGCATGCGCAACACGATGAGCCCAAATCGCATGAAGCCCTGAATAGGTTAGCACTACTTCAAGATAGCTTCTAGCAGCAGGATCTTGATCAAACACAGTATCAATATCTTCTTTCAGCATTTTGAAAAACACATGCTCCCCCCGTTCTTCCCCATCAATCTCTCTTAGGACTTGCTCTCTTTTTTGGACAAATAAAAAACGCCTCTGCCATATGACAGAGACGTTTTGAAAACGCGGTTCCACTCTGTTTAGAAAGCCCTCATTTCGCAGCCTTCTCAACTTCATCCCATAACGGAGGGTACCGCCCTTGCATACTAACATACGTGTTCCTCAAGGGTCTTGAGGGTGCATTTCCAACGTCTGCCCATAAGTCTCTTTCAGCCGGTGAAGACTCTTTCTGTGATGGACGATAACATTGTACTTCTCCCTCGCAACGATTTTCCTTATATTTGTTTAATGCGGTTTAATACCGTCTCTTTACCTAGTAGTTCAATACTTTGCGGAAGCTCTGGGCCATGCGTTTGTCCAGTGACAGCCACACGAATTGGCATGAATAGTTTCTTACCTTTATGCCCTGTTTCTTTTTGTACCGCTTTAATGGCAGCTTTGATTTCATCAGGTGTGAAAGACTCAAGACGTTCAAGCTGACCTGCAAACGAAGCCATCACTTCTGGTACTTGCTCTTCTGCAAGAACTTCCTTTGCCTCTTGATTATACTCAATTTGTTCCTTAAAGAACAACTCTGTTAACTCAACAATTTCTGCTCCGTAGCTCAATTGCTCGTGGTATAGAGAAATGAGTTTGCGCACCCACGTGTTTTCTTCTTCTGTCAGCTGCTCGCTTACCTTGCCTGCCTTTTGAAGATGTGGAAGTGTAAGTGCCACAACTTGATCAAGATCAAGTGCTTTTACGTATTGGTTATTCACCCATTTTAGTTTATGCATATCGAAGAGAGCTGGTGACTTAGAAAGTCGATTGACATCGAAAATATCGATGAACTGCTCTTTTGTAAATAGTTCCTCTTCGCCAACTGGAGACCATCCAAGTAGTGCAATGAAGTTAAACAAAGCTTCTGGTAAATAGCCCAAGTTCTTATACTGTTCGATGAACTGGATAATTGATTCATCACGCTTGCTTAATTTCTTGCGGTTCTCGTTTACAATCAGCGTCATATGTCCGAACAGCGGAACATCCCAGCCAAATGCATTGAAGACCATAATTTGTTTAGGTGTATTCGAGATGTGATCCTCACCACGAAGAATGTGAGTCATTTTCATCAAATGATCATCCACCGCTACAGCGAAGTTATACGTTGGCGTACCATCTTTCTTCACAATAACAAAGTCACCGATGCCGTCTGTTTCAAATGAAATCTCGCCTTTGACCATATCGTCAAATTTGATGATTTCTCCTTTAGGCACTCGGAAGCGGATGCTTGGCTCTCTTCCTTCAGCAATCAGCTTGTCCTCTTCTTCTTTTGATAAATGACTGCATTTACCAGAGTATCGAGGCATTTCACTGCGGGCAATTTGTGCTTCACGCTCTTCTTCTAGTTCTTCAGCCGTACAATAGCACTTATACGCCAAGTCTTTCTCTAGCAGCTCGTCATAATATTTTTTGTAAATATCATTACGCTCTGATTGTCTGTAAGGACCGTAGCCGCCATCTTTATCAATGCTCTCATCCCAATCAATTCCGAGCCACTGCAAATGACGAAGCTGACTTTCTTCTCCGCCTTCTACATTACGCTTTTGATCCGTATCCTCGATTCGAATAATAAATTTGCCGCCTTGGCTGCGTGCGAACAAATAGTTGAAAAGAGCCGTTCTAGCATTCCCAATATGTAAATGACCAGTTGGACTCGGTGCATAACGAACACGCACTTCATTTCCCATGAGTTTAACTTCCTTTCATCTGCATCATGTTGTCTGACACCAATTTTTTATAAACGTATTTTATCATCAAAACCCATTCTCATCAAAACGGATTTTACTTTTTCTGAAGAAGCACTGTCGCCTGAGAGGCAATTCCTTCGCCTCTTCCTGTAAATCCAAGTTTCTCTGTCGTTGTTGCTTTGACATTCACCTGTGTGACATCTGCCTCAAGAGCTTCTGCGATTTTCTCACACATTGGCTGAATGTATGGTGCCATCTTTGGTTTTTGCGCCATGATGGTGCAATCGATATTTACCAGTGTATAGCCTTTTTCTTTTACAAGCGCCCACACGTGCTGAAGTAATTTAAAAGAGTCTGCATCTTTAAACTCCGGATCCGTGTCTGGGAAATGTCTGCCGATATCTCCTTCTGCAATCGCACCTAGGCAAGCATCCGCCACAGTATGAAGCAGTACATCCGCATCTGAATGCCCAAGTAGACCCTTTTCATAAGGGATCGTCACACCGCCAATAATAAGAGGTCTTCCCTCTGTTAATTGATGCACATCAAAACCTTGTCCTATTCTAAACATGTTCTAGTACCCTCTTTCCGCATCCATAATTGCCTTGGCAACCAATAAATCATCCGGTGTTGTCAGTTTAATATTGGTATAGTCTCCTTGGACAATATACACACTCTCACCGTGTAATTGTTCCACAAGACTGGCGTCATCTGTTCCAAGAAAGCCTGTCCGCTCCGCATGTTCATGCGCTTCTTTTAAAATAGAATGACGAAAAGCTTGTGGGGTCTGGACTGCCCACAAGCTCTGACGTTCAATGGTTTGTTCCACTTTGCCTTCTTGAACGCGTTTGATTGTGTCTTTCACTGGTACCGCTACGACTGCGGAGCCTTTTTCAATCGCTGCTTTAACGAGCAAGTCAATCTGTGTATGCTTAATAAAAGGCCTTGCGCCATCATGAACAAGCACGATGTCCGCATCTTGCACAGCCTTCAATCCTTCGTATACACTTTGCTGCCGTTCTTCACCGCCAGTGACAAGTGAAACAGGCGTTTGAAAAGCGTGTACCTTCAGTAGCCTTTCAAAGTCACGACGCTCTTCTTCATTGATCGCTAAGATCATGCGTCTGCATTGTGAATGAGCGTCAAACACCTTCAGTGTGTGGATGATGACCGGCATTCTTTTCAATTCAATAAAAAGTTTATTGCGGCCGGCCTTCATTCGCTTCCCCTGCCCCGCAGCCGGAATAACTACTTCATAATACATGTTCGTTCTCCCTTTAGAGCGCCTTCTCCAGAAGTTTTGGCTTCGCAAAAATCATTCTTCCAGCAGCAGTTTGCAGCACACTCGTGACGAGCACATCAATGTCTTTTCCAATATAATTGCGTCCTTCTTCGACCACAATCATCGTACCGTCATCTAAGTAAGCAACACCTTGGTTATGCTCTTTCCCGTCTTTGATGACCTGTACCTTCATTTCTTCCCCAGGCAGTACAACCGGTTTGACTGCATTGGCTAGATCATTAATGTTTAACACTGCTACTTTTTGAAGTTCGCATACTTTATTTAAATTAAAATCATTTGTCACAACAACACCTGAAGTTAACTTAGCGAGTTTCACAAGCTTGCTGTCAACCTCTTGAATATCTTCAAAGTCACCTTCGTAAATTTCAACTTTAATATCCAGTTCTTTTTGGATACGATTTAAAATATCAAGACCTCTTCGGCCTCTATTTCTCTTTAATACATCAGAAGAGTCTGCAATATGCTGTAATTCCTCGAGTACAAATTGAGGAATGACCATCACACCTTCTAGGAATCCAGTTTGACAAATGTCTGCGATTCTTCCATCAATGATAACACTTGTGTCTAAAATTTTCAGCTTTTTATCTTCTATTTCAGGTTCATCATCAGCTGCTCCTTTTTTCTTTGTGACCTTTGCAGATCGGGAGAACAGCCCCATCATTTCATCCTTCTTCTTAAACCCTACCTGAAATCCAAGGTATCCTAAAAAGAAAGCCAGGAAAATCGGAATAATGGTACCAAAAATATGATATGGGATATTGTTTAGCGGGATCACGTTTACAATAAGATATGCTAGAATAAGTCCAAATACTAAACCGAAACTTCCAGATATAAGATCAGGAAGAGGCGCCTTCAATAGAGAATCCTCGATCCATTTCACCCAATTAACCACATAGCCTGTGCACCATTTACCAATGATAAAGAACACAGCGGCTCCTATTAGTGCTGAAGAGTAAGCATTTGTTATGAAAGGTATGTCCTTCACATTTAACAGCAGAAATAACTCTGGAATGATAAAAATCCCTACAACTGCACCGAAAATGATAAAAAACGCCTGAACGATTCTTTTTAACATACCTTCACCTCCTTTATTTTTCATCTGTCAATCCACCTTCATCTGACATTGATATATGCTTAAGTTTCCTATCATCATGAACAGAAAACAAAACCATCATTAATATACCCATATTCATCCATTTTTAACCGTATTTAAGAAAAATTTCTCTTTTTATAGCTGACGGTCGATATAATGTTTTTCTTGCAGTCTTTTTAATCCTTTTTTTATCTTTTTCGCTCTTACTTCTCCAATTCCTTCTACTTCATCCAAATCTTGTACATCTGCTTCCATAATTCGATCTAGCACACCAAATGCTTCGACCACGTTTTCAACGATCGGCATAGGCAATCTAGGAATTTTATGAAGTAATCTGTATCCTCTTGTGTACACATATTCGTCAATATTTGTAGATGCTGGATAGCCGAGTAACTTGTACAAAATTGAGTCATCTAAAAGTTCAAAGCTCGACATATCTTGGAGCTGTTTCAGCAGCACATATGGATCTTTGATCTTTTCTTTCACGTAATCTTTAATAAATAAAGCCGCTTCCTGCTCCATATCTGTAATCAGCTCATTGACTTGCAGACGGATCAAGTGTCCTTCTGTCCCAAGCTCTTTGATATACATATTGATTTCATTTTTGATTCTAAGTACCATTTCATAACGATGCAGCACGGATAATACATCACCAAAGGTCACAAGTTCTTCAAATTCTAAGGCGCTTAACGCAGAAATGGCATGATCTAAAATGGTTTTATATTTCTCCAGTGTTTGTATCGCTTGGTTGGCCTTCGTCAAAATAAAACCAATATCTTTCAGCGTATATCGTCGATTCCCTTGGTATAAGGTAATGACATTCCGACGCTCAGAAATGGCAATGATTAAGCAGCCTGTCTGCTTTGCTACACGTTCAGCTGTTCGGTGTCTCATGCCTGTTTCTGATGAATGAATGGTTGCATCTGGCATGAGCTGTGTATTCGCATACAAGATTTTTTGACCAGAGTCACTTAAAATAATCGCTCCATCCATCTTCGCCAATTCATATAAATGTGCTGGGGAGAAAGCAGAATTAATATGAAATCCTCCATCTACCACACTTTTCACTTTATCGTTATAACCAACAACAATGAGCCCTCCAGTATTGGCTCTTAGGACGTTTTCAATCCCTGCCCGCAGGGGTGTCCCCGGTGCCACAAACTGGACAATATCTAAGAGATCGACTTCTCTCGCTCCTTTTTTCTCTTTTTCCATTTCTATGATCCCCCTAGTGAAATACGAAGTGCCTCTGCTACATTTTCTACACCTACTAATTCAATCCCTCTCGGTTTTTTCCATCCATCTATATTCGCCTGAGGAATAAACATTCGTTTAAATCCTAGTTTAGCAGCTTCCTGCACACGTTGTTCAATTCTTGATACTCTTCTGACTTCTCCCGTCAGACCCACTTCTCCTATAAAGCAATCTGCTTGATGCGGCGCTGCATCTTTAAAGCTTGATGCAATACTGACGGCAATAGCCAAATCAATCGCTGGTTCGTCAAGTTTCACACCACCTGCGACCTTTAAATAGGCATCTTGGTTTTGCAGCAGCAGCCCTACCCGTTTTTCTAAAACGGCCATAAGCAATGACACTCGGTTATGATCAAGGCCAGTAGCCATTCTCCGTGGATTCCCAAAGCTTGTCGGTGAAATAAGTGCTTGTATCTCCACTAGAACAGGTCTTGTTCCTTCCATTGAGGCAACAACACACGATCCAGATACACCTGCTGACCGCTCTTCTAAGAAGATTTCTGATGGGTTTAATACCTCTGTGAGCCCTTCCTCTCTCATTTCAAAAATCCCTAATTCATTCGTTGAACCAAAACGGTTTTTCACTGCCCGTAAAATACGAAACGTATGATGGCGCTCCCCTTCAAAATAAAGAACTGTATCCACCATATGCTCTAAAAGGCGCGGCCCAGCAATCGAGCCTTCCTTCGTCACATGACCAACAATAAAAATAGGAATACCATTCGTCTTGGCAATTTTCATCAGCTGTGCAGTGCATTCCCTCACCTGAGAAACAGATCCAGGAGCTGACGTGATATCGCTTTGATAAACAGTTTGAATTGAATCCACCACCACAAAAGCGGGTTTCATCTCTTGTATAGCAGACGTTATATACTCCATATCGGTTTCAGCCAAAACATGTAAAGAGGCACTTTCAATACCTAGACGGTCCGCCCTAAGCTTCGTTTGTTTGATTGATTCCTCACCAGATATGTATAACACATTCTGATTTTGATCTGATAGCTGTGCTGAAACTTGTAATAATAGTGTGGACTTCCCAATCCCAGGATCACCGCCAATAAGAACGAGTGAACCTTTGACAATTCCACTTCCTAATACTCGGTTAAATTCTTCTAAATTCGTTTTAATTCGGGGTTCTTCGGATGTTTCAATTGCAGATATAGGTGAAGGTTTTTGAATGGTTTGAACAGAATGATTAAACGCACTTCGACGATTTGCCGGCTCTTTACGAACGACCTCTTCTGTCATACTGTTCCAAGTGCCGCAGCCGGGACATTTCCCCATCCATTTGGCTGACTCATAACCGCACGATTGGCATATAAATTTTGATTTTGACTTAGCCATAGATTGAAGAATACAACTCCTTATACTGGTCAGAAAATAAGTAAAGGGAGGCATCCAACTTACTGGTATGCCTCACACTTTTTTCTTACTATATTAGTTCGTAGCAGCCGTTGCTTTTACGACAATTTCTCCATCTTCTACATCTAATACGATATGTTGGCCCTTCTCAATATTGCCTTTCAGCAATTCCTCAGAAAGTCGATCCTCGACGTGCTTTTGAATCGCTCTTCTTAGCGGACGAGCACCATACTCAAGATCTACGCCTTCGTCGGCAATCTTGGCTTTTGCTGCTTCCGTCAATTCAATTGAAAGGTCCTGCTCTTTTAGTCGTTTTGTCAATTGATCAGACATGAGAGACACAATCTCTTTTAGATGTTTCTTTTCGAGTGAGTGGAAGACAATGATTTCATCAATACGGTTGATGAACTCCGGTCTAAACGCACGTTTCAACTCACCCATTACTTTGCCTTTCATATCTTTGTAATTTTGACTTTCATCCTGCACGTTAAAGCCAACATATTTATTGCGCTTCAGCTCACTAGCTCCAACGTTTGAAGTCATAATCAAGATCGTATTTCTAAAGTCAACGGTACGACCTTTAGAATCAGTGAGACGACCATCTTCTAACACTTGAAGTAAGATGTTAAACACATCAGGGTGCGCCTTTTCAATCTCATCTAGAAGCACGACAGAATACGGCTTTCTTCTCACTTTTTCAGTCAGCTGACCGCCCTCATCATAACCCACATAGCCTGGAGGTGATCCAACAAGTCTTGAAGTCGAGTGTTTTTCCATGTACTCGGACATATCAATACGAATCATCGCTTCTTCATCACCGAAGATAGACTCAGCGAGTGCTCTTGCAAGCTCAGTCTTACCAACACCTGTTGGCCCTAAGAAAATAAAGGAGCCAATCGGACGTTTCGGATCTTTTAGTCCAGCACGGGCACGTCTTACAGCTTTTGCAACAGCAACAACTGCTTCATCCTGTCCAATGACGCGAGAGTGGAGCAATTGTTCCATGTTCAGGAGCTTATCTGTTTCTGTTTGAGCAATTTTCGAAACAGGTACACCCGTCCAGCTAGAAACAACCATTGCGATATCATCAACAGATACCTCTGAATTCTCTTGTCCCTGCTTTTCTTTCCAAGATTTCTTCGTCACTTCTACCTTTTCGCGCAAACGTTGCTCCGTATCACGAAGAGAAGCGGCTTTTTCAAATTCTTGACTTTGAACAGCTGCATCCTTTTCCTTGCGTACTTCATCCAGCTTTTGCTCAAGTTCCTTTAGATTAGGCGGTGTTGTGAATGAACGTAAGCGAACTTTTGAACCTGCCTCATCAATTAAGTCGATCGCCTTATCTGGAAGGAAACGATCGGAGATATAACGATCAGAAAGCTTTACCGCCGCCTCAATGGCTTCATCTGTAATAGATACACGGTGATGTGCTTCATAACGGTCTCTAAGCCCTCTTAAAATTTGAATACTTTCATCAACAGACGGCTGATCCACTTGAATTGGCTGGAATCGGCGTTCAAGCGCAGCATCTTTTTCAATATATTTACGGTATTCATCTAACGTTGTTGCCCCGATACATTGAAGCTCACCACGTGCTAAAGATGGTTTTAGAATATTAGAGGCATCAATCGCACCCTCTGCTCCTCCTGCACCAATCAGTGTATGAAGCTCATCAATGAAGAGAATGATATTTCCAGCCTGACGGATTTCGTCCATGACTTTTTTCAAACGATCCTCGAATTCACCACGATATTTCGTTCCCGCTACAACGGTTCCCATATCAAGTGTCATGACTCGTTTATCACGCAGAATTTCAGGCACTTCGTTGTGAATAATTTGCTGTGCGAGGCCTTCTGCGATCGCTGTTTTACCAACACCAGGCTCTCCAATCAGCACAGGGTTATTCTTTGTTCTTCTACTTAATACCTCAATGACACGCTGGATTTCTTTGCTACGGCCAATCACAGGGTCCAAGCTGTCCTCTTTCGCAATAGCCGTTAAGTCTCTTGCCAGGCTATCTAAAGTTGGTGTATTGGCATTGCTATTAGATCCTGCCGCAGATGCACCCGTTTCATTGCTGCCTAGAAGCTGCAATACTTGCTGGCGTGCTTTATTTAAGCTTACTCCGAGGTTATTTAAGACACGGGCAGCTACACCCTCTCCCTCACGAATAAGACCTAAAAGAATATGTTCTGTTCCTACATAGGAATGACCCAGCTTTCTCGCTTCATCCATAGAAAGCTCCGTAACCTTCTTCGCTCTAGGTGTGTAATGAGGAATAGCTTGAGACACCTCTTGCCCTCTTCCAATCAAGCTCTCGACTTCTTTTTGGATTTTATCTGAAACAAGGCCCAGTGCTTCTAATGCTTTTGCGGCGATACCCTCACCTTCACGTACAAGACCAAGTAAAATATGCTCTGTTCCGATGTTCTTATGGCCTAGGCGAATGGCTTCTTCTTGTGCAAGTGCTAATACCTTTTGAGCTCTTTCAGTGAATCTTCCAAACATCATATCGTTTCATCCTCCTGTCCATTCCTATGCATTTCTAAGCGCAGCCTTTCTCTGATAATTGCTGCTCGTTTTATATCTCTTTCATTTGGTTCCAAGGCTCCTCCTGAATATTGCTGAAGGAAGCCAGGCTGTGTCAAAATCATGAGTTCATTCAGTATATTACTTGAAAGCCCCTTAATGATACCTAAATCAATTCCAAGTCGCACATCTGACAAACACTTAGCCGTTTCCTTAGATTCAATCATGCGGCAATTAGCCAAAATCCCCAAGGAACGGTACACTCTGTCTTCAAGTTCAATTTTAGACGTCTGATATAATGCCTTACGTGCAGATCGCTCTTGTTCAATGAGCTGCGCCGTCACACTATTCAAGTCATCTACAATATCTTCTTCTGATTGACCCAGTGTCATTTGATTTGAAATTTGAAAGATGTTTCCTATTGCTTCGCTACCCTCACCATAAATTCCTCTGACCACAAGACCTAATTGATTAATTGCAGGAATAATGCGATTCATTTGTCTTGTCAGGGCTAATGCTGGTAAGTGCATCATGACTGAAGCCCTAATACCTGTACCTACATTGGTCGGACAGCTCGTTAAGTATCCTCGCTTTTCAGAAAACGCATAATCCACTTGCTCTTCAATCCAGTCATCTATTTGGTTAGCTGCTTTTAGTGCATTGGCCAGCTGAAATCCTGGGAACAAGCATTGAATACGAATATGGTCTTCCTCATTCAGCATGACACTGATTTCTTCATTTTCTGAAAGCAAACAGCCGCCAAATCTTGATTCTGCTAAATTGGGGCTAATCAAATGCTTTTCAACAAGTACCCTTTTAGCCAAAGGCTGCGTTTCATTCATTCGAATCAGAACAAAGTTTCCAATGTCCTTCACTTCCTGGCTCACAAACTTTTGCTCGAATTGCTGAAGAACAGCTTCAGCCTCCTCTTGAGAAAACTGAGTTGGGAAACGAACATGCTCTAGGTTGCGTGCCAGCCGAATACGACTGCTTAGAACAATGTCACTTTCTGGTCCTTTCTGTTTCATCCATTGACTTAATGCGTCTTGAATAAAATGCTGGAGCGACATGTCGTTAATCTCCCTCCCTCTGCTGAGATTGCTCATGCTCTAATGCACGAATTTGATCTCGAACTTCCGCTGCTTTTTCAAACTCTTCCTGTTCAATCAGCTGCTTTAGTTCTTGCTGCATTAACTCAAGTTTCCGGCGAACATGCAGACTGCCGGCAATCCGTTTAGGGACTTTTCCATTATGGACTGTATTTCCACTATGGACTTTCCTTAAAACAGGATTTAAATACTGATCAAAGGTTCGATAACATTCTGCACAGCCAAAACGGCCTGTTTTCCTGAATTGCTGAAAAGTTAAGCCACACTTAGGACATTGATCCACTTCTCTTGCCTCTTGAAAAATAGATGATCCTTTATTCGCACTTGTGGTAAAGCTAGGATCAATATTCAATAAGCCTGATAATAAGTTGTGAATCGAGAAACCTTGGTTTCCACTCATAGCATATGAATCACTGTTTTCTTTTGCACATTGTTCACATATGTGCATTTCTTGTTTTTCTCCATTTATTACTTTCGTAAAGTGAAAAGTGGCTGGTCTCTCATTGCATTCTTGACAAATCAATCTTTTCACCCGCTTTACTTTAATTTCAAAGCATTTAACATCGCTTTCATCATCCGAGCCCGCAGTTCATCTCGTTCAGGTAAATCAATGTGTAAAACAGAACGGTCCATGACACTAATCATCATCTTTGCTTCTCTTTCAGATAAAATGTTGTTCTCAACAAGACGCATGATGATATGATCAGATGCAGCCTGTGATAAACGATGATATATTTGGGAAATAATGTTGTTCAATAAATCGACTTCATCATTCATTTTGACTTTAATGATACGGATATAGCCACCGCCGCCACGCTTACTTTCGACGATATAACCTCTTTCGCTCGTAAAGCGTGTATTGATAACATAGTTAATTTGTGAAGGTACGCATTGAAACTTATCTGCAATTTCATTGCGTTTAATTTCTAATATTTCTCGACCATTCTGATCCAAGACTTCCTTCAAATACTGTTCGATGATATCAGAAATATTTTGTGCCACTCCGCCTCCTCCTCCATTGACTTTGACTATATTTGACTTTAATCTTACTATAAATTTTTTCGATCGATTTTTCAAGATAATCGCTCAACTAACAATATTATTTCCACATTTATCTGGTGCCAAACGTCCCAAAAACACAAAAAAGACCAGTTCCGACTGGAACTGATCCTTTGAAAAGCTTGGCGGCGTCCTACTCTCACAGGGGGAAACCCCCAACTACCATCGGCGCTGAAGAGCTTAACTTCCGTGTTCGGTATGGGAACGGGTGTGACCTCTTCGCTATCGCCACCAAACCTGATGGAGAGAATGTTCTCTCAAAACTAGATAACAATGTTCATTTTTCACATTAGAATATAGGTTAAGTCCTCGATCTATTAGTATCTGTCAGCTCCACGTGTCACCACGCTTCCACCTCAGACCTATCAACCTGATCATCTTTCAGGGATCTTACTTCCTTGCGGAATGGGAAATCTCATCTTGAGGGGGGCTTCATGCTTAGATGCTTTCAGCACTTATCCCGTCCGCACATAGCTACCCAGCGATGCCCTTGGCAGAACAACTGGTACACCAGCGGTGCGTCCATCCCGGTCCTCTCGTACTAAGGACAGCTCCTCTCAAATTTCCTGCGCCCGCGACGGATAGGGACCGAACTGTCTCACGACGTTCTGAACCCAGCTCGCGTACCGCTTTAATGGGCGAACAGCCCAACCCTTGGGACCGACTACAGCCCCAGGATGCGATGAGCCGACATCGAGGTGCCAAACCTCCCCGTCGATGTGGACTCTTGGGGGAGATAAGCCTGTTATCCCCGGGGTAGCTTTTATCCGTTGAGCGATGGCCCTTCCATGCGGAACCACCGGATCACTAAGCCCGACTTTCGTCCCTGCTCGACTTGTAGGTCTCGCAGTCAAGCTCCCTTGTGCCTTTACACTCTGCGAATGATTTCCAACCATTCTGAGGGAACCTTTGGGCGCCTCCGTTACATTTTAGGAGGCGACCGCCCCAGTCAAACTGCCCACCTGACACTGTCTCCCTGCCCGATAAGGGCAGCGGGTTAGAAGGTCAATACAGCCAGGGTAGTATCCCACCGATGCCTCCACCGAAGCTAGCGCTCCGGTTTCCAAGGCTCCTACCTATCCTGTACAAGCTGTACCAACATTCAATATCAGGCTGCAGTAAAGCTCCACGGGGTCTTTCCGTCCTGTCGCGGGTAACCTGCATCTTCACAGGTACTATAATTTCACCGAGTCTCTCGTTGAGACAGTGCCCAGATCGTTGCGCCTTTCGTGCGGGTCGGAACTTACCCGACAAGGAATTTCGCTACCTTAGGACCGTTATAGTTACGGCCGCCGTTTACTGGGGCTTCAATTCGCACCTTCGCTTACGCTAAGCGCTCCTCTTAACCTTCCAGCACCGGGCAGGCGTCAGCCCCTATACTTCGCCTTACGGCTTCGCAGAGACCTGTGTTTTTGCTAAACAGTCGCCTGGGCCTATTCACTGCGGCTTCTCGGGGCTTTAACACCCTAAGAAGCACCCCTTCTCCCGAAGTTACGGGGTCATTTTGCCGAGTTCCTTAACGAGAGTTCTCTCGATCACCTTAGGATTCTCTCCTCGCCTACCTGTGTCGGTTTGCGGTACGGGCACCTCTCACCTCGCTAGAGGCTTTTCTTGGCAGTGTGGAATCAGGAACTTCGCTACTAAATTTCGCTCGCCATCACAGCTCAGCCTTCACGGGAAACGGATTTTCCTATTTCCCAGCCTAACTGCTTGGACGCGGATATCCAATACCGCGCTTACCCTATCCTCCTGCGTCCCCCCATTGCTCAAATGGTGAGGAGGTGGTACAGGAATATCAACCTGTTGTCCATCGCCTACGCCTTTCGGCCTCGGCTTAGGTCCCGACTAACCCTGAGCGGACGAGCCTTCCTCAGGAAACCTTAGGCATTCGGTGGACGGGATTCTCACCCGTCTTTCGCTACTCATACCGGCATTCTCACTTCTAAGCGCTCCACCAGTCCTTCCGGTCTGACTTCACTGCACTTAGAACGCTCTCCTACCACTGTTCGTAAGAACAGTCCGCAGCTTCGGTGATACGTTTAGCCCCGGTACATTTTCGGCGCAGAGTCACTCGACCAGTGAGCTATTACGCACTCTTTAAATGGTGGCTGCTTCTAAGCCAACATCCTGGTTGTCTAAGCAACTCCACATCCTTTTCCACTTAACGTATACTTTGGGACCTTAGCTGGCGGTCTGGGCTGTTTCCCTTTCGACTACGGATCTTATCACTCGCAGTCTGACTCCCAAGGATAAGTCATCGGCATTCGGAGTTTGACTGAATTCGGTAACCCGGTAGGGGCCCCTAGTCCAATCAGTGCTCTACCTCCGAGACTCTTACCTTGAGGCTAGCCCTAAAGCTATTTCGGAGAGAACCAGCTATCTCCAGGTTCGATTGGCATTTCACCCCTACCCACACCTCATCCCCGCACTTTTCAACGTGCGTGGGTTCGGGCCTCCATTCAGTGTTACCTGAACTTCACCCTGGACATGGGTAGATCACCTGGTTTCGGGTCTACGACCACGTACTCATGCGCCCTATTCAGACTCGCTTTCGCTGCGGCTCCGCATCTTCTGCTTAACCTTGCACGGGATCGTAACTCGCCGGTTCATTCTACAAAAGGCACGCCATCACCCGTTAACGGGCTCTGACTACTTGTAGGCACACGGTTTCAGGATCTATTTCACTCCCCTTCCGGGGTGCTTTTCACCTTTCCCTCACGGTACTGGTTCACTATCGGTCACTAGGGAGTATTTAGCCTTGGGAGATGGTCCTCCCGGATTCCGACGGAATTTCACGTGTTCCGCCGTACTCAGGATCCACTCTGGAGAGAACAACATTTCAGTTACAGGGCTGTTACCTTCTTTGGCGGGCCTTTCCAGACCTCTTCGCTTATATCGTTCCTTTGTAACTCCGTATAGAGTGTCCTACAACCCCAAGAGGCAAGCCTCTTGGTTTGGGCTGTTCCCGTTTCGCTCGCCGCTACTCAGGGAATCGCATTTGCTTTCTCTTCCTCCGGGTACTTAGATGTTTCAGTTCCCCGGGTATGCCTTCTCATACTCTATGTATTCAAGTATGGATACTACTCCATTACGAGCAGTGGGTTTCCCCATTCGGAAATCTCCGGATCAAAGCTTGCTTACAGCTCCCCGAAGCATATCGGTGTTCGTCCCGTCCTTCATCGGCTCCTAGTGCCAAGGCATCCACCGTGCGCCCTTTCTAACTTAACCATTTCTTACTTTAGAAAGAATCACTATGTGTGATGAACTTTGCATTGCATTCAATGTGAATGTATTACTTATTGTTATCTAGTTTTCAAAGAACAATCCTGTCTCGCTAGAGACATGTTTGAAGGAATGATCCTTCAAAACTAAACAAGACGAAAAACGTACGCTGCTCCATATATCCTTAGAAAGGAGGTGATCCAGCCGCACCTTCCGATACGGCTACCTTGTTACGACTTCACCCCAATCATCTGCCCCACCTTCGGCGGCTGGCTCCATAAAGGTTACCTCACCGACTTCGGGTGTTGCAAACTCTCGTGGTGTGACGGGCGGTGTGTACAAGGCCCGGGAACGTATTCACCGCGGCATGCTGATCCGCGATTACTAGCGATTCCAGCTTCACGCAGTCGAGTTGCAGACTGCGATCCGAACTGAGAACAGATTTGTGGGATTGGCTAAACCTTGCGGTCTCGCAGCCCTTTGTTCTGTCCATTGTAGCACGTGTGTAGCCCAGGTCATAAGGGGCATGATGATTTGACGTCATCCCCACCTTCCTCCGGTTTGTCACCGGCAGTCACCTTAGAGTGCCCAACTAAATGCTGGCAACTAAGATCAAGGGTTGCGCTCGTTGCGGGACTTAACCCAACATCTCACGACACGAGCTGACGACAACCATGCACCACCTGTCACTCTGTCCCCGAAGGGAAAGCCCTATCTCTAGGGTTGTCAGAGGATGTCAAGACCTGGTAAGGTTCTTCGCGTTGCTTCGAATTAAACCACATGCTCCACCGCTTGTGCGGGCCCCCGTCAATTCCTTTGAGTTTCAGTCTTGCGACCGTACTCCCCAGGCGGAGTGCTTAATGCGTTAGCTGCAGCACTAAGGGGCGGAAACCCCCTAACACTTAGCACTCATCGTTTACGGCGTGGACTACCAGGGTATCTAATCCTGTTCGCTCCCCACGCTTTCGCTCCTCAGCGTCAGTTACAGACCAGAGAGTCGCCTTCGCCACTGGTGTTCCTCCACATCTCTACGCATTTCACCGCTACACGTGGAATTCCACTCTCCTCTTCTGCACTCAAGTTTCCCAGTTTCCAATGACCCTCCCCGGTTGAGCCGGGGGCTTTCACATCAGACTTAAGAAACCGCCTGCGAGCCCTTTACGCCCAATAATTCCGGACAACGCTTGCCACCTACGTATTACCGCGGCTGCTGGCACGTAGTTAGCCGTGGCTTTCTGGTTAGGTACCGTCAAGGTGCAAGCAGTTACTCTTGCACTTGTTCTTCCCTAACAACAGAGCTTTACGATCCGAAAACCTTCATCACTCACGCGGCGTTGCTCCGTCAGACTTTCGTCCATTGCGGAAGATTCCCTACTGCTGCCTCCCGTAGGAGTCTGGGCCGTGTCTCAGTCCCAGTGTGGCCGATCACCCTCTCAGGTCGGCTACGCATCGTCGCCTTGGTGAGCCGTTACCTCACCAACTAGCTAATGCGCCGCGGGTCCATCTGTAAGTGACAGCCGAAACCGTCTTTCATCCTTGAACCATGCGGTTCAAGGAACTATCCGGTATTAGCTCCGGTTTCCCGGAGTTATCCCAGTCTTACAGGCAGGTTACCCACGTGTTACTCACCCGTCCGCCGCTAACATCCGGGAGCAAGCTCCCTTCTGTCCGCTCGACTTGCATGTATTAGGCACGCCGCCAGCGTTCGTCCTGAGCCAGGATCAAACTCTCCGAAAAAGTACAAAACCGAAGTTTTGTTTTTCGCCAGTTTGACTGACTACCTATGAAGTATCATAGGATTTTTTTATAAAAACTCGAATTAACAGGTACGTTTTGTCTTGTTTAGTTTTCAAAGATCATATTGGTGGAGCCTAGCGGGATCGAACCGCTGACCTCCTGCGTGCAAGGCAGGCGCTCTCCCAGCTGAGCTAAGGCCCCATAAAAGATGGTCGGGAAGACAGGATTCGAACCTGCGACCCCTTGGTCCCAAACCAAGTGCTCTACCAAGCTGAGCTACTTCCCGATCTTAATGGCGCGCCCGAGAGGAGTCGAACCCCTAACCTTTTGATCCGTAGTCAAACGCTCTATCCAATTGAGCTACGGGCGCTTATTTTATAATGCCGAGGGCCGGACTTGAACCGGCACGGTAGTCACCTACCGCAGGATTTTAAGTCCTGTGTGTCTGCCAATTCCACCACCCCGGCGTGGATGGTATAAGCGGAAGACGGGATTCGAACCCGCGACCCCCACCTTGGCAAGGTGGTGTTCTACCACTGAACTACTTCCGCATTACAGGATTTCTTTATGTTGTTTGGCAATGCGGGTGAAGGGACTTGAACCCCCACGTCATAAAGACACTAGATCCTAAGTCTAGCGCGTCTGCCAATTCCGCCACACCCGCATGAAAATGGTGAGCCATGAAGGACTCGAACCTTCGACCCTCTGATTAAAAGTCAGATGCTCTACCAACTGAGCTAATGGCTCGCTTTTAAAGCGACTTGTCTATCTTACCATATGAAAGTGGTGCCGGCAAGAGGACTTGAACCCCCAACCTACTGATTACAAGTCAGTTGCTCTACCAGTTGAGCTACACCGGCTTTATCTATCCTAACATTATGTAAGAATAAATATGGTGGAGGATGACGGGCTCGAACCGCCGACCCTCTGCTTGTAAGGCAGATGCTCTCCCAGCTGAGCTAATCCTCCATATTGTGTCGTTTCGAATGTCTCTCGATCTGACAAATAGTATTATATAACGATAAGATATTGTTTGTAAAGACTTTTTTAAAATAATTTTTGAATTTATTTTAAATCTGTTTTTTCAAACCTTTTCGTTAAGGCACCTAAAGAAGTTTACCACTTGTTTCTTCATTTTAAAAGTCTTTTTTTCATTTTTTTATGTTTTTTTGTTAAAAAAGGCATTAATAGCGCTTTTTCAATGTAAAAACAGCTCTTTTAAAGCTGAAAAATGTTTGTTTTATTCCTTATATCCTCAGATAACGTGCATTTAGAAACGAATTTTTTTATTATTTTATTTTTCCGAGAAACCATTTTTGTATAATTGCTTTATATTAAATTGATCATGGTCATTTTTCAAAAATTCGTCTCAATGTTCCTTTGCTTCATCAAACATTGTAGTGCTTAACTCAAATCTTCATCTTCTCTCTCATTAGCAATCCAAGATGCCCTTTGCTCTCTTATGTAGGTTTCAATGATCTAGCAGCAAGCGCAGTTCGCTACATATGGTTGCCAGAGGAGAAGATCCTTTTTAGATATGTTGACTCTTAGCAAGATGAGCGAGCGACGAGATTGGATGATAAGAATATTATAGAATGTCTAGAATTCCAGTGAAGGGGATGAAATGAATGAGTTATTGAGAATGTAGTGAAAGACCACTATTTTCATTATAAATAGATATATCATTTATTGAAACACAAAAAAGACCAGTTCCGACTGGAACTGATCCTTTGAAAAGCTTGGCGGCGTCCTACTCTCACAGGGGGAAACCCCCAACTACCATCGGCGCTGAAGAGCTTAACTTCCGTGTTCGGTATGGGAACGGGTGTGACCTCTTCGCTATCGCCACCAAACCTGATGGAGAGAATGTTCTCTCAAAACTAGATAACAATGTTCATTTTTCACATTAGAATATAGGTTAAGTCCTCGATCTATTAGTATCTGTCAGCTCCACGTGTCACCACGCTTCCACCTCAGACCTATCAACCTGATCATCTTTCAGGGATCTTACTTCCTTGCGGAATGGGAAATCTCATCTTGAGGGGGGCTTCATGCTTAGATGCTTTCAGCACTTATCCCGTCCGCACATAGCTACCCAGCGATGCCCTTGGCAGAACAACTGGTACACCAGCGGTGCGTCCATCCCGGTCCTCTCGTACTAAGGACAGCTCCTCTCAAATTTCCTGCGCCCGCGACGGATAGGGACCGAACTGTCTCACGACGTTCTGAACCCAGCTCGCGTACCGCTTTAATGGGCGAACAGCCCAACCCTTGGGACCGACTACAGCCCCAGGATGCGATGAGCCGACATCGAGGTGCCAAACCTCCCCGTCGATGTGGACTCTTGGGGGAGATAAGCCTGTTATCCCCGGGGTAGCTTTTATCCGTTGAGCGATGGCCCTTCCATGCGGAACCACCGGATCACTAAGCCCGACTTTCGTCCCTGCTCGACTTGTAGGTCTCGCAGTCAAGCTCCCTTGTGCCTTTACACTCTGCGAATGATTTCCAACCATTCTGAGGGAACCTTTGGGCGCCTCCGTTACATTTTAGGAGGCGACCGCCCCAGTCAAACTGCCCACCTGACACTGTCTCCCTGCCCGATAAGGGCAGCGGGTTAGAAGGTCAATACAGCCAGGGTAGTATCCCACCGATGCCTCCACCGAAGCTAGCGCTCCGGTTTCCAAGGCTCCTACCTATCCTGTACAAGCTGTACCAACATTCAATATCAGGCTGCAGTAAAGCTCCACGGGGTCTTTCCGTCCTGTCGCGGGTAACCTGCATCTTCACAGGTACTATAATTTCACCGAGTCTCTCGTTGAGACAGTGCCCAGATCGTTGCGCCTTTCGTGCGGGTCGGAACTTACCCGACAAGGAATTTCGCTACCTTAGGACCGTTATAGTTACGGCCGCCGTTTACTGGGGCTTCAATTCGCACCTTCGCTTACGCTAAGCGCTCCTCTTAACCTTCCAGCACCGGGCAGGCGTCAGCCCCTATACTTCGCCTTACGGCTTCGCAGAGACCTGTGTTTTTGCTAAACAGTCGCCTGGGCCTATTCACTGCGGCTTCTCGGGGCTTTAACACCCTAAGAAGCACCCCTTCTCCCGAAGTTACGGGGTCATTTTGCCGAGTTCCTTAACGAGAGTTCTCTCGATCACCTTAGGATTCTCTCCTCGCCTACCTGTGTCGGTTTGCGGTACGGGCACCTCTCACCTCGCTAGAGGCTTTTCTTGGCAGTGTGGAATCAGGAACTTCGCTACTAAATTTCGCTCGCCATCACAGCTCAGCCTTCACGGGAAACGGATTTTCCTATTTCCCAGCCTAACTGCTTGGACGCGGATATCCAATACCGCGCTTACCCTATCCTCCTGCGTCCCCCCATTGCTCAAATGGTGAGGAGGTGGTACAGGAATATCAACCTGTTGTCCATCGCCTACGCCTTTCGGCCTCGGCTTAGGTCCCGACTAACCCTGAGCGGACGAGCCTTCCTCAGGAAACCTTAGGCATTCGGTGGACGGGATTCTCACCCGTCTTTCGCTACTCATACCGGCATTCTCACTTCTAAGCGCTCCACCAGTCCTTCCGGTCTGACTTCACTGCACTTAGAACGCTCTCCTACCACTGTTCGTAAGAACAGTCCGCAGCTTCGGTGATACGTTTAGCCCCGGTACATTTTCGGCGCAGAGTCACTCGACCAGTGAGCTATTACGCACTCTTTAAATGGTGGCTGCTTCTAAGCCAACATCCTGGTTGTCTAAGCAACTCCACATCCTTTTCCACTTAACGTATACTTTGGGACCTTAGCTGGCGGTCTGGGCTGTTTCCCTTTCGACTACGGATCTTATCACTCGCAGTCTGACTCCCAAGGATAAGTCATCGGCATTCGGAGTTTGACTGAATTCGGTAACCCGGTAGGGGCCCCTAGTCCAATCAGTGCTCTACCTCCGAGACTCTTACCTTGAGGCTAGCCCTAAAGCTATTTCGGAGAGAACCAGCTATCTCCAGGTTCGATTGGCATTTCACCCCTACCCACACCTCATCCCCGCACTTTTCAACGTGCGTGGGTTCGGGCCTCCATTCAGTGTTACCTGAACTTCACCCTGGACATGGGTAGATCACCTGGTTTCGGGTCTACGACCACGTACTCATGCGCCCTATTCAGACTCGCTTTCGCTGCGGCTCCGCATCTTCTGCTTAACCTTGCACGGGATCGTAACTCGCCGGTTCATTCTACAAAAGGCACGCCATCACCCGTTAACGGGCTCTGACTACTTGTAGGCACACGGTTTCAGGATCTATTTCACTCCCCTTCCGGGGTGCTTTTCACCTTTCCCTCACGGTACTGGTTCACTATCGGTCACTAGGGAGTATTTAGCCTTGGGAGATGGTCCTCCCGGATTCCGACGGAATTTCACGTGTTCCGCCGTACTCAGGATCCACTCTGGAGAGAACAACATTTCAGTTACAGGGCTGTTACCTTCTTTGGCGGGCCTTTCCAGACCTCTTCGCTTATATCGTTCCTTTGTAACTCCGTATAGAGTGTCCTACAACCCCAAGAGGCAAGCCTCTTGGTTTGGGCTGTTCCCGTTTCGCTCGCCGCTACTCAGGGAATCGCATTTGCTTTCTCTTCCTCCGGGTACTTAGATGTTTCAGTTCCCCGGGTATGCCTTCTCATACTCTATGTATTCAAGTATGGATACTACTCCATTACGAGCAGTGGGTTTCCCCATTCGGAAATCTCCGGATCAAAGCTTGCTTACAGCTCCCCGAAGCATATCGGTGTTCGTCCCGTCCTTCATCGGCTCCTAGTGCCAAGGCATCCACCGTGCGCCCTTTCTAACTTAACCATTTCTTACTTTAGAAAGAATCACTATGTGTGATGAACTTTGCATTGCATTCAATGTGAATGTATTACTTATTGTTATCTAGTTTTCAAAGAACAATCCTGTCTCGCTAGAGACATGTTTGAAGGAATGATCCTTCAAAACTAAACAAGACGAAAAACGTACGCTGCTCCATATATCCTTAGAAAGGAGGTGATCCAGCCGCACCTTCCGATACGGCTACCTTGTTACGACTTCACCCCAATCATCTGCCCCACCTTCGGCGGCTGGCTCCATAAAGGTTACCTCACCGACTTCGGGTGTTGCAAACTCTCGTGGTGTGACGGGCGGTGTGTACAAGGCCCGGGAACGTATTCACCGCGGCATGCTGATCCGCGATTACTAGCGATTCCAGCTTCACGCAGTCGAGTTGCAGACTGCGATCCGAACTGAGAACAGATTTGTGGGATTGGCTAAACCTTGCGGTCTCGCAGCCCTTTGTTCTGTCCATTGTAGCACGTGTGTAGCCCAGGTCATAAGGGGCATGATGATTTGACGTCATCCCCACCTTCCTCCGGTTTGTCACCGGCAGTCACCTTAGAGTGCCCAACTAAATGCTGGCAACTAAGATCAAGGGTTGCGCTCGTTGCGGGACTTAACCCAACATCTCACGACACGAGCTGACGACAACCATGCACCACCTGTCACTCTGTCCCCGAAGGGAAAGCCCTATCTCTAGGGTTGTCAGAGGATGTCAAGACCTGGTAAGGTTCTTCGCGTTGCTTCGAATTAAACCACATGCTCCACCGCTTGTGCGGGCCCCCGTCAATTCCTTTGAGTTTCAGTCTTGCGACCGTACTCCCCAGGCGGAGTGCTTAATGCGTTAGCTGCAGCACTAAGGGGCGGAAACCCCCTAACACTTAGCACTCATCGTTTACGGCGTGGACTACCAGGGTATCTAATCCTGTTCGCTCCCCACGCTTTCGCTCCTCAGCGTCAGTTACAGACCAGAGAGTCGCCTTCGCCACTGGTGTTCCTCCACATCTCTACGCATTTCACCGCTACACGTGGAATTCCACTCTCCTCTTCTGCACTCAAGTTTCCCAGTTTCCAATGACCCTCCCCGGTTGAGCCGGGGGCTTTCACATCAGACTTAAGAAACCGCCTGCGAGCCCTTTACGCCCAATAATTCCGGACAACGCTTGCCACCTACGTATTACCGCGGCTGCTGGCACGTAGTTAGCCGTGGCTTTCTGGTTAGGTACCGTCAAGGTGCAAGCAGTTACTCTTGCACTTGTTCTTCCCTAACAACAGAGCTTTACGATCCGAAAACCTTCATCACTCACGCGGCGTTGCTCCGTCAGACTTTCGTCCATTGCGGAAGATTCCCTACTGCTGCCTCCCGTAGGAGTCTGGGCCGTGTCTCAGTCCCAGTGTGGCCGATCACCCTCTCAGGTCGGCTACGCATCGTCGCCTTGGTGAGCCGTTACCTCACCAACTAGCTAATGCGCCGCGGGTCCATCTGTAAGTGACAGCCGAAACCGTCTTTCATCCTTGAACCATGCGGTTCAAGGAACTATCCGGTATTAGCTCCGGTTTCCCGGAGTTATCCCAGTCTTACAGGCAGGTTACCCACGTGTTACTCACCCGTCCGCCGCTAACATCCGGGAGCAAGCTCCCTTCTGTCCGCTCGACTTGCATGTATTAGGCACGCCGCCAGCGTTCGTCCTGAGCCAGGATCAAACTCTCCGAAAAAGTACAAAACCGAAGTTTTGTTTTTCGCCAGTTTGACTGACTACCTATGAAGTATCATAGGATTTTTTTATAAAAACTCGAATTAACAGGTACGTTTTGTCTTGTTTAGTTTTCAAAGATCATCTTCGTTATCGCTCGTAAGCGACTTTAATATCTTAACATTTTTCTTCGGTTGAAGTCAAGAACTTTTTTCATTTTCTTTTTTCAACCTCGTTGCTGTTTTGCGGCAACGAATAATAATATACCATCTGGATTCTTTTCTTGCAATAGTTTTTTTAAAAAAAGTTTCATTTTATGAAAAATAAAAAGCGCCACAGATCAAATGGCGCTTTTGTTGATGTATTAACGGTTTCTCATTTGCGGGAAAAGCAGTACATCTCTGATTGATGGAGAATTTGTTAGTAGCATGATTAATCGGTCGATACCGATTCCTAGTCCGCCTGTTGGCGGCATGCCATATTCTAATGCTTCAACAAAATCGTCATCCATGAGATGCGCTTCGTCATTTCCTTCTTCACGTTCTTTTAATTGAGCTTCAAAACGTTCTCTTTGGTCGATTGGATCATTCAGCTCGGTGAATGCATTTGCATGCTCGCGACGCACGATGAATAGCTCAAAGCGGTCCGTGAAGCGCGGGTCTTCAGGATTTTTCTTAGCTAATGGAGAAATCTCGACTGGGTGCCCGTAAATAAAAGTAGGCTGAACCAGTGTTTCTTCTACTTTTTGCTCGAAGAACTCATTGATAATATGACCTACTGTCATGTTTTTTGTGATTTCAACACCGTGATCAGCAGCATGCTGTTTTGCTTCTTCTACAGACATCTCTTGCCAGAAGTCTACACCTGTCGCTTCTTTGACTGCTTCAACCATATGGAGTCTCTTCCATTCAGGTTTTAGATCAATTTGATCTTCTCCATATTGAATTGTTGTTGTTCCCAGCACCTCTTGGGCAATATGAGCAATCAAGTTTTCCGTTAGGTTCATGATGTCTTTATAGTCTGCATATGCTTCATAAAGCTCAATCATAGTAAATTCCGGGTTATGACGAGTTGAGACTCCTTCATTACGGAATACGCGACCAATCTCGTATACTTTCTCTAGACCACCGACAATTAGACGTTTTAAATGCAGCTCGATCGCAATACGCATATAAAGCGGCATATCAAGTGCATTGTGATGAGTAATGAAAGGACGAGCTGATGCACCACCAGGGATGCTATGCATTGTTGGTGTTTCAACTTCTAGGTATCCTTTTGAATCTAAGTATCTTCTCATTGATTGAATGATTTTGCTTCGCATGATGAACGTCTGCTTACTTTCTGGATTGACAATCAAGTCAAGGTAACGCTGACGATAGCGTTGTTCTACATCTTTTAGTCCGTGATATTTATCAGGGAGCGGGCGAAGTGCTTTTGTAAGAACCTCAAAGCTAGTCGCTTTAATTGAAAGTTCTCCTACATTCGTTTTAAATACGGTTCCCGTCACACCGATAATATCGCCTAGGTCTGAGCTTTTGAATAATTCGTAAGCTTCTTCTCCTACACTATCTTTACGTACATAGATTTGAATTTGTCCTTCTAAGTCTTGAATGTGTGCAAAGCCAGCTTTCCCTTTTCCGCGTTTTGTCATCATACGGCCAGCAATTGTTACTTGAGCTGCTTTTTCTTCTAAGTCTTCTTTTGAAAACTCGTCATATTCAGCAATAATTTGTGCAGATTGATGAGAACGGTCATATCGTTCACCGAATGGATCGATACCCTCTTCTCTCATTTTATTCATTTTGTCACGTCTTACTTGGAATTGATCATTTAATTCTTCGTTATTAAGCCCTTCATTACTCATTTATATCACTCCAATAATGTATTTTGCAGAGAAAAGCAGAAAAACTGCCAGTACGTGCACTAGCAGTGAGCTACAAAAAGAAAGATAGTCTTATCCTACTTTTATTCTTTGAAGCTCTTTTGCCTCGGCTTCGATCGTAAAGTCATCTAGAACTTTTACAAGCTCCGCTCTCGTTTCACTTTGATTGATTTGGTTTCTTACATCTGCATTGCCTCGGACACCTTTTAAGTACCATGCTGCATGTTTTCTCATTTCTCTGACAGCCACATGCTCGCCTTTCAGGTCTATGAGTCTGTCTAAGTGAAGTTTGCACACAGACATTTTCTCACGCACATTAGGCTCTTCTTTTAGTTCACCCGTTTCTAAATAATGAACCGTCCGGTAAATCATCCACGGGTTTCCTAGTGCGGCTCTTCCGATCATCACAGCATCCACACCTGTTTCATCAAGCATACGTTTTGCATCTTGAGGGGTTTTGACATCTCCATTCCCGATGACAGGAATTGATACAGATTGTTTCACTTCTTTCATGATATCCCAATTCGCCGTTCCTTCGTACATCTGTACACGGGTCCGTCCGTGAAGGGCAACGGCTTGTCCGCCTGCCCTTTCAACAGCACGGGCATTTTCGATAGCGAAAATATGGTCTTCGTCCCAGCCCATTCTCATTTTCACAGTAACAGGTTTATCTACAGCTTCTACGACTGCAGATACCATTTCGTAAATCTTATTAGGATCCAGCAGCCATTTCGCTCCTGCGTCACATTTCGTGATCTTTGGTACAGGACATCCCATATTAATATCAATAATGTCCGCCGTTGTATTCTGGTCTACAAACTTGGCCGCTTCTACGAGCGTGTCCTTTTCTCCCCCAAATATCTGAAGGCTCAACGGTTTTTCACGTTCATCAATGTACAGCATGCCCATCGTTCTGGCATTATTAATCAAGATCGCTTTGTCACTGACCATTTCAGCGCAGACTAAGCCCGCTCCAAACTCTTTCACAGTGAGTCTGAAAGCAGAGTTACACACACCAGCCATTGGTGCGAGCACTACTTTGTTTTTAATTTCGATATCTCCGATTTTAAACATCATGTCCCCTCCTTTCTTCTTCAAGTATTGGTGAAAGTTCTTCCACCGTTATATTTAAAGCATCTGCTATTTGACCAACCATTTGGTTTGTTGGTAATCGATTGCCTCGCTCAATTTCCCCTAAGACAGAGACAGAGATGCCCAGTCTTTTGGCGAACCCTTCCTGAGTATACCCTTTTAGCTTTCGGTATGCACGAATTCTTCTACCCCACATGTCTTTTTCCATATGCTTACACCTTCTTGGTCTGTTACGGCGTTTATCTGGGCTTCGCCGATTTCTGGGCAAATCTCACTCATCGGAACAAGAACGAATAAACGTTCGTACATTCTAGGATGCGGCACTACAAGTTGTTCTGTTTCAATATTTTCACGATTATAAAGTAAAATGTCAAGGTCAGCTGTCCTCGGACCCCACCTCACTTCTCTTGTTCTGCCTAACTCCTGCTCAATGTTCTGAGTCAGTGATAGAAGTTCTTCAGGACGAAGCGAGGTGGAAATCTTCACAGCCATGTTCAAGAAGTCATCCTGATTCTCGTAGCCTACAGGTGTTGTCTCATATATAGATGAAATGGATTCAACTTGAACACCTGGGTGTTCGTGAAGTTTTTTGACAGCTTCTTTTAAGTAGGTTTCCTTTTTTCCTATGTTTGAGCCTAAAGCGATATATGCTGTATTGTTCATGTGCGTGATCTCGTCATTTCAATAGCAACGGACTGATAGTGTCCTGGAATTGGCGGATCTGGTTTGATTACTTTTACTGTACATTCTTGAACTGTCGGAAAGTCCTTTAACACTTGGTTTGCAATTCTTTCTGTCAGCGTTTCAACGAGGTTCACCGGATCCCCTTCTACAATATTTTTGCAGATGTTGTAGAGCTCAGCATAGTTGATGGTCTCATTTAGGTCATCCGTTTGTCCTGCCTTACTTAAATCAAGTGAAGCTGTTAGGTCCACACGAAAGCGCTGGCCTAGTTTATTCTCTTCTGCAAATACACCGTGATAGCCGTAAAATTCCATTCCGTTTACATATACTTTATCGATGATAAGCGCCTCCTTTATTCAGCATGGCATCCATCATTTTTGCCATTCTTGCGATTTCTTTTACATCATGCACTCGGACCATCGCGCTGCCCTTTTGAATCCCAAGACAGACCGTCGCACCCGTTCCTTCAGTACGTTCTTCAGGCGGCAGGTCTAAAACTGCACCGATGAATCGTTTGCGGGATGTTGCTAGAAGCAGCGGATACCCAAGGTGGCAAAAATGTTCAAGTTCATTCATGACCATGAGGTTGTCAGTTTTATTTTTCGCAAATCCTACACCAGGGTCTAATATAATCATGTCATCACGGACACCCGCTTGTTTCACAATTTGAACACTTTCTTTCAGATCTACAATCATATCTGAAATCAGATGGGTGTAATTCCGCTCTGGTCGATTGTGCATTAAGATGATTGGCACGTTGTGCTTCGCTGCCACATGCGCCATTTGAGGATCAGCTTTCGCCCCCCATACATCATTAATGATTGAGGCTCCTGCTTTCACTGCCTCATCTGCGACAGGGGCTTTATACGTATCAATAGAAATAGGTATGTCCAATTCTTTTGTGATCTTCTCAATGACAGGAATGACCCTTGAAAGCTCCTCTTGCTCTGAGACAAGTGCCGCCCCCGGCCGAGTCGATTCACCGCCAATATCAATAATATGCGCCCCATCTTCTATGAGCTGCGCTGCATGAGCCAGCGCTTTATCCATTTGATTGAATTTTCCTCCATCTGAAAAAGAGTCCGGTGTGACATTTAAAATGCCCATGACCAATGTCTTTTCTTCATAACTAAGGGTATGGTGCTTGGCTTGTATGATTTTAGGCTGTTTTATCAATTGTTGTGTCATTGTGTCCACCTACTCTTTATGTTCTAGACGTTCTTTTGTATATTCTGTTCTAAGCTTGGTCGAAATCGTTCGGTTGTGGTTTTGCAGGACGGTGTCTCCGATATTTTTAAAAGGCACAATTCCCTGAACCGAATTGGTCATCCACGCCTCATCAGCTGAGAGCAAGTGTGAGAGTGGATATCTTCCTTCTATTAGTGAGATCCCCGAAGCTTGCAGCTTTTCGATACAATATCGACGGGTAACCCCGTTTAAAATGCCGGTATCAAGTGAAGGTGTATAGATCACATCTTTTTTTCGCCAAAATAGATTTGACGTAATTCCTTCTGCCACATCGTCTTCTTTTGTTAAAAAGATCCCTTCTATCGACGGATCGTTCCCTACTTCTCTTTTCGCCAGCAGGTTGTTCATGTAATGATGCGACTTGAGCCGTCTTGGACCTTCCGGTGTGTTTCTTCTTGTATCAAGAATGATTCCCTGTTTTTCATCTACTATTGATTCGGGCCGGAATGGGGAGATCATCACAAAAACAACAGGCTCCTCATAAGGGTCTGCAGAAAATCCATTGCCTCTGCCCGCAGAAACATTGAAGCGGATCCTCGCATGACCGCCCGTTATTTGGTTTTGATTGAATAATGTATGAATGATGTCGAGTACAAATGGTTTCTCTATTGTGGATTCGATGCAAAGGTCACGCAATGATTGATTGAGCCTTTCAAGATGCCAGTCTAACAAGAAGACTTGTCCTGCTAGAGAGGTAAATGTTTCGAATACACCGATGCCATATAGAAAACCATGATCAAAAGGAGAAAGAGTCGCGTCTTTCTCCTCTATATACTGACCGTTCAGGTAAATGATCATGCGTTTACTTCATTCCCCTTTTTACGATAGGTTTCAATGAAATTTCTGAGCATTTCTTTACCAAAGGACGTCATAATCGATTCTGGATGGAATTGAACACTTTCAATCGGAAGTTCTTTATGGCGAATGGCCATGAGTTCGCCTTCCTTTGTGCTCGCTGTTCTGACAAAGCACTCCGGCAGCGTCTCGTATTTAACAATTAATGAATGATATCTCGTTGCGACGAGCGGATTTTGTAGTCCCGTGAAGACACCTTTGCCGTCATGTTCAATCTCTGATGTTTTCCCATGCATTAACCGCTCCGCACGAATGACATCTCCACCAAATACTTGTGCAATGGATTGATGACCTAAACAGACACCGAAGATCGGAATCTTCCCAGCAAAATGTTTGATCGCTTCCATACTAATTCCTGCTTCATCCGGACTGCAAGGTCCTGGAGAAATCATCAGAAAGTCTGGCTTGAGCTCTTCGATTTCTTGAATAGTGACTTGATCGTTTCGTTTTACAATCAGTTCTTCCCCAAGCTCACCTAAATACTGGACCAGGTTGTACGTAAATGAATCGTAATTATCAATCATTAATATCATACTCTGCTCACCTCTAACTCAAAATAGTCTCTTCTTTGCTCAACTGTAATGCTTTTTTCACTGCATAGGCTTTTTTAATCGATTCTTTGTATTCGTGCTTTGGTACAGAATCGATGACAATGCCTGCACCTGACTGCATGAAGGCTCTGCCCCCTGTACAATAAGCCGTACGAATGACGATATTAAAATGCATATCTTGATTGAATCCAAACCAGCCTATAGATCCAGTATAAAGCCCACGTCTTGTTGGCTCAAGTTCTTCTATGATTTCCATTGTTCTCACTTTTGGCGCACCTGTAATCGTTCCGCCTGGGAATACAGCTCTCATGACATCTACTGCATCACAATCATCACGCAGCTCCCCTTGGACATTTGATACAATGTGCATCACGTGTGAATATTTCTCAATGGCCATAAATTCGTTCACCTTGACTGAGCCATAAGTAGACACTCGTCCAAGATCATTCCGCTCAAGATCAACGAGCATCACATGTTCTGCGCGTTCTTTTTCATCTTCAATGAGTTCTTTTGCTAGAGCTTGATCTTCCGCATCATCCTTGCCTCTTGATCTTGTGCCAGCGATCGGTCTTGTTTCGAGCTGAATGCCTTTTTTCTTAATAAGCAGTTCTGGAGATCCACAGACAATTTGGAAATCTGGCGTGTGCAGATATGACATATATGGAGATGGATTCACGTGACGTAATGTTTTGTATAAATGATATGGGTGGGTATGAAGCTGTTCATCTTGTCTAATGGATAGGTTCACTTGGAACACATCACCGTTCGCGATATATTGTTTAATCGTTTCTACAGCTTCCCCGAAAGCTTCTTCAGTAAAAGGTGCAGCAGGTACACATTCCGAAGAAGACACGTTGACAGGTGAATGTGCTGATTCTTCTGATGTGCTTGTCCAGCTTTGCTTTAATTCTTCGAGTCTTTGATGAACTTCACTGACAGGTTCGTCTCCTTCTGTATGAGTCATCAGCCAGAGGACGTCTTCTTTATGATCAAAGACAGCGACATCATTGAATACGAGGAAATACAAATCAGGCGTCTTCAAATCATCGATGGACAGCATTTTAAAATGCTCGATATATCTCGCATAATCATAGCTTAAAAATCCAATCGCTCCACCTTGAAAGTCAGGATATTCGTCGTTCGTTTCGGTTTGAAGGGTTTGAAACCAATCAGCAAATGCCCTGAAAGGATCTCCCTCTTTGAACAACACCTCATTCTGATAATGGATGGTGGTCATCCCGTCCTTCCCTTTCGCTTTAGCGATCGGATGAATGCCGGCAATACTGTAATCTCCGCCACGTGCACTTTCAAGAAGGACGTGATGTGATTCATGAGCCGTTAATTGTTCGTAGCGTTTCAAGAATGCATCTTTCGTAAAAGGAATTTTGATGCCCATCGGCCTACGTTGTGTCATGTAATCATCCTTTTTTATTTTCATTAATCTTATTGTAATGCAATCCATTTTAATTAGAAAATAGTATTTGCTTTCCATCTTCAGAATTCATGAAAAAACCCCAGCAAATGCTGGGGTGTATTGTTTAATCAAATTGATAAAGCGGCGTACTAAGGTAACGTTCACCGTTACTTGGAATAATCGCTAGAACCTTTTTCCCTTTACCAAGCTTCTTCGCTGTTTGAAGCGCTGCATAAATGGCTGCTCCTGAAGATATACCACCAAGGATTCCTTCTTCTTTCGCTGCCTTTCTTGCAAGTTCAAATGCATCTTCGTTTTTCACTTGGATAATGCCGTCATATACTTCTGTGTTCAAGATAGATGGAACAAACCCTGCTCCGATGCCTTGAATTTTATGCGGACCTGGTTTCCCGCCTGATAGTACAGGAGAATCTGTTGGTTCTACCGCATAGAGCTGAATAGATGGGATGGCTTCTTTCAGGACTTCACCAGCACCTGTAATCGTACCGCCAGTACCAACTCCTGCAATAAATGCATCAAGGTCGCCGTCGAATTGTTCAAGAATCTCTTTCCCTGTTGTGCGGCGGTGAATCTCAGCATTGGCTTCATTGCTGAACTGCTGAGGCATGAAGTATCCGTGCTCTTCTGCTAATTCTTCTGCTTTTTTGATGGCACCTTTCATTCCTTCTGCACCCGGTGTTAATACAAGTTCTGCACCGTAAGCCCGTAAAAGGTTGCGGCGCTCCTGACTCATTGTATCCGGCATAACTAAAATCGCATTGATTCCTTTTGCAGCCGCGACCATCGCAAGACCGATTCCTGTGTTTCCGCTTGTTGGCTCAATGAGTGTGTCACCAGCTTTTAATGTACCTTTTGCTTCAGCATCTTCGATCATCGCTAACGCAATACGATCTTTTACACTGCTGCCTGGGTTCATATATTCAAGTTTCAAGTAGACATCCGCACTGTCTTCATCTACTAAACGGTTTAATTTAACGACTGGTGTATTTCCTATTAGTTCAAAAACTGAATTTGCAATACGAGCCATCACTAACACCTCTATCTCCGAGTAATTTTATTGTATTAATATTAAATTATCAATTTCGAAAAATTTTGTCAATGCTTTTAGTCCTGCTCTCCATCGTAAAACCATGTGACTTTTGCTTCTTTCCACAGGGTTTTGACATTCGCCTTTTCACCCAGATCTTCCATGGCGATCTGCCTTTTGATCTGATCTTTGACTTCTTCATAAGAGAAGGAGCGACCATTTAATTTTTCTTTTAATTGTATGATGGCATAACCGTTTTTGATCTCGATCGGCTCTTTCGTCCATTCATCTGGCTGAAGCTTTTGGGCTTCTTGTATGTATAGGGCTGGGATGCTTTCTTGTTCTTCTGTGACAAATCCAAGATCTCCGCCGTAAGGAGAGGTATATCGGTCGATGGATCGTTCCGCTGCTACAGCTTCGAAACTAGATCCGCCCTTTAAATCTTTTAATACACTTTGTGCCTCGTCTTTTGTTTTCACAACAATGTGGCGAATTCGGTATGAGTCATCATATTGATACAAGTCTTTGTTTTTTTCATAAAAGGATTTGGCTTCTTTTTCAGAAACGACCGCATCTCTCGTTAGAAGCTGTTCTAATAAAATTTGATAACGAATCTGCTCTTTCCATTCCTTTTCACTTGTATGACCGTCTTCGTAGAAATTATTAGATACCGCTTTCAGCATCAGCAGCTCACGATTGATCTCTTTTGAAGATACCTCCAGCTTGTTTTCTTTCGCAAGCTGATTGACTACCTTCTGATTGATCATTTGTTCAAGTGTTGCCTTTCCGTAGCGGTCTTCCATTTTCTTTAACCATTCTTGACGTGTGACTTTCTCTTTCCCAATAGAAGCAATTTCTTCACCGCTCTTCCCATTTGAAGAAGCCTGCGACATTTGTGACTTTGTTAATACATATGCAATGACAACGGCATTAATCATGAGCAAAACGAGGATAAATGTCCATACTACTCTTGCTTTCAGTCTCATCTTTCGTCTCCTTTCCATTCTAAAAAGAAAACCCGCTGCTTAGAGCTTAGCGGGTTATTTCTTCACATAGCTCTTCTAGCTCTTCTTTTGTAAATACATACGTTTCGTTACAAAAATGGCATTGAGCTTCTGCTTGTCCGTCTTGTTCAATCATATCCTCAATTTCGGCTTTCCCTAGGCTGATGATGCCATTCGCAAACCGTTCTTTTGAGCAGTTACAAGAAAATTCGACAGGTACAGTTTCTAAAATTTGAGGTTTTTCACCGAGCACTTCTTCTAAAATTTCTTCAGGAGTCATCCCTTTTTCAATCAGTTTAGAGATCGGTTCAATGGTTGATAATCTCTTTTCGAGTCTTTCGATGACTGCATCTTCTGTTCCAGGCAGCAATTGAATGATGAAACCGCCTGCTGCAAGGATCGAGTTATCTGGATTGACAAGAACACCTACACCTACAGAGGATGGCACTTGTTCAGAAGAGACGAGGTAATAAGTAAAGTCATCTCCAATTTCACCTGAGACAATTTCCGTTTGCCCTGTAAAGTGGTCTTTCAGTCCGATATCTTTGACAACACTTAACGTTCCAGATGTTCCAACAGCACGTCTAACGTCCAGCTTCCCATGTTCATTTAAATCAAAGTGAACTTGTGGGTTTGAGACATATCCGCGCACCTGACCTTTTGCATTTCCATCCGCAATGATGGCTCCGATCGGCCCACCGCCTTCAATTTTGACAGTTAATTTATTCTCGCCTTTCAGCATGGCTCCCATCATGACAGTTGCTGTCATGGTTCTGCCGATTGCAGCTGAAGCAGTTGGCCACGTATGGTGTCTTCTCTGCGCTTCGTTGATTGTATCTGTTGTGTTCGCAGCATACGCACGGACTTTCCCGTCATATGCTAACGCTTTAACTAAATAATCCATTTTGATTAAACCCTCCTATAATACACCGACACGATTGCGCTCATAAATTAATTGGAGTCCTTTTAATGTGAGGAACGGATCGACAATATCAATACAGTCTGATTCATTTCCAATCAATGTAGACAAACCGCCTGTTGCAATGACTTTCGGTGTTTGTTTGGCTTGCTGCTTCATCCGTTTCACTATTCCCTCGACTTGACCAACATATCCATACAGGATACCTGATTGCATCGCACTAATCGTGTTTTTCCCTACGATATGATCCGGACGAACAATTTCAATCCTTGGCAACTTAGCCGCTCTTGTATATAAAGCCTCTGTTGAGATGGTAATACCCGGTGCAATTGCGCCACCCATGTATTGTTTTTGTTCATTGATATAGCAGTAGGTTGTGGCTGTTCCAAAGTCTACCACAATGAGAGGTGCCCCATACAGGTGAATGGCCGCCACTGCGTTCACAATTCGATCAGCGCCGACTTCCTTTGGATTGTCACACATAATGTTTAATCCAGTCTTCATGCCAGGCCCAACGATTTGAGGAGTAATGTGAAAATACTTTTCGCACATTCTTTCCAGAGCAAACATCATTGGCGGGACAACAGAAGAAATGATAATCCCTTCTATCTGGTCAAACATTAGCCCTACATAGTCAAATAAGGATCGGATTGCCATACCAAATTCATCTTCTGTTTTATGACGGCTTGTTTCAATCCGCCAATGGTAGTTCAAATCGCCATTATGATAAACACCTAAAACGGTATTTGTGTTTCCTACATCTATCACGAGTAACAACTTCATCACCACTTTGAATAGTGTCTCAAAAAGAGCATTTTTCGACTTTCTATCATACCATACACGAATTGAGTTCCATTTGTAAACAATTCGAAACCGATCCATTCATGAATCGAAATAAAAAAAGCTGCCGGTGAGCCCGACAGCTTTTTATAGAAAGAGATTAGATCTCCTCATCTTCTTCTTTTTTCTTGATGTTCACTTTCACATCATCGTTTTTCTCTTCGTCATCTGCGTATACACGCTCTGGAAGCTTTCCAGTTTCGTAAAGAGATTTAATTTGTTCAGCATCTAATGTTTCCACTTCTAGAAGAGCTTGTGCGATGATTTCTAGCTTATCTTTATTCTCAGTGAGAATTTGTTTCGCACGTTCGTAGCTTTCTTTGATGAAGCGCTGAACTTCTTGGTCAATTTCGTAAGCGATCGCTTCACTATAATTCGGCTCATTGTTGAAATCACGGCCAAGGAATACTTGACCTCCTTGTGATTGACCGAATTGAAGTGGACCAAGTTTATCAGACATACCGAACTCTGTGACCATTCTTCTTGCAATGCCTGTTGCACGCTGGAAGTCGTTGTGAGCGCCTGTACTTACTTCACCAAACGTAATTTCCTCTGCAACACGACCGCCAAGCAAGCCGACGATTTTATCAAGAAGCTCTGGCTTCGTTTGGAAATAACGGTCTTCTCTTGGAAGCATGACCGCATATCCGCCTGCCTGACCACGAGGAACGATCGTTACTTTATGCACCATGTCTGCTTCGTCAAGGATAAGCCCAATGACGGTATGACCTGCTTCATGGTACGCCACGATATTGCGTTCTTTCTTCGAAATGACACGGCTTTTCTTAGCCGGTCCAGCAATGACACGGTCAGTTGCTTCGTCGATATCACGCATATCAATTTTCTTTTTGTTTTGACGGGCAGCAACAAGCGCTGCTTCGTTTAGTAAGTTCTCAAGATCTGCCCCAGAGAAACCTGGTGTTCTGCTTGCAATGGCTTTCAAGTTGACTGTATCATCAAGCGGTTTGTTTTTCGCATGAACCTTCAATACTTCTTCACGGCCAATGACATCTGGGCGGTCAACCGTAATTTGACGGTCAAAACGTCCCGGACGCAGCAATGCAGGATCTAGGATATCTGCACGGTTCGTTGCAGCAATGATGATAATCCCTTCGTTGGCACTAAAACCATCCATTTCAACAAGAAGCTGGTTAAGCGTTTGTTCACGCTCATCATGACCACCGCCAAGACCTGCTCCACGCTGACGACCCACTGCATCAATCTCATCAATAAAGATTAAGCAAGGTGCATTCTTTTTCGCATTTTCAAACAAATCACGTACACGTGATGCACCGACACCGACGAACATCTCGACGAAGTCAGAACCACTGATGCTGAAGAAAGGAACGCCTGCTTCTCCTGCAGATGCTCTCGCAAGCAATGTTTTACCTGTACCTGGAGGTCCTACTAGTAAAACCCCTTTAGGGATTCTTGCGCCAAGCTCCGCAAATTTACGTGGATCTTTTAAGAATTCAACCACTTCTACGAGCTCTTGTTTTTCTTCATCCGCACCGGCAACATCTTTAAATTTCACACGTTTCTTCTCTTCTGTGTAAAGCTTCGCCTTACTCTTACCAAAGTTCATGACACGGCTTCCACCGCCTTGAGCTTGGTTCAATAAGAAGAAGAACAGGATAAAGATGATGATGAATGGAATGATGGTTGTCAGAACTTGCAGCCATCCATTTGTTTCAGGTGCTGGTTCTACTTTTACATCTGTATTCTTCAGTGCACTGTAAATTTGGTCAACTCCTTGACCGTCTGGAACGTGGGTAATGAAGTATTCATCTTTCTTCGCGCCATCTAATTGACCACGAATTTCATAAACCCCTCTTACAGGCTGGATGGAGATACTCTCCACTTTTCCCGCACTTAGATTTTGCGAAAATTTGCTGTAAGACATGTTCTCAGGCTTTTGATTAGGGGATCCTAACCAACTGACAACCCCTATCACAAGTAATAAAATAAGTATATAAAAAATCGTATTACGAAAAACCCGATTCATTCCTTACCTCCTCCCACAGTAAGCACAACTATGTTCAATAGTATCATAGAAAATCATTCCAATACAACCAATAACCTCATGTAAACGTGTGCTCATTAGCCTTCGTAAACAGATGGTTTTAACACTCCAATATACGGGAGGTTTCGGTAACGTTCGGCAAAATCCAATCCATAGCCAACAACAAATGCATCTGGTACTTCAAACCCAACATAATCTGCTTTGATGTCTGCTTTGCGGCCGCTTGGTTTATCAAGCAATGTCACAATTTTAATGGAGTTTGCTTTACGGTATCGGAAAAGCTCTACCAGATAACTCAAAGTTAACCCACTGTCGATGATATCTTCCATAATTAGAATATCTCTTCCTTCAACAGAAGTATCTAGATCTTTGATGATCTTCACTTCTCCAGAAGATACGGTAGACTTTCCGTAGCTAGATACATCCATAAAATCAAGCTCTAAATATGTATCAATGTGTTTGATCAGGTCTGCCATGAATGGAAGAGCCCCTTTCAAAACACCAATAGCCAGGGGAAATTTACCATCATAATCGCTGGTTAATGTTGCACCCAGTTCCTTCACTTTTAGCTGGATCTCTTCTTCTGAGATCAAAATCTTTTCAATATCTTGTTTCATGCTTTTGCTTGCCCCCTACAAATTTTCGTGCTGTCTATATTGTAATACAATGAGATCGCTGTTTGTCATATCAATTTCTTCAAAAACGGATTTTTTCAGACCTGGGATCCAGATGATTTGATGATCCGAGTCAGTGACGATCGGCCAGCTGTCTCTTTCTGCAAGAGGCACTTTTTTATCAATAAATATATCTTTCACCTTTTTTGATCCATTCATCCCTTTAAGTTTGATTCGATCACCGTTTTTTCGTGAGCGAATGATCAAAGGAAGACGAACACGATCTTTTTGAAGCAAGAAAAAATGGTTTCCGTTCCGTGCATCCTTCGGAACATGATTTGATACCAAGATAGACTGTCCATTCGGGAGAAAAAGTTCCTCGCCAAGCTCACCTTTTAAATGATGAGTATATGACTGATCTATGACAAGCGATCGTTCAAAGGTAAACATACAGTGATCATAAGATTTGACAGCTTGTAAACCTTTTGGCAAATCTAATGATCCAGACGGTTGATCAGTATGAGATAACCAGTCCAAAGTCCCTAGAATATGCTGGTTTGAAAACGCTGATTGAGTGTTTTCATAAAGATAGTTTAATATTAGTTGAATGCCTCTTCTTTGTAAAGGCAAAGGCAGGTCAAGCAAAGGCTTCGTTTTGATCTCAATTTGCTTAGGCGTTTGATTCGTAATGACTTGATGCATTTGATCCTTTGTTAATGCCTGCAAGTACTGCTCATCCTCAGTCAGCATGTCACTTACAAACTGAAAGCTTTCATGCACATGAGGTGCCTCTTCTTTTAACACGGGAAGAACGTGTCTTCTGATCCGGTTTCTCAAGTAGTCATCGGTGTGATTGCTTTGATCAATGACATAAGGAACTTGTTCTTTTTCGCAAGCAGTGAGTACATCATCCTTAGAATATCCAATCAGCGGACGAATCAGCCACCCTTCTTGAAAAGGGCGCTTTGCTTGCATACCTGCAAGTCCTATTCCAACAGTCCCCCTTGTCAGCCTCATCACCATTGTTTCTACTTGATCGTCTCCATGATGTGCAAGCGCTATAAATTGAGCGTTGTACTGTTCCATCAATTGACGAAAGAAAGCATATCTGCACTCTCTTGCAGCTGCCTGTTTGTTTAAGCGGTTTTCTTTTGCATATTGGGTGACCTGTATACGAGCCGATTCAAAAAGGATCTCATGCTCTTTACAGTACGCTTCAACAAATGCCAAATCAGCAAAGGATTCTTCTCCTCTGAACATGTGATCTACATGGGCTGCAATCAGCTGAAAGGAACCTTTTCGACGTTTGTTTAGTTCATGCAGCAAGAGCATAGAATCTGGTCCGCCAGAAACCCCGACAATGACTGTCGTATTTTCAAGGAAAACATCATGTTTTTTCAAAAAAGATTCAATTCTATTCACAACTTCCTCCTCACAAAGAGCAGGTAATTTAAAGATATACATATCCTATCACTTTCATTAGCTCCAAGCAAAGAAGAAGCCTGCTTTTTTACAGCTCTATAATAGGAATAAAACCACATAGGCACAGTAAAGAGCGAGCACACTGCATAAGATGAGAATGGTTTCAAAAAGCCCGCCTGATTTTTTGCGTACTGATGTTCTTTTCGCAGCAGCAACTCTTGATCGTGAAGGTGCGACCTGTTGATGTTGGGGAACAGCTGGCTTTTGCCTATTTTGCTGTGATAGCTTCTTTTGTCGTGATTTTCTTGAAGCAAGCAATTGTCCTTCTTTCAGCATCGCGCTTTTCATGTCTGCCGCTGATTGATATTTGCCTTGGAGAGCCGCTTTTAACACCCTCTCATATCGCTTTAATAAAGGATGTCCTTCAATCGCTCGATAAAGCTGCTTTTCTGGTTCTGCCCCTTTTTTAAATTCTTTTTTATAGGCACAGTTCACCATGACCATACTTAAGGCAAATAGATCATAAGAAGGTTCTGCTTTTCTTGTACCGAAGCCCCAGTAGCCGCGGTCAAAAAACTCGGTGTATTCCTTAATCGCCCTTCCTGCCTTCGTTGTTCCTCCAACATCAATACATCGAATCGTAGCTGGGGGGCCTGAAACGATGAGATTATCAGGCTTCAAGTCCCCGAAGATCCAGCCTTCCTTATGTAAGTGAGCAAGGTTAGACAAAAGTTGAATCATGAGAACGACGATCCATTCATCGCCTTTTTGTTTGACAAATTCAAGTAGCAATGGTCCTCTGACATACTCCATGACATAAAACGACCGTTTCTCTGACATACCAGGATAAAGAGCATCATCCATATCATAAAAAGAAGGCCCCATGGTTTTCACAGGAGCCTTTGAAAAGGATTTTAATACATTGACTTCAGATGCAATGAGCATACTGTCATCACTCAATTTAAGGGCCACTTGCCCCTTTGGCGATTCGGCCAGATAGACCACGCCGTTCGCCCCTTTTCCCAGCTCTTTTACAATGCGGTAATGTTGGTGATGCCATTTTCCTTTTATCATTGTACCTAATGGGATGTTAGAAGCCGAATTCATCATGTTCTTCCTTCGCTTCAAGCAGCCCTTTTCGTGAACGAACTGATTTGAAATGCTGGAGTGCTTCTCGAATTGCTGGTCCTGTCGGTGTAATTCCTCCTGTTGTCAGCTTCGGGAAAATCGATGATAACGAATCGAACCGTGGCGTCCAGTTCAACACAATTTCTGCATCTGAGTTTTTCCCGGGAAATACACACATCCCAAACTGATTTTCACCAATTCTCGAATTTAGACTAATAGAGAGATCGATGAGTGCTTCTTTGACCGTTGGCAGCTTCGGTTTCATACTTGCACTCGTATCCACAAGCACAAGCACTTGAAGATGAACCGTCTCACCAAGCTCGTCCACAACCTCCATCACTTCTCCACGCTTATCAGGGGGAAGTTCTTCAATTTCAGTATCTTTGCCAAGAATTTGCTGCAATTCTTTATTCACAACACCTTGTAACGTTTGCGTCATCGCCTTTTTTGTAACCATTTGTACGGTTTGAGACAATTGCTGAACGTAGACAACCTGATGAATGCCTCCGCCTGCTAGAGCAATCCCCTCTACTTCTTTCATCGCTTCATGATCGTGTCTGTTCTCTTCCATAATGCCAATGACATTGACTGTGATCCCTTGCTCCTTTGCCAATGCGGCAATCGCAAGTGGGTCTTCCCCATGATTTGAGCAGCCATCTGTAATCAGTAAGATTTGGTTTACGTGACCTTTTCGCATCTTCATTCCTCCTGGGATTGTAACTGAATGCTTATATCCCCATCATCGCCAGAAGAAATTCATATTATACGATATTTCAAGAAATCTCTTGTTTCTGAAGATAGAATGTACCTGTCGGAATGGATGCCCATTTTGGTGTATTGTGGTCGAGCCTAATGACGACAACCGTCATATCGTCATCGATTTGACCTGCTCTTGTGCGAATGACCTCCTCCATTAATAAATCAGCAATCTCTTGCGGATCTTCTGTTTTAAAGCTCTTCATTTTTCGTTTGACCCACAAATCATGATTTTCGATATGCTTTGGTCCTTCAAAGATCCCGTCGCTCATCATGATAAGGAGATCTCCTGCCTTCATCTGTTCACTCACCACTTCTACTTCAAATTCATCAATAATGCCAATAGGCAAGTTGCTGGCCTGTACCTTCATCACTTGATCACCACGTTTAATAAAACTTGGGGTGGAGCCAATCTTGAGGAATTTACAGCTCGCATCCTGTAAATCAATAATGGATAAGTCTAATGTAGAGTAGACTTCATCCGTTGTCCGTAGAGATAAAATGCTATTAATCGTTTTAATCGCTACTTTTTCATCAATACCAGACGCCAAGATTTTTTCTAACAGCTTGATCGTTTCATTGCTTTCAAAATGGGCTCTTGCTCCATTTCCCATCCCATCACTAATAGCTGCGGCATATTTACCTGCACCCAGCTCCATCATGCTGTAGCTGTCTCCAGATACTAATCCTCCACCTTTCGCTGCATGTGCTACACCTGTAGACACTCGATACGATTTTGCAGAACCGAATACAACATGACAATAACCTGTTGGATGCTCCGCACACTGCTCTGCTTTGACTAAAACTTGTTCTTCTAAAATATCCGAGAGCATTGGAGCGATGATTTTTTCGCATTCCCCATGACCTTGGCAATAGGGAATTCTCATCTCTATATCAACATTTCCCTGTTCTAAGCTATAAATTTCAACTTGCTGAATTTCAATTCCAAAGTTCTGAAGTGCTTCTATCATCTGCTCTTCCTGAATAAAATGCTGCTCTCTTTCTCGTTTTATTTCCCGGGAAAAATCCTCCATGACTTGTGAGACACCCATAAGTTGTTCGGCCACAAGGCGCCTGCTGTCTTGGACCTTTTTCTTTAAGGTCTGATTTGCTTTATAGTAAGCTATCTCCTCTTCAATCAATTCTTCTACATGCTTTGATTTTGAGCAGTGCTGACTGAATTTCTTTTTCAACTTCCGGTTATGCTCGTACGTTTTTTCATCAGATTCATGCATAACTTGTTTCATGAGTTCATAGGTTGTATCAAAGTTCTGCACCCAGCATTTATTTTTCTTATAGCACGTTTGACAGGAACGTTCTGTGATCGTACTTAAAAAAAGATCTACATCCTCTTCCTGCTTCTTCTCCTCAGGAATGGATTCGTAAAATGTCGCAAAACTCTCAGACAGCGCATGAAATACATTAGAGAATTGATCTACCTTTTTTGCTGTCACGTCTCGTACTTTTCTGGCATATTGCTGCTGTTCCTGTACATGCTCTACCGTACCAGGAATATATTTTGCCACCTTGGACGTTACTGACTGTGGCGTGAGCAAAAACAGTGCAACTGCGATGAGTGATTCATATAGCGTTGTCATTAGCCCTGCTGACCCTTCACCGTAGAGGGAGATTAGTAAAGAACCCACAATCAAGCCTATGGCGGCTCCTGCTTTTTTCCCCTCTTTTAGTAATCCGCCTAATAAGCCCGAAAAGGCAAGCAGACTCATCTGATAAAGGTTGCCGATGTTGGCGAGACCAAGAATTAATCCAGTTACAACACCCACTGTACAACCAATACTCGCTCCTCCAATAAAGGCAAAGCTCAGCACTACATATCGTGACAAAATATGCTCTGCCTGCATTCCTTGAAATGTGATCCCAGCCAGACCTGTTAAAACTGAAGCGATTAATATCATAAAGCAAATAATTTCTTCAACCTTTAAGGAGTGTTTGATTTTCCTGACTGTAAAAATCGGCAAACTTTGAAGAAAAATCAGTGTCAAAATGAAGGCAAGTCCAGCTTCAACCCCTGCCATCACATAGTCATAGCTTTGAACCGCACCCTGCTCGAGGTATACAAAAGCTCCCCTGGTCATCAGCATTGAGAGCACAATCACAACCGGTAATGTTTTCACTGGGTCTTTGATGATAAATGAAACGACCTTTGACATGAGGAGGAACACGATCAATGACGCAAATACGAATAATGCATTTTGAGGTGATATCGTCATCGCTCCAGCGAGTAAAGCAAGACAAGCAAGCATCGCTTTATCCCTTTTAATGAGCAGCATGGACCCAAAGAAAGGCAATGCAAACGGCATAATTTCAGATAAGATAAAGGCTCGTCCCAATAAAAAGCCCAGAACAACATAAATAAACCCTTTATAGAAAAAAAGAGAATGCGTATGATGAAGAAACAGGTTTTTCATCTTTTTTAACCCTGCACTGATTCTTTCAAACCCGGCTCCCGTTAAATCAGTTCTTCTTTCTAGTTTTTCCATCTTTTCATCCCCCACCTGATATTCGTTGCTTGTCATTATAGCGAAGGTGAAAAAGAAATTTTGTCAAAAGAAGTTGTCGTTTCCATAAAACGTTCGACGCTTTATTTGCCAAAAAGGCATACTTTCTTGAAAGTCGATGTCTTTCATCAGAATTTTACGAAAGCACAAAAAAACAGCTTTCTTATAGAAAGCTGTTTTGAAGATGACCCGTACGGGATTCGAACCCGTGTTACCGCCGTGAAAGGGCGGTGTCTTAACCGCTTGACCAACGGGCCTTGCTTATTGTTCTTTTTAAAAGGATAGCGGCGGAGGGGATCGAACCCCCGACCTCACGGGTATGAACCGTACGCTCTAGCCAGCTGAGCTACACCGCCATAATGTAAAATGCGCTAAGAAGCACAAGAACTATAATACAAAGGATTCGCTTGTCCGTCAATAGAAAGTTTTAAATTAAATGGCAAATGCACAAAAAACGTTGAATTTGTATTAAAAAAAGCACCCGCTAAACAGCAGATGCTTTGTTGTGAAAAATATATAGAAAGCAGCAACAAGTTAACCTCTTCTTGCTCCGCGCCCCCCACGTTTTGATTCCGTGTTACGTTTTAAAGATGTTAAGCGATCTTCGCTATCTTTTAAGAATTTGTTCATTTTTTGCTCAAACGATTCCTTCGGACGGAAATCATTTCTGCTCGGTCTTGATTGTTGTTGTTGAGGACGATCTTTTGCTTTTTTAATGGACAAGCCGATTTTACCGTCTTTTTCAACGTTAATCACTTTCACTTCAACTTGTTCACCGACTTTTAAATGCTCATTAATATCTTTTACATAGTTATCGGCTACCTCACTGATATGAACGAGACCAGTTGAACCGCCTGGCAACTCCACAAAAGCTCCAAAATTTGTAATGCCCGTAACTTTCCCTTGTAACTTGCTGCCAACTTCAATCGACATAAAAAAAGTGCTCCTCCTTAGACTTATAAAAAAATCTCATTTGTTCAATTATACATAAACTGAATTTTAAGTGTCAACAAGGCTAATCGCTCTTATTGCCCACATCAAAGATTTTTTCGCCTTTTTTAGACATATAATAGTCCCGTCGTGCCAGTTCGAGTACGTATTCTTTGCTTTTCAGCTTTTTGATTTCATCAGAAATATCTTCCTGCTTTGTTTGTAATTGCTTCAATTCTTTTTCAAGCGCAACCTTCTTCTCTTCTTTTTCTTTCAAAGCAGACGATTGCGACCAGAGGGCACTTGTTACCAAAACAGCAAACATGAGCACAATGACTCCAAACACGGTAAGCCTTCTAAGGAGTCCCCGGCGTTTGCGTTTTAGGCGCTGCGCTTGCTGTTCCATTTGTTTTTGATAATCATTTTGAATTTGTGCGATATTTCTTTTTCTCTCGTTCAAGGATGAAGGCCTCCTCTCTTACTTTGTCCAGAATTGTTTCCATTTCGTTTTCATGGTACGAGATAATTTCTTGATCCCTTGTAAAATTCCTGCTCCTTTTGAGAAAAACAACCTCATTGATGTTCGCCATTTTTCGGGAATTCGATGAATAATGGTCACATTGAGTAACCAAATAAGCGGATAACAAACAATATACAGCACCTTCCACACGAGTCGAAACGCAAAACGAACAAGGCGTAAGAGCGAGTGGAACAAGAACAGAAGAGCACTTATGATCAAACCGACGATCCAGCGAATGGGCTGGAAAACCATCGACATGATCAGCCTTTTCAGGAAGAGAACAGTCTGATAAATACACCTCATCACAAACTTGAGGATGTTCATATACAGCTGTTTCATCAATGCCTGGTACATCGAGAAGCCTAAAGCAACAGCTAGAAAAATATAAAGTCTGAATTCTCCCTCATTGGTTAGCAGCAGGACATAAAAGAATAACAGACCCTGCACCACCCAAAAAAGGAGGTCGTGAATGACCAGCAGCCATTTTGCTGTTTTTTCCCTGTTCACAAACAGCTTGTACGTATCCAGCGATGCGCCCAGCCAGATGCCCATCGCCGCCATCGAAAGCATCGTATAAAACTGGACCGTCAGTGTCATTTAAACAGCTTGCTAAAAAATCCTTTAGCTTTCTCCCCGTGCTGCTCATCTACATAGATTAAGTCAAAGACACGCCCTTTAATGGACACAACGCCCTTTTCTACATCTAAGTTTTTCATTTGCAGATTTTCTCCGCGAATGGCGAGGACTCCCATGACAGTCTCAAGCAGAAATTCTTCATTATCAAAGCTCTCGACTTGTTTGACCCCGGTAATATCTAAATGCTTTCTGTTGCGCATTGTGACATGATGCTCGGCTTCTGATGACAACTTCGTGCCTTGAGGTTGATTATAATATTGATTCATTTATACATCCCCCATATCTCATACTTGCATTGTTACTGCATTGTATGTGACAGGCGGGACATTTAGAACAAGCCCTATTCTGCTGTTTTTTCTTCTTTTAGCACGGTATACATGCCAGCAGCTTCTTCTTTTTTCGTTGTGTCTTTTAACTCGTTGACTTGAACAGTCACAAGCTTTTGGCCAAAGCGGATTTGAAGCTCGTCCCCTTCTTTCACGTCAGAGCTGGCTTTCGCCTGCGTGCCATTAATGGAAATTCTCCCTTGATCGGCTACTTCTTTTGCCAATGTTCTTCTTTTGATTAAACGAGACACTTTTAAGAATTTATCTAGTCTCATGTAAGTTCACCTCTTTCTATGCGTTTGGCATCGTTCCACAGATCGTCCATTTCTTCTAGGGTCAAGTCCTCTAGTGAACGCCCTATGTCCTTTGCTTTTTGTTCAATATGCTGAAAGCGCCGCATGAATTTTGTGTTTGCAGAAGAGAGGGCGGTTTCAGGCTCCAGCTGATAAAATCTACCGATGTTGACGAGAACAAACAAAAGATCCCCAAATTCATCCTTCATCTGCTTTGTTGCACCTTCATCCGTCTTATCTGCCACTTCCACAAGGAATTCCTGCTTTTCTTCTTCGTATTTGTTCCAAATATCCTCTACTTCTGTCCAGTCGAAGCCCACTTTTGCTGCTTTCTTTTGGAGCTTATAGGCTTTTGTTAAAGCTGGAAGAGTCGTTGGAATGGATTGCAAAATAGAAGCTGCACGCTCCGGTTTTTCCTGCTGCTTGATTTTTTCCCAGTTGGCGACTACATCTGATGCTTCAGACACATCCGTATCACCAAACACATGCGGATGTCGTCGAATCATTTTTTCTGTGACATGCTGGATGACGTCATTCATTGAGAAATAACCATCATCTTCACCAATTTGGGCATGGAGTAAAACTTGCAGCAGTACATCTCCGAGTTCTTCAACCATATGATCTGGATCGTCTTCGTCTATGGCTTCCAGCAGCTCATAACATTCTTCAATTAAATATGGTTTGAGCGACTCATTCGTTTGTTTTTGATCCCAAGGACAGCCGCCAGGACCTCTTAATGTACGAATGACTTCGCGGAAAGTGTCAAATTGCTGATAGAGCAGCTTTTCATCTTGAATGGGAGGTACATAAACACTCGTTAAGTTATTTATCGACACATCTCGATCAAGTTCAAATAAAGGAACACCTGTAATCTGCTCCTGACTGCTTCCAGCTGCCGTTACGATAAAGACTTCATAATCGTCAGGTAGCTTTTCCATGAGGGTCAGCTTCACATTCGAGGCTGTCATCTGATCATATACCTGACAGATCAGCACATGCTGGGTCAACTTCAGATCATCCGCTCTCATATCCCCAGCGTCAACGAATTGCAGCCCTTCAATCGGGTCAATCTGTAAGGAATTAAACGTCGCATCCAAAAAGCTTTGTCCACCAGCCACGTACACCTCAACCCCGCGCTTCTTCTGTTGTGAAACAAGAAGCTGCACTGTCTTTTCCGCCACAAACGGGTGACCTGGTACTGCATACACAATATCTTTCTCCTCAGCCTCTCGGAAGAGAATGTCTGTGATTTCCTCATACACTGCATCAAACTGATCATGCTTTTCATAAATCTCATCAAAAAAGGTCAGAGACGGGACCTCCTGCATCAATTCTGCGGTGAGTGGATGATCCTGCGTTCTCATGTATACTTCTTTCGCCTGCTTCAGCTGCTTATATACACCGAGCGTCAGCTGATCTATGTCGCCTGCCCCAAGACCAACGACTGTAATCTTACCTGCCATTTCGATTCCCTCTCATCTGTTTAAAATATAAAATCTTTTCTCCTAATGGAATGAGTCTCCATTCCTCTTCCGTAAATACGTCTAGCTTAAGAATACTATATAAAAAGGCGAAACCACCAATAAAAACTGAAGTCAGGCTCTCTAAAACAGAAAACGGACGTTTCTCAAAGGGAATGACCCAAGAAAACAATGCCTGATATCCAATTAAAACGACGGCCATGAATGCTGCTGATAAAAGAATTTTCACTGGGAATAGCTCTCTTATTGAAATCCACCCTTTATGCTTCAAATACACCGCATTGAGCGCAGCGGCGGCGAGAAACCCACAAACAGTCGACCATGCGGCTCCATAAATGCCGAATAACGGGACAAGAGCCAGCGTCAGCCCCCATTTCACCAGTACACTGATCAGGACCACAACAGCCGGGTACACGGTATGTCCCAGACCCTGAAGTAAAGCGGTTTGCGTAATCGCCATTGATGTAAAGGCAATGGATATGCAAAATATTTGCAGCGCATCTGTCCCTAAGTCATTACGAAAAAGCATGATGTTCACAGACGATAAAATACATATAAGACCGACAGCTGAACCAATCCCCAGCACCGATGTTGCCTTAAACGATGTACGTACTTTTTCACGAATTGCTTTATGCTGCCCTTTTCTTAAGGCCGACGACAAAAACGGAACAAGAGACGTCCCGATACTAATTGCAAACACCGTCCCGAGCTGCAAGAACGGCTGACCTCGATCATACACGCCTTTTGCCGCCTTTGCAGCTGCTTCACTCAGTCCCTCACTGCGCAGCAGCGCATACAGGTGAAAAGCATCGATCATTTGCATCCATAGGATCAGCAATCCACTCACACAAATCGTCAATGTATACAGCACCAAACTCTTCAGCACATCTTTTTTCCGCAGTGTAGCCTGTTTTAATGTCTTGCTCGCTGACGACCGCTTCCGATAGGTCAGCCAAAGGAAAAGAAGCAAAATGAGTGAAGCCGCACTTCCAGCTATAGAAGAGAACACCGCACCCGCTCCTGTTTCATAAAGCGAATAGCCATGTCTCACAAAATAGAAAGATAAAACAAGCAGGACGCCTACTCTGATGAGTTGCTCAGCCAATTGAGAGACCGCAGTAGGGAGCATCAGCCCATCACTCTGAAAAACACCCCTCAGCATCACGGTAAGCGGCAGAAATAAAAACACAAACGAACTCATCTGGATGAGCAACATTAATTGACTGTCCGCCATGAGATTCGCAATTGTGCCTGCTCCTATGTATAAACAAAGAAATAAGGCCAAGCTCAGCAAAGTGATATACACCAAAGATACCTTTGTAATGATTCGGCGATTCTCCTCACCATGCTCGCTCAGAAGCTTGGACACCATTACAGGAAAACCAGTGGTGCCGAGCATGATCGCAATGCCAAGAAAGGGATAGACCTGCTGATAAATATAAAAACCTGTGTCTCCTACGATATTTTGAAAAGGGACACGATATACGGCACTCAGTACCTTTGATAACAAGCCTGCGATGGTTAAAATCACCGCACCTTGGAAAAGCCAATGCGGCTGATTCACAGCATTTTTCATGGATGACTCCTTTATGTTCAATCAAAAAATATACCTACATTTAAACGCACTCATTATATCATACGTGACTGGCAAGCCGTTTCTTTCTAAGGAGTAGACGATACATTCATTGTTTTGTTTCATCCCATATAAAAAACGCCGACAAAATCAGATGATTTCATCGGCATTCTTTCGTTTTATCAAAATGATATAGATTTATTAGACCTAATGTTCCATTTGACGGGCTAAGAAGCCAGCTGCCGTTTCTGCCGCTTTATGCTCCACTTCTCCCATTGAACGCTCTTTAGAAAATAAGACGACGGCGCCAATTGGATCTCCGTTTGCAACAATAGGTGCAATGGTATAAGCTGATACATCATCATCAATACCATCCACAAGCTGAATTTCTTTCTTGCTGTCCTCTAATACAGAATTACGCTGATCCATTGTTCGTTCAAGTAAATCACTAATGGATTTGTTTAAGTACTCTTTTTTTGAACTACCGGATACAGCAATATACGTATCACGATCACAGATGAGGATAGAATGACCCAAACTGTCGAATAATGCATCAGCATATTCCTTCGCAAAGTCTCCTAGCTCACTAATCGGTGAATACTTCTTCAAAATCACTTCTCCATCGCGGTCGACGAAAATCTCAAGCGGATCTCCTTCCCGGATGCGCAATGTTCTGCGAATCTCCTTCGGTATAACCACTCTACCTAGATCATCGATGCGGCGTACAATTCCAGTTGCTTTCATTCACTGCTGCCTCTCTTTCGTTTGATGATGTGTTGGGTGAATGGAACAAAAGCGTCCACTTTATGCAACATTCACCACTTGACCCTGAGTTTAGTATCTGTCACATCAAACGTAATATACACGAGAGACCAACAAAATTTTATGAAGATGGAATGGTTTCTTTTTTCACATCTTGAAGACCTCGAAGCATACGAAGAACGACTTCAAGCCACTCCTCCGTTTTCTTACCTTTTGTTTGGACAGAAATAATCAGCTTGCTGCCTTCCATGCCAAGACCGATATCACGTCCATATTGACTGCCAAGCTCAAATAATTTTTGACCATCGATGTCGCTGCTTGCTTTTTCATCAAGAGTGAGTCTGACAATGCCTTTCTCCATCTTGATCAACTCGACACGTTCCTGCACAGCGTACACCTTCATCGTCGCAATCGTGAACAAATCAGCCACTTCTTGCGGATATTCTCCGAATCGGTCAATCATTTCATCTTGAAGCTCTTTCCGCTCTTCTATAGATCCAATCGCTCTAAACTGTTTATACATCTCGATCTTTTGTTTGCCGTCAGAAATATAGCTATCTGGAATGTAGGCATCAATTTGGAGGTCAATTTCCGGCTCAAATTTTTCTTGAGCAGTCGTATCGCCTCTTCTTTCTTCAATGGCTTCTTTCAGCATTTGAGAGTAAAGGTCGAAGCCAACAGAATCAATAAATCCATGCTGCTGTGCACCAAGTAAATTCCCTGCTCCTCGAATCGTTAAGTCACGCATCGCAATTTTAAAGCCTGACCCAAGCTCAGTGAATTCTTTAATGGCTTGAAGTCTTTTCTCAGCTACTTCAGAAAGCACTTTATCTTTTCGATAAGTGAAATAAGCATAGGCCACACGATTCGAGCGCCCAACTCGTCCTCTTAACTGGTACAGCTGCGAAAGCCCCATTTTATCAGCATCATGAACAATGAGCGTGTTCACATTTGGAATGTCTACGCCCGTTTCGATAATGGTTGTACTAACGAGTACATCCGATTCACCTTCTAGGAAATTAATCATCACGGATTCCAGCTCGTTCTCACTCATTTTCCCGTGTGCGTAGCTTACTTTTGCGTCTGGAACAAGCATCGAGATTTCATCTGCTTTTCGTTCAATATCCTCCACTCGGTTATAAAGGAAGTACACTTGACCGCCTCTTGCCAGTTCTCGCTCAATGGCTTCTCTAACTAACGCACCATTGTACTCGACAACATAGGTTTGAACTGGGAAACGGTTCTCAGGTGGTGTTTCAATAACAGATAAGTCACGTACGCCAAGCATCGACATATGAAGCGTGCGGGGAATTGGTGTTGCCGTTAACGTCAGCACATCAATATTGGCTTTCATTTGCTTAATTTTCTCTTTATGCGTCACACCGAAGCGCTGCTCTTCATCGATAATTAACAGTCCTAAATCCTTGTACACAATGTCTTTTGAAAGAAGACGATGCGTTCCAATGACCATATCAATCGTTCCATTTTTCAGCCCTTTTAAGGTTTCTGTTGTTTCTTTTCGTGTACGGAAGCGGCTAAGCTGAGCGATTTTAACAGGATAGTCTTGGAATCTGTCCATAATCGTGTCAAAATGCTGCTGCGCTAAGATCGTTGTTGGTACAAGCAGTGCCACCTGCTTCCCGTCAGCAATGGCTTTGAAGGCCGCTCGAATCGCCACCTCTGTTTTTCCATAGCCCACATCTCCACAAAGCAGACGATCCATCGGGCGCTCCCGCTCCATGTCTTGTTTGATTTCATGAATCGAGCGAATTTGATCGTCTGTTTCTTGGTAAGGGAATGCAGATTCAAACTGGCGCTGCATTTCATGGTCAGGCGAGAAGGCATACCCTTTGCTTGCTTCACGTTCTGCGTACAGCTTAATCAGATCATCTGCAATGTCCTGCACAGATGATTCTACTTTTTTCTTCACACGTTTCCAGTCGCTGCCACCTAGTTTGTACAGCTTTGGTTCTTTTCCTTCTGACCCTACATACTTCTGCACCTGATCAATTTGTTCAACAGGGACATAAAGCTTGTCGCTTCCTTGATAATGAATATTTAAATAATCTTTATGAATGCCGCCAATTTCAAGCGTTTCAATTCCTAAATACTTACCGATCCCGTGGTTAATGTGCACCACATAATCGCCCACTTGCAGTTCTGAATAGCTTTTGATTCGCTCTGCGTTTGTCAGCTTTTGCTTACGTGCCTGCTTCTTCACACGTTTCTTGAAAAGTTCACCCTCTGTAATGACAGCAATCTTGGATAAAGGTAGTTCAAAACCGGTTTGAAGCTCACCTTGTAAAATATATACTTGCCCGCTGACAAGCTCAGCATCAGGTTTAGCAAGAGCTGCTTCAATGTCATAATCATGCAAGACAGATGACAGCTTCTCTGTCCGCTCTTCATCCGCACCTAAAAAGACAACCGTATAATTCTGCTTTTTGTAGCGTTCAATTTCACTTGCAAGCACATTCATCTGCCCGTGGAAATTCTGCATTTGCTTACTAGATACATTGACGATATTTTGCGGATTGGTCTGCTGAACATGTCTCAAAAATAAGGAATAGTACAGAATCGATCTCGATTGCTGATTGAACAGCTCTTGAAATGGGAAGGAAAGGGCTAGATCATGCAGGATATTCCCTTCTTCCAGCAGACTAATTGTCCAATCTGCTTCTTCCTGTTCAAGCTGTTCTTCCATCTCCTGAATTCTGCTGATTTCATCTAGAATGATAATCGTATCCTGCGATGTATAATCTAGCAAACTAGCAGGCTTTTCATAGAAATAGGACAGATACTTCGTCATTTCTTGTGTCACAATACCTTCTAGCAGCTTCTCACGATCAGCAGAAATATTCTGATGGAGCAGTTCTTTTTGTTTATCCGAGTTGAATTTCTTTAAGCTGCTGGCAAGACCTTCGTCAAGCTGTTCAATCGCTCTCACTCGTTCAGGCCCTCTTACAATCAGCTCTTTCGCCGGGCCAATCTTGATTTCTTGAAGTGTTTCCAATGAACGTTGCGTGTCAGAGTGGAAGGACCGAATAGAGTCCACTTCTGTATCAAACAGCTCAATACGGATCGGGTGGTCTTCCGTTAACGCATAAATGTCGATGATTCCTCCGCGCACACTAAAGTCTCCGGGCGCAGCGACCATGGACGTCCGGTCATAACCGATTTGCACGAGTTGTTTTGAAAACGCCTCCAAATCAATTTCTTCACCAACCTTTAAATGGATCTGACTCTCCTTCCAGAGCTCAACAGGCGGAAGCATTCTACGCACTGCAGCTGCTGGAGTCACGACAATCGGATTTTCTCCATTCGCGAGACGATTCAATACATCAAGACGCTGCGCTCTAAGCTCAGGGCTTGCCACAGCAATTTCAGATGCAATGAGTTCATTGACAGGATAAAGAAGGACCGAGCGATCTGGCATCACACTGGCTAGATCATCTGTGACCTTCTGCGCTTGATATAAGTTGTGTGTCACAATAAACATCGGACGCTTTAATTCGTCTGATATGGCGGCTGTAAATAAAGATCTGACGGAGCCTGATAGTCCGGCGAGCAGCTGTTCTTTTAACCCTTCTTTTAGTCCGTTAAAAATGGACTGAAAATCATCACTTTGTTTGATAAATGATTGTATGTTTTTCATTTGGCTCCTCCTCCCTGCTTGTTTAAAACAGAAAAACGCTTTGGTCTAATATCTACACCAAAGCTTTTTTATTGAATAAAAGTATGATACTGATGGTAATCAGGATTTCTTTCGAGCGCCTCTTGGCAATCCTCACAAATGGTTTGTACATGTAAATCACCATTTTCCCTATAAGAAATCATATCGTTTCTTTCCTCATTTGTTAAGTGATGAAATCCAAGTGCTTCACTTTGGACAGCGGATTCATCTAGACTGCCAACCTTTACACCACAGTGCCGGCAGTAATAGTGCAAAGCCATACGTGATCCTCCCATGCTGAGATTTTATGATCAGTATGTGCTTTGCTTATCATTCTTATACCTTCTTGTTAAAATCATTCATCACTTCTAAAAATGGCTTTGTTAAAGCCGCTTCACAAGCTTCAACAGATGCTTGAATAGCAGATGAGATATCAGGCTGTTCTTCCTCTGAGAAGCGTCCTAGTACATAATCGACGACCTTCATGCCGTTTTGTGGACGGCCAATGCCGATACGGAATCGGTCAAACTCAGGTGAACCTAAATGCTGAATCAACGATTTGATTCCGTTATGTCCGCCTGCACTTCCTTTTGTACGCAAACGAATCCGGCCCGTTGGCAAATCAAGATCATCATAGATGACCTTCAAATGTTCAAGGGGAATTTCATAGTAATCCATCAGCGGACGCACACATTCCCCTGATAAGTTCATATATGTAAGAGGCTTCACAAGTAGAACCTTTTGCCCCGAAACAAACCCAGTTCCATATTGTCCATGGAATTTTGATTGATTTAATGGGATGTCCCATTTTTTTGATAGTTCATCTATTGTCATAAACCCGACGTTATGTCTTGTTTTTTCATATTCTTTTCCTGGATTACCCAATCCAACGAACGCAATCATGAAACCAATAACCTCCTTTGTCGCACATGCACACGCCTAAAAAATGAGCCAATGTGATTGCCTCATGCAAAACGTATGAATTCTTTTCATTCTAGCACAAAAGACGTAACCGCGGGAGGGTTACGTCTCTAATTGACCAGTTATTCTTCGCTATCATCTTTTTCTTTAATGGCCTCAGGCTCTTGCGTTTCCTCTTCACTATCTGGCTCTGGAACCTCTGATTGCTGAGGCGGTAAGATCGAAGCAACAACTTCTTCTGGATCATTATTAATTTGATACGTAGACTGAACAGACAGATCACCAACTGTTAGTACGTCATTTACTTCTAAGTTTGTAATATCAGCTTCAATATTTTGCGGGATATCCTTTGGTTTCGCTGTAATGGATAGCTCAAATAGTGGCTGCTGAAGGACACCGCCATCCTTTACCCCTTTGGATTCTCCAATGAGTTGTACAGGTACATCTGCGTCAATTTCTCGCTGCAAGTCGACCACTTGGAAATCAGCGTGGACAAGCTCATTTTTCAACGGATCTGTTTGCAGTTCTGTCACCATCACAGATTTTGTTTCACCGCCAACGTCTAATGTGATGATTGTGTTTTTTCCTTCATCACGTAATGTCTTTAATAAATCAATGCTGTCTAATGAAACAGCCAGGTTGTCTGTATTTTTTCCGTATATGACACCAGGAACGTGTCCTGAATGACGGATTTTTTGCAGTGTGGAACGTTTGAAATCAGTTCTTTTATTTGCTTTTAAAGTTGCCATATTCAGCACCATCCTATTTCTTTTTTGTCACTACTTTCATAAATACCCATAACTGAATCATTTTAAACATGTTTGGCTTTCATTTATCACAGCAAAAAGACCCCAAGCTGATGCCTAGGGCCTTTTTCAATCAGAAAATTAGCTGAAAAGGTAGCTCACAGATTCTTCTTCATGTACACGGATGATGGCTTCTGCAAGCAAAGGCCCAACTGAAAGCGGAATGAATTTTCCAACTTTCTTGTCATCTGTTAAGTGAATACTGTTTGTCACAACTAATTCTTTAATTTTAGAGTTTGTAATACGTTCTACTGCTGGTCCAGACAATACTGGGTGAGTACAACAAGCATAGACTTCAGCCGCTCCATTTTCCACAAGTGCATTTGCAGCAAGTGTAATCGTACCAGCTGTATCAATGATATCATCGATGAGAATCGCCGTTTTGCCTTCAATGTTCCCAATGATGTTCATCACTTCAGCCACGTTCGGCTTCGGACGACGTTTGTCGATAATTGCGATTGGTGCTTTCAGGCGGTCCGCCATTTTGCGCGCACGCGTAACACCACCGTGGTCAGGAGACACAACAACGATATCATTCAAGTTTTTCTGTTCGAAATAGTTTGTTAAGATTGGCACAGCCATTAAGTTATCGATTGGAATATCAAAGAAACCTTGGATTTGCGGCGCATGAAGATCAAGTGCAATGACACGTGTAGCACCTGCTGTTTCAAGTAAGTTCGCAAACAGCTTCGCCGTGATTGGCTCACGAGGTTTTGCCTTACGATCTTGACGTGCATATCCGTAATAAGGGATGACAATATTGACCGTTTTCGCAGAAGCGCGTTTTAGTGCATCTACCATAATGAGTAGCTCCATAATGTGCTCATTGACTGGCGCACTAGTAGATTGAATAACATAACAATCACAGCCGCGGATACTTTCTTCAATATTGATTTGGACTTCACCGTCACTAAAACGTTTAACAGAGCTCTTTCCTACATCAACTCCGATACGATCGGCAATTTCTTTGGCAAGTTCAGGGTTTGAATTCAAAGAGAATATCTTTAAATTCGCATCAGCATAACGATTAGACATGGTAAACCTCCGGGTATTTGGATTATTTTTTATGAATATTTTTCACATAATCTTCTTTATTGACTTGTCTTGCTCTAGCAATAGACAATGCATCCTGCGGTACATCTTCTGTAACCGTTGAACCGGCTGCAACATATGCCCCTTTTCCGACAGTGACTGGTGCAACGAGATTTGAATTGCAGCCAATAAATGCGCCATCTTCAATCTTCGTTAAGAATTTGTTCTTCCCATCATAATTAACTGTAATAGATCCACAACCAAGGTTTACATCCGTTCCGACCTCTGCATCTCCAATATAGCTTAGATGAGACGCTTTGCTTCGGTCACCGAAAACTGTTTTCTTGATTTCGACAAAATTCCCGATCTTCACTTCATCGCCAATTTTCGACAACGGGCGAATATGAGCAAACGGTCCAATTGTCACATCTACCCCAACTTCACTATCGCAGACAACAGACTGCTTAATGACTGTCCGATCTCCAATTACGCTATCAACAATTTCAGTGTTCGGACCGATTGTGGCATCTGCACCAATCTTTACATTCCCTTTGATGACCGTCCCAGGATAAATCATTGTATCTTCACCGATGACTGCATCTGGCGAGATATACGTGTTCTCAGGATCAATCAAGGTTACACCATTCTTCATATGCTGATGATTAATACGTCGCTTCATGAATTGCTCTGCTTGTGATAGAGCGATACGATCATTGACTCCAAGTGTTTCTTCAAAATGCGGTGTTTGATACGCTGCAACCGTCTGTCCTTCATTCTTTAGAATTTCAATGACATCCGGCAAATAGTATTCACCTTGTGCATTTTCATTTGACACTTGCTCAATCACACGGAAGAGATCTTCATTTGAAAAGCAATAGGTTCCAGTATTAATTTCATTCACTTGACGTTCAGCATCATTTGCATCTTTATGCTCGACGATTTTTACTACAGCACCTGTTTCATCACGAAGAATACGTCCATAACCTGTTGGATCATCCGCATGTGCTGTCAAAATCGTCACTTTCGCTTGTTGTTTTTGATGCTCGCTTAACATGGCTTCCATTGTTTCCGCTGTCAATAATGGTGTATCTCCACAAATGACAATGGTTGTTCCCTTTTCCTGCGCGAGGAACGATTTAGCTTGTTTGACGGCATGTGCTGTTCCCAGCTGTTCTTCTTGAAGTGCATATTCACTTCTGTCCCCAAGCTGCTTCTTGACGTCCTCTGCTCCATGGCCGACAATCGTCACAAGCTTGGCTAAAGATAGCTTTAACGCTTGATCTGCCACATGCTCGACCATTGGCTTTCCGCAAACTGGATGAAGTACTTTGTATAACTTTGACTTCATTCTTGTTCCTTTTCCCGCTGCTAGAATCACTGCGAACCGCTTATCCATTGATTGGCCTCCAATATCCCTATTATCCATAGAAAAATATATCCTAAATAAGGACTGATTTCAAGGATACAAGAGGAAGTACATTAATTTTCTAATGGTTGAAACCTAGAAGAATCATGAGGAAAAACGCAAAAAAGACAGCATTTAAAAGAAAACATTCCATTTTCCCTTAAAGCTGTCTTTTTGGATTCACATATGATTAAGAAGCTCCAGCTTCTTCATATTCAATTGTTTCTTCTTCTTCGCCTAAGCGATGATATTCATTTAAAACAGCATCTTGGATTTTACCCCGAGTGCTTGAGTTAATCGGATGTGCAATATCACGAAACTCTCCATCAGGCGTGCGTTTGCTAGGCATTGCAACAAACAACCCATTATTTCCATCAATCACACGAATATCATGAACAACAAATTCGTGGTCCAGCGTGATGGATGCAATCGCCCTCATGCGACCATCGGTATTCACGCGGCGTAATCTTACGTCAGTAACTTCCACAGTAGTTCACCACCTTTTCCCAATATAAAAGCATTAATTAGGTATTCAACGATTGTGGTGATTCTCCTGCTCTTTTTTTAAACTTTTTTTGAAATATCGGGATATTTATACATTTTTTGTCATTTTAATGACGACGCTTACATCGGTTGCGTGAAAAAAGACATCATGACGATGCCTTTTCATACATATAATGAAACCAAACGGCCTCCAAAGAGATGGCCTGTTTATTTCACTAATGCCACAACTTCAATTTCTACAAGTGCATCTTTTGGAAGTCTGGCTACTTCTACACATGAACGAGCTGGCTTATGTGTATGGAAGTATTCACCGTACACTTCATTCACTTCGGCGAATTGTTCCATATCTTTAATGAAAACCGTTGCTTTCACGACTGTTTCAAAGGAAGCTCCCGCTGCTTCAAGGACGGCTTTAAGATTATGAAACACTTGATGTGTTTGTTCTTTAATATCTCCATTCACAAAATCTCCAGCTGGTGTTAATGGAATCTGCCCTGAGCTGTAAAACATGTTATTGACGATAATCCCTTGAGAGTAAGGTCCAATGGCTGCTGGTGCGTTTTTGGTTTGAACAACTTTTGTCATATCAATCTCTCCCATTCAAATACATGTTTGATCAAAGCTTAAGCTTTCGAATGAAAAAACTCGTGGAAATTGCCTTCATTAATCTCAATGATTTTCTGCTTCATATCAATGGTTGAAAGCTTTAAAAGCGATACATATTCATCGACAAGGCGTTCATCTACGCCTTCATCTTCTAATAAAACACCGATCCCTGCAACATGTGCATTAAATTCCTCTAGAAGATTCATCATGCCATTAATGGTTCCGCCTGCTTTCATAAAGTCATCAATAATCAACACATTGGATCCTTTATCTAAGCTCCGCTTTGCAAGTGACATGGTTTGAATTCGGTTAGAAGAACCTGATGCATAATTAATACTCACAGTTGATCCTTCTGTTACCTTATTATCTTTTCTAACGATTACAACAGGCACATTTAAATAACCTGCAACAGAATAGGCAATCGGAATACCTTTCGTCGCAACAGTCATGACAACATCAATCGGTCGATCCGCAAAAATGGTCGCAAAAAGCTTACCGATTTTCGCAAGAATCGATGGATTGCCTAAAACATCAGTTAAATATAAATAGCCGCCAGGAAGCACACGTTCAGGAGTTGATAATGCCTCTCCGATATCGTTTACGACTTCGTCTGCTTCTTTTAGATGAATCTTTGGAATATATTTCACTCCGCCAGCAGCGCCAGGTACAGTAAGTAAAGTCCCTATTCCCTGCTGTTCGAAGGTCTGTTTGATAATCGTTAAGTCTTCACTAATAGAGGACTTCGCAGATTGATATCGCTCTGCAAAAAAAGTTAAAGGTACTAGTACGTGCGGGTGGGTTAACAAATAATTTGTTAAGTCCACCAATCTGCCGCTTCGACGAAACTTCATGAACTTACCCCCAGAACCCGAATAATTTATGAATAATATAACTTAATATACGGATTTAATCAAGGGCATTTTGTTCGCCGATCATGCGGACAGCGTAAACCTGATCACAAAATCCTCTCAGTCCGTTATATATTCTTTGTACCTTCGATTCATATTGAATCAAGCCAAATACAGTTGGCCCGCTGCCGCTCATTAATACAGCATCTGCTCCGAAACGCTTCATCTGTCTCTTAATCATATCGACTTCTGGATACATCTTTAATGTCACAGATTCCAACACGTTACCGAGTGAGCCGCACATCTCTTTATAATCTTTCGCTTCAATTGCTTCAATCATACGCTGTACATTTGGGTGTTCTACTTTGCTTGCGTCATATTGTCTGTAGACCTCAGCTGTAGATACCCCAATCACCGGCTTCGCTAAAATCACCCAGCAATGCGGCGGTGTCGCAATGTGCTTTAGTTTCTCTCCACGTCCTGTCGCTAGCGCTGTCCCTCCGTGTACACAAAAAGAGACATCTGAGCCGATCTCCGCTCCAAGCTCAGCTAGTTCATCTAACGTGAGATTTAACTTCCACAAACGGTTTAAGCCGCGAAGCGCTGCTGCGGCATCACTGCTGCCTCCAGCTAAACCTGCTGCGACGGGAATTGCTTTTGTGATGACAATCGATACGCCTTTTTGAATACCGAATCTTGTTTTTAATAATTTAGCTGCCTGATAAGCCAAATTCCGTTGATCATCTGGCACAAAACGATTATGAGATGATACACGGATTTCGTCTTTGTCCAGCTCCGTCAGCTCTAGTCGATCTGCAAGATCTATTGTTGTCATCACCATCTCCACTTCGTGATATCCATCCGGTCTTTTTCCATGAACATCAAGTGAGAGATTAATTTTTGCCGGTGCTTTTTCTAAAATACGCAAACATTTCACCTACTTCTCCATCTAAACATAAGTATCAATATTGTATCACATTTGATGGATCTGATGAATATTGGCTTTTGCCCCCAGCACACTCACTTTTTCAAGCAAAAAAGACCAGAGACACCCGAGGTATCCCTGATCATTTCTTTATCGTTGATTCTCTTCTTGAGCCATGTGCTGTTGAGCTAATTCAATGGCACGTTTGACCATATTTCCTGCGTCACGCGCACGAATCTCTCCCCAGCCTCCATTTTTGACGGTATCATAAAATCCAAGATCCTTCGCCAGCTCGTATTTGAACTCATCTGACATAATGCCTCGGCGTCTACCCAAACGAAACAGCCCCTTTGGTCGAGAATTCGAATCATTGCCACTCGTTTGTGGCTTTCTTATTTTGCATCGATTCCCGCCTTTTACCCCTTTCAAATAATGGACAGCCTCCCATACAGAAAAAAGGCAAAACAAAAAGCAGTAAACAAAAAGTTCACTGCCCATTAATAGGCGACTGAGCTAGCGGTATCATCGAACGTTAATTCGACCGTCTCAGTCAGTATATCTGCATAACTGTAAGAAACTCTTTCAAACGAATTCTCATCTTGATCTAATTGAATCACAAAAACAGAAGGGTACGTTTCAGCTAAAATGCCCGAACGCTCAATTGTTTTTCGGCGGCCTCCGTTAGCCTTTAACGTCAAACGTTTACCTAAGTTACCATCAAGCGATCTTTTGATGTCGGACAAAGTCTTCGCCATTGCATCCACCTCACTGAGATAATTATACAACAACGGCCCATTTTTGTCAAATAAAAATTAAATTATATCAACCAACACGAGCCATTGTCAACAAAATAATTTTGACAAACTTCTACCTTTTCTCCTCCCTATTTTTCTCAAATTCCGGTGAATTATGTATTCATATGAAATTTCTTTTTGAGCATAAAAAAAACCAGACTGAAATCAGTCGGGTTATGTCGATTCATGGTCTCTTTTATATGGCATACCTACCCTTAAAACACCCCTTGTTTCAATTCCTCCGAGACCTTTTTCTCTCGTCAGTGTATTTCGGAGCACATCCCACACGTTGATTCGATCTACAAATGGAGTGAAGCTGATCTTGGCAACAATATAGACGGGGTCAAGTGCATGAATGTTGACACGTGAGGGTGAGCTTGCAAAATTAGCACCTGCTTGAATTAATGATTCAAAATGAGATTGGCAGGCACCTGCAAAGATCACGAGCTGATCTAAATGCGGAACCTTTCTTCTTGCCTTTTGAACCGTTTCAACGAAATGACGAGAATGACGATATGCACCGATATCGTGTACACCGCCCTTTTGTTTAGAATACGCATCATGTCCTGTGATGACCAAAATATCAGGCCGATATTGATCAATTAATGAATCAATCATGCTTGGCATTTTCTTCTCGTGGCAATGCACACCATACACAGGTACACCGATTCTTTCATATACATCTAAGCATTTCTTTAAGTATGAAGCATCTCCATCTAAATGCAGAACCTTTCCGGGCATATGAAAATACTGCTCCTGATGCTGATATTGTCCAGACGTATAATACTCTTGTTTTTCACGAAGCAGCTGATAATCTTGCCTAAGTAAGTCGAGCGATTCGTTAATTTTCCGTTCATCGTCCTTCTCTCTTGTCAGCTGCTCCTCTTTTTGAATCAAGACCAAATCTGACATCTTCGCATCGGCAATCAGCCTCACTTCATTCCCATGCAAAATGGCGGTGGCTTCGTGCTGGTCTGTCTCATCAATTCGAATGATACGAAACATAATATCCATCTGATAGGATGCCCTCGTCACCATATCTCCTATTTGAAATTGCATGCTTTTCACTCCACAATCAGGCTCTTATCCTGTTGGTATCGTCTTACGCTACACTTGTTCTTCTTTCAGGTGTGTTGTTCTTTCTAGCCTATGCCTGAACAGGTGAAGTGGTGAAAACCAAAAGAAAAAAGCCCTTATGAAAGGGCTTTGTCTTCTTTTCAGCGTGATAGAAAACCTTTGCAGTCTAGGAAGAACGAGCACTGGCACGGAGCGTATTTGACATTCGTGAGTACCAGCGCGCAGGACTGACACCGAATGCGAGGGTTTGTCTACACGCTGAAAAGCCCTTATGAAAGGGCTTTGTGTAAAACATTGGACAAACGGGCAAATTCATCGATTGACAATGATTCACCGCGGCGTTTCCCATCAACCTCAGCTGTTACAAGGGCTTCTTCAATGATGGCTTTATGTTTCTTGCCATCTGGCAGATTGTTCATCAAGTTATTCATCAATGTCTTCCGGCGCTGGCCAAAACTCGCACGAATCAGTTGAAAGAAAAACGTATCATTGTCTACTGAGACCGCAGGTGTTTCACGAACAGTTAGTTTGATCACGGCTGAATCCACATTTGGCTGTGGGACGAAAACCGTTTTCGGCACAACCATTACCGTCTTCGCTTCTGTATAAAATTGCACCGCAATCGACAAAGAGTTGTATTCTTTTGATGAAGGAACAGCAGCCATGCGATCTGCTACTTCTTTTTGCAGCATGACAACGATTCCTTTCAATGGAAGGTTTTCTTCAAGCAATTTCATAATAATTGGTGTCGTCACATAGTAAGGAAGGTTTGCTACGACCATTACTTCTTTACAGTCAGCAAACTGTTCTTCAATCACCTTTCTTACATCTGCCTTCAATACGTCTTGATGTATAATGGTGACATTATCGTATGGAGAAAGCGTATCGTTTAAAATCGGCAATAGGCGCTGGTCGATTTCAAAAGCCGTGACTTTCTTTGCCCGTTTAGCGAGCTGTTCAGTCAACGCACCGATACCAGGGCCAATTTCAATCACACCTGTCTCATCCGTAATCTCTGCATGATCGACAATGCGATCTAAAATATTCGTATCAATTAAAAAGTTTTGCCCTAAGCTCTTTTTAAAAGAGAAACCGTACTTCTTCAGTATTTCCTTCGTTCTGATGGGCGTCGCAATATCTTTATTCATCGGCTTCCTCCTGCATGACGGTCTTTAAGGCCGCAATAAAATCCTCTTTCGTTATTTGGAACATGTGAAGACGCTTTTGCAGCTGCTTCGCATTTGTATATCCTATATTTAAAAGCACACCTAATCGTTCGCGGCGGCGTTTTGATGCTTCGCCTCCGATAAGGCCTGCGTCAAATAAATCGTCTAACGTAATCTCGCTTTCTGATTCTTCCATTTCCTCATGGACATGTGCAAGGCATTCTCGAATACTGTCCAAGGAAGCATGCTCGACACCAATTCCTTTGTCCCGCTTCGCTTTCGCAAGGTGTTTTGGTAAAAAGGCGTGCTTACAGCCAGGGACAGCCTCTGCGATGGTTTTACGGATCTTTTCCCCAGGGAAGTCAGGATCAGTTAAAATGATAACCCCCCTCGTCTCCTGAGCAAGACGCACTTGTTGAATGACTGTATCGCCAATGGCAGATCCATTCGTTTCAATCGTATCTGCATCAACGGCCATCTTTACTCTAGCAGTGTCGTCACGACCCTCCACCACAATGATTTCTTTGATTTTCATGTATTCCTCCGCTTGCAAAAACAATCTACATTTTTTTGTCAAAAAATGAAACCTTCCATGCTGTTTTTGCGTCTAATTAATTAGAAAACAGTGCTTCTATTATAACCAAAAAAACAGAGGGTGCGCAAAGCCCTCTGTTCATATAAATGATTTGATGTGTTTATTTGAGCACTCTAATTTTCACTCGTTTATTTCCCCATTGATAAGCTGCCGACTTACTTGGGACGAACACATCAATTTTATTCCCTTTTATAGCAGATCCAGTGTCTGATGCAACGGCATACCCATAGCCTTCCACATACACTTTAGAGCCCAGCGGAATGACACTCGGGTCAACTGCTATGACCTTTGCACCTGGATTTGCTTTTAAATTAAAGCCTGTAGACGTTCTGCCCGTACATCCAGCACAGCTCGCTGTATAGGCTGTAGACGTCACATAGAACTCTTTTCCTGAAGATTCATTACTTCTTGAAACCGCAGGTGACGCTTTAGGTTCCTTCTTGGACACTTGTGTACCAACGGCCACTAAACGATCCTTACTGTCTTTTGCAGTAACCTCTTTAATTAATTCTTTAGACACCACTTTGCCGTTTTCTTTCACAATGGCATAGTGCTTCTTTAATTTACCTTCTTCACCTTTTTCAAGCACCTTCTCTTTTCCTTTTTCAAGAGATCGATCCTTTTTATGTTTGGTATCAAAAGCAATTTTCTCTTCCACTACATCGGTGACTTTTTCCACCCGAGTGATCTTCACATCTGCGCTTTTTTTAGAAAGGTGACTATGTAACGCAGGTTTGATCTTATCGTGCTTCTTGAGCTTCAGCTCTTGTTGCTTTAAAAAGTCAGCGACCGTAGTCGAAGTGGTCCACACTTTCTTATCCTTTCCTCCATCGTTTAAGCTGACCTGGAAGGCCTGCTGAACCACAAGATCCATATTCTTTTTAATCTTGTCATTCTTTCCTGGAGTTACTTGATCGTGCTTCCCAATATCTATCTTCTCATTCTTCAATAATGCTCCAACCGTCTGATCTGTTGTCCATATCGTTTTCTCTTTCCCATCTAGGGTGAGATGAACCGGTATAGCCGCATCATACACAATGTTCATGTTGTCTTGAATCTTTGTATTTAGACTTGGAGAGATATGATCCTCCGCCTTGGTCCTTATTCCAAGGTCTGAAAGCAGCTGTGCTACTGTCTCTTCATGTGTACGAATTGTCTTCTCTTTGCCATTGATTGAAATGGTAATAGACTGCTTAGTGAGCTCATGCGCACCGTAAGCCGTCCCAGTTCCAGCTAAAAGCAAGCAAGTGACTAGAAATAAAACCTTGCCTTTTCCTAGCTTGACAGAAAACAGATTTTTCATTTTTTGTACGATGAAAAACGCCTCCTTCTCCTCGGAGAGATTATATAGAGTATCTCAAAACCTGTCAACCCTTCCACCCACTGTACAAAAATGCTCGATTGTAAACCTATTATGGGAGATTTTTGGAAGGAAGGGAAGAAAGACTTATCGACAACTTATCCTATGAGGAGGCGCAAACGTGTAGAACTTTTTCGTTATGTTTCACAATTGGACAAGCTTAAACAAGGATTGACATCATATACTGTCAGTTTATACGGAAAACTTTTTTCGCATTTTCTGTTGTCAATGCAGCAAGCTCTTCAAAGCTCATTTCTCGCAATTCAGCAATTTGTTCTGCGATATATTTCACATAGCTCGGCTCATTCCGTTTCCCTCTAAATGGAGCTGGAGTTAAATATGGACAGTCTGTTTCAATCAACAGACGATCACTTGGAATATCCTTTACAACTTCCTTTGGTTTTTTTGCATTTTTAAATGTGACAGGTCCACCAAATGAGATATAAAAGTTCATTTCCATACACGCTTTTGCAATTTCGAGGCTGCCAGTAAAGCAGTGCATAATTCCTCCAACTTCTGCCGCTCCTTCTTCTTTTAAGATCGTCACTACATCTTCCGTAGCGTCACGGTTATGAATGATAATTGGCAGATTCACTTCTTTCGCAAGAGCAATTTGACGTCTAAAGACTTCTTTTTGCACATCTTTTGGCGACTTGTCCCAATAGTAATCTAGACCCATTTCTCCAATGGCAACAACCTTTTTATGTTGAGATAATTCTTTGATCCAAGCCAAATCTTCATCTGTCATATCAATGGCATCAACAGGATGCCAGCCGATGGCTGCATAAATAAAATCATATGCTTCAATTAGCTCCATCGCTCTCGTAATGGTTGGACGATCAAACCCGACCACCACAATATTCTCTACCTTTTCACTTTTGGCTCTTTCAATCACCTGCTCTAAGTCTTCATTATATTGTTCAGCATTTAAGTGGGCATGTGTATCAAATAACATGGTTGATTGCTCCTTTCGACAATTCTTCTGAAAAACAAAAGGTGTTCGACGAAATGTTACACGTGGAACACCTTTGTTGAATTATAAAATTTTTGTTCCATTTGCTAGAGATTGATCTACTTCAAGAACCTGCAATTTACCACCAGTTTCTCCAGTTAAAATCATTCCCTGGGAAATTTCCCCTCTTAGTTTAACTGGTGTGAGATTCGCTACGCAGACGAGCTTCTTCCCTACCAATTCTTCTGGTTGATAATGCTTGGCAATCCCTGAGACAATTTGTCTCTTTTCAAATCCAAAATCAAGCTGAAGCTTTAAGAGACGATCAGCTTTTTTCACTGGTGCTGCTTCCAATACTTGTGCTACACGAAGGTCAACTTTCGAAAAATCATCGAAGGCGATTTCGGCACCCAGCTCAGGTAATTCAGTTTCTTCTATTTCAACTGTCTCTTCTTCTACCTTAGGCGCACTTCCCTGCATCTTCTCTTTAATGTATGCCACTTCTTCTTCAACCTCTAAACGAGGGAACAATGGCTCACCTTTTTGTACCGTCGCTTTTTGGATCGCACCGAAAGAAAGAATGCTTTCCCAGCTTTTGAGTTTCTCTTCTTCAATTCCAAGCTGGAAGAAGATTTTCTCAGGTGTTTTTGTTAAGAATGGCGTTAACAACACAGCTGTGATTCGGAGTGATTCTGCTAAATGGTACATCACCGAATGCAGTTCTTTTCGTTTTGTTTCATCCTTTGCTAACACCCATGGAGCTGTTTGATCAATATATTTATTTGTTCTGCTGATTAATGTCCAAACATTTGAAAGAGCCACTGAGAATTCGAGGTTTTCCATCGCTTCTTCATAGGCTTTCACCGTTTGTTCAGCTACAGCTTTTAGTTCCTCATCAAACTCATTGACTGGTCCCTTATAGCTGCTTAATGTACCGTCGAAGTATTTTTGCACCATCGCCACTGTACGATTAAGCAAGTTTCCTAAATCATTGGCAAGGTCATAGTTTACACGTTCCACGAATCCTTCTGGTGTAAACACACCGTCTGCACCAAATGGTACTTCGCGTAGCAGATAATAACGAAGAGCATCAAGACCATAGCGATCAATTAACGTAACAGGATCTACTACGTTCCCTTTTGATTTAGACATTTTTCCATCTTTCATGAGCAGCCAGCCATGTGCAAAAATTTGTTTTGGCAACGGCAGATCAAGTGCCATCAACATAATTGGCCAGTAAATTGTATGGAATCGTACAATTTCTTTCCCGACTAGGTGTACGTTGGCAGGCCAATATTTTTTATATTTTTCATCTTGATCGGTTCCGTAGCCAATCGCTGTTAAGTAGTTGAATAACGCATCAATCCATACATAGATGACGTGCTTCGGATTATTAGGTACTTTAATGCCCCAATCAAAGGTTGTTCTTGATACAGCTAAATCCTCTAACCCCGGTTTAATGAAGTTATTAATCATTTCATTCTTTCTTGATTCAGGCTGAATGAACGACGGGTTCTTTTCGTAATAGTCTAGTAAGCGATCAGCATACTTACTCATACGGAAGAAATATGATTCCTCTTTAATCAATTCAACAGGGTGTCCACTGTCTGGGCTTTTCCCTCCAACGACTTCCCCTTTCTCATTTCGCTCAACATCAACAAGCTGTGTTTCCGTATAGAATGTTTCATCAGGAATACTGTACCAGCCCTCATATTGATCTAAATAAATATCTCCTTGATCAAGCAGCTTTTGAAAGACTTGCTCAATGATTTTCGTATGTCTTTTTTCCGTTGTACGAATGAAATCATCGTTTGAAATGTCGAGTTTCTTCCATAATGATTTAATGTCAGCAACGACCGGATCTAAATACTCAATCGGTGTAATATTTTGTTCTTCAGCTTTTTGCTGAATTTTTTGTCCGTGCTCATCTGTACCCGTTAAATACATCACATCATAGCCTTGCAGACGTTTATAACGAGCCATGGCATCCCCTGCCACTGTCGTATAAGCATGTCCAATATGTAATTTTCCGCTCGGATAGTAAATTGGTGTAGTCAGATAAAACGTTTTTTTCTTTTCCGGCATGTCGGAACCTCCTGCTTGTGTGTAAATGTCAAAAACTCCCGCCCAATGGACGAGAGCGGTCATCATACTTCATTAAAATGTGTCAGATCATTTCATTATGTTTTGCACTTGTGCTTTCTCTATGATACCATCTTAGCCTTTAAGATCAAGCATATATACATAGAACAGAATGAAATGAACGAAAAAGATGAGTTTTTCGGAAAAAACGACAAACCGCTCGACATTTTGTCGAATATTGTCGTATGAAATCTATTTCCAGATTTACAATTGGCTAAATTAGGGCAAAAGTCTTGTTAATCTGTTATCGTCATTTTTCATATTTTTATAGATAAATTCTGAAAAATCCTTATACACCGGTAGTTTCAAGGTCCTTTGACTTTAAGAGTCATATTTTACAAACAATAGTAAACAAAATGATTGACGATTTATGGAAACCTTGTTATGCTAGGAATGTAAGGAATTTGTCGAATAATGACGAAGATAATATTATATTAAGAATAAGAACTTTTTGGGAGGAGAATGAAGATGAAATCTACAGGTATTGTACGTAAAGTTGACGAATTAGGACGCGTGGTGATTCCAATCGAGCTTCGCCGTACGTTAGGAATCGCAGAAAAAGACGCTTTGGAAATTTATGTTGATGATGAAAAAATTATCCTAAAAAAATATAAACCAAACATGACTTGCCAAGTAACAGGTGAAGTATCAGACGATAACCTTAAACTTGCTAATGGTAAATTAGTTCTTAGTCGTGAAGGTGCAGAGCAAATCATTAACGAAATCCAAAACCAACTTCAATCACAAAAATAAGTTTTATATAAAAAGGTTCTTGCACCGTTTGCAAGAACCTTTCTTTATTGTTCAATATGATACGCATCATAGATCGTCCGCTTTGGCACACCACGTTCGACCGCAGTACGTTTAATAGCCTCTTTTGACGTTAACCCTTCCTCTATGTAATGGATCACGTGCTCTTTTTCAGATAAAGAATTCCACCAAGCTTCTTCATTCAGTTCTTCTTCATCCTGATCATTTCCTTGTACGACGAGACAGAACTCACCACGGATTTGTTGTTCTGTCACCCAAGTCAGCGCGTATTCTAAATCTCCACGAATAAACTCTTCAAATTTCTTTGTCAGTTCTCTCGTAATGGCAATATTCCGGTTCCCCCACACTTCTTTCATCACAGTCAGCGTTTCTTTTAACCGATGGGGCGCTTCATAGAAAATAATTGTTTCTTGGCGTTTCTTCAATGCTTCCAGCTGTTTTTTCTTTTCCTTTTTTTGACGATCAAGAAAACCGTAAAAGAAAAATGGCTGTGGTGCGATTCCTGACGCAATAAGCGCCGTAAGTGCTGCGTTTGCACCAGGTAACGGAATGACATAGCCTCCGATGTTCGTAAAGTCTCGAACCACTTCGGCTCCTGGATCAGAGATCGTCGGTAAACCGGCATCGCTCACGAGTGCAATATTCTTTCCTTCTTTTAACCATTCGATTAACTTGTGACCACTGCTATCTTTGTTATGTTCATGATAACTCGTTAATGGGGTATCAATTTCATAGACATGACAAAGCTTTTTCGTTTGTCTCGTATCTTCTGCGGCAATATAGTCTACATCCTTTAACGTTTGTATCGCTCGAAACGTCATATCTTCTAAGTTTCCAATCGGGGTTGGTACGAGATAAAGAATACCCATTTCTGATTGACCATCAAAGCTTTTCTGTGTCTTTTTCATGTGCCGCCTCCTTTTTGATTCGCTTTTCTTCTATATACATGTCCTTTTTTCGACGTGTCCACGTTTTGAAACGATATTCCTGTTGCATGGCTTCTCTTTTGGTTAAAAAGCATTCGTGGTAATAGAGTTCCACCGGCCGTCTAGCTCTCGTATACTTTGCACCCTTCCCACTATTATGGGCAGTCAGCCTTTTTTGTAAATCATTTGTATACCCAGCGTACAAACTGCCATCTGCACATTTCAATACATAGAAATAATGACTATGCTTCTCCATACAGTATCGTCCTGATTTCTTTTGTATACTCTTGGTCTTCTCCATAAACAAAAAGCGGCGGGAGAATTTTCAAATCCGGCTTTCCATCTTTCATGCCTTCCACTAAAATGGTATTCGCTTCTTTTCCTTGTTTCGGATATACAAATTGAATTCGTTTTGGCTCAATTCGGTATTTCTTCATCATTTCAACAATCTCAAGCAGCCGTCCAGGACGGTGAACCATTGCCAGTTTGCCTCCTTGCTTTAGCAAAGTGGAAGAAACACGAATGACATCTTCTAATGTACAATGAATCTCATGACGTGCGATCGCCAAATACTCATTTTCATTGATTTCATCCTTAGAAGGAGTCTTAAAATATGGCGGATTACAAGTAATCACGTCTACTTTGTGGTTTCCGTACCGTTTAGGCATATCATTTAAATCACCATGGATCAACTCAATCTGCTGCTCCAGTTGATTATGCGCCACACTTCTCTTTGCCATATCAAACAGGCGTTCTTGAATTTCAACCCCTGTAATAGAGGCTTTAGATCTCGTCGAAAGCAGCAATGGAACGATGCCATTTCCCGTACAAAGATCAATAATCTCCCCTTTTTGAATCGGCACATACGCAAATTTTGCTAATAACACTGCATCCAATGAAAAGGCGAACACCGTTTTACTTTGAATAATTTTCATATCTTCTGCAAGCAAGTAGTCTAAACGTTCATCTTCTCTTAACGAAACCATGATGTATCCTTTCTTTTCCTGTGAAAAAGGCTCCCGATTCAGCGGAAGCCTTTTCTCATTTTTTATTTAAAAATGACAGACAGAACAAACAGTCTCCCTCTTTCCGAATGCTCCCATAATGTACATTACAAATATGGAAGCCCTCCTGATATAAACGAGCTAGGTTATCATGACCTTCTCCTATATCAGAATGACTTGGCTTCTGGGCAGAATCATGCTCTGCCTCAGACGATTTATCTCGATCGGATTGATCCAGACGTTCACGCAAGTGCTGATTCTCCATCTGTAGCTGATGATTTTCTTCAATCACTTCACCGATATGATTTTTCAAATCACCTAGCTGGCGATAAAGAGAACCGATTTGTTCTTCTAAATTAATCACCGTATCAAATAGTTCCTTTTTATCCAAGGTGGCACACCTCGTTACTCAGTTGTTTGTGCAGATACAACGCCTTCTTGTAATAATTCTTCCCAAGTATATTCTATCACTTTTTCTTGCCCGGTTAATTCAACTTGCAAAATTCGTTCTAAAATATTAAGCCCTACTACCTTTGCAGAGCCATTAGACGTCTGAATCGTTTCACCGATGTCCGGTAATTGTTCTTTTGCTGTTTCGTACTCATCATTCTCATATTTCAAGCAGCACATTAAACGGCCGCAAAGCCCTGAAATTTTGGTAGGGTTTAACGAGAGGTTTTGATCTTTTGCCATTTTAATGGACACAGGTTCAAAATCTCCTAAGAAAGTTGAACAGCAAAGCATACGTCCACACGGACCAATGCCGCCTAGCATTTTTGCCTCGTCTCTTACACCGATTTGACGAAGTTCAATTCTCGTCTTAAAAATAGATGCAAGATCCTTGACCAGCTCACGGAAATCTACTCTGCCATCCGCTGTAAAATAGAAGATGACCTTGTTGCGGTCGAATGTAAATTCGACATCGACCAGCTTCATTTCCAGGCCGTGTTCACTTACTTTCTGAAGACATGTGTCAAAGGCTGCCATCGCTGCTTCTTTGTTCTCCTCAACGATGAGCCGGTCTCGTTCGTCTGCGACGCGAATCACCTTACGCAAAGGGAGAACCACATCGTGTTCATCTACTTTTTTATTGGCGATGACCACTTGCCCGTACTCAACACCTCTGACTGTTTCTACAATGACACAACTATCATTTTCTATATGAAATCCATTAGGATCGAAATAATAGATTTTGCCCGCTTTTTTAAAGCGAACACCAATTACGTTGTACAAGCTTATCCCTCCTGCAACATCAACACCAATTGCTCCATTAGCCCTTGGGCATTCACGTTGGATTGAAGTCTCTTTTTCGCTTCTAATACAGCAAGGATCTGATTCGTCACCATCTGCTGTGTGGAATGCAGCGCGTGCTGCTTCATTGTCTGGAATAAGTCTTGATAAATGACTTTATCTTCATTTCCTATTTGAATCGACAATACATCACGATATATAAATAAAAGCATATCAAGACCAGTTTCTTGAAGGTCTTTCTCTTTGAAAAAAGGCATCCATTGATCTTGTATATAAAAAAATGCATGTTCTTTTCGCTGGTGTAAGACTTCATACAATTTTATCACTTTCGCTCTAGACTCTGCAAACTGATCATTTCGACTTAATTCGAGTGCTTCTGCTAAATTATTGGTTAAATTCGACAAAAGCCTTGCAAGATCCTGAGACACGCCTTCTTGTAAAAGCTGCTGCTCCAAAGATTGCGGCTGCAGCGGCTTAAAGCTAAGCATCTGACATCTTGAAATAATCGTATCCAGCATTTTATGCGATTGTTCAGTGATTAAAACTGCCATCGTTTCCCGGTTGGGCTCCTCTAGGAACTTTAATAAACTGTTCGCAGCATTGACCGTCATTTTGTCCGCATGGAGAATGATATACATTTTCCGATGCGATTCTACGCCTGCTTTTGTAAATTCCTCCTGCAAAGCCTGCACTTGCGCCTTCTTAATTGATTGACCGTCAGGCTGCACTAGATGTAAATCTGGATGGTTGCCAGACTGAATTCTTTTGCAGTTTTGACAGGACTCACATGGTTTCACTCCTGCTTCCAAACAAAAAAAGCTCTTCGCTAAAAGCATCGCAGCATCTAGCTTTCCGGTCCCTTTTTTTCCTTCAAATAAGTAAGCATGAGCCAGTCGGTCTTTATCAATACTATTAAAAATCAGCCGCATGACGCGCGGCTGTAAATCATTCATGTCATCCCAGCTAATTGCCATGTTATCACTCTCTATGTGTAAAGGTTAATCAATAAACCTTTTATTTCTCCAATACGTTCAAGCAAATCAATCGAGGGTTTCTCCTGATTCATCATATCTTCTGTTAACTCAATCAGCTTTTCATCTAATGCTTTGACTAAAGCGAGTGTTCGTGTGTTGCCATAAATGTCAAAGCTCCTTGATGTCTCTATATTTAATCCATTATCGACTGTTTCTTTTACAAAGCGTTTCACAAGTCCTTTAAACCTAGCCAAATCTTTAAGGTTTCGTGACTTTGTCAGTTTCTTGCCGAAGACTTCGATATCGCTCAGCATGACTGTCAGCTGCTCTAAACGCATTTTACCACTTTGTGTCTCCATCGATGATTTAAACGATGCTGAAGTTTGGCTTCCTTTCATCGCTTGAAGTTCACGCTTTTCTAAAAGCAGCCGCATATCTTGATTAATTTTCACAGCAACCCATCCTTAAAATTGATGAAATTGTTCAACTGGCAGAATAAAGACGGTAGCTCCACCAACTTCAACCTCAACAGGGTATGGTACATATGAATCTGCATTTCCACCCATTGGTGATACAGGCGCGATCATTTGATCACGTTTACGGCAATTTTCCTTGATTAGCTGTAACGCTTTATCCACTCGGACATCATCACAACCAATGATAAAAGTCGTATTCCCAGACTTTAAAAATCCACCAGTCGAAGCTAATTTTGTCACGCCGAATTGATGTTCGGTCAATATTTTCAATAACTTGCTGCTATCTTGATCCTGTACAACGGCAACAATTAATTTCATTTGATTGGCCTCCTTCATTTTAGGCACAGGTGACATGCCGATGTCTTCCTCTATATTATAACAACGATTGGGAATGAGGTCATATTTGATTTTTCTTTAATGTGTCCTGAATCAGCTGAAACACTTCATTAAAGACATCCTGAACAGGCTGAGACGCATCTACTACACGGAATCGTTCTGGTGATTGCGCAATCAGCTGCTCATATCCTTCTCTGACCATTTGATGAAAATTCAGTGTTTCCATGTCTAATCGATTTTTTTCTCTTCCTTGATTGGCATCAATTCGCTTTAGACCTTCCTCTGGTGTAATGGAAAAGTAAATGGTCATTTGCGGCATCGTGCCATTAATGGCAAAATCATTAATGGATTTGACTTCTTCAATCCCAAGCCCTCTCGCATAGCCCTGATAAGCAAGGGAGCTGTCTACAAAACGATCACATAAAACAGTTTCCCCCCGCTTCAATGCCGGTTCTACTTTCTCAGCCAAATGCTGCCTTCTAGCTGCTGCATAAAGCAATGCCTCTGTTTTTGCGTCCATTTTTGTATTTTTTTCATTTAAAATGACTTCACGAATTTGCTCTGCAATATCAATGCCTCCGGGCTCACGTGTCGCCATCACTGCATAGCCTTGACGTTCCATTTCTTCGTACACTTTTCGAATCACTGTCGTTTTTCCAGCACCCTCTGGCCCTTCAAACGTAATAAACATACCGCTCATAGTGTCTCCTCTTCTATATAAACATATAATTTTCTCTGGTGAATCACCTGACTTGCTTGCACATGAACTTGATGCCCAAGCAAACGGCTTAACGTCTCAACTTGATCTGATTCAATAGGTTCTCCTTTGATCATCAAAGGAATGCCAGGCGGATAGGGAATGACCGATTCTGCACTAATCCGGCCAGCTGCTTTTTCGAATGGAACAGCTTCTACATCTCGCTTTTGCTGATCGTGCTCTAAGAAGAGCGATCCCGTTTGAGGCTCTTTTTTTATAAGCAATGAATCACTTTGCTGAAGAGCCTGCTCTATAGCTGTAAAAGGAACGTCCTTTGTCTGTCCTAGACCAAAAACAAGTAAGACTTGATGTTCATCCGCAAGTTCTGGGTGAACCTCCACCGACTCAAGCACCTTTTTTAGTTCATAGCCTGTCAGCCCTTTTGTTGAACGAATGACACATTTTAATGGATCCATAGGTAAAGAGTCAGACTCAACCACTTCGAGATTGGAGATCATATTGAACTGTGCTTTCAGATTTGCCAAGTCTCTCATGATTTCGTCCATTAACCCTTTTCCCTTCAACTCCTCCACATAAGCTCTCGCCACATCTAACGAAGCCATAATTGGATAGGAAGGTGAACTGCTTTGAAGCATCGTTAATAACGTCTTTATCCGCTTCACATCAATTCGGTCTCCTTGAAGATGAAGATAAGACCCCATCGTCATTGCCGGAAGGGTTTTATGTGCTGATTGTACCACCACGTCTGCTCCATAGGAAAGGGCAGATGGAGGAAAGGCACCGCCTAATACAAAATGAGCACCATGTGCCTCATCAACTAATACAATGATGCCAGCTTCATGACACATTTGAATGAGCCCTGATAAATCAGCTGCATGTCCGTAGTAGTTCGGATATGTCAAAACGATTGCCCGGCAGTTAGGATGTGTCGCCATAGCTTGTTTGACTGTTTCCTCCGTCACATGAGTTGGGACGTGCAAGTACGGATCACTCTCAGTTTCTAACATAATAGGCGTCGCTCCCGCAAGCTCAATCGCATGGAACACAGACTTATGACAATTTCGCTGAACGAAAATGCCCTCCCCAGCCTGACAAGCAGACATCACCATTGCCAAATTGCCAACGGTTGTGCCATTCACAAGGAAAAAACTTTGTTTAGCTCCATATAGCTTTGCCAATAAATCCTCTGCCTCTTGAATCACCCCAGTCGGATGGTGAAGATCATCTAGACCTTCAAGTTCTGTCACATCCAGCTGAAGAATAGATGCATAATAGGACCGTGCCTCATCAAAAAAGACATCTCCATTGTGATGTCCCGGAACGTGAAAAGAATAGGGCTTCTTTTCCGCATGTTGTGATAATGCTGTATATAAAGGTGTTTTCAAACAAATCGACCCTTTTCACTTAAACGATATCTTATATCTATTATAACGTTCAAACAAGTGAACTGAAAGATGGATTCTCATTCCTTTATTGGTTTATGATTCACCAGCTTCTGCTCTGCCTCATACATGCTGCTTTTTAATTGAGCTCGTTCTTGGCTCCCATGTTCTTTTACCTCCAACGTTTCCTGCAATGTTTCGGCCAATTGGCGCTGAACCTTTTTCAACGTATCTATAGGCGTTAAGGATGCATCTTCAAGAAGCTGTCCTTGCTGCTTCGATACCTGTTCATATGTTTGCTGGATACGCTGCTCAAGCGCTGAATTGGCTCGCTGCTGAATATGATTGAACGCAATCGACATTTGGTTGATCCATAAAGGAATTGATGCGGAAACAGTTGATTGAATATGGTTGGCTAATGTATGGTTTGTATGCTGAATCATTCGAATTTGGGCATTACATTGCAGTGCAATTTGACGGCTCAACAGCAAATCATACTTCCGTTCTTTTAATCTCTCCATATATTCTTCTTCATCGACTTCCCGACTCATCAATTGCTCCTCTAATGTCCGATCATGTGACTGTGTTGATTCTGTTAGGGCATGTCGCTCTAACAGCGTCAATTTTGCTTCAACTGCTGCAACCTGTAACGTCATCTCTTGAAAGTATGATTGATTTTCTTCAAATAAACGCTCCAATAACTTATGGTCCGAAATTAACACGCCTCTGGCGTAACGAAGCCTTGCTGACAATCTCTCTATCTGTGCTTCTGCTTGTTTAAAACGAGATATGATCTCCTGAGTAGAACGCTTTTCTCGCTGAAACAACCTTAAAAAAAAGCCTCGCTTCTTTGGCAATAAATCCTCTGGCTCCACTAAATGCAGTTGCTGCAAAAAAGCTTCTAGAACGTCTCCGATTTGGTCAATATCTTTTTTCTCCACATATTGCATCATTTGTTTTGATTGTTCTAACAATCGTTCCTGCACACGTGTGCCATAGAAAAGCAGTTTTTGTGGATGGTCAGGGATCTTCTCAGCTCGCTGTAGCGCCTCCTGCTTTTCCTCATCAGATAAGGTATCAAACACCCGAAACGGAAGATCTGTAGTAGATGGGGCTGTTGGTATGACTGGATCTTCTGGTTTCATCGAGTTTGACTCCTTTCATATCTATTTTTTAATCATTTTATCGGCCACTTCAAGTTCAATATGAAGTGCTTCTATATCTCTTCCTAAAACTTGCTGTAAATCAATCGTTAATTGCTTTTGCAGTTCAGTCAGCGTGACTCGAGTTTGGCTTAATGTCATTTCAAGCTCATGGCTACGATTCGGCTGATTATACAGCAGTGCATATTTCTCAGTTAATTCAACAACAGAATCCAAACTCTCAAAATAAAACCGCTGTGCATCATAAAACCGGTTCGGTTCCTTTTTTGTTATCGTATAGATGCGTCGTGCAAGCCGAAGAATTTCATAATTATGCTTGATCGTCTGTACGTTCTTCACAGCAAATAAAGCTTTCTTCAAACGAACCAGCTTTTGCCCGGCTTCTTTTAAATGCTGTTTAATATATACATAATCACTGCGAGACAGTCCGTGTTTCTTCAAAAACAACTGGAAGGCAGCCCATCGGCTTCCTGCAAACATCACACCCCACCCAATCATCGCATACAGTATCGACAATCCAACATGATGATGGAAAACACCAATACTGACAGTTAAAATCACCAGCGAAAAAAGAGTAGAGAGAACGGCCCATACAAATGTGTAAAAAATTGATTTCATGTTCATCGACTCCTATGAATAATCAGGCTCTCTGTTTATCTTATTATTTATTACGGTTGATGTCCAAACTAAGTTCCAAAAAACAGGCCCAATCCCCGATTGCCCATAAAAAAAGACCATCTAATGGTCTATGAATACAAAGGCGGCGTATGAAGATTTTTAAGCTTTCTTACATAATCAGCATAACTAGGATCCGAGGTTGATGTAGAAATTAACTTTCGTTCACAATCTCGGCATAAAAACTGATGATATAAATAAATTCCCTTTGTTTTTTTCTCTTCACAAATCAAACAAATTGCTTCTCGCTCTTTTTTGCTCATTGTGACACCTCCACTTATAGCTTCAGTATGCCCTAGCGCTTTCAATTGTATACAAAATTAAGAATGTTTTAGATGATAGTTTAGTATATGTATCCATGCCAGATCGAGTGTTTGTTCCTTTTTTAAAATACAAAAAAGACCAGTTCCGATTGGAACTGATCCTTTGAAAAGCTTGGCGGCGTCCTACTCTCACAGGGGGAAACCCCCAACTACCATCGGCGCTGAAGAGCTTAACTTCCGTGTTCGGTATGGGAACGGGTGTGACCTCTTCGCTATCGCCACCAAACCTGATGGAGAGAATGTTCTCTCAAAACTAGATAACAATGTTCATTTTTCACATTAGAATATAGGTTAAGTCCTCGATCTATTAGTATCTGTCAGCTCCACGTGTCACCACGCTTCCACCTCAGACCTATCAACCTGATCATCTTTCAGGGATCTTACTTCCTTGCGGAATGGGAAATCTCATCTTGAGGGGGGCTTCATGCTTAGATGCTTTCAGCACTTATCCCGTCCGCACATAGCTACCCAGCGATGCCCTTGGCAGAACAACTGGTACACCAGCGGTGCGTCCATCCCGGTCCTCTCGTACTAAGGACAGCTCCTCTCAAATTTCCTGCGCCCGCGACGGATAGGGACCGAACTGTCTCACGACGTTCTGAACCCAGCTCGCGTACCGCTTTAATGGGCGAACAGCCCAACCCTTGGGACCGACTACAGCCCCAGGATGCGATGAGCCGACATCGAGGTGCCAAACCTCCCCGTCGATGTGGACTCTTGGGGGAGATAAGCCTGTTATCCCCGGGGTAGCTTTTATCCGTTGAGCGATGGCCCTTCCATGCGGAACCACCGGATCACTAAGCCCGACTTTCGTCCCTGCTCGACTTGTAGGTCTCGCAGTCAAGCTCCCTTGTGCCTTTACACTCTGCGAATGATTTCCAACCATTCTGAGGGAACCTTTGGGCGCCTCCGTTACATTTTAGGAGGCGACCGCCCCAGTCAAACTGCCCACCTGACACTGTCTCCCTGCCCGATAAGGGCAGCGGGTTAGAAGGTCAATACAGCCAGGGTAGTATCCCACCGATGCCTCCACCGAAGCTAGCGCTCCGGTTTCCAAGGCTCCTACCTATCCTGTACAAGCTGTACCAACATTCAATATCAGGCTGCAGTAAAGCTCCACGGGGTCTTTCCGTCCTGTCGCGGGTAACCTGCATCTTCACAGGTACTATAATTTCACCGAGTCTCTCGTTGAGACAGTGCCCAGATCGTTGCGCCTTTCGTGCGGGTCGGAACTTACCCGACAAGGAATTTCGCTACCTTAGGACCGTTATAGTTACGGCCGCCGTTTACTGGGGCTTCAATTCGCACCTTCGCTTACGCTAAGCGCTCCTCTTAACCTTCCAGCACCGGGCAGGCGTCAGCCCCTATACTTCGCCTTACGGCTTCGCAGAGACCTGTGTTTTTGCTAAACAGTCGCCTGGGCCTATTCACTGCGGCTTCTCGGGGCTTTAACACCCTAAGAAGCACCCCTTCTCCCGAAGTTACGGGGTCATTTTGCCGAGTTCCTTAACGAGAGTTCTCTCGATCACCTTAGGATTCTCTCCTCGCCTACCTGTGTCGGTTTGCGGTACGGGCACCTCTCACCTCGCTAGAGGCTTTTCTTGGCAGTGTGGAATCAGGAACTTCGCTACTAAATTTCGCTCGCCATCACAGCTCAGCCTTCACGGGAAACGGATTTGCCTATTTCCCAGCCTAACTGCTTGGACGCGGATATCCAATACCGCGCTTACCCTATCCTCCTGCGTCCCCCCATTGCTCAAATGGTGAGGAGGTGGTACAGGAATATCAACCTGTTGTCCATCGCCTACGCCTTTCGGCCTCGGCTTAGGTCCCGACTAACCCTGAGCGGACGAGCCTTCCTCAGGAAACCTTAGGCATTCGGTGGACGGGATTCTCACCCGTCTTTCGCTACTCATACCGGCATTCTCACTTCTAAGCGCTCCACCAGTCCTTCCGGTCTGACTTCACTGCACTTAGAACGCTCTCCTACCACTGTTCGTAAGAACAGTCCGCAGCTTCGGTGATACGTTTAGCCCCGGTACATTTTCGGCGCAGAGTCACTCGACCAGTGAGCTATTACGCACTCTTTAAATGGTGGCTGCTTCTAAGCCAACATCCTGGTTGTCTAAGCAACTCCACATCCTTTTCCACTTAACGTATACTTTGGGACCTTAGCTGGCGGTCTGGGCTGTTTCCCTTTCGACTACGGATCTTATCACTCGCAGTCTGACTCCCAAGGATAAGTCATCGGCATTCGGAGTTTGACTGAATTCGGTAACCCGGTAGGGGCCCCTAGTCCAATCAGTGCTCTACCTCCGAGACTCTTACCTTGAGGCTAGCCCTAAAGCTATTTCGGAGAGAACCAGCTATCTCCAGGTTCGATTGGCATTTCACCCCTACCCACACCTCATCCCCGCACTTTTCAACGTGCGTGGGTTCGGGCCTCCATTCAGTGTTACCTGAACTTCACCCTGGACATGGGTAGATCACCTGGTTTCGGGTCTACGACCACGTACTCATGCGCCCTATTCAGACTCGCTTTCGCTGCGGCTCCGCATCTTCTGCTTAACCTTGCACGGGATCGTAACTCGCCGGTTCATTCTACAAAAGGCACGCCATCACCCGTTAACGGGCTCTGACTACTTGTAGGCACACGGTTTCAGGATCTATTTCACTCCCCTTCCGGGGTGCTTTTCACCTTTCCCTCACGGTACTGGTTCACTATCGGTCACTAGGGAGTATTTAGCCTTGGGAGATGGTCCTCCCGGATTCCGACGGAATTTCACGTGTTCCGCCGTACTCAGGATCCACTCTGGAGAGAACAACATTTCAGTTACAGGGCTGTTACCTTCTTTGGCGGGCCTTTCCAGACCTCTTCGCTTATATCGTTCCTTTGTAACTCCGTATAGAGTGTCCTACAACCCCAAGAGGCAAGCCTCTTGGTTTGGGCTGTTCCCGTTTCGCTCGCCGCTACTCAGGGAATCGCATTTGCTTTCTCTTCCTCCGGGTACTTAGATGTTTCAGTTCCCCGGGTATGCCTTCTCATACTCTATGTATTCAAGTATGGATACTACTCCATTACGAGCAGTGGGTTTCCCCATTCGGAAATCTCCGGATCAAAGCTTGCTTACAGCTCCCCGAAGCATATCGGTGTTCGTCCCGTCCTTCATCGGCTCCTAGTGCCAAGGCATCCACCGTGCGCCCTTTCTAACTTAACCATTTCTTACTTTAGAAAGAATCACTATGTGTGATGAACTTTGCATTGCATTCAATGTGAATGTATTACTTATTGTTATCTAGTTTTCAAAGAACACGTTGGTGGAGCCTAGCGGGATCGAACCGCTGACCTCCTGCGTGCAAGGCAGGCGCTCTCCCAGCTGAGCTAAGGCCCCGATTTAATAGAAGATGGTGGGCCTGAGTGGACTCGAACCACCGACCTCACGCTTATCAGGCGTGCGCTCTAACCAGCTGAGCTACAGGCCCATCTTTCATATCGAAGATATGATGTTGTAGGATCTTTTGCAAGTTCCTTCAAAACTAAACAAGACGAAAAACGTACGCTGCTCCATATATCCTTAGAAAGGAGGTGATCCAGCCGCACCTTCCGATACGGCTACCTTGTTACGACTTCACCCCAATCATCTGCCCCACCTTCGGCGGCTGGCTCCATAAAGGTTACCTCACCGACTTCGGGTGTTGCAAACTCTCGTGGTGTGACGGGCGGTGTGTACAAGGCCCGGGAACGTATTCACCGCGGCATGCTGATCCGCGATTACTAGCGATTCCAGCTTCACGCAGTCGAGTTGCAGACTGCGATCCGAACTGAGAACAGATTTGTGGGATTGGCTAAACCTTGCGGTCTCGCAGCCCTTTGTTCTGTCCATTGTAGCACGTGTGTAGCCCAGGTCATAAGGGGCATGATGATTTGACGTCATCCCCACCTTCCTCCGGTTTGTCACCGGCAGTCACCTTAGAGTGCCCAACTAAATGCTGGCAACTAAGATCAAGGGTTGCGCTCGTTGCGGGACTTAACCCAACATCTCACGACACGAGCTGACGACAACCATGCACCACCTGTCACTCTGTCCCCGAAGGGAAAGCCCTATCTCTAGGGTTGTCAGAGGATGTCAAGACCTGGTAAGGTTCTTCGCGTTGCTTCGAATTAAACCACATGCTCCACCGCTTGTGCGGGCCCCCGTCAATTCCTTTGAGTTTCAGTCTTGCGACCGTACTCCCCAGGCGGAGTGCTTAATGCGTTAGCTGCAGCACTAAGGGGCGGAAACCCCCTAACACTTAGCACTCATCGTTTACGGCGTGGACTACCAGGGTATCTAATCCTGTTCGCTCCCCACGCTTTCGCTCCTCAGCGTCAGTTACAGACCAGAGAGTCGCCTTCGCCACTGGTGTTCCTCCACATCTCTACGCATTTCACCGCTACACGTGGAATTCCACTCTCCTCTTCTGCACTCAAGTTTCCCAGTTTCCAATGACCCTCCCCGGTTGAGCCGGGGGCTTTCACATCAGACTTAAGAAACCGCCTGCGAGCCCTTTACGCCCAATAATTCCGGACAACGCTTGCCACCTACGTATTACCGCGGCTGCTGGCACGTAGTTAGCCGTGGCTTTCTGGTTAGGTACCGTCAAGGTGCAAGCAGTTACTCTTGCACTTGTTCTTCCCTAACAACAGAGCTTTACGATCCGAAAACCTTCATCACTCACGCGGCGTTGCTCCGTCAGACTTTCGTCCATTGCGGAAGATTCCCTACTGCTGCCTCCCGTAGGAGTCTGGGCCGTGTCTCAGTCCCAGTGTGGCCGATCACCCTCTCAGGTCGGCTACGCATCGTCGCCTTGGTGAGCCGTTACCTCACCAACTAGCTAATGCGCCGCGGGTCCATCTGTAAGTGACAGCCGAAACCGTCTTTCATCCTTGAACCATGCGGTTCAAGGAACTATCCGGTATTAGCTCCGGTTTCCCGGAGTTATCCCAGTCTTACAGGCAGGTTACCCACGTGTTACTCACCCGTCCGCCGCTAACATCCGGGAGCAAGCTCCCTTCTGTCCGCTCGACTTGCATGTATTAGGCACGCCGCCAGCGTTCGTCCTGAGCCAGGATCAAACTCTCCGAAAAAGTACAAAACCGAAGTTTTGTTTTTCGCCAGTTTGACTGACTACCTATGATGTATCATAGGATTTTTTTATAAAAACTCGAATTAACAGGTACGTTTTGTCTTGTTTAGTTTTCAAAGAACTTGTTTACCGCTTCAGAAGCGACTAGAACATCTTATCACGTCCAAGTTGTTAGTGTCAACAACTTTTTTGTTATTATGTTTTTTCGTTTCTTCGTCATCAGCGACGTATATTAATTTACCACCATATATAATCAAAGTCAACAATATCTTGCATTAAATAATAAACTTTTCAATTACGACTAAAGCTGCTACACCTGGAATGCCCAACAAACCACTAATTCCACTCGTTACAGGGTTAATGGAAACATGAAGCCCTAAACTCTCACCGAATAAATTGAGACAAAATAAAAAAAGAGCACCTGCGACAAACTTAACTCCAATAAGCCCTAACCATTTGAATGGATTCGCTTGAACACCTGACATAAACAACAATAAAACAGCTAACAAAATTGAACCAATCACAATAACAGGTTCCATAATCCTCTCATCTCCTCTTCATATGAATAGTACAAGCATATGAGAGGATTATGTAAAATAGACCTGCTACCTCCAGTTGTTTAAACGTAAATTTCTCTTTTTCGCTTCTCTCAGATAGAAAAAGTACTTCGCTTGAGCAAGCTTTAATTCGAATAGAATGTCCGGTGAAGGCTCAACGCTATTTGCGACAAGCTTTTTTTGTCTGTTCCATTCTTCCTTTTGCTTAAAAAGCTGTTGAATTAATATCTCATCGAATTCTTTTCGAATTGATTTTCTGCGAAGAAAACCCATGTACCGTACTTCTCCTTCCTACATCTCACGTCTGCCTTCTAGAGCCTTAGAAAGTGTGACTTCATCCGCATACTCTAAATCTCCACCTACTGGGAGTCCGTGAGCAATGCGAGAGAGTTTAATTCCTGATGGTTTCAACAATCTAGAGATATACATGGCTGTCGCTTCTCCTTCAATGTTTGGGTTGGTTGCAAGAATGACCTCTGTGACTTGATCGTCTTGTAATCTTTTTAATAAGTCAGGAATTTTAATATCCTCTGGTCCTATTCCGTCCATTGGAGAAATAGCTCCATGAAGCACATGATATAAGCCGTTGTATTCTTTCATTTTTTCCATTGCAATCACATCTTTTGGATCCTGCACGACACAGATTACAGATTGATCTCTTCTTGTATCTTCACAAATATAGCAAGGATCCTGATCAGTGATATGTCCGCAAACAGAACAATAAGTTAAATTACGCTTTGCATTAACAAGTGCCTTCGCAAAATCCAGCACGACGTCTTCCTGCATACTAAGAACAAAAAAAGCCAGACGGACCGCAGTTTTAGGTCCGATTCCTGGCAATTTCATAAAGCTGTCAATCAGCTTTGATATTGGTTCAGGATATTGCATCTTCAGTTATTCCTCCTAGAATAAACCTGGCATGTTCATTCCTTTTGTGAATTGACCCATTGTTTCATTCGTTAATTCATCCACTTTTTTCAATGCATCATTTGTTGCTGCAAGTACTAGGTCTTGAAGCATATCGATGTCTTCAGGATCAACAACTTCTTCATTAATTGCCACATCAACGACTTCTTTTTGTCCATTTACTTTTACAGTGACCATACCGCCACCTGCCGTACCTTCAAGGACTTTTTCTGCAAGCTCTTCTTGAGCCTTAGCCATATCCTTCTGCATTTTTTGCATTTGTTTCATCATTTTTTGCATATTTCCCATTCCACCGCGCATATGAACACCACTCTCTTTCAAATTGTTAATCTTTAATTTCAATTAAATCGGTTCCTACTAACTTCTTTGCTTCTGCAATTAATGGATCTTCTTCAGCAGAAGCTGCCTGACCATCTGCTTGTTCTTCAGGCTGATGATCTCTTAAAAATTCTTCTCTTATTTTACCCCATTGAGCGTCAGGAACGCCAACTAATTCCACTCTTTTTCCTAGCATAGATTCTAGCAGTTGCTCAAGATTGGTTCGAACACCACTTTTATCTTCGGCCACCATCTTACAATGTATTTCAAATTTGAATTTTAAAACAAAGGCATGAGTTGCCGCAGCAACTGGTTCACTATCTGTTAATAGCGCAGCGTGAGATACCTTATTTTGCTGTTTTAATTGGGCAAGAAGCTCTCCCCATTTGCCTTTTATTTTTTCTAACTCCGGCCGCTTCGCATCTTTTAAAATCTCATGAATTCGACCGACAGGTGCACGATAGCCATTTTTATTACTCGTTTGAGGTCGAGGTGCTTCCGTTTTTGCTTGAGGACTCTGAGACTGAGTCATTGGAACACCCTCAGCTTTTAGCCTAGATAGCTCCTGTTCCAGCCTGTCTATTTTATTCGTTAACGCTGTTAGGTCGGAATCAGCCTCAGATGATACAGCACCAGCCGTTGACTGACAGAGCTTAACCACAGCTACTTCAAAGAAAATTCTAGGATGGTTTGTCCATTTCATTTCCTGATGGCTTTTATTCAGAATTTCAATCGTTTCATAAAGAAACTGAGGTGCCACACGTTCTGAAAGAGACACAAACTTATCGTCGACTTTGACTTTTTCAAGGACACCTTCAAGATCCGGTGCTGTTTTGTATAGAAGCATATCTCTAAAGTAGAAGATCATATCCTCTATTAATTTAGCGGCATCTTTCCCCTGTTGAAGCAATTCATTTAATGTATCCAGCGCTATCGCAATATTTTGCTCATAAATGGCTTCAGCAAGCTGACTAATGAAATGCTGAGATACAGCACCTGTAATGAGCAGTGCGTCATCAATTGTGAGCTGTTCACCACTAAATGAGATCGCTTGGTCAAGGAGACTGAGTGCGTCACGCATGCCTCCATCTGCCGCGCTAGCAATAATCTCGAGTGAACCCTCTTGTATATTTAGGCTTTCTGCATCTACAATTTTCTCCATTCGTCCAACAATATCTTTTGTCGTGATCCGTTTAAAATCAAATCTCTGACATCTTGATATGATGGTAAGAGGAATCTTATGAGGCTCTGTGGTAGCCAAAATAAAGATACAATGAGCAGGTGGTTCCTCTAGCGTTTTAAGAAGTGCATTAAATGCCCCGATAGAGAGCATATGTACCTCATCTATAATATAAACCTTATATGTAACCGCTGAAGGAGCAAATTTCACTTTATCACGTATATCCCGAATTTCATCTACCCCGTTATTTGAGGCAGCATCTATTTCAATCACGTCTGAAATCGAACCGGTCGTAATCCCTCTACAGGCATCACACTCATTACACGGTTCACTAACAGGTGATTTTTCACAGTTCACTGCTTTCGCAAAAATCTTGGCAGCACTTGTTTTACCTGTTCCTCTAGGACCTGAAAATAAGTAAGCATGAGAAAACTTTTTCTGCAAAAGGGCATTTTGCAACGTTTTTGTGATGTGTTCTTGTCCAACAACATCCTCAAAAACTTGAGGTCTGAACACTCGGTATAAAGCTTGATAACTCACAAATACGCCCTCCTCCATTTATCATCATGTTCATTATACATGATGCAACGATCAATTCAAAAGTACACCTTTATTTTCTAACAAACGAAAAAGAGCATTTCCTTTAAAGACTTTTTACTTTTCTTGATTAAAAAACGTGTTTTCCTACTTTCTGAAAATGTCTGCCAGATCAACAAGAACATTTGTTCCACTTATAAATTACTTCAAAAATACCTCACCCCGAAAATGGTTTTTTTGCTATTTGTTATAAACAAAACAATTGATATATTCTTTCAATAGCAACAAAAAACTCACCTAGATAAACTAGATGAGTTACATTTAATATTGATTTACCGTGCACCTTCTGTCGATTCGCTACCCCAAGCGTTACTTAAACAGTTAGCTCGGCCCAGGCAACCCTGCGGCACATGAGAGGTTTCACTTAATGCTGCTTCCTTCCGGACCTGACATGGTTCATGAATTCCCATTGCGCAGGACCCAGACGTCAACACCACTTATTTAAGGCAGACCTTGAAGTAAACGAACCTTGAGAAGGGATTCGGCCTCGCTAGAGCGGATTGCGAGTACAGGGCACCGCTACCTCCCCGCTTAGCACGGCAAAATAAATATTAAATTGTTGGTGACGCAGACATAAGTATACCTTCTAAGTGATAAAATTGCAAACGACATCCATTCATTTACTTTTCGCCTGCTTCTTACGCTGACGGAGGTCTCGAAAGAACTGACTTAACAGCTCACCACACTCATTTTCAAGCACACCGCCAATGACTTCAGACTGATGATTGAACCGCTCATCGTCCAATAAATTCATTAAAGTACCAGCACATCCACCTTTAGGATCATAGGCACCAAAAACGACCTTTTTCACTCTTGAAAGTACAATAGCGCCTGCACACATTGGGCACGGTTCGAGTGTAACATAAAGTACAGCATCTTCTAAACGCCAGCTACCAGTCATTTTACACGCTTCATCAATAGCAAGTAATTCCGCATGAGCAATTGATCGCTGTTCACTTTCCCTTAAATTGTGAGCACGGCTTACAATTTGATCATCAACAACGATGACGGCACCGATTGGAACTTCTCCTATTTGTTTTGCTTTCAAAGCTTCAGAAATAGCTTCTTGCATAAACTGTTCATCTTTCGTCATAGCACGGCTCTCTTTTCATGTTTTTTTAAAGGATATTGAGGTTAACATATTATCACAATCTTTTAAAGGGGGTCTTGATTTGCCAAAACAACAAAAGGCACTACTTATTATTGACATGATCAATAATTTTGATTTCGAAATGGGACATGTGCTCGCTGAAAAAACAGAGCAAATGACCAATAAAATTTTAGCCCTTAAACGACACGCTTTCAAGAAAAATTGGCCAATTATCTATATCAACGACCACTATGGACTCTGGAAGGCTGATATCAAAGCTGTTATGGAAACATGCAAAAACGAAAGAAGTACCCCTATTTTAGAACAAATGGCACCATCTAAAGATGATTACTTCTTAATTAAACCTAAGCACTCTGCCTTTTACGGAACAGCACTAGAGACACTCCTAAATGAATTAGGTGTGCAAGATCTTATTTTAACTGGAATTGCCGGAAACATCTGTGTCCTGTTCACTGCAAATGACGCTTACATGCGAGAGTACAACCTTACTGTACCTAAAGATTGTATTGCTTCAAATGATGATAGGGACAACGAGTACGCTTTAACGATGATGGAGAACGTTCTTCTTGCCAAAATCACAACAACTAAAGAGATCACGGATGAAAATCAAACATGATTTATCCATCACCCTCATAAATTGTTAGCAATAACAAAGGGGGCGTTGACCATTCAAATTTATGTTGTCAAAAGAGGAGATACATTAAATGAAATTGCCATGCGTTTTAAAACAACGGCAAATGAAATCATTCGGACCAACGACATCGAAACACCAAATCAACTAGTCGTTGGACAAACAATTGTCATCCCTATTAGAGGTCAATTTTATGAGGTCAAACAAAATGATACACTTTATCAAATTGGAAGAAGATTTCAAATTTCGGTAGAAGAATTGGCACGTGTGAATCGGATTCGGCCTGAAGCCATATTGCCTATTCGTTTTTTGCTTTATATTCCACAAAGACCGAAAAGAAATATTAATTCTAATGCTTATATAGAACCTCGCGGAAACCAAGTCAGCGAAAATTTAAAGCAAGCAGCCAGAGAGGCATCTCCATACTTAACACATCTCGGTGCCTTTAGTTTTCAAGCACAAAGAGACGGCACACTTCGCGAGCCACCGTTAGATCAATTACCTCAGATTGCCGCTCAAAGCAGAACGGTTTTAACCATGGTAGTCACAAATCTAGAGAATGATAAATTTAGTGATGAACTCGGGCGAATCCTTTTAACAAATCAATCTGTCAAAACGACATTATTAAATGAAATCGTCCGCGTTGCTCAAAAGTATCAATTAAAAGAAATCCATTTTGACTTTGAATATTTACGCCCTGTTGATAAAGAAGCTTACCTTCAATTTTTAAGAGAGGCAACAACTCGTTTTCATCAACAGGGTTGGACTATTTCTGTGGCACTCGCTCCTAAAACAAGCAGTGAACAGAAAGGAAAGTGGTATGAGGCGCATGACTATGAAGCAATTGGTAAGATTGTTGATCATGTTGTACTGATGACTTATGAGTGGGGCTACAGCGGCGGGCCTGCACAAGCCGTCTCTCCGATCGGCCCTGTCCGCCAAGTCATTGAATATGCACTGACTGTCATACCTGCCAATAAAATTGTGATGGGGCAGAATTTATATGGTTATGATTGGACGCTTCCTTATGTTCAAGGAGGCCCTATCGCCAAAGCCGTCAGCCCTCAACAAGCGATTGCCATTGCTAGAGAGAATAATGTATCCATTTTATATGACGAAACAGCACAAGCACCTTATTTCCGTTATACAGATGCTAACAACAAAGAACACGAGGTTTGGTTTGAAGATGCAAGATCCATTCAAGCCAAATTTAATCTCATTAAAGAGTTAAACCTAAATGGAATTGCTTACTGGAAATTAGGTCTATCCTTCCCACAAAACTGGTTGTTGTTATCAGATCAATTTAATATTGAAAAAAGAACGACATCGTAATTCATTGGCTCTATCTCTCAGAAGGGGTATGGTACAATATACATTGGTTTGACAACTTTATAGATAGAGGAGAACGCCTATGTATCCTGCCCCTTTTATTGCAGTGGAAGGCCCAATTGGAGCCGGAAAAACAACCTTGGCTACAATGCTTTCAAAGGAATTTCAATTTCCTTTAGTAAAAGAAATTGTAGAAGAAAATCCATTCTTAGATAAATTTTATGAAGATATGGAACAATGGAGCTTTCAGCTTGAGATGTTCTTTCTATGTAATCGGTTTAAACAGTTAGAATCTATTGAAGAGAACTATGTCAAAAAACAGCAGCCGATTGTCACTGATTATCATGTCTATAAAAATATGATATTTGCAGAAAGAACCTTATCCAAAAAGCACATGGATAAATACAGAAAGATTTATCACTTGCTGACAGATGATCTTCCTAAACCAAATGCCATGATCTATATAAAAGCCAGCCTTCCCACCTTACTTGATAGAATAAAGATGAGAGGCCGATCTTTTGAAGAAGACATTGATCCAGCTTATTTAAAAACCCTGATTGAAGATTATGAGTTGGCCATCGAGCATTTAAAACAAACTGACCCAGGGCTTCCTATCATTACAATTGAAGGCGATCATACAGACTTCGTTTCCTCACAGCAAGATTACCAGCAAATTGTACAGAACATAAAGGAGCAAGTACTATGAAAAATATTGAAATACCAAAGGATGCTGTCATTACAATTGCAGGGACAGTTGGTGTCGGAAAATCGACCATGACGAAAACAATAGCGGACAAGCTAGGGTTTCAAACTTCTCTCGAAAAAGTAGATGATAATCCATACTTAGAGCCTTTTTATTCAGATTTCCAAAGATGGAGCTTTCATTTACAGGTCTATTTCCTAGCTGAACGTTTTAAGGAGCAGAAACGAATCTTCGAGTCTGGTGGAGGTTATGTACAAGATCGGTCCATTTATGAGGACACTGGTATTTTCGCTAAAATGCACGCAGACAAAGGTACCATGTCAGAGGTAGACTATGAAACGTATACGAGTCTATTTGAGGCGATGGTGATGACACCTTACTTCCCTCACCCAGATGTCCTCATTTACTTACATGGGGATTTAGATCATATATTACATCGTATTGAAGAGCGCGGGAGAGAGATGGAAACTCAAACCGATCGAGCATATTGGGAAGAAATGTACACTCGATATACGGAATGGATTGAACAATTTGATCTGTGCCCTGTGATTAAAATTAATATTGAAGATTACGACTTACTTCATGATGAAAGCTCACTTGATCCAATTCTTCATGAAATTGCTTCTGTTATTCAAAAAAATCGCTCTAACACAAAATAAAAAAAACCGCTGCATTTCTCGAATGCAGCGGTTTGACAATTTCCAATTTTTATGCGTTTCAATTCAACTAAGGTAAAATCAATATGGCGGAGGAAGAGGGATTCGAACCCCCGCGGGCTTTGACACCCCTGTCGGTTTTCAAGACCGATCCCTTCAGCCGGACTTGGGTATTCCTCCGTATCGACAAGAATTAATATATCATATCATCTTATTTTAAGTCAACATCTTTTCGAAAAAAATTTCAACATTTGATTTTGGTATGAAGTTTAGCCTATAAAAAGCAGCCAATTATCGGCTGCTCTTCATCTATTACGTATCCTGTCTAATGTCTTCAATAAAAAGATTCATCTCTTCTTTAAAATCATTTAATGATTCGATAATCTTTGTAAAGTCTGTCACTTGTTTAGCTTGTTCGTTTGTTGAACTGCTGATTTGTGAGATATTTTCAGATAGAGTGCCAATGCTGTCTTGGATTTCTTTTAAAAATGCATTAATGGTTTCAGCTGCTTCCTTTGATCCATCTGATAACTTACGTACCTCGTCTGCAACAACAGCAAAGCCTTTTCCATTTTCACCTGCTCTTGCCGCTTCAATTGCAGCATTGAGTCCTAACAGGTTTGTTTGTCTCGCAATACCGCCAATGGTTTTGACGACTTCTTCAATGTTTGCGGATTTCTCTTCTGCTCTTCCGGCCTGCTCACTAATTTCTAAGCTTGTAGCCGCCAGTTCTTGTGAATGAGCAGCAATTTGCTCAATTCCACCTTGTAACTCTTTCGCTACTTTATTGATATGTTCCATATAGCCGCTTAATTTCTTCTCACGATGATGTGAAAAAGCCACTAAAAAAGAACCAATCACATTTCTATCTTCATCAAAAATCGGATAACCTTTTACAGCAATTTCATAACCATATAAAGACTCTGGCAAATGCCCATCATATTCTTGTCCTCTTAATGTCGTCGCCACGTTTTGGTCCTCTGGGTTTAAAGCGTCCCCTACTTTAATGCCAAAATCTACTGTGGTCGATGGATAATAGCAAAGTACCTTCTCTGTGTCAGTGATGCCGAAAAGGACACTTTCATCTAGAACTTTTCTGAGTAATTGAGCCATTTCAACATAATAGTCAAGCCTATTCAAGGTTATTCCTTCTTTCCTAGATGCTTTTAGTTCTTTTATCGGCTTATTTTAGAAAAACTGTAGAAGTTTAGGTAAAAAGAATAAGATGCCATGACGGCATCTTATTTTATCACTTCTTTATTTCCCATATAAGGACGTAACACCTCAGGAATGATCACTGTTCCATCCTCTTGTTGATAGTTTTCTAAAATGGCTGCAACAGTTCTTCCTACTGCTAAACCAGATCCATTTAATGTGTGGACGTGTTCTGGCTTTGCTTTAGGCTCAGGGCGGAAACGAATGTTTGCTCGTCTCGCTTGGAACGCTTCAAAGTTACTGCAAGAAGAAATTTCACGATACGTATTTTGGCTTGGAATCCATACTTCGATATCGTATTTCTTCGCAGCCGTAAAGCCTAAATCTCCTGTACACATGCTCATGACACGGTATGGCAGGTTCAATAATTGAAGAACTTTTTCTGCTTGGTTTGTTAGTTTTTCTAATTCTTCATAAGAATCTTCTGGTCTGACAAATTTCACAAGCTCTACTTTGTTAAATTGGTGCTGACGGATGAGTCCGCGCGTATCTCTGCCAGCAGAACCAGCTTCTGATCTAAAGCAAGCACTAAACGCTGCATAATTGATTGGCAGCTGCTCTCCTTCAAGAATTTCGTCACGGTACATGTTCGTAATTGGCACTTCAGCCGTTGGAATGAGGAAATAATCTTCTTCTCGAATTTTAAAAGCATCCTCTTCAAACTTTGGAAGCTGTCCAGTTCCTGTCATGCTTGCTCTGTTGACCATATAAGGTGGTAGTACTTCAGTAAAACCAAATTCATCTACGTGTAAATCCAGCATAAAGTTATAAAGTGCACGCTCTAACCGTGCGCCTAGCCCTTTATAAAAAACGAAACGGCTTCCTGTCACTTTTCCTGCACGTTCAAAATCTAAAATCTTCAGCTCATCCGCTACATCCCAATGCGGCTTTGGCTCAAATGAGAAGGCTGGCTGTTCGCCCCATTTTCTCACTTCAATGTTGTCATCTTCTGTTTCACCGACTGGTACAGAGTCATGAGGGATGTTCGGAATTGAGAACAGGATGGTTTGCAGGCTTTCCTCTACTGTTCTTAATTCATCATCTAACTTCTTAATCTCATCTCCTACCTCACGCATTTCTTGAATAATGTGATCGGCGTCTTTCTTTTCTCTTTTTAGAACAGCCACTTGCTGTGATACTTCATTTCTTCGGCTCTTTAATACTTCTGTTTTGCCGATTAATTCTCTTCTTTTTTGATCTAGTTCACCAAACTTATCAAAATCCGCTAAATCTTCACCTCGATGGGCTAATTTTTCTTTGATTTGATCAAAATCCGTGCGCAGTTGTTTAATATCCAGCATGTGTAACACTCCTTTTTTATCGAAAAATAAAAAGAGCCCTCATCCCATGAAAGGGACGAGAGCTCTCGCGTTGCCACCCTGATTGAAAACACGCCAAAAGCATGCTTTCCTCTTTCCTCTGTAACGGCATCACCGTAAATGCTTACTTCGTGTTTCAGCATTTCGCTCAAGGATGGATTCAGAATGCATCTTTCACCGATTCTCACCAACCATCGGCTCTCTGAGAAAGAGGGGCTTCTTACTATTTCCCGTCAACGCTTTTTCGATCTTTGATTGTGATTTTAATGTACTATAAGTTTTATCTCTTTTCAACCGTTTTATACAGCAAGCTTCGTTTTATAGGACTCCACCATCTCAACAAACAGCTGTGTTAACCGGTGGTCATCTGTCAGCTCTGGATGAAAAGAACAACCTAAGATATTGTTTTCTTTCGCCATCACAATCCTGCCGTCATACCCAGCCATGACCTCTACGCACTCATCTGCGCTGATGATATGAGGCGCACGGATGAACACTCCTGTAAACGGCGCATCCAGTCCTTTCACTTCTACATCTGCTTCAAAGCTGTCTACCTGCCTGCCAAACGAATTACGTGCAACAGATACATTTAACAGTCCAAGATGAGCATCTTCTCGATCTTCTATATGCTTTGCCAGCATAATCAAACCGGCACAAGTCCCAAATATCGGTTTACCTTGAGCAGCGAACGCTTTAATCGGTTCAATGAATTGGTACGTATCCATGAGTCTTCTCATCGTCGTACTTTCACCACCAGGGATAATGAGACCGTCAACAATTTCTAACTCCTCTACCCGTTTGATGATCTTTCCCGCTGCGCCACAAGCTTCAATCGATTGAATATGCTCTCTCACCGCTCCTTGAAGCCCTAGTACACCAATTGTTAGCATGTTCGTTTGCGCTCCCTTAATTACCAGCCACGCTCTTGCATACGCTCTTCTGGCAATAGATTTGAAATTTCAATTCCTTTCATCGCTGTTCCAAGCTCTTTAGAAAGCTCTGCAATTAGACGGTAATCTGTGAAATGAGTCGTTGCTTCTACAATCGCTTTTGCAAACTTAGCTGGATTGTCTGATTTGAAGATACCAGAGCCGACAAATACACCATCTGCTCCAAGCTGCATCATTAATGCTGCATCTGCTGGTGTCGCAACACCTCCAGCTGCAAAGTTTACAACTGGCAATTTGCCTTCTTTTTTAATTTGAACCAATAATTCATAAGGTGCGCCTAAATTTTTGGCTTCTGTCATCAATTCATCTTCACTCATTGCCGCCACTTTACGAATTTGAGCATTGACCTTTCTCATATGACGGACAGCTTCTACAATGTTTCCTGTACCAGGCTCACCTTTTGTCCGTAGCATTGAAGCGCCTTCTGCAATACGGCGAGTCGCCTCACCTAGGTCACGACAGCCACATACGAAAGGTACCGTGTATTCATTTTTATTTAAATGGAATTCCTCATCTGCGGGCGTCAGCACTTCACTCTCATCAATATAATCAACACCAAGTGCTTCAAGAACACGAGCTTCCACGATGTGGCCGATACGTGCTTTTGCCATGACTGGAATCGTTACTGCATTTTGTACTTCTTCTACGATTCTTGGATCTGCCATACGGGCAACACCGCCTGCTGCACGGATATCAGCTGGTACTCGTTCTAGTGCCATCACTGCCACTGCGCCTGCTTCTTCTGCGATTTTTGCCTGTTCAGCATTGACGACATCCATAATGACGCCACCTTTTTGCATTTCTGCCATTCCACGTTTTACTCGTTCAGTTCCCTTATTGCTCACAATTGTTTCCTCCCATTTGTCTATTCGATTGATTCAACACCTTTATCATACAAGCGATAGAGTATAACAATAAAGAGAATAGTATAACAATTCAATCAGCTCACAAAAAAGGATAAACCCTTATACATCAAGGTTTTATAGTTAAAAAAGCATCATTACCTCTTTTAAGAGTAATTGACATGTTATAATGTAACTATAACAATCTGAAACCATGTATAACAATTTCACGCTCATTGGAGGATTCTCATGCATATTGATATCCATCGACATTCAGATACATCTCTTTCGAATCAGATTTACTTTTCCATCGTTGATCACATTCAATCAGGTCTGCTTCAGCAAGGCGATAAGCTGCCGACTGTACGTGATCTAGCGAAACAGCTCAATGTGAGTCTTGTCACAGCAGCAAAAGCATATACACGGCTTAAGGACGACGGATTTTTAACGACTGTACAAGGGAAAGGTACGTTTGTGAATGAGCAGCATGAGCAAACTGACATCCCGGTTCAGTCATCTACTTCTTTCGATTGGCAGTTATCGATCCCTGATTATTTACCAAGGTCTCAATTCGCTCAGTATCACTATGTCGAAGAAGCCATTAATCTTTCTTCCTCTATGATTGATCCTGGTCTTTTACCTAACCGGTATTTAGAAAAAGAAATGCAGCATGTCCTGGCCCGGCATCCTCAAATCATGTCAAAATACGGAGAAATACAAGGTGACCTTCAGCTTCGTCAGGTCATTCAATCATTTCTAGAAAAATTAGATGTCCCTTCTACTCCTGAAAATATCCTTGTCACTAGCGGTTCTCAGCAAGGACTTGATTTAGTAGCACGTACATTTATCGGGCCGGATGATGTAGTTGTCATGGAGGCGCCCACCTATCCAGGCGCAATTGATGTCTTTATGGGGAGAGGGGCACGAATTATTACGGTTCCTGTCGATCATGAAGGAATGAACATGAAACAGCTTCAAAGCATTTGTGATAAATATAAACCAAAGCTCATCTATACCATTCCTACTTTTCACAGTCCTACAGGCGCCAGTATGTCGTTGAAACGAAGAAAACAGCTGCTTTTACTGGCACAAAGCATTGATTGTCTCATTGTAGAAGATGATCCTTATCGTGAGCTTTATTTTGAAAAGAAACCGCCGGCACCTATTAAAAGCCTGGATCACGATGGACACGTCATTTATTTACGAGGATTAAGCAAGACACTGGCTCCAGGATGCAGAATTGGAATTATTACAGCGTCAGGCTCTATATTTAACCGTTTATTAGCAGCAAAGGCCAATAATGATTTAGGGAGCCCACTTCTCACCCAAAAGGCTATTTTACCGTTTCTCACATCCAAAAAAATGATCGATCATACGAAAAAATTAAGAACTGCCTTGAAGGTGAGACGCGATTTGATGATGGATGTGTTGACAAAGCATGCGCCAAAGGACGTCACGTGGCAAATCCCACAGGGCGGGCTCAATTTGTGGCTTAGCTTTCCTTCCTGGGTCGATACACGTGCCCTATTACATGAGGCACGGAAGCAGCAAATCACCTTCCTTCCTGGCTCTGTCTGCTATCCTGGGGAGCCGAAGCAGAATTATATACGTCTCAGTTTTTCTTATGTGAACGAAAAGGCACTGACAGAAGGGATGGAAAAGTTATGTGATATTTTTCAGCAGGCCTTGTCTACACCTCAAAACCACAAACAATCTCTTTTCTTTTAACGATAAAAAAACTGCTCTCACATATAGAGAGCAGTTTTTTTATTAGAACCAACCTTTTACTGTGTCGACGATTCCGCCCCAAATGCCAGCGAAGAATCCACCTACACCACGCATTGTAAGGATGAACCAGTTTGCTTTTTCATCACCTGTTTTCGTCACAAGCTCAACACCTGATTGGTCTTTACTCAAATAGCCGTAGTCCTTCTCATCACCAGAATAAGAAGTCGTCAACATGCCAACCTTTGTTCCTTTTTTAATAGGAGCTTCTAGGTTCTTTTTATCAATATTTACTTTTCCTTTATAGCTCTTCTCATCACCATTTTTAACCGGTACAGAGAAAGCTTCTTTCGTCACGACGGGTACTTCTTTATCTTTCCCTTTATCGACTTCGATGTTTTCATGTCCCTTGATTTGTTGGCCTTTTTTGTACATTTCTTTCATCGTGAAGTTTTTAAAGGCATAATCGAACAATTTTTTCGCCACATCGAAACGAGCTGTATGAAGATTCCCTTTAGCATTCAGGACAACTGCGATCACACGCATGTCACCACGTTTTGCTGTACCTGTGAAGCTAGAACCAGCTGAATCAGTAGAGCCCGTTTTCAGACCGTCTACGCCTTCATATTCTTTCACAAGTCCTTTAAGCATAAAGTTCCAGTTTGGCATGTCCATTTCATCATCTGTGCCTTCTCTGAACTTTGTTTTCGCGATGCTTGCTGTTTCAAGAATTTCTGGGTGATCTTTGATGAGATGCTGTGCAAGCAAAGCCATATCCTTTGCGGAAACTTCACTTTCTTCATCAGGACCCGTACCTTTTGGCTGTTTGCCATGTAAGTCTTTATTTTCTAATCCAGTTGCATTCACGAATTTGTAATTGGTTAAGCCAAGTTCTTTTGCTTTTGCGTTCATTTTTTCAACAAACTTCGATTCTGATCCAGCGATTACCTCTGCTAGACCAATTGCTGCTGCATTTGCTGAATAAATAGCCGTTGCTTGATAAAGTTCTTTGACAGTATACGAACCATCTTTTCTCAATGGAACATTGGATAAACTGCGGTCTTGGGAAATTTCGTACACATAATCATCTGGCGTATATGTTTGATCCCATTTCACTTTGCCTTCAGCAATCGCCTCTAGTAATAGATACTCTGTCATCATCTTTGCCATACTTGCAATAGGCAGTCTTTGTTCTGCATTTTTACTATAAAGAATTTTACCTGTAGAAGCTTCAATAAGGATGGCTGCTTTTGCATTCACATTGAATGGATCTTCAGCCGCTTTTGCTTTGGACATTGGGGTAAATGCAGTAACAATCAATGCCAATGCAAGGATAGAGACCATAAGCTGTTTCAACATCTTGCTGTTCAATCGTCATACCTCCGTATTCATCTTTTTTCGACGTTTTTCATATATATTTAATCCACAAGGGCTTATTTCGACACAACAGTATAAATTTTATCACAATAAAGACAAAAAAAATAGACAGAGTCATAGACCCTGTCAAATGTAATTTGATTGTCACAATTTATCAAGAAATTGTGTAGTTTGGTGATTCTTTTGTAATTTGTACATCATGTGGATGACTCTCACGAAGACCTGCACCTGTCATGCGAATGAATTGTGCTTCTTCTCTAAGAGTACGTAAGTCCTGTGTTCCACAGTAGCCCATACCAGAGCGAATACCGCCAACGAGTTGGTAAACAGTATCAACAACTGGTCCTTTATATGGTGTACGTCCTTCGATACCTTCTGGAACGAATTTTTTATTATCTTCTTGGAAGTAACGATCTTTACTTCCTTTTTCCATTGCAGCAACAGAACCCATACCACGATATACTTTGAAACGTCTACCTTGGAAAATTTCTGTTTCTCCTGGGCTTTCAGATGTACCAGCAAGAAGACTTCCCAGCATAACAGCATGTCCACCAGAAGCTAATGCTTTCACGATATCACCTGAATATTTAATTCCACCATCTGCAATAATAGATTTACCATGTTTTCTTGCTTCTGTTGCACAGTCATAAATCGCTGTGATTTGTGGTACACCGACCCCTGCAACAACACGTGTTGTACAAATCGATCCTGGTCCAATACCCACTTTTACAATATCTGCTCCAGCTTCAAACAATGCTTTTGTTGCTTCAGCTGTTGCAACGTTACCAGCAATGATGTTAAGAGAAGGATACGTTTCACGGATTTTCGATACAGTGTCTAGAACACCTTGAGAATGACCGTGTGCTGTATCAATGACGATCACATCAACATTGGCTTCTACTAATTTTTTCACACGAGTCATTGTATCGCCAGTGACACCTACAGCGGCACCAACAATTAAACGGCCATGTGCATCTTTAGAGGAGTTAGGGAATTCAATCACTTTTTCAATATCTTTGATGGTGATGAGACCTTTTAATGTTCCTTCGTCATCTAAAAGAGGTAATTTTTCAATTTTATATTGCTGAAGGATTTTTTCAGCTTCTTCTAATGTTGTTCCAACAGAAGCTGTCACAAGTTCCTCTTTTGTCATCACGTCGCTAATCTTCATTGAATAATCCGAAATAAAACGAAGGTCACGGTTCGTAATAATCCCAACAAGCTTTTGATCTTGTTCGTTATTGACAATTGGTACACCAGAAATACGATATTTACCCATTAAATGTTCTGCATCGAATACTTGATGATCCGGTGTTAAGAAAAATGGATTTGTAATAACACCACGCTCTGAACGTTTTACTTTGTCCACTTGTTCAGCTTGCTGCTCAATAGACATGTTCTTATGGATGATTCCAAGACCACCTTGACGTGCCATTGCAATCGCCATTTGTGATTCCGTCACAGTATCCATTCCTGCACTAATAATTGGAATGTTCAACTTTAAAGTGCTTGTTAACTCAACTGATAAATTGACATCACGCGGAAGCACCTCAGACTTTGCTGGAACAAGCAACACGTCGTCAAACGTCAAACCTTCTTTTGAAAATTTACTTTCCCACATTAGTAAATCCCCCTCTTTTCGGCAAAATATTATATGTAGATTATCAACTAGGAAACAGCATGTCAAGGAAGCAACAAACAGTTGCAATTTTTAGAAAATATAAAGAGAGTTGAGGAAGAAGATGAAAAGTTCAGGATGGAAGGATTTAAAACGTTTTTACTCACTAGAAACTTCCCAAAAGTTTCTATTTCAACAGTACGAGAAACGGAACATTCAGGATGCAAATCAACAAGCCTATAAAAACTGTGAACGATTTATTTACTTTTTAAAGCATGGCCATACATTTTATGACCAAGCCGCATCAGCTCCACTTGAACTAAAACCGATTTTATTATTTTATGGAATGGCACAGCTGTTAAAGGCATGTTTACTGACAGTAGATCCCGACTATCCGTCTCAAACCTCTGTCTTAGCTCACGGCGTCACCTCAAGAAAAAGAAAGAAGCAACATTATCGTTTTAGTGAGGATGAAGTCAAGATTCAGCGAAACGGATTATGTATGCATGTATTAAAGCACTTATTTCATTTAAATGGTCTTGAAGATGAACGATTTACGATGATCAATCTCCTTTCAAAAATACCTGAAATGGGTCATATTCTTGAGTTTCAAAAACAGCCC
>NZ_CP152023.1:0-12500 GCF_038627835.1 Bacillus sp. FSL M7-0307 | reverse complement strand
AGCAACTCCACATCCTTTTCCACTTAACGTATACTTTGGGACCTTAGCTGGCGGTCTGGGCTGTTTCCCTTTCGACTACGGATCTTATCACTCGCAGTCTGACTCCCAAGGATAAGTCATCGGCATTCGGAGTTTGACTGAATTCGGTAACCCGGTAGGGGCCCCTAGTCCAATCAGTGCTCTACCTCCGAGACTCTTACCTTGAGGCTAGCCCTAAAGCTATTTCGGAGAGAACCAGCTATCTCCAGGTTCGATTGGCATTTCACCCCTACCCACACCTCATCCCCGCACTTTTCAACGTGCGTGGGTTCGGGCCTCCATTCAGTGTTACCTGAACTTCACCCTGGACATGGGTAGATCACCTGGTTTCGGGTCTACGACCACGTACTCATGCGCCCTATTCAGACTCGCTTTCGCTGCGGCTCCGCATCTTCTGCTTAACCTTGCACGGGATCGTAACTCGCCGGTTCATTCTACAAAAGGCACGCCATCACCCGTTAACGGGCTCTGACTACTTGTAGGCACACGGTTTCAGGATCTATTTCACTCCCCTTCCGGGGTGCTTTTCACCTTTCCCTCACGGTACTGGTTCACTATCGGTCACTAGGGAGTATTTAGCCTTGGGAGATGGTCCTCCCGGATTCCGACGGAATTTCACGTGTTCCGCCGTACTCAGGATCCACTCTGGAGAGAACAACATTTCAGTTACAGGGCTGTTACCTTCTTTGGCGGGCCTTTCCAGACCTCTTCGCTTATATCGTTCCTTTGTAACTCCGTATAGAGTGTCCTACAACCCCAAGAGGCAAGCCTCTTGGTTTGGGCTGTTCCCGTTTCGCTCGCCGCTACTCAGGGAATCGCATTTGCTTTCTCTTCCTCCGGGTACTTAGATGTTTCAGTTCCCCGGGTATGCCTTCTCATACTCTATGTATTCAAGTATGGATACTACTCCATTACGAGCAGTGGGTTTCCCCATTCGGAAATCTCCGGATCAAAGCTTGCTTACAGCTCCCCGAAGCATATCGGTGTTCGTCCCGTCCTTCATCGGCTCCTAGTGCCAAGGCATCCACCGTGCGCCCTTTCTAACTTAACCATTTCTTACTTTAGAAAGAATCACTATGTGTGATGAACTTTGCATTGCATTCAATGTGAATGTATTACTTATTGTTATCTAGTTTTCAAAGAACACGTTGGTGGAGCCTAGCGGGATCGAACCGCTGACCTCCTGCGTGCAAGGCAGGCGCTCTCCCAGCTGAGCTAAGGCCCCGATTTAATAGAAGATGGTGGGCCTGAGTGGACTCGAACCACCGACCTCACGCTTATCAGGCGTGCGCTCTAACCAGCTGAGCTACAGGCCCATCTTTCATATCGAAGATATGATGTTGTAGGATCTTTTGCAAGTTCCTTCAAAACTAAACAAGACGAAAAACGTACGCTGCTCCATATATCCTTAGAAAGGAGGTGATCCAGCCGCACCTTCCGATACGGCTACCTTGTTACGACTTCACCCCAATCATCTGCCCCACCTTCGGCGGCTGGCTCCATAAAGGTTACCTCACCGACTTCGGGTGTTGCAAACTCTCGTGGTGTGACGGGCGGTGTGTACAAGGCCCGGGAACGTATTCACCGCGGCATGCTGATCCGCGATTACTAGCGATTCCAGCTTCACGCAGTCGAGTTGCAGACTGCGATCCGAACTGAGAACAGATTTGTGGGATTGGCTAAACCTTGCGGTCTCGCAGCCCTTTGTTCTGTCCATTGTAGCACGTGTGTAGCCCAGGTCATAAGGGGCATGATGATTTGACGTCATCCCCACCTTCCTCCGGTTTGTCACCGGCAGTCACCTTAGAGTGCCCAACTAAATGCTGGCAACTAAGATCAAGGGTTGCGCTCGTTGCGGGACTTAACCCAACATCTCACGACACGAGCTGACGACAACCATGCACCACCTGTCACTCTGTCCCCGAAGGGAAAGCCCTATCTCTAGGGTTGTCAGAGGATGTCAAGACCTGGTAAGGTTCTTCGCGTTGCTTCGAATTAAACCACATGCTCCACCGCTTGTGCGGGCCCCCGTCAATTCCTTTGAGTTTCAGTCTTGCGACCGTACTCCCCAGGCGGAGTGCTTAATGCGTTAGCTGCAGCACTAAGGGGCGGAAACCCCCTAACACTTAGCACTCATCGTTTACGGCGTGGACTACCAGGGTATCTAATCCTGTTCGCTCCCCACGCTTTCGCTCCTCAGCGTCAGTTACAGACCAGAGAGTCGCCTTCGCCACTGGTGTTCCTCCACATCTCTACGCATTTCACCGCTACACGTGGAATTCCACTCTCCTCTTCTGCACTCAAGTTTCCCAGTTTCCAATGACCCTCCCCGGTTGAGCCGGGGGCTTTCACATCAGACTTAAGAAACCGCCTGCGAGCCCTTTACGCCCAATAATTCCGGACAACGCTTGCCACCTACGTATTACCGCGGCTGCTGGCACGTAGTTAGCCGTGGCTTTCTGGTTAGGTACCGTCAAGGTGCAAGCAGTTACTCTTGCACTTGTTCTTCCCTAACAACAGAGCTTTACGATCCGAAAACCTTCATCACTCACGCGGCGTTGCTCCGTCAGACTTTCGTCCATTGCGGAAGATTCCCTACTGCTGCCTCCCGTAGGAGTCTGGGCCGTGTCTCAGTCCCAGTGTGGCCGATCACCCTCTCAGGTCGGCTACGCATCGTCGCCTTGGTGAGCCGTTACCTCACCAACTAGCTAATGCGCCGCGGGTCCATCTGTAAGTGACAGCCGAAACCGTCTTTCATCCTTGAACCATGCGGTTCAAGGAACTATCCGGTATTAGCTCCGGTTTCCCGGAGTTATCCCAGTCTTACAGGCAGGTTACCCACGTGTTACTCACCCGTCCGCCGCTAACATCCGGGAGCAAGCTCCCTTCTGTCCGCTCGACTTGCATGTATTAGGCACGCCGCCAGCGTTCGTCCTGAGCCAGGATCAAACTCTCCGAAAAAGTACAAAACCGAAGTTTTGTTTTTCGCCAGTTTGACTGACTACCTATGATGTATCATAGGATTTTTTTATAAAAACTCGAATTAACAGGTACGTTTTGTCTTGTTTAGTTTTCAAAGAACTTGTTTGTCACTCTCTCAAAGCGACCACTTAAATATATCATATATCTCTATCAATAGTCAACATTTTTCTTGAAAAACATTTTATTTTTTTAAGAAGTTTTGTTGTAAAAGAGATAAAAAATAGAGCCTCTTTTTGCTCCTTTGAAAGATTAACACATATCTATGAAAAAAGCATTATTAATTTCAAAAAAAATCATGTTTTTTCATAAAAAAAATAAAGCCGGTGAAAAACCGGCTTTATTTTTACTCTGATTGCTCTTGATCTGACTCTACGTTTTCTTCACTATTCTCTTCATCGTCTTCTGGTGATTGTTCTACTAATGCCACTGTAGCGACATGTTCATCATCACCTAGACGGATCAGGCGGACACCTTGAGTGACTCGGCCAGTTGTGGAGATATCTGAAACAGCCATACGGATGATGACACCACTGCCTGTAATAATCATCAAGTCTTCTTCAGCTTCAGCGTTAGTCGCCTTCACTGCAACAAGCGGACCGTTATTGTCAGTGATCTTGCACGTTTTCAGACCTTTACCACCACGGCTTTGGACACGATATTCTTTTTCAGGCGTTAATTTACCATAACCTTTTTCAGTTACGATCAATACGTTTGCATCTGGCTCAAGGATTTCCATTCCAACGACGATGTCATCCTCAGAAAGTGTAATCCCTTTAACTCCAGCTGCTGTACGTCCCATTTCACGAACATCTGTCTCGTCGAAACGAATGAGCATTCCTTTTTTCGTTCCGATGATGATTTGTTTTTCACCGTTGGTTAAACGAACAGCCATCAGTTCATCTTCATCACGTAGGCTGAGTGCAATCAAACCGTTGTTACGGATGTTTGCAAATTGAGACAATGACGTTCGTTTCGATACACCGTGTCTTGTTGTAAAGAAGAGATACGAATCTTCATCAAATTCGCTGACTGGAATAATGGCGTTTATCCACTCTCCCTTTTCTACTTCAAGAAGGTTAATAATCGGAATCCCTTTCGCTGTTCGTCCGAATTCAGGGATCTCATAGCCCTTCGCTCGATAGACCTTCCCTTTATTAGAGAAGAAGAGAATCGTATCGTGCGTCGATGTTGAGATCAGCTGTTCAACGAAATCATCTTCGTTGGTTCCCATTCCTTGAACACCTTTACCGCCTCTTTTTTGACTGCGGTATGTTGATGCAGGCAGGCGCTTAATATAACCATTATGAGTCAGTGTGATCACAATATTTTCAACAGGAATCAAATCTTCGTCTTCGATTGTTTCTATACCCGCTGTCACAATTTCTGTGCGACGCGTATCATTAAAGCGTTCTTTGATTTCTGTTAATTCTTCTCTAATGATTTCTAGAACTTTCTCATTGTCTGCTAGAATGGCTTTCAATTCAGCAATCAAGTCAACAAGCCCTTTGTATTCATCTTCTATTTTCTCTCTTTCTAAACCAGTCAAACGCTGGAGTCGCATATCGAGAATGGCCTGTGCTTGTTTTTCAGACAAGCTATAGTTTTCCATCAAACCATTTCTTGCAATTTCAGCAGTTTGAGAGCCTCTAATTAAGGCAATGACCTCATCTAAGTGATCAAGCGCAATTCTTAAGCCTTCTAAAATATGAGCTCTTGCTTCTGCTTTACGCAATTCATACGCCGTTCTTCGACGAATGATCACTTTCTGATGCTCAAGGTAATATTCGAGACATTGTTTGAGAGACAACACTTTAGGCTGTCCATCAACAAGTGCAAGCAAGTTAATACCGAAGGACGTTTGAAGTGTCGTTTGTTTATAAAGATTGTTTAATAGAACATGGACGTTTGCGTCTCTTCGCAGTTCAATGACAATTCTCATTCCATTACGGTCAGATTCATCACGAAGATCTGTAATACCATCAATCTTTTTATCACGAACAAGATCAGCGATTTTTTCGATCAAACGAGCTTTATTAACCTGATAAGGAATCTCGTTGATGACAATGCGCTGCTTACCACTAGATGTTTCTTCGATGTTTGACTTTGCACGTAATGTAATAGAGCCGCGTCCTGTTTCATACGCTTTACGAATACCGCTTCGGCCAATGATTTGTCCTGCAGTTGGAAAGTCTGGACCTGGAATGATGTCCATTAGTTCATGTGTCGTCATTTCAGGATTTTGACTAATTGCCAATACCCCATCAATCACTTCACCTAGTTGGTGTGGCGGGATATTTGTTGCCATCCCTACAGCGATTCCTGTTGCCCCGTTCACTAATAAGTTCGGGAACCTAGCAGGCATAACGACTGGCTCTCTTTCACTGCCATCGTAGTTATCTTGATAATCAATGGTGTCCTTTGTGATATCACGCAGGATCTCCATCGAAATTTTAGAAAGACGTGCCTCGGTATAACGCATGGCTGCTGCGCCGTCTCCATCGACAGAACCAAAGTTCCCGTGTCCTTCAACTAGCATATTACGATAGTTGAAATCTTGCGCCATCCGAACCATCGCTTCATATACAGCGCTATCACCGTGAGGGTGGTACTTACCGATAACTTCCCCAACGATACGTGCAGATTTCTTAAATGGTTTATCACTTGTCATACCTAGGTCATTCATCGCATACAAAATTCTTCGATGCACGGGCTTCAATCCGTCTCGCACATCTGGTAATGCACGCGAAACAATAACACTCATTGCATAATCTAAAAAGGACGTACGCATTTCATGGCTAATATTCACTTCGCGTACATTTGGTGTATGTTGTTCACTCACTATAAGAACCTCCCTTTACGTATCACATGAAATAAATTATGTGGGAGTAAAATATGTATTTATCTTCACAAGACTATTCTCCATTATATCAATAATCTTGCCTTTATACACATTTATTTACTAGAAAATCGACGAAACGCAGAAAACCAGGACATTCGTTTCACGCCCCTGTTTCTTGAAAAACAACCTTATTCCAAACAAGAAATAAGGTTGCTCTCAAGGGGGGATACCTATCTAAATATCAAGATTTTTTACGTATTGTGCATTTTCTTCGATAAAGTTACGTCTCGGCTCTACTTTATCTCCCATTAGCATTTCAAAAGTCTCATCAGCATCGATTGCATCCTCAAGTGTAACTTGAAGAAGTGTTCTCGCATCAGGATCCATTGTTGTTTCCCAAAGCTGAGTAGCATTCATCTCTCCAAGACCTTTATAACGCTGAAGTCCAGGTTTCGGTGTTTGAGGCAGTGTTTTTAACAGTTCATCTAGCTGTTTATCGTTATACACGTATTCAACACGCTTTCCTTGCTGCACTTTATATAAAGGCGGCTGTGCAATATACACATAACCGTTTTCAATGATTTCACGCATGTAGCGATAGAAGAATGTTAGGAGTAGCGTCCGAATATGCGCTCCATCAACATCAGCATCAGTCATAATCACAATTTTGTGATAACGTGCTTTCTCTAAAGTGAAGTCTTCTCCGATTCCAGTCCCTAGCGCTGTAATCATTGAACGAACCTCGTTGTTAGATAAAATTTTATCTAGTCGTGCTTTTTCAACGTTTAGGATCTTCCCTCTTAACGGTAAGATCGCTTGGAAATGTCGATCACGACCTTGCTTAGCAGATCCGCCCGCAGAATCTCCCTCTACGATATAAAGCTCAGAGATGGAAGGATCTTTAGAAGAACAGTCTGCCAGTTTCCCAGGCAAGCTAGAGACTTCCAGTGCACTTTTACGTCTTGTCAGCTCACGTGCCTTTTTGGCAGCCATTCTTGCACGAGCTGCCATCACACCTTTCTCCACAATTTTCTTTGCAGCATCAGGGTTCTCTAAGAGGAATTTCTCAAGTGCTTCGGAGAAGAGGGAGTCGGTAATGGTTCTTGCTTCTGAGTTACCGAGCTTTGTCTTCGTTTGTCCTTCGAATTGAGGGTCTGGATGTTTGATAGAGATAATGGCTGTTAAGCCTTCTCGTACATCTTCACCGCTCAAATTCGAGTCTCCATCTTTGAATACGCCATTTTTACGAGCATAATCATTGATGACACGCGTCAGACCGGTTTTAAAGCCAGCTTCGTGTGTTCCGCCTTCATATGTGTTGATGTTGTTGGCGAAAGAATAAATATTGCTTGTATAGGAATCGTTGTATTGCAGTGCAACTTCAACGGTGATTCCGTCTTTTTCACCCTCGATGTAAACTGGTTCTTCATGAACGACTTCCTTCGAGCGATTCAAATGTTCTACATAGCTCTTAATACCGCCTTCATAGCAGTATTCGTTTCTTCGCTCTTTGCCTTCACGTAAGTCTTCAATGATGATGTTGACGCCTTTTGTTAAGAAAGCTAACTCACGTACACGGTTAGCAAGTGTGTCGTAATCAAATTCAATGGTTTCAGTGAAAATTTCTGGATCTGGCACAAAATGAGTCGTTGTCCCTGTTACATCTGTTTCACCAATGACCTCTAAATCTCCAACTGGAACGCCGCGTTTGAATTGCTGGTAATGAATTTTTCCATCACGGTATACGGTCACGTCTAAGGTCGTAGATAACGCATTAACAACAGATGCCCCTACACCATGCAGACCGCCAGATACTTTATAACCGCTGCCGTCAAATTTACCACCAGCGTGAAGAACCGTCATAATCACTTCTACAGCAGGACGTCCCATTTTTTCGTGAATCCCAACAGGAATTCCGCGGCCGTTATCTTTCACTGTAATGCTATTATCTTTTTCAATTTGCACTGTAATGTCTGTACAATAACCAGCTAAAGCCTCATCAATACTGTTGTCGACAATTTCCCATACAAGATGGTGAAGCCCTTTTGCACTGGTTGACCCAATGTACATTCCTGGACGTTTTCTAACCGCTTCTAGTCCTTCGAGCACCTGTATCTGATTTTCATCATAACTATTATGTTGCTGTTCCATTGCCACGTACATTCACCTACACTTTTCTTAAACGATATATTTATATGAATTGAGCTTTTAGACTTCAATTTCAATCACAAATGAAGCACGTTTTTTGAGCGTGCTTGAGGAAAGAGGAGAGTAATACACGGATTCAGTTGTGACGACGATGGATTTGGGTGTCCCATGTGACAACGAAATGATTTGTTCTTCTTGTTTTTGAAGAAATTCCTCTACAACAGAAGATGACCTCATTTTGTAATCAACAATTGCGACAATCTCTCGTGTAGAAACAACACAATCATCACCTAAATGAATATACAAGACTCACACCTCATTTATCAGTCAATTACTTTTCCACTGGCTACTCTGAAAATTTCCGCTTCTTTCAGGGTGGCGTGATCGATGCCTTCAACACTCGTAGTGGTGACAAAGGTCTGTACACGTCCCTGAATGGTATGGAGCAAATGAGACTGTCTGTAATCATCAAGTTCAGATAAAACATCATCGAGTAGAAGAATTGGGTATTCACCGATTTCTTCATGAATCAGATCAATTTCTGCCAGCTTTAGTGAAAGAGCTGTTGTTCTTTGCTGCCCTTGAGAGCCATATGTCTGAACATCCCGACCATTCACAAAGAAAAGAAGATCATCTCTGTGAGGCCCCCATAGCGTCACCCCTCGGTCTATTTCTCTGTCTCTTAGTTTCTGAAACGATTCTTCATAGCTATTCTTTATTTTCGACAAGTCTGACGCTTCTGATACCTCTATTGCCGTCTGGTATTGGAGCGTGAGCGTTTCCAGCTCTCTTGAAATCCCAAAATGCAGAGGCTGCGCCCATTTTTCGAGCTGTTTCGTAAAAGTAAGTCTTCTTTTGACAACCTTCGCTGCCGCATCAATCAACTGCTCTGTTAAAATCTCCAGCATCGCTTGATCCGTTTGCTTTCTTGTTTGCAATTGTTTCAAGTAATGATTTCGCTGAGTGAGGATTTTTTGATAGAGCGATAAATCATGCAAGTAGACAGCAGAAACTTGTCCAATCTCCATGTCGAGGAATCTTCTGCGGATTTGCGGGCTACCTTTCACAAGACTGAGATCCTCTGGTGCAAACATGATGGTGTTCAAGGCACCAACATAATGACTGAGTTTCTGTTGTTCAATGTGATTGACCTTGCCCTTTTTTCCTTTTTTTGAGATCACGAGCTGCATGGGGAGTGGACCATTTTTTTTGATGACTCTACCTTCTATTTTAGCATAGTCTTCGTCCCATCGGATAAGTTCTTTATCATTTGACGTACGATGAGACTTTGCCATCGACAATACATAGATCGCTTCCATCAGGTTCGTTTTACCTTGGGCGTTCTCACCGATCATTACATTCACCTTATTGTCGAATTGAAGCTCGGTGTGTTCATAGTTTCGGTATGAAGTTAACGCCAGACTTTGAATGTACATGTATTGTCACCCGTTTCTAATTCACAACTTGAAATGTGCCGTGACCTTCTATCTCGACAACATCTCCTGGGTATAATTTGCGTCCCCGTCTATTATCTGGCTCTTGATTAATGAACACCTCATGTTCACTTAAAAACCACTTCGCCATTCCACCAGATTGAATGACTTCGGCTAATTTCAAAAACTGCCCTAATGTAATCATTTCTGTTTCAATCGTTATCAGATTAGGCATTGTATCGACCTCTTTCAATATCACTAATATCTAATTGTACTAAAAAACAAGACCAGAAGGAAAGGGGGAAAGCGAACTGGGATGAAAGAAAGCAGAGGAAATGAGGAAAAAAGCTGCTGTGCGCTCACACAGCAGCCATTTTAGACCAAATTAATACGTTCTAACTGGAAGAATCAATTGCAAAATGGAATCATCATTTGGCGTGCGCAATAGGAATGGTCTCATTGCGCCAGTGAAACTGACATGAATCTCTGTTCCCTCTAATACTTTTAAAGCATCAAGCATATATTTCGGACTGAAAGAGATTTTGAGATCCTCCCCTTTAATGTCATCTGCTTGCACCGTTTCAACTACTTTACCGATTTCAGGCGAATTAGAAGAGATTTCAAGGCTTTGCGCAGGATCAGCAGAAAGCTTCACAACGTTGTTACGCCCTTCTCTTGCTAAAAGTGACGCGCGATCAATCGCTTGAAGGAATTCTTTCGTATTCACCACTACATCCGTTTTACTTTCTTGCGGAATCAGGCGAGCTGTATCTGGGTAATTACCATCCAGCAATCTTGAGAAGAACAGCACGTTCTGTGCTTTAAAGAGAACCTGTGTCTCCGTAATGACGATGCTCACAAGATCTTGTCCATCATCAAGAATTTTACTTAGCTCTGTTAAACTCTTTCCAGGAATGACCACATTGTACGAGCTTTCCTCGTTAATATCCAACTTCGCTTTTCTTAAAGCCAGGCGATGGCTATCCGTTGCTGTGCATATTAATTCACCTTTTTCAACCTTCCAGTTTACACCTGTCAAGATAGGACGTGTTTCTGAGGTGGACACTGCGAAAACCGTTTGACGGATAAGGTTTTTAAGCAAATCTGTTGGAATTTGAAAAGCATGATGCTCTTCAATTTGTGGCAGATGCGGATATTCTTCAGCATCTAAGCCGTTTAAATTAAATTCTGCTGAACCAGAGCGGATGATGGTTAGATGATTTTGTTCTACCTCAATTTCGACAGTAGACATAGGCAGTTTCTTAACGATTTCGCTAAAGAAGCGGGCTTGCAGCACAATACTTCCTGGTCGATCAATTGTAATGACTTCTAAATCTCCATCTCTTTGAGGAATAAAAGATTCGATTGAGATATCAGAATCGCTCCCTGTGAGAGAAACCCCTTCATCAGATGCAACAATTTTAATCCCTGTCAAAATAGGAATCGTTGTTCTAGAGGATACGGCCTTTAATACATCTTGGACACTTTCAACAAGACGATCTTTTTGAATCGTGAATTTCATAGTGGTCCTCCTAATTTTTCTTAATGACATGTATATATATTTATTTAATAAAAATCGTAGAAGTACTAGTAGGGCTTGTGAATATGTGGATAAGTCAGTAGAAAGAAAGGAAAGACAGCCTATCCACATGTGGACAGACTGTGTATGACTATGCTCTAGTTATTCACATTTTCCCGTACTTATCTTATCAGCTTGATTATTTTAGTTGTTCTTTGATCTCTTTGACATGCTGCTGAAGCTGTTCATCTTCAACGATTAATTTTGAAATTTTCTCATGAGCATGAATGACGGTCGTATGATCTCGTCCACCAAATTCTTCTCCGATTTTAGGTAGAGAGGAATCTGTCATTTCTCTAGAGAGATACATCGCAATTTGTCTTGGATAAGCAACTGATTTCGTACGTTTCTTCGCTTTGAAATCTTCTAATCGAATATTAAATTGCTGCCCTACAATTCTTTGAATATCTTTAATTGTAATCACCTTAGGTTTTGATGAAGGAATGATGTCCTTTAGGGCTTCAGCTGCTAGATCAGCATTGATGTCTTTATTAATTAAAGAAGAGTAAGCAACGACACGAATCAAAGCACCTTCCAGTTCCCGGATGTTGCTGTCGATTTGATTGGCAATATAAAGCATGACTTCATTCGGAATGTCTAAACCTTCTGCTTTTGCTTTTTTACGTAAGATCGCGATACGCGTTTCTAGATCTGGCGGGGTAATGTCTGTAATTAAGCCCCATTCGAATCGAGAGCGTAATCTGTCTTCAAGTGTCGGAATTTCCTTTGGCGGCCGGTCACTAGAAATGACGATTTGCTTACTTTCTTCGTGAAGTGTGTTGAATGTATGGAAAAACTCTTCTTGTGTTTGTTCTTTTCCTGCTAAAAATTGAATATCATCTATCAAAAGCACATCTACATTCCGATAGCGATTACGGAAATCGACTGCTTTGTTGTCTCTGATTGAGTTGATAAATTCATTTGTAAATTTTTCAGATGATAGATAGACCACTTTGGCTGATGGATTATGATCGATGACGTAATGACCGATCGCATGCATTAAGTGAGTCTTTCCTAAACCAACGCCCCCATAAATAAAAAGCGGGTTATATGCTTTGGCTGGTGCTTCTGCGACTGCAAGTGAAGCGGCATGAGCAAAACGGTTGCCTGAACCAATAACAAAAGTATCAAATGTATATTTTGGATTCAGCATATTTTGTGGAATTTCAACGGGTTCTTCTTTCGACATTTTTTTGATTGGAGATTTTGGCATGGCTTCCTCTTCGTCCTGATTTTGAGGAATGATAAATTTGATGCTGAGCTCTTCGCCTGTCAGTTCATAGATGGTATCTGCAATTAAGTGAAGGTATCTTGACTCGAGCCAGTCTCTTGCAAATTCATTAGGTGCAGTAATAGTCAGCGTATCTCCTTGAAGAGAATGGGCTTTAGTGGACTTCATCCATGTTTCAAAACTAGGTTTGCTCAATTTTGTCTCTATTTTTTGAAGTGCTTTATTCCACAGATCCAAAATATTTTCCAT